>DATKMV010000024.1:0-3973 GCA_035541695.1 Steroidobacteraceae bacterium
TGCTCCAGGCGGCTTCGCTGGCCAGCCACTCGTCGAGGCTCCAGCGGCGCGAGCTCAAGGGAACATCGAGTGCCTGCCCGCCAAGGACCGCATTACCCGTTTCCATCGTGTGGCCCGTCTCCGGCAGCACCGCGTTGCTCCCCGAGTCTGCTCAGGGACGCGCGCGCGTGCTCGCTGGGGCGATCGGTGTGAGCACTGGCAAGCCCGGCGCGGTCGCCTGCGCCGCCACCAGCGTCCAGGAAGCGGTCACGCCGATCTGGTTGTCCGCGTAAACACCGCTTTGCGAGGTGTGCGAATAGATGAAACGCAGGCTGAGGTGCTCACCGACCTGCCAGTGCAGATCCGTGAGCGCACCCCACAGCCTCAAGGAGCTCGGGGCCACGCCCTCCGGCTGCGTTCCGATCTGGTCCTGTTTCTGGTACTGCCCCCCCAGATCCCACTTGAGCGCCGGGCTCAGTTGCCGCGTGAGCATCGCGTTGGCGCTCTTGAAATCGGTGTTTAAAGAGTAAGCGCTCTGCAGCAGGTACCTCTGGCGGTACTGCCCGAGGCCGATGTTGAGCGAGGTTCGCGGACCCTGCAGGCGCCAGCTGACGCCAACCGAGTTCTGCTTGAAGACCTCAGCAGTCGCCTGCGCGGGCGGCGCAATGAGGGGCACCGACTGATCGAACCCCAGGCGGAAGACCGAGGCGGCGTCGGTGAACTGCTGCGAGGCGTACAGGGCAACCCGTTGGGTCGGCGTGACGAGCCTGGAGATATCCACCCGCCACACCGGGTCGCTGAAGGACTGCGTCTCCAGCACCTCGCGCGTGCCACCGATGCTCTCCACCTGCGCCGGCACGTCATAGATGTGGATCTGTGAATAACCGCCGGAGACATCGAACACCGTTCTGCCGTCCACGAGCTTGTACCCGAGCTGCGCTTCGGCGAGCCGGTAGTCATGGTTGTCCGCGGTATCCTTGAACTCAGCCTTCTCGTAGTGGCCCTTGAGGTAGAGGCTGGCGGCCTCGCTGAACGCGCGGTCGATCCTCAGGTCGCCCCCGTAGCGATGGTTGTCGAAGTTGGTGTACTGACTGGATGCCGAGCTCGTGGTGAGGTAGGAGTACAGCAGGTCGAGCCTCACTGACGTGCGCAGTGTCGGTCGCATGGTGAAGCGGGGGCCGGTGGTGATGTTGTTGATGCTCACGAGATTCTCGGGCGTCACCGGCACGTACGGGTTGATCTGTACCTGACTGAAGCTCTCGCGGGCGATCCAGGAGAAAAAGCCCGGTACGAACTTGAAGCTGCCGAACGCATCGAGGAACCCTGTCGGCCTCGTTGGAAAGGTGCTGCTCAGATACTTCACCAGAGCCAGGTCGGAGCTCAGGTGATAGTCGAGCCGTGTCCCCTCGCGCCGGTCCGACCCGCTCAATCCGAGCATCAGCAGCGTGTCGTTCGAGCCGCTGGTGCTGCGGGCGGCATTGCTCGTGAAGATGGCGCCACCGTTCGCCGCGAGGTAATCGCCCGACTGCGGGGCTCCGGCCTGCTGGTAAAAGAAGGTCTGGCTCGTCAGCGGTGAGAGTTGGGCGGCTGCCGGCACGGCAGCCACCGCGAGCCACAGGCCGAACACCCCGCGGTACCGGGGGCACGGCCCCCCAGGCCGCAGGTTCAGCATGTCGACCACGGCGGCTGGCTTAACTGCTGCCCGCCTGCTCGCGCCACTTCGCACCCGAGCCGTACTCGTAGTAATAGCCCGCATGCGAATGCCGAATGATCTGGTTGAGCACCAGGAAGACCGGCTTGTCTTCGGCCAGGGTCTCGAGGGCGTCCAGGACCACGTGCTGCGCGGTCTGATCCGCCTGCACCACCATGACGACCTGACCGGCGAAGTGCGCCAGCGCCTGAGCCTCGGTGGTGATGAGCAGCGGTGCCGAGTCGAACAGCACGAGCCGTGCCGCATTCTCGTTGCCGAGCCGGGAGATCACCTGATGCATGCGGGCGCTCGCCACCAGCTCGGTCGCGTTGGACTCCTGATGCCCCGCCGGCAGGAAGGCGAGGCCCGGCAGCTCGGTCGCCACGATGACCGAGTCGGGCGCCAGGGCCGGATCCTTCACCAGGTCGAGCAGGCCCGGCTGCCCGTCCATCCCGAGAATCTGCGTGAGGCGCGGGTTCACGACGTCGCCATCGATGAGCAACACCGTCACGTCCTCTTCGAGGCGCATGCTGAGGGCGAGGTTCAGCGACATGAACGTCTTGCCCTCGCCCGGCACGGCGCTCGTGATCATGATGAGATTGCCGCTCGCCAGGCGGGCCACGCCGCGCCCGAGGGCATTGTTGATCAGCGGCCGCTTGATGCGCCGATACTGTTGCGCGAGCTCATGCTCCTGGTGAACCGGAGGTAACATGCCGGCTGCCCTCAGCACGTTCTGATCGATGATGAGCTGGCGCGCGTTCGTGGCGCCATCCGTCGCCGGCGCTTCGCGCCGCCGCGCCGCTCCCGCAGCGGCCACGGTGCCATAGCCCTGAGGGTCCGGCTCGACGGCCGGGCTCGTCGCGGGGCGTTGCCCCTGCAGTCGCTTCAGTGTGTTCTCGATGACGCTCATGCAATCAGGGCGTGCAACAAGCGCGAGGTGAAATCATCCGTCAGCAGCGTGACGACTGCCACCAGCACGAGCAACGCCGTCCCCAGTGAATAGGTCCAGACGGCACGGCGCGCCGCGGCATGGTGCCGCTCCCGCCATGTCATGCTCACACCCCCGAGCACCGGAAGCTGTGTCACTTCGGTCAGCTGGCGCGGCGAGGTAAAGACGGGCTGCAGCTGATGCAGCACGTAGGCTACCGCAAGGCCGGCGCCCAGACCCGCCGCCAGCACTATGAGGATCAGGCGGGTGCGCTTCGGGAACACCGGTGTCGGGTCGGCGGTCGGCGGGTCGACCACCTCGAAGCGCACCACTCCGGTCGCGTCAGCCTTGTCCGAGAGCCGCGCCCGGCTCAAACGCTCCACCAGTGCCTGGTACTCTTTATGGGTCACGTCATAGTCGCGATTGAGTCGCTCGTACTCCGCCTCCACCTGTGGGGCGGTGTTGATCATCTTGCGCTGGTCGGCGATCTTCCGCTCCTGGTCAGCGACCTGTTGGCGTGCCGCGGCAATCTCCACATCGACCTGGCTGAGCTGCAGCTTCATGCCCTGATAGACCGGGTTCGCAGACAGGCCGGTCGCGGCGATCGCGGCGGGATCGCCGCGCCGCACCGCTTCGAGCTCGGCCTTCTGGCGCTTCTTGAGGTCTTCCAGCTGGCGCCGTGCCGCGATCACATCCGGGTGCTTGTCCGTGAAGCGCAGCAGCAGCTCATCGAGTCGCGCCTGCGTCTCGCGGATGGCGCTCGCCGTATCGAGCGGCTGACCGGACCCGCTCATCGAACCCGCGATGGGCTGCTCACCGGCCAGCTGTCGCCTCAGCTCGTCGCGCTTCTGCTCGAGGATGGTGAGTGCGAGCCGGTCCTTGTCGAGCTCGTCGGTCTCCGAGTGCAGCCGGGCGAAGAAATCGCCCGTGGACCCCGGTACCAGCCCCGGATGCTCCCGCTTGAAGTCGGCCAGCCGCGCTTCCGCCGTCGCGAGCCGCTTGTCGTACTCGGCGATCTGCTGGACGAGGAACTGCTGGGCCTGCTCGGATCCCTCCTGTGAGCCGCCGAGGGAGTTGGCGAGAAACAGCCGCAGCAGCTGATCCACCACCCGTCGTGCGGTGTCGAGATTGCGATCCGTATAGGTGATCAGGTAGAGGTCGGCGGGCCCCTTTCTCGGCGTGCCCGGCTGGGACTGCTCGTTGCTCGCCTCGACCTCGAGCTTGCCGCGCAGGTGCTGCACAATGTCGGCCTGGACCTCGGCAGTCGCGGTGGCGAAGCCCGGGATCGCGAGGCGCGCGACCTTCTCGAGCTGCGGGCCACCGAGCAGTGCCTGCCGCACCTCCTCGGCCTGAGATGCGATGTTGGACTCGACCGC
>DATKMV010000025.1:0-43550 GCA_035541695.1 Steroidobacteraceae bacterium
GATTGCCACGGTCGAGCATCACCATGCGCCCGTCACGGAGAGCCGCATTGCTCCGGCGCAGCGCGATGAGCCGCCGGTACCAGTTGAGCAGTGACTCCGGGTCGGCGCTTTCGGTCTGCACATTCACGCTGCGGTAGTCCGCGCTCACCGGCAGCCAGGTGCGTGGACCGCTGCTGAACCCGGCCTGCGGATTGGAGGCATCCCATTGCATGGGCGTGCGCTCGCCGTCGCGGCCTTTGTCGCGGGGCCAGCCGCGTATGCCGAGCGGATCACGCACGTCCTCGATACGGCGCGGTGTGTCGGTGCGCTGGCCGATCTCCTGGCCCTGATACATGAGCGCCGTGGCGCGCGTGGTCAGGAGAAGCGTCGCGACGATGCGCGCGATCTGCGCATCGTGCACGCCGTCACCGAAGCGGTCCCGGCTGCGGACGTTGTCGTGGTTGTCGAACACCACGAGCGGCAGCGAGCCATGGAGCTCCGTCTGTGATTCCGCGAGGTGGCGGCGGAACGTGTCGGCGTCCAGGCGATTGCCGAGTCCCACCAGGGTATCCATCGGCAGCTGCAGCTCATCGTGCCGGGCACCTCCGTACCAGGCATCGAGATCAGAGGTCTTCTCGAGATACGTCTCGCCGATCAGCACGCGCTCATCGGGATAGGAGTCGACCAGCACGCGCAGATCCCGCATCACCGCGTGCACCTCGGGCAGATTCTTGGTGTAGACGTCGCTCAGGATCGGGTCTCCCTGAGCATTCACCCCGCCGAGAACCGGCGCGTCGCGCAGCTGCGCATCCTCGAAGAGCTCCGTCACGGCGTCGAGCCTGAAGCCCGCAACGCCCCGATCGAGCCAGAAGCGCATCGCGGCGAGCATGGCCTGCTCGACCGCTGGATTGCGCCAGTTGAGATCGGGCTGCTGGCGGTAGAAACGGTGATAGTAGAACTCGCTCACCGACGGCACGAACTGCCAGGCCGAGCCGCCAAAGAGGCTCACCCAGTTGTTGGGCGGGCGGCGTGCGCCGCCGGCCGTGGGCTTGCCCTCGCTCCAGACATAGAAATCATGGTGGGGTGAGTCGCGCGAGCGCGCGGCCTCGAGGAACCAGGGATGCTGATCGGAGGTGTGATTGAGCACCATGTCCAGCAGCACGCGGATCTGGCGCCGCCGCGCCTCGGCGAGCAGCCGGTCGAAGTCCGCGAGCGTTCCGTACTGCGGGTCGATCGCGCGGTAGTCGGAAATGTCGTAGCCGAAGTCCACTTGCGGCGAGGGGTAGAAGGGCGCAATCCAGATGGCGTCGACGCCGAGCTGCTCGAGATAGTCGAGCCGCTGCGTGATGCCGTTCAGGTCGCCGACGCCATCGCCGTTGGAATCCTGGAAGCTGCGCGGGTAGATCTCGTAGATGACTGCGTGGCGCCACCAGGGATCGCCGCTGGCGACCGGCGCAGCCGCGGGAAGCGGCGCCGCTGCCGGGGCCGCGAAGCCCGCGACCGCGGCCGCGAGGCCCGCGACCGAGACGAGTAACAGCGCGAAAGCGATCGAGCGCAGACGCACCGGGCCGCTCTAGGGCGGCGTCGGACCGGTGCTGACGCGCACCAGGTCCTGGGGCCGCAGCCACTTGCGGAACGCTTCCTGCACCGCGGCGGCATCGAGTGCGATGAAGCGCTCGGCCGCGTGCCTCGGCTCATCGAGCGGCAGCCCGAGGTCGGTGCGCGTGAGCAGCGCACGGGCGATCTCATCGAGTCCGGCTTCATTGAGCGGCATCTGCCGCAACAGGTAAGCCTTGACGCGTGTCAACTCGTCGACCCCCGCCGGGGCGGTCTGCATGTTGGTGATCTCATGCGCGACCATGCTCGCGGCGCGGCTCACATTCTGCGGATCGCTCGCATACTCGACCAGGTAGACGCTGCGGGTGCGGCCGGACTGCAGCACCGACTCCACCGAGTACACGAGCCCGGCGCGCTTGCGCAGGTCGATGCTGAGGCGCGTCGAGTAGAAGCTGCCACCCAGCACCGCGTTACCCAGGGCGAGCGGATAGTAGTCCGGATCCGAGCGCGTGAGCGCCAGGTTCTGCGCCAGCACCACACGGTCCTGCACGCGGCTCGCGTCCGGCACCACCACCGTTCCCGGTCCATTGGCCGGCACGGGCGGCAGGTCGATCGGCGGCCTGGGGCCGGTCGCCGACCAGTTGCCGAAGTAGCGGCTGATCACCGCGCGGGCGCTCTGTGGATCTACCTTGCCGATGACCACGATGCTGGTGAGGTCCGGGCGGAAGACGCGGGTGTAGTAGGCGCGCACCGCGGCGGGAGTCAGAGAACGCACGGTTTCCGGTGTCGACATGCGCAGGCTCGGATCGCCGGGCGGATAGAGCGCGGCGCGCAACGAGCGCTGCGTCAGGAAACCCGGGCTGGCGTTGCGCGCAGCGATACCGAGTGCCACCTGCCCGCGGATCACCTCGAGCGCTTTCTCCGGCATCGCCGGGCGCAGCTCATTGTCGGCGAGCAGCTCGGTGCCGCGCTCGAACTGCTCGGCCAGCATCTGCACCGCGAAGTCAGTGCCGGCGTGCTCGCGCGCGCCGATGTCATCGAGCGCCTGCTGGAATGCGACGCGGTCGAGGCGCTCGCTGCCGTAGGTGAGGAGTCGCTCGAGCACCTGCGCGACCCCTTCTTCGCCGGCATTCTCCTCGGTCTCGGGACGGTTGCGGATGTGGCCGAACACGCTCACGGTGTCACTCACGTCAGCGCTCTGCACGATGAGCGTCACACCATTCGGCAGGGTGCTCACCACCGGGTGCAGCGTCGACTCGGGCACCTCCAGCCGCTGCAACGCCTTGCTGGCCCAGGCCGGCAGCGCGGTCGGATGCGCCTCACCGAGTGAGATCGCTTCCCGTCCGCCGAAGCCCCCGTGCGAAGCCACCGGCGGCCCCGAGCCGCGCGGTTGCATCACACCGGTCACCGCATGATCGAGATCGAGGTATTCCCGTGCGACGCGGTTGACGTCCGCCACCGTCACCTGCTCGATACGCGCGAGGTCCTCATCCGGGGAGCTCAGTCCGTACAGCGCCAGCGCATCCGACCATATGGCGGCGAGCTCCGGGATGGAGTTGCGTTGAAACTGCGCAGCGCTGCGCTCCTGCAGCTTCGCCGCCGCCACCAGCTCCGGCGGCACGCCTTCGTGCGCGACGCGTGCGAGGATCGCCCGCACCTCGCTCTCGAGCGCCTGCGGATCCTCGCCCGCGGTGAAGTTGAGCGCGGCATACGCGAGCCCCGCCTGCGGCAGTGGATCGAGCCCGAACTCGGCACTGAGCGCGTGGCCCTGCGGCACGAGCCCGTAGAGATCGAAGCGCTTGCTGCTGAGGACGTCCGCCAGCACCTCGAGCGCCGCGAAGTCCGCATGACGCGGACCCGGCGTACGCAGCGCGATCATGAGCGTGCCGCTCGGCCGATCGGTATCGACGCTGAAGGAGGTGGGCTGCACCGGGCGCAGCTCCACCGCGGGCTTGTGCGGCAGCTGCTTCGCGGGAATGTCGGCGAACAGCTGCTGCACGAGAGTGAGCGTGGCAGCGGGCTCGACATCGCCTGCGATCACGAGGATGGCGTTGTTCGGCGCATACCAGGTGTCGTGGAAGCGCTTGAGCATCCGTGCGGTGGTCTTCCGGAACGAAGCACGGGTACCGAGCGCGTCGTGCTCGTAGGGGGTACCGGCGAACATGCGCGCTCGCAACTTGGCGAACAGTACGTACGAGGGCTCCGACAGGTCCTGGGCAACTTCCTGCTCGATGGCGCCGCGCTCGGCCTTCCATTCCGCAGCCGTGTCGAGCACCGCGCGCATCCGCAGCGCCTCGATATGCAGCGCCACATCGAGATCCTCGGCGGGGACCGTGAACAGGTACTGCGTCATATCCTCGCGGGTGTTGGCGTTGAAATCGCCGCCGACCACGCTGCCGATGTCCGCGAGCTGATCGGCGGTGAGTCCCGGGCTGCCGCGAAACATCATGTGCTCCTCGGCGTGCGCGGTGCCCGGGAACCCTGCCGGCGCCTCATCCGAGCCGACCAGGTAGTTCACCGAGGTCGCGACCACGGGTGCGAGGGTGTTGCGCACGATGACCACGCGCAATCCGTTCGCGAGCGTCGCCCGCAGCACGTTTCCGGCAGGCTCCGCCGCGACGGGCGCGCCCGGCTCCGGCGCAGCACGCACGGCGGCGCAGGCGAGTGCGAGGGCGGGGGCGGCTAGCCACACAGCCGCCCGGCGCGCCCGGTGCAGGCCCGAAGGATGACGCATGGTGGATTCCGATAGGCGTTGGGACCGCCAGTATATGCGATCACCCGCCGCTGCCATCTTCCGCCACAAATCATCCTCGCCCCGGCGCTTTTGCTCCACGGCCGCTGCCGTGCCGCGGGCTGAAATCATCAGCGTACGAGCATTCCCCTAACCTCCAGGACAGGCGAGGAGCAGACCATGAAACACCTGACACTGCGCGCCGCAGCGCTGGGATTCGCGCTCAGCGGCTCGCTGGCCCTCTCGGCGGCGCGCGCCGCCGAGCCGCCGGATCCGCCGGGCAGCGGATCGAAGCAATCTGACATCGGCGTTTTGACCGGGCTGGCGGTCGGAGCCGCCGCCGGCGGACCGGTCGGCGCACTGGTCGGTAGCGCGGCGGGCGCGCTGCTCGGCGATCGTTACCATCGCCAGGCGCAGTCCAGGGCGGCGCTGGCCGAGCAGCTCGAGCGCAGCGAGCTGCAGCGCGCCGAGCTCCAGGCGCATGTAGCGCAGCTCGATGGCTCGCTGTCGCAGGCGCGCGAACGGAGCGATGAGCTCGCCGCCGAGCTCGGCCACACCGACCAGCTCGGGCTCGATGTCAGCTTCCGCACCGACGATGACTCGGTGGCGGCGGCCGCGATGTCGCCGCTCCTGAAGCTCGGCGCCCTGGCCGCATCGCTGCCGCAGGCGCAGCTGTCGGTCGCCGGTTTTACCGACCCGCGGGGCTCGGAGGAGTACAACCAGGAGCTGTCCCTGCGACGGGCGCAAAACGTAGCCGCGGTGCTGGAGAGCGCGGGCGTACCGGCGGCTCGCATCCGCATCGAGGCGCACGGTAAGAGCGCCGCCGCCAGCGCAGATGGCGATCTCGACAGCTATGCGCTCGAGCGCCGTGTCACCGTACGGATGCAGCTGCCGGGCGAGGGCGAGGTGGCCCGCCGTGATTAGCCTCGGCGTACGCCGCCAGGCGAGTGCGCCGCGCCGCTACAAGCTCGCGGCGCATCTTCGCGCTAAGATCTCCTGGCACGATTACCTGCGTGAGATCGCCATGAGCACCAGCATCGTTCGCCTGGATGTCGCCTGCGAGCCGGAAGTCTCCACACCGGCCGCCGAGCAGTTGCTCGTCGGCGCGCCGCAGCTGCAGCTGCGCAATTATTTCACCGACGTCACGCAGCAGTTCTTCGCGGGGCGCTGGTCGGCGACGCGTGGCAAATGGCGGGTGCGCTACACGGAGAACGAGCTGTGTGTGATGACCGCGGGGCGCGTGCTCATCGAGAGCGCGACCGGTGAGCGCGCGAGCTTCGGTCCGGGCGATGCATTCGTGATTCCCGCAGGCTTCAGCGGCACCTGGGAAGTCCTCGAGGACTGCGCCAAGATCTACGCCATCTTCGAGGCGCGCGGCTGACTTGCGACATAACGCGGCGGACTCCTTGACGCCCGTCGCAGAACTGCGACCCGCGCCTTCATGCTCCTGCCGCGCGGTGGGAAGGTAGCGTCCCGGTCGCAGTCGCAAGGTGTCCCGTGGAAACCATTACCGTCGCCGCTTCGCGTATCGACACGCCGCACGGCCCCGGCATGGCGGTGCTGGTTGGCATCGCGCTCGTCATCGTGGCCATCGCCTGGGCGATGCTGCGGCGTAACCGCCAGCCGCCACGCGCCTGAGTGCGCCGTCGATTTCCGCGGGGCGCAGCGGTTGCGCCCCGTAGCTATTGCGCGCGCAGCACCTCGCGCAGCGTGCCGAACATCTCATCGATCTGGGCTTTCTCGACGATGAGCGGGGGCGACAGTGCGATCACATCGCCCGTTTGACGCACCAGCACGCCGCGCTCGAAGCAGCGCGTGAACACTTCGTAGGCGCGCGCTCCAGGCTTGCCGGGGATGCCGGCGAGCTCGAGTCCCAGGATCAGCCCGTAGTTGCGCACGTCGATGACGTGGGGCAGCTCGCGCAGCGCGTGGGCGGCATCTTCCCAGTATCTGGCGAGTGACGCCGCGCGGGTGAGGAGTCCTTCGCGCTCGTAAAGCGCGAGCGTCGCTAGTCCCGCAGCGCACGCGGCCGGATGCGCCGAGTAGGTGTAGCCATGGAACAGCTCGATCCCCTCCGGCCCCTGCATGAAAGTGTCGTAGACCGCCTTGCTCACGAGCACGCCCCCCATGGGCACGCAGCCGTTGGTGAGTCCCTTGGCGAGGGTGATCATGTCGGGCCGCACGCCGAATTCCTGCGCTGCGAAAGCCGAGCCGGTGCGGCCGAAGCCGGTGATCACCTCATCGAAGATCAACAGAATGCCATGACGATCGCAGATCTCGCGCAGCCGCTGCAGATAGCCGCGCGGCGGCAGCAGCACGCCCGTTGATGCGGCGATCGGCTCGACGATCACGGCGGCGATGTTGGAGGCGTCGTGCAGCGCCACGAGCCGCTCGAGCTCATCGGCGAGCTGGGCACCGTGCTCGGGCAGGCCGCGCGAGAACGCGTTGCGCGCCAGGTCATGCGTGTGCGGCAGGTGGTCGACCCCGGGAATGAGTGCGCTCGACCACGTGCGGCGGTTCGGCACGATCCCACCGACGGAGATGCCACCAAAGCCGACGCCGTGGTAAGCCCGCTCGCGGCCGATCAGCCGCGTACGTGTGCCCTCAGCGCGCAGTCGATGGAATGCCAACGCGATCTTGAGCGCCGTATCGACCGCCTCGGAGCCGGAGTTGGTGAAGAAGACGTGATCGAGACCGGCCGGAGCGATCCTGACGAGCGCGTTCGCGAGCTGGAACGCAACCGGGTGCGCCATCTGGAACGACGGACCGTAGTCGAGCGTCTCGAGCTGCGTCGCCACCGCCTGCGTGATCTCGCGCCGCCCATGGCCGGCGTTTACGCACCACAATCCCGCCACGCCATCGAGAATCTGACGACCCTCCACGGTCCAGTAGTGCATGCCGCTCGCGCGCGCCAGCAGTCTCGGCTGGCTCTTGAACTGGCGATTGGCGGTGAAGGGCAGCCACAGCGCTTCGAGATCCGGGCGGCTCAAGGTCGTGGCGAGGGGTGCAGCGGTAGACATGGGGTGAGCTCTGGCATAGGGCGGCGGGCGTGGAATGATAAATAAAGTGGACAATCCGGGCCACTGCGGAGATATTTCTGGCCCTCACGTTCAAGATCTTAAACAGTCATGACTATCGACGTCGGCGCCCGGCTGCGCAGCGTTCGTACCACCTTCGGACTGTCGCAGCGCGAGCTCGCACGAAGGGCAGGGGTTACCAATGGCCTGATCTCGCTCATCGAGCAGAACCGTGTGAGCCCTTCGGTGAGCTCACTGAAGAAGGTGCTGGATGGGGTGCCGATGTCGCTCGCGGAGTTCTTTACCCTGGACCTGAGCGCCGCACCGCAGGCGTTCTACGCTGCGGACGAGCTCGTCGAGCTCGGTAACGCCGAGGTCTCGCTGCGGCTGGTCGCCGCGCAGCGTCCCGCCCGGCAGCTCACCGTGCTGCACGAGCGCTACGCCGCCGGCGCCGCGACGGGCGAGGAGATGCTGGCACACCGCGGCGAGGAGGCGGGCGTCGTCATCCGCGGGCGCATCGAGCTCACGGTCGGCGGTGCGACGCGCACGCTGGCCGCGGGCGAGGCCTATTACTTCTCGAGTCAGCTCCCGCACCGCTTCCGCAACGTGGGCCGTGAGGCGTGTGAGATCATCAGCGCCTGTACACCGCCCACTTTCTGAGAGACCTCCCTCATGAGCGCTACAGCCGAGTCGGTTTCCTGGCACGAGCGCGCCAAGCGGCTCGAGTTCCGCACGCAGGCCTTCATCGACGGCCGCTACCTGGACGCGGCCTCCGGTGCCACCTTCGATTGCATCAACCCGGCGACCGGGAAGCTGCTCGCGCGTGTCGCTGCCGGCGACGGCGAGGACATCAATCGCGCAGTGATCTCGGCGCGTGCCGCTTTCCGCAAGGGCGGCTGGGCGCGTCTCGCGCCGGCGAAGCGCAAGAGCGTGCTGCTGCGCCTCGCCGAGCTCATACGCGAGCGAGCCGAGGAGCTCGCGCTCCTCGAGACTCTGGATGTCGGCAAGCCGATCAGCGACAGCCTGAACGTCGACATTCCGGGCGCGGCGCGCTGCGTGCAGTGGTATGCCGAAGCGATCGACAAGGTGTATGACGAGGTCGCGCCCACCGGTCCCGACGCGCTCGCTTTCATCACGCGCGAGCCACTGGGGGTCGTAGGCGCAATCGTACCCTGGAATTTTCCGCTGCTGATGGCGGCCTGGAAGCTCGCCCCGGTGCTCGCCGCCGGCAACTCGCTGGTGCTCAAGCCTTCGGAGAAGTCCCCGCTCACCGCGCTCAAGCTCGCCGAGCTCGCCATCCAGGCGGGCGTACCGCCCGGAACCTTCAACGTCGTGCCGGGATTCGGACCGACCGCGGGCAAGGCGCTGGCGCTGCACATGGATGTCGACTGCATTGCTTTCACGGGCTCCACCGCCACCGGGCGCTCGATCATGCAATTCGCGGGGCAGTCCAACCTCAAACGCGTCTCGCTCGAGTGCGGCGGCAAGTCCCCGAACATCGTGCTCGCCGACTACCCGGATCTCGACAGAGCGGCGACCGCCGCCGCCTGGGCGATCTTCTTCAACCAGGGGGAGATGTGCTCGGCGGGCTCGCGGCTGCTGCTGCAGGAAGACATCAAGGAGGCGGTGCTCGAGAAGGTGCAAGCCATCGGGCGCACGCTCGCGCCCGGGGATCCGCTCGACCCGGCGACCAGGCTCGGAGCAATCGTCGATGAGACACAGATGAAGCGCGTGCTCGGCTACATCGACGCCGGGCGCGCCGATGGTGCGAGCATCCGCCTCGGCGGCCGGCGCGTGCGCGAGGAGAGCGGCGGCTACTTCATCGAGCCGACCGTGTTCGAGGGAGTGAAGCCGGCGATGGCGATCGCGCGCGAGGAGATCTTCGGGCCGGTGCTGTCGACCATCACCTTCAGGACCGTGGAGGAAGCGGTCGAGATCGCGAACGACGTGATCTACGGCCTGGCTGCCGCCGTGTGGACGCGTGATGTGACCACCGCGCACCGGGTAGCGCGCGCACTGCGCGCCGGCACGGTGTACGTGAACTGCTACGACGCGGACGACATCACCGTGCCGTTCGGCGGCTTCAAGCAATCGGGCATCGGCCGCGACAAGTCGCTGCACGCGCTCGAGAAGTACACCGAGCTGAAGACCACCTGGATCGACCTCGGCGCGGAGTGACCGGGTTGTCGCGGCGGCGCGCACCGAGTGAGCGCTGAGCCGCTCAGCTTCCTCGCGAGCGCGCCACGCGGCTGTGCCGATCTGCTGGCGCGCGAGCTCACCGCCTGCGGCGCGCAGGGGGTGCGCGAGCGTACGTTGCAGGTCGCATTCTCCGGCTCACTCGAGTGTGCGTATCGCGCCTGTCTGTGGTCGCGGGTTGCGAGCCGGATTTACCTCGAGATCCTGCACTGCGAGGCGCACGATGCGCGCGAGTTTCACGCCGCGGTCGCCGCGCTCGACTGGACCGCCCATCTGTCCCCCGGCGCGACGCTCGCCTGCGACTTCAGCGGGCGGCACCCATCGATCACGCACAGCCATTTCGGCGCACTGAAGCTCAAGGACGGCATCGTCGATGCGCTGCGCGCGGCGACCGGCGCCCGGCCGGATGTGGCGCGCGAGCGGCCGGACGTGCGGGTGCATGCGCACGCGCGCGGCACGCACATCACACTCTCCATCGATCTCTCCGGCGAGAGCCTGCACCGGCGGGGTTACCGCACCGGCGGCGGCGAGGCGCCCCTCAAGGAGAATCTGGCGGCCGGTGTGCTGCTGCGCGCCGGCTGGCAGGAGCTCGTGCGCAGCGCCGACCCGCGGCAGCCCGGCGAGCCGCCGCAGCAACCGGCGCAGTTCCTCGATCCGCTGTGCGGCTCGGGGACGCTGTGCATCGAAGCGGCATTGATCGCCGCCGACCGCGCGCCCGGGCTCACGCGCCAGTATTTCGGATTTTTGGGGTGGAGCGGACACGATGCGGCGCTCTGGCAGCGGCTGCGTGCAGAGGCCGAGACTCGCGCGCTCGCCGGGAGCTCCACCGCGGTACGGGTGTACGGGCGCGATCGCGACGAGCGCGCGATCGGCCAGGCGCGCGAGAACGCGCGGCGTGCCGGGGTCGCGCAGCTCGCGACGTTTCATAACGGCGCGTTGCGGGACGCACGTCCGCCGACGGCCGAGCGCGGCGGACTCCTGTGCACCAATCCACCCTATGGGGAGCGCCTGGGCGATCGAGACGCCGCGCGCGCCGTGCATCGCGAGCTCGGCGCCGTGCTGCGCGAGCACTTTCAGGGCTGGAGTGCCGCGGTGCTCACCGCACCCGAGCTCGGCCTGGAGCTCGGACTGCGAGCGTACCGCACCCACACGATGTGGAACGGTGCACTCGAGTGTCGCCTGCTGCGGGTCCAGATCACGCCGCAGAGCGAACGCGCCCCCGGATCGCTCGGCCGCGGTGTCGCGCACCTCAAGGACACGGCCGGAGCGCGCATGTTTGCCAACCGTCTGGCCAAGAACCTGCAACGGTTGCGCGGTTGGGCGCAGCGCGAAGCGATCTCCTGTTACCGCCTGTACGACGCCGACATGCCCGAGTACGCCTTCGCCATCGACCTCTACCAGGTCATCGAGCCGCAGCAGAGCTGGCTGTACGTGCAGGAGTACGCCGCACCGGCGGAGATCGAGCGCGAGGCCGTGCAGCGCAGGCGCGGCGAGGTGCTGGCGAGCCTCCCCGAGGTGACCGGTGTGCCGCCCGAGCGCATCCGCGTGCGCACGCGACGCCGCACGCGCCGCGGTGAGCAGTACTCGAAGGTGGGTAGCGAGTCGCGCTTCCACACTGTGCTCGAGGGGGGCCTGCGGCTGCGGGTGAATTTCGACGACTATCTCGATACCGGGCTGTTCCTCGATCATCGCATTACACGTGCGCGGCTGCGCACGCTCGCGCGCGGCCGCCATTTCCTCAACCTGTTCGCCTACACCGGCAGCGCGAGCGTTTACGCGGCCGATGGCGGGGCGCTCACCACCACCAGCGTCGACCTGTCAGCAACCTATATCGCCTGGGCGCGCGAGAACCTGGCCGGCAACGGCCTCGATGGCCCTCAGCACCGCTTCGTGCAGGCCGACTGCCGTGCCTGGCTCGATGCAGCTGCCGGCGCCGCGGAGCGCTTCGATGTGATCTTTCTCGATCCACCGACCTTCTCGAACTCCAAGCGCATGGAGGGGGTGCTCGACATCGCTCGCGATCATGCCGCGCTCATCGATGCGTGCGCGCGGCTGCTCGCCGCCGCAGGCCTCATCGTCTTCTCGACCAATGCCCAGCGGTTCAAGCTCGCGCCGGACCTCGCCGAGCGTTATGAGATCAGCGATATCTCGGCGATGACGTTGCCACTCGATTTTGCGCGTCATCCGCGCATTCACCGCTGCTACGAGCTGCGCCGCCGCTGACGCGCCGGTGGCTAATAAGCAGTGAGCTCCGTTCCGGTCACCGGAGTCACCGCGGTGCCCGGCGGTCCTGCGAACTGCAGTGGCAGCGATACATCCTCATCGCCCGCGTTGCGCCATACCGCGAAGTGCAGGTGCGGGCCGCTGCTGAAGCCGGTGTTGCCGGAGTCGGCGATGTACTCGCCGAGCGCGACGTGCTGGCCGATGCGTACGCGGATCGAATCCCAGTGCAGGTGGCCGTACACCGCGATGGTGCCATCGTCGTGGAGGATCTCGATGAGATTGGCCTGATCGGCCATGACCGCGGCCGTGCCGCCGCGGAACGCATCGTGGCGTACGTTGATGACCGTGCCGGGACGCGCAGCGTATACCGCCGTCCCGTCGGGCAACGCGATGTCGACGGCGTAGCGACTGTCGGGAGTCCTGTGCGTGAACTGATCGGGATACGCCTGGGAGATCCGGTAGCTCGTGCCGACCGCGAAAGGCGCGCGGTAAGGCCGCGGCGGCCGGTGCGCGGCATCGGGCGATCCGAGGGCAAACGACCAGCTGTACTCGAGCGTGGGTCGGGCATCGCCGTCGTGGTGCGCCTCGAGCAGCAGCTGATGCGCGCCCGGGTCGAGCGTGGCCGGATAGATGGCGCCGGGCCGGACAGCCGGCAGGGAAGAGCTCGTGATCGCGACACGCAGCGTGACGACGCACAGACACCCATTGATCGCGGTGATCCGGGTGCTCTCGGCGGCATCGCTGCGCTCGATCAGGACCCGCAGCGTCTCGGGCGAGTGCGGCGCGGCGAACGCTCCGCGCTGCGTGCCATCGCCGCCCGCGCCGCGGTCCGTGAACACCCACTGGCCGTTGGCGTCCTTGTAGGCGTGAACGCTCTGCGCCGGCAGCAGCGCCGGCGCCGCGAGCAGCAGCCACAGCACGCTCGGCCGGACACGCACGGCGCGCGCTGCCACGGCCAACACTCCCTCGACCGTCATCGTATGGAATCCGCTCGCGAGGTCCTCAGGTGCCGCAGGCGGCGACCATGGTGCGTCGCGCCTGCTCGCGCATGGCATCCGCATCATCATCGGAGTAATAGACGCGGTTGCCATCGGCATCGCGCCGGTAGAGCCGCGACGCTTCCCGCATGTGGTAGTACTCGTTGCGTGCTTTGTCGCAGGCCTGCTGCTTCTTGTGCTCCTGCGCGGCCTTGTTCTTGTCCTCGAGCGCCTGCTGCCGGGTGCGGGCCGCGTCGTCGGCATCGAGGAGCGCCTGCTCGCGCGCGAGCCGTGCGGCCTCGGCCGGATCGGGCTCGTTGATGTGCAGCGTGGTCTTCGGCGCGCCCTTGATGGAGCCGCGGTCGGAGAACACGACGTGTCCTTCGGCATCGACCGACTTGTAGACTTCCTGCGCCGGCAGCGCAGCAGCCGCACAGGCGAGCGCGAGGAACGCCGCGGTCCGCAGCGAGCCGCTCATCCGCTCGAACGTCCGATTCCGCATCAGACCCCTCCGCGGAAAGCTTACGTCGCCGCGGTCGGCGCACCGTTGAAGCTCGTCACGGAAAGCGCCTCACCCGGGGCCCGCCGCGTTATGTCCTTTACAGCTCCGCGGGGCTCAGGTAGCGTCCGGCCGCACCTGAACCGGGGAGGGCATGTTGAGCGAGCGAGCACGTACGGCGCCGGTCGTGGCCGTCGTGGGGGCAACCGGGGCGGTGGGCGTGGAACTGCTGCGCTGCCTCGAGCAGCGGCGCTTTCCGCTGGCAGAGCTGCGCCTGTTCGCCTCGGCGCGCTCGGCCGGCAAGGCGCTGCGCTTCCGCGGCGAGCCGCTCGAGGTCCGCGAGCTGCGTGAGGACAGCTTCCAGGGAGTGCACGTCGCGCTGTTCTCGGCGGGCGCCGGCACCTCGCGGCGCTTCGCGCCGCTCGCCGTCGAGGCGGGTGCCACGGTCATCGACAACTCGTCCGCGTTCCGCATGGATCCGGAGGTTCCGCTCGTCGTCCCGGAGATCAACCCCGAGACTCTGCGCAGCCACCGCGGCATCGTCGCCAATCCCAACTGCTGCGCGATCATCTCCATCACACCGCTGTGGCCGGTGCACCGTCGCAACCGCATCGTGCGGCTGCTGCTCTCGACCTACCAGGCCGCTTCCGGCGCCGGCGCGGCCGCCATGGAGGAGCTACGCGAGTCGACGCGGGCATCGCTCGAGGGCCGTGCGTATGCCCCGCGGGTGCTGCCGCACCCGTATGCCTTCAATCTGTTCAGCCATAACACCCGCATCGATCCGGCGACGGGCTACAACGACGAGGAGACCAAGGTCATCCAGGAGACGCGCAAGATATTCGCTGACCCCGCGCTGAGGGTATCGGCGACCTGCGTGCGCGTGCCGGTGCTGCGCGCACACTCGGTGGCGATCAGCTTCGAGTGCGAGCGGCCGATCGGTCCCGCCGAGGTGCGCGAGCTCATGCGCGCGGCGCCCGGCGTCGAGCTGGTCGATGACGCAGAGCGCAACTACTTCCCCATGCCGCTGGAGGCTTCCGGACGGGACGCCATTCTGGTCGGGCGGATCCGTCAGGACGTGAGCGATCCGACCGGTCGCTCCATTGCCTTGTTCGTCGCCGGGGACCAGCTGCTCAAGGGCGCCGCGCTCAACGCGGTGCAGATCGCCGAAGCACTTCGGGGTTAGGTCGGCTGCCGCGCCGGACGCGTCAACCCGGAGTCGGCGATCGAGGTCGACGGAACGGTACGAGCGCTGGCACCTGCGCGCTGTAGCGCCGGTACTCCTCGGGAAAGGTCTCGCGCATGAATCCTTCCTCGACGCGCGACTTGTAGATGAACGCGACCGCGATGAAGACGAGTCCGAGCGCAGCGTGCACCGTGGCGGACGCGATGGCGGTACCAAGCAGAGCCGTGAGCAGCCCGGTGTAGATCGGGTGGCGCACCCAGGCATACGGGCCCGAGCGAATCAGCTCGTGGTCCTGTTTGACCGTGACCGTGCCGCTCCAGTTGGCGCCCAGATGCCAACGCGCCCAGATCGCGAAGGCGAGCCCACCGGCCACCAGCGCAACTCCGATCCGCCAGGCCGCGGGTGAGGCCGGCCACAAGCGCCCCTCGAGAGCGCTCCAGCGCGGAACCGGCCAGGCCATGAGCGCCCCGCCAGCGGCGATCAGCACCACTTGCGCGAGGCGCGAGCGAAGCGATTCGCGCCGCTGCGTCGGCTTGCTGCGCAGCGCGCAGAGGAGCCAGTAGAGTCCCCATCCGCACCACAGCCACAGAATGAGGCGCACAGGAGCAGCCTCGGGCTACAGCAGGTCCCGCAGGCGATACCAGAGCATCGCCAGCACCAGCGCCGGCCGGCGCAGGGCAGCGCCGCCGGGGAAATTACCGTGCGGTATGCGTGCGAAGACATCGAAGCGCGCGGCCGTGCCGTGGATCGCCTCCGCCACGAGCTTACCGGCGATGCCGGTGAGGGCAATGCCATGTCCGGAGAAGCCCTGCAGGAAGTAGACGTTGGGCGCCAGGCGACCGAAATGCGGCGCGCGATTGAGGGTGATGTCGACATGTCCGCCCCAGGCGTAGTCGATGCGCACGTCGGCGAGCTGCGGGAACACGCGCAGCATGCGGGCGCGGGTAGCGCCGGGGGCATCGAAGGACTTCAACCCGGAATAGTTGACGCGTCCGCCGAACAGCAGTCGGTGGTCTGCGGAGCGGCGGAAGTAATCGAGCACCCAGTTCATGTCGCTCACTGCCGCGTTGTTGCTGATGAGCTGCCGCGCCCGCTCCTCTCCCAGGGGCTCGGTCGCCACGATGTAAGTGGCGACCGCCATGATCTTCGCGGCGAGTGCGGGAGCGGTGTCGCCCAGGTAGACGTTACCCGCCAGCACGAGGAAGCGTGCGCTCACCTCCCCTTGGGGCGTGCGCACGCGTACCCGTGCGCCCTGCGGCACGAAGCTGAGCGCACGCGTGGCCTCGAAGATGCGCACTGCGTGCTGCTCCGCCGCGCGCGCCAGCCCGAGGGTGTAGTTGAGTGGATGGAGGTGCGCGCTATTGCTGTCATAGAGCGCGCCCACATAGCGCTCGGTTGCGAGCAGATCGCGCAATTCCGCGCGCGGCACGTAACGCACGCTCGGGTAGTCGAGTCGCTCGCGCAGCTCGGTGAGCTCCGCCTGCAGCTCGCGCACGTGGCGATCCTTCACCGCCGTGTAGAGGAACCCTTCAGCCCAATCGCACTCGATCGCGTAGCGCCGGATGAGCTCGCGCATCAGGGTGAGCGCCTCGACCGAGACCTGCCACACCGCGCGCGCATCGGCCTGGCCGATGAGTCGCTCGAGCTTTGCCTGTCCGCTCGCAATGCCGACGAGCGCCTGGCCGCCGCTGCGGCCCGAGGCGCCCCAGGAGACGCGATGCTGCTCGAGGAGCACGACTGACATCCCGGACTGCGCCAGATGCAGGGCACTCGAGCACCCCGCAATGCCCGCGCCTACCACGCACACGTCGCACTCCACCGCACCCTCGAGCGCTGGACGCGCGGGCGCGGCCTGGGCACTCACCGCGTAGTAGGAGCCGACCTGAGCAGGGCGTTGCACGGAGCCTCGTTCGACAGTGTTTAGGATATTGGCAAGGCGGCGGCGGAGCGCGCGGCGCGGAGGATAGCCGCCGGGCGCTCGGGCAGCAAATCGCAGCAGGTGCGGATACCGCACAGAATGCCGTGCGCGCGGCCATTACCGCAGCGACAGGTGCGAAAGCAACTGAGGCTTCGGCGCGTGAGCTGTGGTCTAATAGTCTTCTTGCTTGGAGATCATTGGCCTGGCGGTTCGTTTAATATACTAAACGCTGCCCGGCGCAGGCCGCCATGGCGACCCATCCATTAATTGGCATCCCCGCTGACCGCCGCATGGTCGGCGCGCACCCCTTCCACATGGTGGGAGAGAAGTACGCCCGCGCGGTGATGGAGGCGGCCGGCGCCGCGCCGCTCTTGATCCCGGCGCTCGCCGAGGAGCTGCGTTTCGAGGAGCTGCTCGATCGACTGGACGGACTGCTCTTCACGGGTAGTCCCTCCAACGTCGAGCCGCGGCATTATCAGGGACCGCCGAGCGCTCCCGGTACGCTGCACGACCCGGCGCGTGATGCCACCACGCTGCCGCTGATCCGCCGGGCGGTCGAGGCGGGCGTGCCCGTCTTCGGGATCTGTCGCGGCTTCCAGGAGATGAACGTGGCGTTCGGCGGCACGCTCCATCAAAAGGTGCACGAGGTGCCCGGTTTCCTCGATCACCGTGACGATGAGACGCAGCCACTCGAGGTGCAGTACGGTCCCGCGCACGATGTGCTGCTGGAGGCCGGCGGTGTGCTGCGCGCGCTGGCGGGCAGCGAGCGGATCCGGGTGAACTCGCTCCACAGCCAGGGCATCGAGCGCCTGGGAAGCGAGCTGGCGGTCGAGGCGCGCGCGACCGATGGCCTGATCGAGGCGTTCCGGGTTGCGGACGCACGCAGCTTCGCACTCGCGGTGCAGTGGCATCCGGAGTGGCAGGCGATGAGCAATGCATTCTCGCGCGCGCTGTTTGCCGCCTTCGGTGAGGCGGCGGTGCAGCGGGCGCAGTCCAAGTGAAGGGCGTCCCATGGTGAGTGAGATTCGGCAATTCTTCCGCGACCACGGCATCTCCGAGGTGGAGGCCATCATTCCGGACATGGCGGGTATCGCGCGCGGCAAGATCATGCCCGCTGAGAAGTTCGCGGAGGATGGCGGCATGCGCCTCCCCGAGAGCGTATTCCTGCAGACGGTGACGGGTGACTATCCGCCGGAGACCGGCGATGCCATGAGCCCGGCGGAAATCGACATCGTGCTCAAGGCCGACCCCAAAACCGTGCGCCGTGTGCCCTGGGCGGCGGAGCCCACCGCGCAGGTGATCCACGACTGCTTCTATGCCGATGGCCGGCGGGTGTCGATGGCGCCGCGTCACGTGCTGCGCAACATCCTCGAGCTCTACGCGCAGCGCGGCTGGGAGCCGGTGGTGGCGCCGGAGCTCGAGTTCTACCTGGTCGAGCAGAACAAGGACGCAGACTATCCGCTGCGCCCGCCGGTGGGACGCTCCGGACGCGCCGAGCCGGGCCGGCAGTCCTACAGCATCGCCGCGGTGAACGAGTTCGATCCGCTGTTCGATGACATCTATCAGTTCTGCGAGGACCAGGACATCGAGATCGACACCTTGATCCACGAGGATGGCCCGGCGCAGATGGAGATCAACCTCATCCACGGGCAGCCGCTCGATCTGGCCGATCAGGCGTTCCTGTTCAAGCGCACCGCGCGCGAGGCGGCGCTGCGCCACAAGATGTATGCGACCTTCATGGCCAAGCCGCACGCCAAGGAACCCGGCAGCGCCATGCACATCCACCAGAGCGTGGTGGATGTGAAGAGCCGCAAGAATATCTTCAGTAATGCTGACGGGACGCCCTCGCCGCTGTTCTTCGCGCACATCGGCGGGCTGCAGAAGTACCTGCCGGCGGCCATGGCGCTGTTCTGCGCCAACGTCAACTCCTACCGCCGCCTCACACGCTATCTGTCCGCGCCGATCAACGTGCATTGGGGTTACGACAATCGCACCGCGGGGCTGCGCGTGCCCATGTCGGATGCGCAGGCACGCCGCGTCGAGAACCGCGTCGGCGGTGCCGACGCCAACCCCTACATCGCCATCGCCGCCTCGCTCGCCTGCGGTTACCTCGGCATGGTGGAGGGCGCCCAGCCCTCCGATCCCATCGTCGGCAGCGCCCACGACCTGCCGTTCGGGCTGCCGCGCTCACTCGATGAGGCGCTGCGCGAGCTGCGCGCCTGTCAGCCGCTGGTGAAGCTGCTCGGTGAGGCATTCGTCGAGGCTTTCACCATCGTCAAGCAGGCCGAATACGAGGTGTTTCTCCAGGTGATCAGCTCCTGGGAGCGTGAGCATCTGCTGCTCAATGTCTGACTGGCGGAAAGGCCTATGGCTTTTGCCCGCCAGGGGAGCGGGCGGCGATGCGCCTTCTCAGGCGATGGCCGGCTGATATATAAGAATGAACCGTGATCCCCGCTCCGCGATGCCTTCGCCCCTGCGCCGTGGTGGCGGCGCTGCTCGCCGCCATGGGCGGCTGTGGCGGACAGAGCAGTGCGCAGCAATCGCGCGCCTCGAACGAGAAGGTCGTCAACGTCTACAACTGGTCCGACTACATCCAGCCGGCGGTGATCGGCGAGTTCGAGAAGGAATATGGCATTCACGTCAACTACGACGTGTACGACTCCAACGAGATCCTGGAGACGAAGCTGCTCACCGGGCACACCAACTACGACATCGTCGGCCCCTCCGGTGCCTTTCTCGAGCGCCAGATCAAGGCAGATATCTATCAGAAGCTCGACAAATCCCTGCTGCCGAACCTGGCCAATGTCGATCCACAGGTGGCGAAGGCTACCGCCCTCTATGACCCCGGCAACCAGTATGCGGTCGATTACATGTGGATCACCTCGGGGGTCGGTTACAACAAGGCCGCCATCCAGGAGCGCATGGCGGATGCGCCGGTCGACAGCTGGCGCATGCTGCTCGATCCGGCGATCGTCGCCCGCTTCAGCGACTGCGGCATCGCGGTGCTCGATGCGCCCTCCGAGGTCGTCGGCACGGTGCTGCTCTACCTCGGCCGCAACCCCAACAGCAACTCCACCGAGGACCTGCACGCGGCCGAGCAGGTGCTGCACGCGATGCGCCGCTACCTGCGCTACATCGACTCCTCGCGCTACATCGACATGCTCGCCAACGGCGACCTGTGCCTCGTGATGGGCTGGTCGGGGGACGTCAAGCAGGCACACGATCGTGCGCTCGAGGCCGGCAAGGGCATCGACCTCGCCTACGCCATCCCGCGCGAAGGTGCGATCGCAAACTACGACGTGCTTGCGATCCCCGCTGATGCCCAGCACGTGCGCAACGCGCACCTGTTCATCGATTTCCTGCTGCGTCCGGAGATTGCCGCCCGCAACTCCAACTTCATCAAGTACGCCAACTCCTTGCGCCCGGACCTGCAGCCGCTCGATCCGGCGGTGCGCAACGACCCCGGCGTGTACCCGCCCGCCGCGGTGCGGCAGCGGCTGGTTCCCGAACGGGCGCGCCCGCCGGAATTCCAGCGGCTGCTCACCCGCATGTGGACGCGCTTCAAGACCGGCAAGTGAACTCCCACCGCATGAATCAACCGGACACCGCCACCGCGGCGAGCGCGGCTCGCGACGCCGCTTATGTGCGCATCGACCACCTCAGCAAGAAGTTCGGCGAGTTCGTGGCCGTCGATGACGTCTCGCTCGACATCCGCCGCGGCGAGATCTTCTGCCTGCTCGGCGGATCGGGGTCGGGCAAGACCACGCTGCTGCGCCTGCTGGCGGGCTTCGAGCGTCCGACCGCCGGCAGCATCCAGATCGACGGCGTGGACATGAGCACCATCCCGCCGTACGAGCGGCCGGTGAACATGATGTTCCAGTCCTACGCGCTCTTTCCGCACATGAGCGTCGAGAAGAACGTCGCGTTCGGACTCGAGCAGGAGGGGCTGGCACGCGCCGATATCCGCCGCCAGGTGGGGGAGATACTCGATATCGTCAGGATGGGCGGGCTCGGCACCCGCAAGCCGCATCAACTCTCCGGCGGACAGCGCCAGCGGGTGGCGCTGGCGCGCGCCCTGGTGAAGCGGCCGAAGCTGCTGCTGCTCGATGAGCCGCTCGCCGCGCTCGACAAGAAGCTGCGCGAGCACACGCAGTTCGAGCTGCTCAACATCCAGCAGCGGCTCGGCGTCACCTTCATCGTCGTCACCCACGATCAGGAGGAGGCGATGACGCTCGGGCAACGGCTCGGCGTCATGAACCATGGCCGTATCGTGCAGGTCGGCACACCCTCGGACATCTACGAGTCGCCCAGCACGCGCTTCGTGGCGGATTTCATCGGCTCGGTGAACATGTTCGAAGGACGCGTGCGCGAGGAGCGCGCCGAGGGCCTGCGCCTCGACGTCGGCGAGCTCGGCTGCGTGGTGCGCGCCGAGCGCGCGGTGAGCTGCGCGAGCGGCGCCACGGTGTGGGCCGCGATACGGCCGGAGAAGATACACATCAGCCGCCAGCCACCGCCCGGCGCGCCCGCGGCGGAGAACGCCGTAGCGGGCACGGTGCGCGAGATCGCCTACATGGGTGACATGTCGATCTACCTGGTGCAGATCGCCTCGGGCAAGTTGCTGCGCGTCACGCTCCCCAACACGACGCGTGGCGGCGAGCGGCCGATCGCGCGTGAGGAAAGCGTGTGGCTGAGCTGGCACGGGTCGAGCCCGGTGCTGCTCACCGAGTAGAGCGCAGCGGTGCCACTGCTCACGCAGGCTTCCGGACGACGGCTGGTTGCCGGGATTCCGCTGCTGTGGCTGTTGTTGCTGTTCCTCATTCCGTTCCTGATCGTCTTCCGCATCTCCTTCTCCGAGGTGCGCCTGGCGATTCCTCCCTATACACCGCTCATATCCTGGCATCACGGCGTCCCGGCACTGGAGGTGCACACCTCGGCGTACGCCTTCCTGTTCACCGACCCGCTCTACATCAGCTCCTACCTCTACTCGCTCAAGGTTGCCGCGGTCTCGACGCTGTGCTGCCTGGCGCTCGGCTACCCGATGGCCTATGCCATCGCGCGCTCGGGCGCCGCCACGCGTCCGCTGCTGCTGATGCTGATCGTGCTGCCGTTCTGGACCTCGTTCCTGCTGCGGGTCTACTCCTGGATCGGTCTGCTCAAGAACAACGGCGTCATCAACAACGTGCTGCTCTACCTGGGCGTCATACATCAGCCGCTCGCGCTGTTGCAGACCGACCTGGCCGTCTATATCGGCATCGTCTACTCGTACCTGCCCTTCATGATCCTGCCGCTGTACACCAACCTCGAGAAGCACGATGCGACGCTGCTCGAGGCGGCAGCGGACCTCGGTGCGCGGCCGCTGCGGGCATTTCTCGCGATCACGCTGCCGCAGTCCCTGCCCGGCATCCTCGCCGGCTCGCTGCTGGTCTTCATTCCGGCGGTGGGGGAGTACGTGATCCCGACGCTGCTCGGCCGCACCGATCAGATCATGATCGGGCGGGTGCTGTCGGATGAGTTCTTCGAGAATCGCGACTGGCCGGTGGCGAGCGCGGTGGCGATCCTGGTGCTGCTGCTGCTGGTCATCCCGATCATCCTGTTCCAGCGCCTCGAGCGGCGCGAGCTCGAGACCCAGCGGTGAGGCCGCGCGGCTACTTCGCGCGCACGGCGCTCGTTCTCGGGCTCGTGTTCCTGTACGTGCCGATCCTGTCGATGATCGTGTTCTCGTTCAACAACTCGCGGCTCGTCACGGTATGGGACGCGGCGCATTCGCCCACCATGAAGTGGTACCGGGCCCTGCTCAGCAACGAGCAGATCCTCAACGCTGCCTTTCTCTCGATCCGCATCGCCCTGGTGGCGGCCAGCGTGGCGGTGGTGCTCGGCACGCTTGCCGGCATGGCGCTCGCGCGTTTCGGGCCGTTCCGCGGCCGCCTGCTGCTCGCCGGCATGACCACCGCGCCGATCGTCATGCCCGAGGTCATCACGGGGCTCTCGCTGCTGCTGCTGTTCGTGGCGCTCGGACAGCTCATCGGCTGGCCCCGCGGCACCGGTGCGGTCACGATCACGCTTGCCCACATCACCTTCTGCATGGCGTATGTGACGGTCGTGGTGCAGTCGCGCCTCGCCGGGTTCGACGAGTCGCTCGAGGAAGCGGCGATGGACCTGGGCGCGCGCCCACTGACGGTGTTCCGCCGCATCACCCTGCCGCTCATCCTGCCGGCGATCGCCTCGGGATGGCTGCTGGCGTTCACGCTTTCGTGGGATGATCTGGTGATCACGCAGTTCGTCGCCGGCCCGGGTTCGAGCACGCTGCCGATGGTCATTTTCTCCAAGGTGCGCTTCGGGGTGACTCCGGATATCAACGCGCTCGCCACCATCATGGTACTGATCGTAGCGACCGGCATCGCGCTCTCCACGCTGTGGATGCGCTATCGGGAGCAGCGGCGTGAGCGCGACCTGCAGCTCGCGGCGGCGGCCAACCTGTGAGCGAGCGAGGGGAAGCACGCACATGAGCGGAGAAGTCCTGGGGATCGACGTGGGCGGCTCCTCGGTGAAAGCGGGGCTGGTCGATGTGCAGCAGGGGAGCGTCATCGGCTCGCTCATTTCGGCTGCCACTCCGAGCCCCTGTACGCCGGCGTCCCTCGTCCCGGTGCTCGTCGCGCTCGCCGGACGGCTCGCCGGCGCGACCGGGCGCATCGGCATCGCCTTCCCGGCCGTCGTCAAGAGCGGTACGGCCTTCACTGCGGCCAACATCGATCGCAGCTGGATCGGCACCAACGGCCAGTCGCTCGCGGCCGAAGCGCTGGGACGACCGGTGCTGATGCTCAACGATGCCGACGCCGCCGGGATCGCCGAGATGCGCTTCGGCAGCGGTCGCGGCAGCACCGGCACGGTCATCATGCTCACTTTCGGCACCGGGATCGGCACCGCGTTGTTCACCGGTGGGAGGCTGTTCGCCAACACCGAGCTCGGCCACCTCGAGCTGCGCGGGATGGATGCGGAGAAATGGGCCTCGGCGCATATCCGCACCGCAGCGGGGCTCGACTTCCCCGCCTGGATCGCGCGCGTGAACGAATACCTCGCCGAGCTGCACCGTCTGCTCTGGCCGGATGTGTTCATACTGGGCGGCGCGGTGAGTGAGCACTTCGATGAGTTCGCGTCGTTGCTGCGCTCGCCCGCGGAGATACGCCCGGCGCGATTCGCAGGGCAGGCGGGCGTGGTCGGGGCCGCGCTCGCGGCCGCGGCGCCTGATGTGGCGCCCTGACCGGGCGTGACGGCAGCGCGCTGAGATCGCCGTGGGCGGCAAGCTCGAGGACGTCGGCACCACCATCTTCACGGTGATGTCGCGCCGCGCACGCGAGCTCGATGCGCTCAACCTCGGCCAGGGCTTCCCCGACTACGACATCGACCCGCGACTGACGCAGCTGGTCGCCGCTGCGATGGCGGCCGGCCACAACCAGTACGCGCCCATGGAGGGACTGCCGGCGCTGCGCGAGCGCATCGCGGCGAAGCTGCAGGCCTTCTATGGGCTCACGATCGATCCGGAGACTGGGATTACCGTCACTCTGGGCGCCACCGAGGCGATCTACTCGGCGGTGCAAGCGCTCGTCGGACCTGGAGATGAGGCCATCGCTTTCGATCCGGCCTACGACTCGTACGAGCCGGCCGTGCGCCTCGCGGGTGGACGCTGCATCCGCCTGCCGCTCACTCAGCCCGGGTTCCGTTACGACTGGCAGCGGGTGCACGACTCACTCAGCCCGCGCACCCGCCTCGTGCTCTTCAACAGCCCGCACAACCCTGCCTGCAGCGTCGCGAGCCGCGGCGACCTCGATGAGCTGGCGCGCCTCAGCGAGCGCCACGGACTGACCGTGCTTTCCGACGAGGTGTACGAGCACGTAGTGTTCGATGGGGCGCGGCACGAGTCCATGCTCACCCACCCAGGGCTCGCGGCGCGCAGCGTGGTGGTCTTCTCCTTCGGCAAGACCCTGCATGCGACCGGGCTGCGGGTGGGCTATTGCGTGGCGCCGGCGGCACTCACGCGCGAGCTGCGCAAGGTGCACCAGTTCAACACCTTCAGCATCTCGCATCCGCTCCAGCACGCCATCGCCGCCTATCTCGCCGAGGAGCCGCGCTGTGGCGAGGAGCTGGCCGCTTTCTTCCAGCGCAAGCGCGACCGGCTGCGCAGTGCGCTCGAGGGCTCCGGGTTCGTGTTGCCGCCGGCACAGGGCACGTATTTCCAGCTGCTCGACTTCGCGGCCTTCGCGCCGCCGGATGACCGTGCCTTTGCCGAGCGGCTGCTCACCGAGGCGCGCGTCGCGACCATTCCGCTGTCGCCGTTCTACGCCGAGCCGGAGCGGCTGCCGTTCGTGCGGCTATGCATCGCCAAGCGGGACGACACGCTGGATGAGGGCGCGTCGCGGCTGCGTGCCTTCGCGGCCAAGGCGGGGCGCAGCTGAGCCATGAGCGTGCTGCGCGTCTCGCTGGTGCAGCAGCCGCTCATGTGGCACGACGCGGCTGGCAATCGCGCGCGCTTCGAGGAGCTGCTGCGCCCGCGCGCCGGCCAGACAGACCTCATCGTGCTCCCGGAGACCTTCACCACGGGTTTCAGCATGGAGGTCGAGCGGCTCGGCGAGCCGGCCGGCGGCCCGACCGCGCAATGGCTGGCACGGCTCGCGACCAGCCTCGACGCGGCGATCACCGGCAGCGTCATCACGCGCGAGGGGGGCCATTTCTACAACCGCCTGCTGTGGGCGGAGCCTGCGGGCGAGCTGCGCCACTATGACAAGCGCCACCTGTTCCGCATGGGCCGCGAGCACCAGCACTTCAGCGCGGGCCGCGCGCCCTGGAGCGTGAGCTGGCGCGGGTTCAGCATCTGTCCGCTCGTGTGCTACGACCTGCGCTTTCCGGTGTTCAGCCGCCGTCGGCCGGAGCTCGACTACGAGCTGCTGCTGTACGTCGCGAACTGGCCGGCGGCGCGCGCCGATGCCTGGCGCCAGCTGCTGCGCGCCCGCGCCATCGAAAACCAGGCGTACGTCGTCGGAGTGAACCGTGTCGGAAACGATGGGCTCGGCGTGCCATACACCGGCGACAGCGCCGCGATCGACTTCATGGGGCGCACGCTCGTCGACGCCGGCGCAGCGGCGGCGGTGCTCACCGTGGAGCTGCCGAAGGAGCCACTCATCGAGTTCCGCGAGAGATTCCCCGCGCACCTGGACGCCGACCGTTTCACGCTGGAGCTCTGATCAGGGGCGCACCCGGCGGCCTGAGCCGAGGTTCGGCTTGCTGCGCTGCAAGGATACCGGTGCGCGAACAGCCCTGAAGGGCAGTATCTCGCGGATGCGCATGCGTTTATCTTGAAGTGCGGCACCCTGCTGCTGGAGAAAGTTGTGAGACCTACGAGCGTTCTTCTGGCCGCCGGCCTCCTCGCCGGTGCATACGCCCAGGCCCAGGATCAGGCGCAACCTCCACCCGCCTCGCCACCTCCTTCGGGCTGGGAGGCGGCGCTGAAGACGGTCACCGAAGGCTGCAAGGCAGAGCGTCCGCAAATGTGTCCCGGCATGAGCACGGAGACGGCGGTCGCATGCCTGCAGAGCAACATCGACAAGGTGTCACCGGGTTGCAAGGATGCGTTGATGAAGGCGGCGAGGGCGGCTTTGAATCTGTAGCGCGCCGGCGTGGAGCCGCTGATCTCTCCGTGGGTGTTCGCGCTGCTGCTGTTTCTGGGCATGCTGATCATGCTCGAAGCGGGCCGCCGTCTCGGTGGTGTACGACGGCAGCGCGAGAGCGACAGCGACCGCAGCAATCTCGGCCCCATAGAAGGGGCGGTATTTGCGGTATTCGGCCTGCTGATGGCCTTTACCTTCTCCGGAGCGGCTACCCGTTTCAACGAAAAGAGGATGTTGATCGCCCAGGAAGTCAACGCCGTACAGACCGCCTATCTGCGACTGCAGCTCCTGCCGCAGGAGCCGCGAACTGCGCTCCAGGATCTGTTCCGCAACTACCTCGACTCGCGCCTCGAGTACTATCGGAAGATACCGGACCCGGCCGCGGCAGATGCAATGGCTGCCTCGGAACAACTCCAGCAACGCATCTGGTCCAGTGCAGTGGTGGCCACGGAGCTTCCAGGTGCGCACCGCGACGCAGGCAAACTGCTGCTTCCCGCAGTGAATGCCATGATCGACATCGCCACCGTCCGGGCGATGGCGCTGCAGATCCATCCACCCAGGATCATCTATGCACTGCTGTTTTGCCTGGCTCTGATCTGCTCGCTGCTCGCGGGATACCGCATGGGGGGTGCCCCCTCCCGGAGTTGGCTCCACATCCTCGGTTTCACGCTGGTGACGGTCGTGGTGGTGTACGTGATCCTCGATGTCGAATACCTGCGGGAAGGCCTGATACGGCTGCAGACCGCCGACCAGCTGTTGATCAAGGCGCGCGCGACCATGAACTGAGTGCCTTCGGATAGTATTCGCAGGATGAAGAAGCCTACCCGCGTCAATCATCCACCCGCGGTCGATCTGCCTGCCGACAATCACGCCGTGGTGGCGCCCATCTACCAGTCGGTGAAGTTCGAGTTCGACAGCCTCGAGGAGACCGAGCGCTACCTGCGTGGCGAGCGGCCGGGGTTCTACTACTCGCGCGGCTCCAATCCGACCACGCGCCAGCTCGAGCTGCTGCTGGCGGAGCTGCAGGGGCGGGAGGACTGCCTCGTGACCGCCTCCGGGGTCGGCGCCATCGCGCAGACGCTGCTGGCGCTCACCCGCCAAGGCGACCACATCGTCTGCTTCGCCGAAAGCTACAACCCGACCCGCTATCTGATCCGCCGCGTCCTGGCCCGCTTCGGCGTGACGTACACGCTGCTGTCGATCGAGGATATCGCGGCGGTGGAGCGTACCCTGGCGCAGCGGCCGACGCGGCTCGTCATCTTCGAGAGCCCGACCAACCCGGTGACCAAGATCGCCGACATCGCCGCGCTCACGCGCCTCGCCCGCGGGGCGGGCGCGCTCAGCGTGCTGGACAACACGTTTGCCGGATTTCATCAACATGGCGGCTACGACGTCGACCTCTATCTGCACAGCCTGACCAAGTACGCCTCCGGCAGCGGCGATGTCATGGGTGGCGCAGTCATCGGCCGCACGGAGCTCATCCGTACCCTGCGCGGTGACTTTGGCGTGCTCGGCGGCACACTCGACCCGCACGCGGCGTTCCTGATCCTGCGCGGGCTAAAGACCTACTTCGTGCGTTACCAGGCGCAGTGCGCGAGCGCGCTGCAGATCGCGCAGCGACTCGCGCAGCATCCGGCGGTTGCCAGGGTGCACTATCCCGGGCTCCCCACCCATCCACAGCACGCGCTCGCGGCACGCCAGATGCAGGAGTTCGGCAGCATCGTGAGCTTCGACCTGAAAGGCGGTGCCGCGGCTGCGCGGCGCTTCGCCGACACGCTCGAGCTCTTTGCGCTCACGGCCAGCCTCGGCTCCACGGAGTCACTGGTGGTCACCGCTTCCATCATGGGCAACCGCGAGCTCGATGCCGATCTCCAGCGCGCCGCGGCCATCACTGACGGCACCATCCGCCTGTCGATCGGCCTCGAGGATACCGAGGATCTCCTCGCCGATCTCGAGCGCGGGCTCGCTGCCGCGAGCCGCTGAGCGGCCGAATCCTGGCGCTGTCCGCTCTGCCGCAGCGCTCACCGACAAGTTCGAGCTCGTGTCGAATGCCAACAGCGTGGTGCAGCGCGCACGCTGCAGCACGCTCGCTGCCGGCAAGCGAAGCGCGCGCAAGTAGATGCGGCTTTTCCCTATTGCACATTGCGATCATTCAGCGTATCCAGTCGGTGGCGAGACTCCACGGCCACGGAACCGGTGCGGCGGTCGGGCGGTCTTATCTGGCTTCGTTCATTTGCAGGAAGGACGCCGCATGAACATCGAGTCACCCGCGATGCCCTACAACTTCGCGGATCTGGAACCTGCCATCTCACGCGACACGGTGGTATTTCACTTCCTGCGCCATCAACGCGTGTGCTTCGATCGCATGCTGGCGCTGGTGCGTGGCACCGAGCTCGAGTCGCTGAGCCTCGTCGAGCTGATCCGCGCCACCGAGCGCAATCCGGCGCAGCATGCCCTGTATCGCTATGCCGCCGAAGTCTACAACCACAACCTCTACTGGAATTCCATGCGGCCACGCGGCGGCGGTGCGGCCACCGGTCTCATCGGCGAGCGCCTGCGCGAGCGCTTTGGCTCGTACGACCATTTCGTGCGCGAGTTCACCGACGCAGCCCATGCGCACTTTGGCAGTGGCTGGCTGTGGCTGGTGTGGCGCTCGGGCACGCTCGAGATCCTCACCACCAGCAACGCCGGCACCCCGCTGGTGCGCGGTGATGTGCCGCTCCTGGCGCTCGACCTGTGGGAGCACGCCTACTATCTCGATCACCAGAACCGCCGCAGCGCCTACGTGAACGCCTTCCTGGAAGAACTGGTCAATTGGGACACCGCGAGCCGCGCCCTGGCGGAGGCTTCACTCGGCGAGCAGCGCGCCACGCCGCGCGTCCGGGTGAGCCCGGAGCCGCTGGCGGAGGCGGCGGTTCTCTAAAGCTGCTTCACAGGCTGCCGGCCACGCGCACGCGGTGCGGATGGTAGGGCAGCACCTCCATCACTTCCCCGTCGCGCAGGCGCTGCTGCACACCGCGCCAGAAGGCGGCCGTGAGAATCTCGCCGTGCACGCGCAGCAAGGCCGCGCGCTGCTCGTCGGTGAAGCCGAGAAAATTGAGGAAGGTCTCGGGGAACACATCGTTGTCCGCGACATAGAACCAGGCTTCGCCGCGCATCTCGTCTTCCTCGTGCGTGGGCGGCGGCACGTCGCGGAAGTTACAGTCGGTGACCCGGCAGAGCTCGTCGTAGTCGTAGAAAATCACCCGCCCGTGGCGGGTGACACCGAAGTTCTTCAGCAGCAGGTCGCCGGGAAAGATGTTGGTGTAGGCGAGGTCGCGGATGCACTGGCCGTAGTCGAGCACGGCGCGCTCGGCCTGCGCGCTGGCGGCACTGCGCAGGTAGAGATTGAGCGGCGCCATGCGCCGCTCGATGTATACGTGGTCGAACACGAGGTCGGCGCCTTCCTCGTGCACCGTGCCGGCGGTCTCGCGCCGCAGCTCCTCCAGCAGCTCCGCCGCGAAGCGCGCCCGCGGGAAGCGCAGGTGGCGGAACTCCTGTGCGTCGACCAGCCGCCCGGCGCGATCGTGAATGAACACCAGGCGGTATTTCTCCATGACCTCCTCGCGCAGCACCGTCTTCGGGTAGGCGAAGCGATCGCGGATCACCTTGAAGACCACATCGAAGGAGGGCAGCGTGAAGCACACCATCACGAGCCCGCGCTCACCGGCAGCGTGCTCGAACAGGTCGCTGGTGTGGGCGAGGTTGCGCATCAGCTCACGGTAACGCTCGGTCTTGCCCTGCCGGGCCCGGCCGAGCACCGTGAAGAGCTCGCTCACCGGCTTGCGCGGCATCAGTGAGCGCAGGAATACCACTGCCTCGGCGACGCGCTCGAGATCGGCATGGAAGTAGGAACGGGTAAAGCTGAAGACGATGCTGACATCGTCCTCGGCCAGCATGACCGCATCCACCAGCACGCCGCCATCGGTGTTCTTCAATGCGATCACCAGCGGCAGCAGGAAGCCGCGCCCGAGGACGCGCCCGACGATGTAGGCTCGCGCCACCTGGTAGAAGACCGCGCGGATCACCTCGACCCGCTCGACCGCGCGGCGCTCGCCGCGGGCCTGCAGGTGGCTGCGCACCTCGCTCGCGACGTGGGCGATGCTCGTGTCGAGGTCGCGCCACGGCGAGCGGAAGCGCACATCGCCGAGCAGATCCTCGAACAGCAGCGGCAGCGAGCCGTGATTGAGGTAAGTGTTGGTGCCGAGCGCCGAATGGATGTCGGCGAGCGGATCGAGATCGGTGGCGACGAACTCGATATCGGGTGCGACCCCCACCGTGCCGAACAGGCGGCGGCTGATGGAGCTGAAGAAGGTCTTGGTGAATTCGGTGTCCGGCAACGCGCTGATCTGGGTCGCGAACTCGGCGCGGATCTGCTGCCACAGGGCGCGGTCGGCAGCGTGCTCGCCGAGCGCCAGCCGCAGCGCCGCGATGGTCTGGTTCACGAACGAGTCGTACAGCTCGATGCGCTCCACCGCATCGCGCTGGCTGCCTTTCCAGTCGCGCGCATCGAAGCGCTGCGGCGCCCGCCGCGTGATCGCGCGAAACTCGGCGTTGTAGCGGGCAAAAGCCTCGACGATGTGCCGGGCACACTCGCGCGAGCGCGCAGCGATCGCGGACGCTTCCATGCTGGCTGGCACGCTCAGTCGAAGTCCGTCGGCAGCGCCGGATCGAGGTGATGCTGGTAGAGCCGCTCGATCTGCTGCGGCAGCACCCGACCGGTCGAAAGCGGCGGCAGCCGCCGCACCGGGAAGAACTCCACCGCATCGGTCTCGGAGCTGGTCGCCGCAGCTCCGCCCTCGAGCGCGCACACGAAGAACAGCTTGTAGATGTGATGAACGCCGGCGGGATGGGGGTGGCGATTCTTGTCGATGAGCGCGGCCAGCTTGACCGGGCGCGCACGGTAGCCGGATTCCTCGTGAATCTCCCGTGCCACGGCCTCCGAGGGCGCGTCGTTCACGTCCGCCCAGCCGCCCGGCACTGTCCAGCGGCCATCGCTGCGCTCGCGCACCAGCAGCACCCGGTCTTCGAGAAACACCCCGCCGCGCACGTCCACCTTCGGGGTGGCGTAGCCGTGCTCCCCGGCCCACAGCGCCCGCGCCGCCGCCGCGGGCATGTCGAGCTCGCGCGCGAGCAGCAGCGTCACCAGCTCCGCGAGCTGGGTATAGCGCTCACGGTCGAAGGGATCGTGGGTGAAGGCGAGGCCATTCTGCGCGATCGCCTGCACCTGGCGTGCCCACGCGAGCAGGTCGGGGGGAGCGGAGGAGCTCACGGCATCAGGCGCAGGACAGCCGTGTATGCGCTGCGGCCGCGTGCACTAGAGGTTGCGGATCAGCGCATCGGCGAAAGCGCTGGTCGACACCTCGCGTGCACCCTCCATCAGGCGCGCGAAATCGTAGGTGACGATCTTCTGCCCAATGGTGCGGTCCATGGCGGCGATGATGGCGTCGGCCGCCTCCAGCCAGCCGAGGTAGCGGAACATCATCTCGCCCGAGAGGATCACCGAGCCGGGATTGACCTTGTCGAGGTTCGCATACTTCGGCGCGGTGCCGTGCGTCGCCTCGAACACCGCATGGCCACTGAGGTAGTTGATGTTGCCCCCGGGCGCGATACCAATGCCACCGACCTGGGCGGCGAGCGCATCCGAGAGATAATCGCCGTTGAGGTTGGTCGTGGCGATCACATCGAATTCGTCAGGGCGGGTGAGCACCTGCTGCAGCGTGATATCGGCGATGGCGTCCTTCACGATCACACGCCCTGCCTGGCGAGCGGCATCCATCGCGGCGTTCGCCTCCTTCTCGCCCTGGGCTGCGCGGGTGCGCTCCCACTGCTCCCACGTATAGGTCTGTGACGCGAACTCCCGCTCGGCCAGCTGGTAACCCCAGTTGCGAAACGCACCCTCGGTGAATTTCTGGATGTTGCCTTTGTGGACCAGCGTGACGCTCCTGCGCTTGTTGGCGATGGCGTAGGCGAGGGCTGCGCGGATCAGCCGCTCCGAGCCTTCCTTCGAGACCGGCTTGATGCCGATGCCGGAAGTCTCGGGAAAACGGATGCGGGCATAGGCTTTCGGAAATGCCTGGCGGAACAGCTCGAGAAATTTCTGGGCCTCGGCCGTGCCGTACTCGAACTCGATACCGGTGTAGATGTCCTCGGTGTTCTCGCGAAAGATCACCATGTCGACCTTCTCGGGGTGACGCACGGGCGAGGGCACGCCCTTGAACCAGCGCACCGGCCGCAGGCACACGTACAGATCGAGCATCTGGCGGAGCGCGACGTTGAGCGAGCGGATGCCGCCGCCCACGGGCGTCGTGAGCGGTCCTTTGATCGATACCAGATACTCGCGACAGGCGGCCACGGTCTCATCGGGCAGCCAGGTGTTGAACAGCTTGTTGGATTTCTCACCTGCGAACACCTCCAGCCAGTGGACCCGGCGCTTGCCGCCGTAGGCACGGGCGACCGCGGCGTCCATGACGCGCACACTCGCGCGCCAGATGTCCGGCCCGGTGCCGTCGCCCTCGATGAAGGGAATGATCGGGTTCTCCGGCACGCGCAGCTGGCCATCCTGCACGGTGATCTTCGCGCCCTGCGGCGGGGGCGTGATCTTCAAGGGGGCGGCAGTCGACATGGCGGTGGGCTCCTGCGGGGGAATAGCGGCCACACGGGCGCGGCCGGGCGCGCAATGCTAGCACAGCGCATCGCGGCCCGGCCCGGCACGTACCGGAGGAGAGCGGCGTATGAGAGACTGCAGGCGGCCGGCAGCGGGGGTGAGCATGAAACGAGCAGTGGATGTCCGACGCCATCGATATCAATAAGAACGGGGGCACGCCCGCGGCGCAGCGCTCGCTGCTGCGACAGCTCATGGCGGTACGGCCCATCGACTCCGCGGCAGCCGGCAAGTCGCGCCTGAAACAGGTGCTGAGCGCAAAAGCGCTCATCGCCATCGGCCTCGGCGCCACCATCGGCTCGGGTATTTTCGTGCTGACGGGCACCGTGGCCGCCAACCATTCGGGCCCGGCCATCACGCTGTCGCTGCTGATCGCGGCATTCGGTGGTGGCCTGGCGGCGTTGTGTTATTCGGAGTTCGCGGCGTTTCTGCCGGTGCCCGGCAGCGCCTACAGCTACACCTACGCGACTCTCGGCGAAGCGCTTGCCTGGTTCATCGGCTGGAACCTGCTGCTCGAGTACGCGATCTCCGCATCGGCCGTCGCGGTGAGCTGGTCGGCGTATGTCGTGAGCCTGCTCGCCGACGCGCACGTCCACCTGCCGGCAGCGCTCGTCAATGCGCCGCTCGGGGTCGATGCGCACGATCGCCTGGTGGTCACCGGGGCGATCATCAACGTGCCGGCCGTCTTGATCATCGCCGCCATGACGGCGCTGTTGTATGTCGGGGTGCGCTGGTCCGCGGGTGCCAACACCGTGATGGTGGCACTCAAGGTCGGCATCATCATCATCATGGTGCTGGCGGGTCTGAGCTACGTGAATCCGGGCAACTGGCGGCCGTACCTGCCACCCAACGCCGGCACTTTCGGGCATTTCGGCTGGAGCGGCGTACTGCAGGGCGCGGCGATCATCTTTTTCTCCTACGTCGGCTTCGATACCGCCTCCACCACCGCGCTCGAGGCCCGTAACCCGCAGCGCGATCTGCCGGTCGGCATCCTCGGCGCGCTGGTGATCTCCGCGGTGCTGTACGTGGCGATGGCGACCGTGCTCACCGGCATGCTGCCCTATCCGAGGCTCGACTCCGACGCTCCCGTGGCGGTCGCGCTCGATGCGCATCCGCAGCTCGCCTGGCTCGCGCCGCTGCTCAAGGTGGGGGTCATTGCCGGGATGACCTCCGTCATCCTCACCTCGCTCCTCGGGCAGCCGCGCATCCTGCTCTCGATGGCGGATGATGGTCTCTTGCCGCCGCTCATCAGCCGCTGCCATCCGCGCTTCAAGACCCCGCACGTCGCGACGGTCTTCACCGGAATCGGCGCGGCACTCATCGCCGCGGTCTTTCCGCTCGATGTGCTGGCGGATCTGATCTCCATCGGGATCCTGCTCGCCTTTGCGGTGGTGTGCGTCGGTGTCTTGGTCCTGCGGCGGACGCGCCCCGATGCCTACCGGCCCTTTCGCGTGCCCTGGGCACCGGTCACCTGCACGCTCGGCGCCCTGGTCTGCCTCGGCATGACCCTGGCGCTCTCCAACGAGACCTGGCTGCGGCTCGTGATATGGACCATCGTCGGCATGTCGATCTACGCCTTCTACGGATTCCGGCACAGCCGACTGCGCCAATGACACGCACTCTGCCGGGCACGCCGGCCGCGGACGGCTTTCGCATGCCGGGGGAGTTCGAGCCGCATGCCGGCTGCTGGATGCTCTGGCCGGAGCGGCCCGACAACTGGCGCGAGGCGGCACGTCCCGCGCAGCGGGCGTTCGCGCAGGTCGCCGCTACCATCGCGCAGTTCGAGCCGGTGACGGTCGGTGCCTCTGCCGCGCAGTACCAGGCGGCGCGCGCGCTGCTCCCCGAGCAGGTGCGGCTCGTGGAGCTCGCGCACGATGACGCCTGGATGCGGGATGTCGGTCCGACCTGCGTCGTGGACCGGCGCGGCAACGTGCGCGGTGTGGACTGGCACTTCAACGCCTGGGGCGGCCTCGACGGTGGCTTGTATTTCCCCTGGGATCAGGATGAGCTCGTCGCCCGCAAGGTGCTCGAGATCGAGCGTCTCGAGCGTTACCGGGCACCGATGGTGAACGAGGGCGGTGCCATACACGTCGACGGCGAGGGAACCGCGCTCGTCACCGAGGAGTGTCTCCTCAACCCCAACCGCAACCCGCGCTATGAGCGCAGCGATATCGAGCGGCGGCTCAGCGAGTACCTGGGTGTGACCCGGATCATCTGGCTCGGCCGCGGCGTGGTGAACGACGAGACCAGCGGCCACATCGACAACCTCGCCTGCTTCGCGCGGCCCGGCGTGGTGTGCCTCACCTGGAGCGAGCGCCGGCGCGACCCGCAGTACTCCATCTCGCTCGATGCTCGCGAGCGTCTGCAGGCGACGCGCGATGCCCGTGGGCGGCGCCTCGAGGTGGTACTGCTGCCAATGCCCGGTCCGCTCTACATGCGTGCCAGCGAAGCCGCCGGCGTGATCGCACGCGAGGGCAGCCGCGCGCGTGTCGCCGGCGAGCGACTCGCGGCCAGCTATGTCAACTTCTACGTGGCCAATGGCGCAATCGTCATGCCCTTGCTCGATGCCCGCACCGACGCACTGGCTGCGACGCGGCTCAAGCGGCTGTTTCCGGGGCGGCGGGTGGTCGGCGTGCCGGCGCGCGAGATACTGCTCGGCGGTGGCAATGTCCACTGCATCACGCAACAGATCCCCAGCGGAACGCGAAGCCGGTCACCCTCTGTGCGCTGAAGGCAGGCTTCGCGTCCGGGCTTCCGGTATCGTCGCTCCATGCGTGTCCGAGGATTGCCCCGCTGCCTGCTCGGCGCAGTGCTGCTCGCCGCGCTTGCCCAGGTGCAGGCCACGGCCGCACCGGCCGTGCCGCCGCCGGCGCCCGCGAGCGCCGCACCGCAGCCGGCGGTCCAGCGCTTCATGGTGAGGCTGCGCAGCGGGCTTTCGTCCGCGGCCTACCCGGCCGCGCCCGATCGGGTGGCGGCGCTCGCCGAGCGTCACGGCCTGCATGTCGCCGAGGCGCGGCACATCGTCTCGGGAATACATCTGCTGCGCGTCACGCCGCGCCCGGGTGAGAGCGCTGCGCAAACACTGGCGCGGCTGCGTGCCGATCCGCAGCTCGAGTACGCCGAGCCCGACGTGCGGCGTCGAGCGCTCGCAATGCCTGATGATTCCCTGTTCGGCGCGCAGTGGTACCTGCAGAGCGCGCAGCCCGCGGCCGTGAACGCGGTCGCCGCGTGGGATGTCACTACGGGCTCGAGCGGTCTGGTGATTGCCGATCTCGACACCGGGGTGCGTTTCGATCATCCCGATCTGCGCAACGCAAGTGCCAACCGTCTCCTGCCCGGCTACAACATGATCTCCAACGCCGTCGTGGCGAACGATGGCGACGCGCGCGATTCCGACGCCTCCGATCCCGGGGACTGGGTGACGGCGGCCGATGCGAAGACCACGCAGTTCACGGGCTGCACGGTGACCAACAGCAGCTGGCACGGCACGCGTACCGCCGGAATCCTCGGCGCCATCACCAACAACACGCAGGGCATCGCGGGTGTCGCCTGGCAGGGATGGATCGAGCCGGTGCGGGTGCTCGGCAAATGCGGCGGCTATGATTCCGACATCCTCGCGGGCATGGCGTGGGCGGCCGGCATGCCGGTATCCGGCGTTCCGGCCAATCCCTACCCGGCGCGGATCATCAACATGAGCCTCGGCGAGGCGGGCGGCCCGTGCCAACAGGACTTCCCGGCCTATCAGCAGATCATCGATGAGCTGGGTGCACCGCCGTACCACGTGCTGGTCGTGGTCTCGGCCGGCAACGAAGGCGGTCCGGTGGATGTGCCAGCCAACTGCACCGGCGCGGTCGCCGTCGCCGGCCTGCGCCAGGTCGGCACCAAGGTCGGCTACAGCAGCCTGGGACCTGAGATCGCGGTGAGTGCGCCCGCGGGCAACTGCGTCACGACGGGTGCCGGGCAGCCCTGTCAGTTCTCGATCATCACCACCAGCAACAGCGGCACTACCGGCCCGGCGAACGACATCTACACCGACCAGTACAACTTCAACGTCGGCACCAGCTTCTCGGCGCCGATCGTCTCCGGCATCGCGGGGCTCATGCTGTCGGTCAATGGCAACCTGACACCGGATCAGCTCATGGCGCGGCTGCAGGCCGGCGCGACCAAGCCCTTCCCGGTATCCACGGTCATCGATCCGACGACCGGCATGCCACCGCCGCTGTGCCACGTGCCGACCGGGCCGAACGATCTGCAGACCAAGGAGTGCAGCTGCACCACCCAGACCTGCGGAGCCGGCATCGCCAATGCCAAGGGAGCGGTGCAGCAGGCCCTGCGTCCCATTGCGGCAGTGGCGGTGCCCGCGACGGTGCGGGCCGGGAGTCCGGTCACGCTCGATGCGAGCGGCAGCGGAGCTGCCTGCCACGCGAACATCGTCAGCTACGCCTGGAGCGTCGTGCCGCCGACCACGAGCCCGCCCGCCGTGATCGAGAATGCGAACAGCGCGCGCGCGAGCATCGTCGCGCCCTCATTGCCCAACACCTACACGCTGATGCTGACAGTAACCGATGACCAGGGCCGCACGGACAGCGCGATGGTGCTCGTGAGCTCGAGCAGTGCGGTGACGAGCGCGCCGGCGGCGGCGGGCAACGGCGCATGTCTCAGCGCAGTCGCCTACAGCGTGTCCGCGCCGAACAGCAACAGCGCCGCAGCGGGCGGCGGTGGTGGTCATGGTGGCGGTGGCGGTGCGCTCGACCTCCTCACGCTGCTGGCATTGGCCGGCTACTCGCGCACGGCGAAGGCGCGCAGGCACCGGGCCGTGGCCGTCGCCCGCTAGCTCTGCTCCAGGCGCTGCGCCGCGTCGAGCCACTCGCGTTGCGCGCGCCGATAGTGCCCGGGCGCGATGCGTGCCCGCTCGAGCAGCTCCCGGGCGATCCGCTGTGCCTCGGCGCGCTGACCCTGCTTGTGCAGGAGCTGCGCGTAGCGCACCGCAGCCTCCGCACCCGGGTAGGAGTCGGCGAGCACGCGATATTCCTCGAGCGCCTTCGACACGTCACCTTCGGCCTCGAGCGCGCGCGCATACAGCAGGTGCCCGACCGGCGAGCGGAAGTCGGGATTGAGGCGGATGAGGTCATCGAGCGTGGCACGTGCACCCGCGGCGTCTCCCTTGCCGAACTGCGCCTGGGCCAGCCCCAGCATCAGGTTCGGGTCGTGCTCGTAGAGCCCACTGAGGGTCTCGCGATACTGGCCGATGGCTTCATCGAAGCGTCCGTGGCGCACCAGCTCTTCCGCATAGCGCTGGCGGCTGGCGACGTTGCCCCCCACGCGCGCCTCGCTTTCGTAACGGCGCAGCTCGGCGCCGGGATCCACCGCGCGGCGCCAACCGCGCGCGGTTCGCTGCACGGCGCGGCTGCCCAACAGCTCCGGCAGGATCTCGACCACGATGTAGGCAAGGATGCCGGCGAGCGCGAGACCCGGAATGATGAGCACCCAGATCCACAGCTGATTACGTCCTGTCTTGATGACGTGGATGATGAAACCCGCCTGGATCAGCAGCGAGACGATGAACAACAGCGACATCCGCGCTCTCTCCGTGCAGCTAATGCGCCACTCGCGCCGCCGGCAGGGCGAACGCCACCACATAGTCACCGCGCGGCGTGCCGAGCGGTCCGTGGCCGCCCGCGCTGATGACCACATACTGCCGCTGGCTGGTCCCCGCACGATAGGTCATCGGCGTCGCCTGCCCGCCGGCGGGCAGCTTGTGCCGCCACAGCTCCCCGCCGGTCTCGATGTCGAAGGCGCGCAGGTAGCTATCCATCGCAGCTGCGACGAACACCAGCCCGCCCGCGGTGGCGATCGGTCCGCCCATGTTGGGCATGCCGAACTCGCGCACCGGCAGGAACCACGGCGTGAAGCCTTCCGTCGAGCCGAGGGGCGACTGCCAGGCGATACGATTATGGCGCAGGTCGATGTTCACGAGCGCGCCCCAGGGCGGAGCCGTGCACGGCAGGCCCAGCGGAGAGAGCAGCGGCTCGCGGCGCATCGCGTAGGGTGCGCCCGCCTGGGGTCCGAACTGCGAGTGCGGATACTCACCCGAGCGCACTTCGCGCTCGAACTCCCCGGGCGTGAGCAGCGTCACCACCATCGGCAGGAGGTTCACGGCTGCAATGATGCGCCCATGGTCCTGATCGAACGCCAGCCCGCCCCAGTTCACGCCGCCGATGTAGCCGGGCACGAGCAGCGTGCCGCGAAGGTCCGGCGGTGTGAAGAGCCCTTCGTTGCGCAGCGACTCGATGAGCTCACGACACTTGCCACGATCCCAGAACGTGAGCCCCCAGGCATCACGCGCCTGTACCGGCTGCGCTGATGCAAATGGCGGGAGCGAGGAGAACGGCTGTGTCGGTGAAGCCTGCTCGCCCGGCACATGGCTCGCCGGAACGGGCCGCTCGCTGACCGGAAACAACGGCCGCCCGGCCGAGCGCTCGAACACATACAACATCCCGGTCTTGGTCGCCTGCAGGACCGCGGGAACCGGCACCCCCTGCACCTCCACATCGCCCAGCACCGGCTGCGCCGCGAGATCGTAGTCCCACAGATCATGATGAACCAGCTGCTGGTGCCACACGAGCCGGCCAGAGCGCGCCTCGAGCGCGAGCAGCGAGTCCGCGAAGCGATTGGAGCCGAGGCGCTCGCCGCCGAAATAATCCGGGCTCGCCGAGCCGGTCGGTACCAGCACGAGGCCGTGCTCCTGATCGACCGTCATCACGCCCCAGGCATTGGCCGCACCGGTGCTCTGCGCCTGCGCGAGCTGCCAGTCGCCGGCGGCCGGGTGCGAGGGCGAGTCGGGCAGCGGGTCGAACGACCAGAGCTGCGCGCCGCTTTCGGCGTCGTAGGCACGGATGACTCCGCGCTCGACCGCCGTCGCACGGTTGTCGCCGATCGCGGAGCCCACGATCACGATCCGCCCGAAGATCGCCGGCGGAGAGGTGATCAGATACGCTCCGGCGTCCCGGATGCGCAGTCCACTGGTGAGATCCACCTGTCCGTTCGTACCGAACCCGGCGCAGGGCTGCCCGGTTTCGGCATCGAGCGCCAGCAATCGCGCATCGAGTGTCCCGGTGAACAGGCGATGGCGACAGGCGCCGGCGCCCCCGTCCCAGACGCTCACCCCGCGCGAGGTCGCTTCGGCGTAGCGCTGCCTGCGGTCGATATGTGGATCGAAGCGCCAGCGCTCCCGTCCTGACTCGGGATCGAGTGCGACCACCACGTTGGTCCCGGTCTCGAGGTACAGCAGCCCGAACGCCAGCACCGGCGTCGCTTCGAAGGTGAGCTGCCGTGCGCTTGCGAACCCCGCACCGAGCTCGCCGGTTCGATAGGTCCAGGCCACCTCGAGTCGTGCGACGTTGCTGCGGTTGATCTGATCGATACTGGAGAAGTGCTGCCCGAGCGCATCACCGCCGTAATAAGCCCAATCGCTCGAGCCCGGCGTCTGCGCCGGCGCTGTTGAGGAGGCCGCGGCGAGCGGCAGCGCCGCCAGGGAGCACAGCAGAGAGCGGTTCATGGGCACATTATCTGTGATGGCGTGCGCGGGCTGCGACTCTTCCGCCGCGTTCTCGAGCACAATGCTGGTATTCTTCGGCGCGTGAGGTCAACACGGGCGGTCGCGTCCCGTCTGCGGGCGCTGTGTCTATTCCTGGCAGCGTGTCTCGCAGCCCCTTCCGGCAGCGATGCACAGTCGAGCGCGGCGCCCCTCGCCTCCCGCGACGCTCATCGAGCGCGTATCGGACTCGTCCTGTCGGGCGGCGGCGCCCGCGGCACGGCTCATATCGGCGTCCTGAAAGTGCTCGAGCAGATGCGCGTGCCGATCGATGCGATCGCCGGTACCAGCATGGGGGCGGTAGTCGGCGGGCTGTATGCGAGCGGCCTGTCAGCGCGCGATATCGAGAAGATCATGACCTCCATCAACTGGCAGGACGCTTTCCGCGACCGTCCGCCGCGCGAGGATCTCGATCTGCGGCGCAAGGAGGAGGACGAAACCTTCCTCGTCAAGTACCACTTCGGTCTGCGCGAGGGGCACCTGGCGGTGCCGAAGGGACTCATCCAGGGACAGAAGCTCACCGAGACGCTGCGGCGGCTGACGCTGCCGGTGGCGCGCATCAATGATTTCGACGAGCTCCCGACTGCCTTTCGCGCGGTGGCGACCGATCTCGAGAGCGGCGACAGCGTCGTCATCGGCTCGGGCGATCTGACGAGCGCGATGCGTGCCAGCCTGTCGGCGCCCGGGGTCTTTGCGCCGGTCGAGCGTGAGGGACGGCTGCTCGTCGATGGTGGCATCGCGGACAACATCCCGGTGGACATCGCGCGCAGCATGGGCGTCGATGTGCTGATCGTCGTGGATGTAGGCTCGGCGCTCCTGCCGCGCAAGCAGCTCACCAGCGCTCCGGTGATCTCGAACCAGATGCTGGCCATCCTCATCAACCGCAACTCGCAGGCGCAGCTCGCCACCCTCGGCCCGAAGGACGTGCTCATCCGGCCGGAGCTCGGCGATGCGTCGGCGTTCGACTTCGGCAGAGTCGCGCGCGTCATCAGCGCCGGCGAGAAAGCGGCACGCGCCAGTGCCGCGACGCTCGCGGCTCTGGCAGTCAGCGAGCAGGAGATGCAGGGCTACACCGTGCGCCGCGAGGCGCAGCGGGTGCCGCCGCCGCGCATCGACTTCGTGACGGTGGAGCCGGGCTCCGAGCGCTATGCCGCGGCCGCTCACACCCTCTTTGGCGACCTGGTGGGCAAGCCCCTCGACGCGAATGCAGTTGCGCGCCGGGTGACCGCGCTCTACGGCCGCGGTGCGCTCGACACACTCGACTATCAAGTCGTGGGCGAGCCGGATCACTACGGTCTCGCCATCGACGCACGGCCGGGCTCGCAGGGGCCGAACTACCTGCGCTTCGGCCTGAGTCTCCAGGACGATTTCCAGGGCAACTCGACCTACACGGCGGCGATGCGCTTCGTGATGTCCGACATCACCCGCAACGCCGGCGAGTGGGTCACCGACCTGGCCGTCGGCAGCACCTCCGGTATCTCCTCGGAGCTGTTCCTGCCGCTCGCGCAGTACTCCGGATGGTTCGTCATGCCGCACATCTCGGACCTGGAGCGCGACATCTACCTCTATCAGGAGCAGAACCTGACGGCGAAATACCGGCTGCACACGTTTGACTATGGAGTGGACTTCGGGCGCCAGTTCGGCAACTGGGGCGAGATCCGTGTCGGTGCGGAGCGCGAGCAGGGCCACTACGTGCTCGCCATCGGCGATCCGGCGGATCCGAACCTGCCGGTGCAGAGCTTCACCCCCTACCAGCTGCACGAGTATTTCGTGCGCCTCACCTACGATCGCCTGGACGACATCAACTTTCCGCACCGGGGTCAACAGGCGGTGGTGCAATACAGCGCCTACCGCAACGCGAGTGGCATCGTGCAGACGGCCGACCAGGTCACGGGCAGCTACATCGGTGCCTACTCCTTCGGCCGTGACACGCTCGCCTTCTCCGCGGCCGGTGGCACCACGCTGCAGGCGAACGTCACCGACCTCAATCTGCAGTTCCCGCTCGGCGGATTTCTGAACCTATCGGGGCTGCGGGCCGACTCGCTGCTGGGACCGGACTACGGCATCGCACGGGCACTCTTCTATCGCCAGATCGGTCGCGGCGGTCCGGGATATTTCGACCTCCCCACCTATCTGGGCGCGTCAGTCGAGGTGGGCAACGTCTGGCAGAACCGCAGCGAAGCGAGCTTCGGCAACACCCAGCGCGATGCGAGCGTGTGGCTGGGACTCGACACCTTCATCGGGCCGATCTACATCGCGGCCGGCTTCGATACCCACGGCAACCAGCAGTACTACCTGTTCGTGGGGCGGCCGTTTTACGGCGGTCCGTATTGAGCGGGGCGCTGCTAGAGCCCGCGACTTTCGGCGAGCTTCTCGATCTTCTGGAACACGAGCGCGGGCTTGTCGCCGGCACGGGAGTACTCGTGTCGCCGGCTCATCTCCGCCATGGCAGCATCACGCTCGGCTGGAGTCGAGTACCAGTGCAGGCGCTGCCACTCCGGCCCGAGGAGCTTGCGGAACGGATCCCCGGGCGGGAGACTCACCCGTATCCCATAGGGACGGAGTTTCTCGATCGGTGGAGTGCGCAGGTTCTGCGGCTGGCTGATACCCATGGCGGGCGAGAGCTTACGGTGCCTGCAGCGCAGGTCGCAAGCTGCCGCGGACGCAGCCCGGCACGCGACCGACACTTGAGTCGCGCGCTGCGCGTCCCCACACTCTGCATCCCACCTGCAGGAGACCTTCGCCATGGCGCTGTTCCACAGGAAATCGACCCTGCCGGCAGCCGATACAGCGCTGCCCGGGCGCGACACACCGCTCAGTGTGCCCGAGACCCACTTCGTCAACGGCCACCGGATCGTGCCGCCATTTCCCGTCGGCCTGCGTGAGGCGCTCTTCGGTCTCGGCTGCTTCTGGGGTGCTGAAAAACTCTTCTGGCAGCTGCCGGGGGTGTATTCCACCGCGGTCGGTTACGCGGGCGGATTCACTCCGAATCCAACCTACAAAGAGGTCTGCAGCGGCGACACCGGGCACGCCGAGGTGGTGCGCGTCATCTACGACCCAAAGCAGCTCTCTTACGGGCAACTGCTCGAGGCTTTCTGGGAGGCACACGATCCGACCCAGGGGATGCGTCAGGGTAACGATGTCGGCACGCAATACCGCTCCGTCATCTACACACTCGATAGCGAGCAGCGTGCAGCAGCCGAGGAATCGAAGCGGATTTATCAGGCGCGGCTCACTGCAGCGGGCCGCGGCATGATTACCACCGAGATCCTCGATGCGCCGAAGTTCTATTACGCTGAGGACTATCACCAGCA
>DATKMV010000026.1:0-2768 GCA_035541695.1 Steroidobacteraceae bacterium
TAGCAGGCGCACGGTTAAATAGCGGGGCAGCGGCCGGCGAAGCCGGCATTCTATCCCGCACGCGGCCGTCGTGCGGCGGCGACGCGCACCATGCTCTTGTGCGGATTCCGGACGATGCCGGCCACTGATTCCGGAGCATGCCGGGCCACCGTTCCGGGCCATGTCGGGCCACCATTCCGGAGCATGCCGGCATAGGGTGTGACGCGGGCTGACCCCCGCCACCATGGCCTCTTTCCTGGAAGGAAGGAGGTCGACGGTGGCGCAGCAGAGGTTGCCCGTGCGCAAGATACGTGACGTATTGCGGCTGAAGGCCGCAGGGTTGAGCGACCGCAAGATCGCGGCGGTGATCGGTTCGGCACGCTCGACGGTGCAAGAGTGCGTCCGCCGAACGCGTGAAGCCGGTTTGGTCTGGCCGCTCTCGGAGGAGCTCACCGAGAGCGCTCTTCATGCGCGGCTCTATGAACGCTCGGTCCCGCTGTCGAGCCGTCCGCAGCCGGACTTTGCCGAGCTGCATGCGGAGCTGTCCCGGCCGGGTGTGACGCGGCTGCTGCTGTGGCAGGAGTACAAAGCTGCCCGGCCGGATGGCTGGCAGTACAGCGTTTTCTGCGATCGGTACCGGCGCTGGCTTGCCACCCAGGAGCTGGTGCTGCGGCAAAACCACCCGCCGGGCGAGAAGCTCTTCGTCGACTACGCCGGTCACACCGTGCCGATCACCGATCCGCACAGCGGCGAGGTGCGTGAGGCGCAGATCTTTGTCGCGGTGCTGGGTTGCTCGAACTATACCTACGCCGAGGCCACCTGGACGCAGTCGCTCCCCGATTGGCTTGGCAGCCATGTGCGAGCGCTCGAGTACCTGGGCGGCGCGCCGGCGGCCATGGTGCCCGACAACCTCAAGAGCGGCGTCACCCGAGCTCATCGGTACGAGCCGGAGATAAACCCCAGCTACCAGGACTTCGCCGAGCACTACGGGGTGGCGATCCTGCCGGCTCGAGTGCGCAAGCCCCGCGACAAGGCGAAGGTCGAAGCCGGGGTGCTGGTCGTCGAGCGCTGGATCCTGGCGCGGCTGCGTAACCGGACGTTCTTCTCCCTCGGCGAGCTGAACACGGCGATCGGCGAACTCCTCGAGCAGCTCAACCACAGGCCGTTCAAGAAGCTCGACGGCTCGCGCCACTCGCGCTTCCTCGAGCTCGATCGGCCGGCGTTGCGAGCACTGCCCGCGCGGGCGTACGAGTTCGGCGAGTGGAAGAAGGCCAAGGTGCATCCCGACTACCACATCCAGGTCGGACGGGCCTACTACTCGGTGCCGTATCGCCTCATCGGCGAGCAGCTCGATGTACGGTTGAGTGCGCAGGTGGTCGAGATCTTCCACGCCGGCGCGCTGGTGGCCACGCACCCGAGAACCCTCGAGCGCGGACGCCGCAGCACCCGCGATGGCCATCGCCCGCAGCGGCATGTCGCCGTCATCGAGAATAACCTCGCCTACGTGCTCGAGCGCGCCGCCGCTATAGGACCCGCGACGCTTGAGGTCCTGCGACAGCAAGCTGCGCGGCGCGTGCATCCGGAGGAGACGCTGCGCAGCGCTCAAGGCATCTTGCGCCTGGCCCGCGACTTCACTGCCGCCGAGCTCGAACGCGCCTGTGAGCGTGCCGTAGCGCTCAAGAGCTACAGCTATCGGGCCGTGCGCACCCTCATCGAGGCGCCCGCAGCGCCCGAACCCCAAGCGGCTCTGGACCTCGTGCACGAGAACGTGAGGGGTCCGGGCTACTTCCAGTAAACCAACAAGGAGATCCCCTCGATGCTCACCGAACCGCTCGTCCAGCAACTCACGCAGCTGCGCCTGCACGGCATGGCGCAGGCGCTCGAACGACAGATCACTGCGCCCGATCACGCCCAGATGTCCTTCGAGGATCGCTTGGGGCTCATGATCCAACACGAGATCACCGAGCGCGCTTCCTTCCGCCTGGTGCAACGCCTGCGCTGGGCACGGCTCCCGGTCATCGCCTGTCTCGAAGACCTCGACACTCGCACCCCACGTGGCCTTGATCCCGCCGAGCTCGCCCGACTCACCGATCTCGCTTGGATCCGCGAGCACCTGAACGTGCTCATCACCGGCCCCACCGGCGTTGGCAAGAGCTACTTGGGGTGCGCGCTCGCCCACGCCGCCTGCCGTGCCGACTTCTCGGTGCGTTGCTTCCGTCTGCCGCGTCTCATCGAGGAGCTCGCCCGCTACAAGGCGCTGCAGAAGCGCTCGGCTCTCTACCGACAACTCGCTAAAGCGGACCTGCTCCTGATCGATGACTTTGGCCTCGCGCCTCTTGGCGATGAAACGGTGCGTGACCTGCTCGAGATCCTCGATGACCGCTATGATCGACGCTCCACGCTCATGACCAGTCAACTCCCCGTCGATCAATGGCATGCATATCTCGGGGATCGCACCGTCGCCGACGCCATCCTCGATCGGCTCGTGCACAACAGCTACCGCGTCGTTCTCAAAGGTGACTCGATGCGCAAACACCGCGGCCTCGCTCTCAAGGCACCCGCGCCATCGCGCGCCAAACATCGTTGACCGCTGCAGGCCTCATCATCGAAACTGTCCCTACCGCGTCCACCCGGCCCGGCATCCTTCGGAACACCGGCCCGACATTAACCGGAACGCTGGACCGGCTTCGCCGGAATCCGCACTCAATGGGCGGAGTCGCGACCGGTCAGCCGCCTTAGAGGAACAGGAGGCGCGCCGGCGCGCTCGGGTGGTGCGGCTTACGATTGAA
>DATKMV010000027.1:0-16840 GCA_035541695.1 Steroidobacteraceae bacterium
AGAGCATAGCCGCTCGGCGGTGGTTATTGAACATCCGCTCAACTACGGGCAGACTCGCGCGCATCCGGCCCGTGCGCCGCGTGCGCCGCGCCCACTGGATTCCCATGGCACGCAACCCCCGCTACGACATCCTGTTCGAGCCCGTGAAGATCGGGCCGGTCACCGCGCGCAACCGCTTCTACGCCGTGCCGCACGCGGCCGGCATGACCAACGCCATGCCGCACATGCGCGCCGCCTTCCGCGGCACCAAGGCCGAGGGGGGCTGGGGCGTGGTGTGCACCGGCTACGTGTCGATCGACCCGAGCTCGGACGATGCGCCGCTCCCCTACGCGACGCTCTGGGACGAGGACGACGTGCGCAGCCACGCGCTCATGACCGAGGCGGTGCACCGCGAGGGCGCGCTCGCCGGCATCGAGCTCTGGCACGGCGGCGGCTCGGTGATGAACCGCGCGAGCCGCATCCCGCCCATGTCCCCCTCCGGCACCGCCTGGATGGCGACGCACGTGAACTTCATGGGCAACCAGCGGCCGCGCGTCATGGAGGCGCACGACATCCGCCAGCTCCTCACCTGGCAGGCCGACGCCGCGCGGCGCGCGCAGCGTGCCGGCTTCGACATCGTGTACGTGTACGCCGGCATGGGCTACCTGCCGTACGAGTTCCTGCTGCCGGAGTGGAATTTCCGCACCGACGCCTACGGCGGCAGCGTCGCGAACCGCGTGCGCATCGTGCGCGAGCTGCTCGAGGTGACGCACGAGGCGGTGGCCGGCCAATGCGCAGTGGCGCTGCGCATCAGCCTCGAGGAGCTGCGCGCACGCAGGAGCGACAACGCGCCGTCGGAGGCTCACGAGGTAGTCGCGCTCCTCGCCGAGGTACCGGATCTGTGGGACGTGAAGATGGACTCCTCGCCCACCGACTGCCCGCCGTCGCGCTTCGCCCCGGAAGGCAGCCACGAGCCGGTGATCGAGTTCGTGAAGAAGCTCACCCGCAAGCCCGTCGTCGGGGTCGGCCGCTTCACCTCGCCCGACACCATGGTGGGGCAGATCCGGCGCGGTGTGCTGGATCTCATCGGCGCCGCGCGTCCCTCGATCGCCGACCCCTTCCTGCCGCTGAAGATCGACACCGGTCGCGAGCAGGACATCCGCGAGTGCATCGGCTGCAACATCTGTATCTCGAGCTGGCACGACGGCGTGCCGGTGCGCTGCACGCAGAACCCGACCGCCGGGGAGGAATGGCGCCGCGCCTGGCATCCCGAGCGCATCGCGCCCGCGGCCAACGCTGCCGCGGTGCTGGTTGTCGGTGGCGGTCCTGCCGGGCTCGAGTGCGCGCTCTCGCTCGGCCGCCGCGGCTACGAGGTCACCCTCGCCGAAGCGGCCGATGACATCGGCGGCCGCCTGCGCTTCGAGACACGGCTGCCGGGGCTCTCCGCCTGGGGACGCGTGCTCGACTGGCGCCGCGGCCAGATCGAGCGGCTCGCGAACGTCAACGTCTATCGCGGCAACCGTCTCACGGCGGCCGAGATCCTCGAGCTGCAGCCGGCGCATGTCGTCATCGCGACCGGTGCGCGCTGGGCGCGGCTGCTGTATTCACCGCTCGAGATCCCGGTGGGCGAGCTCGACGCGCCCGGGGTATTCACGCCCGACGACATCGCCGGCGGTGCACGGCTCGTGAGCCCGGTGGTCGTCTATGACTTCGACAGCTACTACATGGGAAGCGTGCTGGCCGAGCATCTGGCCCGTGGCGGGGCGGCGGTGACCTACGTCACGCCCGCCGGCCACGCCTCCGCGTGGGGCATCATGAGCAATGAGCAGCCGCAGGTGCATCGAGCTCTCGAGTCGGCCGGGATCGCGCTGCACACGCTGGCGCGCGTCAGTGCTTTTGCAGAGGGCTGCGTGACGCTCGCCAACCAGTTCAGCAACCGGGAGACTCGGCTGCCGTGCGCCTCGCTCGTGATCGTCGGCACGCGCTTCGCGGATGCGACGCTGTACGAGGAGCTCATGGCGCGCGAGGCGGACTTTGCCGACGCCGCGGTCCGCTCGGTCACGCGCATCGGTGATGCGCTCGCCCCTGGCGCCATCGTGCATGCCGTTTACAGCGGCCACCGCTATGCCGAGGAGCTCGACGCGGAGCCGGCGGCGTTGCGTTACCGGCGCGACGCACCGCTGCCGAGACGGGTGTGAGCGCGGCGCAGACGCCCACGCTCCCGGCCCGGACCTCAGCGCATTCCCCGCCGCGCGTACGCGTGCGCTGGAAGATCTTCCTGTACCTGTTCGGGTTCGGCTTCGTCGCCTATCTGCAGCAGCGCGGACTCACGGTCGCGAGCTACGACATGATGCCGAATCTGCACCTGAGCCAGATGCAGATCGGGTGGCTGTTGCAGGCAATGCTGCTCGGCTACACCGCCCTTCAGTTTCCCGGCGGCGTCATCGGTCAGCGGGTCGGCGCGCGCTGGATGTTCGTCATCATCAGTCTGATCGCCTTCGCCGCGACGCTCGGCACTCCGCTCGCGCCCCTGTTCCTCGGCGGCACGGCGCTCTTCGCGGCGCTCCTCAGCGCGCAGCTGCTGCTCGGCTCGTCACAGGGACCGATCTTTCCGGTGTCCGCAGGGGTGTTCGAGGCCTGGTTTCCCTCGCGCCAATGGCCGCTCGTGCAGGGCCTGCAGAGCATGGGCCTGCAGCTCGGTGCAGCACTCACCCCGCCGCTCATCGCCTCGCTCATGGTGAGCTTCGGCTGGCAGCGCGCGCTCGCCTGGAGCACGCTGCCGGTGCTCGCGCTCATCGGCGGGTGGGCCTGGTACGGCCGGGACACTCCCGAGGAGCACCCGCGCGTGAGCGCCGCGGAGCTCGCCGAGCTCGATCCGCAGGGCGCGGCGCGCGTCGACCAGGCGATCTCGTGGCGCGGCGCATGGCAGCTGATGCGCAACCGCGACGTGCTGGCCCTCACGGTCTCCTATGTCTGCATGAACTACGTGTTTTATCTCCTCGCCAACTGGTCTTTCCTGTATCTCGTTCAGGAGAGGCACTTCACCCGGCTCGAGGGTGGCTGGCTCGCGAGCACACCGCCGCTCGCGGCGGCGATCGGTGCCGGTGTCGGCGGACAGCTCGCGAGCATGCTGGGCGAGCGCTACGGCGTGCGTATCGGGCTGCGGATCATCCCGCTCCTCTCTCTCCCGGCTGCCGGAGTGCTGCAGTTCGCCGCCGTGGATGCCGCGAACGCCTACCTGGCGGTGGTCGCTCTCGCGCTCTGCTTCGCCGCGGTCGAGATGAACGAAGGGCCCTACTGGGCTGCCATCATGCACGTCGGCCGGGCCGACGCGATGGCGGCATCCGGGCTTCTCAACACCGGCGGGAACCTCGGCGGACTCATCTGCACGCCGATCGTCGCCTACCTCTCCGGGCATGACGCCTGGACCCTGGCATTCCTCATCGGTACGGTGTTTGCGGCGGTGAGTGCCGCACTCTGGCTGTTGGTCGACCCTACTCGCACCGTGCATCTGGAGGCTGCCAGCGAGCGCGCGCTTGCCGCAAGCGGGTGAGCACCGGCACGCGGGTGAGCACCGGCACGGGCGGCCTACGGTGCCGGCAGCTCCGCCGCAACCCGCCTGCCATTGAGGGCACCGCTCACCGTGGCGCGCGCCGACCCCGCGCCTTCCCGCCAGGAAAGCTCGAGTGGACCGTTCTGCTGCGATGAGTGCACCTCGATCTGCGCGTGCACCGTACCGCTACTCCCGGGCCACTCGATGCGCCCGGAGACGGCGAGGTCCTCGGTCCAGCGGACCCGCTCGAGACTGATCCGGTATCCCTCGCCCGCTGTCGCAGCGGTGAATGCCCCGCCGCGCAGCCCGACGCCGCGCCCGGCACCGTTCTCCGCCGCGCGTGTGATCACATCCGCACAGGTGAGGAGCGCGGCGCTGACCGCGCGCAGCATCTCCTCGTCGGCCTCGTTGCCGAGACCGGCTGCGGCCGGGGCGAGCTCGTGCCACCTGCGCTCGAAGCGCGCGACCAGCGGCACCGGCGGCACCGCGGCCGCGCAGCTCGCATCGCCGGGCTCGAGGCTTTCCATGAAGCGACGCACCACGCTTGCCGCGCAGTCGCTGCGCGCGCGCGGTAATGCGTTCACGTGGAAGCCGTTCGCGATGACGATGTGGCGGGCGTGGGGATAGCGCGCCGCAGCCGCTTCGCCGTCGGCGACGCTCGTCTGGTCATCGAGCTCGCCGGAAATCACGAGCACTGGCAGCGATGGATAGGCAACCCCGTCGAAGGTCAGCGGCACGAGCCCGGCGGGCGCGGTGGGCCACCGTACGCACTGATCGATATAGGCATAATCGAGCGGCATGCGCCGGTACTCATCGATCGTGAAGGGCGCGTAAGTGTCCGGCGCGCTCGCCTTGCGAGCGGCGATGATGCGGTCACGGGACGCCACGCGCTCGGCGGGCGCGAGATGCATGTCGAAGATGTGCGGTGGATCCTGACATGACACTGCAGCTGCAAGGCCGGCGCTGAATTTGACCGGATCGCGTGTCGGATCGCGTGAATCGACACTGTCGAGGGTCTCCGCCATGAGGCGCAGCAGCGGCGGCCGATCCCCGCTGACGAAGGCGCGCGCCGCCGCGTCGAGCTCGCGCACGCTCGCGTAGGCGGGCGAGCCGGCATACATGAGGATCGCGAGGGCCGTCGCATTTGCGCGGAAATCCATGACGCGGCCGTCGCCATACTGCACGTGCGCCTCGAAGGGGTGCGCGCGCAGGGCCTCGAGCGCTGGTGCAATGTGCTCCATGGAGCTCCCGGGGATCGCCCGGCATGCGGGCGCCCGTTCACACGCCAGGTCAAACTTACGGCGCATCGCAGGGGCGATGTTCGGGTACCAGCCGTAGTCCGGTCCCGAGAGTGGATAGGCGCCATCGAGCACCAACGACCGCAGCCGCTCCGGGTGGCGCAGTGCGAACACCTGCGCGAAATAGGTGCCGTAGGAGTGCCCGTAGAGACCGATGCGCTCGATGCCGAGCACCGTGAGCAGCGCCTCGAGATCGTCGGCCGCCAGCGTCGTGCGGTACAGCGGCGCGGTATCCCCCAACGAGCGGCCACACTCGCCGATCGCCTGCTCGGTGAGCTGCGGCGCCCGTTGCAGCTGCTTGCAGTCGATCGCGCCCGAGCGGCCCGTGCCGCGATAGTCCATGAGGATGACGTCGTAGCGCGCCCGCAGCGGCGCGAAGAGCGCAAGATAGTCATCGCGCGAGCCGGTGGTCGGGTAACCGGGGCCGCCCTCGGCGGCGACCAGCGCCCCGGCCGCAGGGCCCGCGACGGTGTGCGGGTAGTACTCGAAGTAGAGGGTGAGCGCGCCCGGAATCCTGCCCGAGGGGTCGAGTGGACGCGGCAGAAGCCCGCACCAGATACCGGCCGCGCAGCGATGCAGCGTCATCCGCCCCACCTGCAGTGTGGCGGCGTTGCCGGCGGCATGGGGCGAAGGGACGCCCGGCTCCTGCGCCGGGACCGCGGCGCAGAGGAGCATCCCCGCGGCGAGGCTCAGCAGAGCGTGACGGCGATGCATGGAGACTGAGGATGGATTCCCGGCCTGTCCGTTGGTTATTGTAGCGGCCTTCGCCATGACCTGCGCAGCGCGCAGGCGGAGCTGAACTGCCATGTCATATAGCCTGCGCGCGCAGCGCGCGCCCTATCTCGTGCTGGCGGCGGTTCTCGCGCTCTCCATCGCGCTTGCGCTTCCAGCGCAGCCGCCACCGCGCACGCGCAACGTGGTGCTGATCGTGAGCGATGGCCTGCGCTGGCAGGAGGTATTCACCGGCGCCGACGCGACGCTGCTGAACGAGGAGCACGGCGGCATCTGGGAGAAGCAGGAGGATCTGCGGCGCGATTTCTGGAGAGAACATGCGGGCGAGCGCCGTCGGGCGCTCCTGCCCTTCCTGTGGAGCACGGTCGCGGTGCGTGGGCAGATCTTCGGCAACCAGGCCATCGGCAGCGTGGCGCGGGTCACCAACGGGATGGCGTTCTCATACCCTGGCTACAACGAGATGCTGACCGGCCATGCCGATGCGCGCATCAACTCGAACGAGTTTGGCCCCAACCCGAACGTCTCGGTGCTCGAATGGCTCAACACGCTGCCGGAGCTGCACGGCAAGGTCGCCGCTTTCGCCACCTGGGCAACGTTCAACGACATCCTCAACGTGCCACGCAGCCACCTGCCGCTGCAGGCGGGCTGGGATCTGCCTTACCACGGCTCGCTCACGCCCCGGCAGGCGCTGCTGAATCGGCTGTATGAGTCCACGACGCGCCTCGACCGCGAGGACGTTTACGACGCCTTCCTGCAGGTGCCGCTGCTCGACTCCTTCGACCGCGAGCAGCCGCGCGTGCTCTTCGTCGGCTACGGCGAGACGGACAACTGGGCACATTCGGGCCGCTATGACCTCGTGCTCCGCAGTGCGCATGCGTTCGATGGATTCGTGCGGGAGCTCTGGGAGCGGCTGCAGGCCATTCCGGCCTACCGCGACAGCACCACCTTCATCATCACCACCGATCACGGCCGCGGCAGCGGACCGGTGGAATGGAAGGAGCATGGCATCGAGCAGAAAGGATCCGAGAACATCTGGATCGCGGTGATGGGACCGGATACCGCGGCGCTCGGGGAGCGTCGGCAGACGCACGAGGTCCATCAGGCGCAGATCGCCGCCACCCTGGCCGCGTTGCTCGGCAAGGACTATCGTGAGGCTGTGCCCGCGGCGGCGCCGCCCATCAGCGAGGTCCTCAGCCGCCCGGGACCGGCTCACTGAACGGTGCGCGCAGCGGCATACCGGTCGCAATCATCAGCTGCAGCAGGCCGAGCGTCGAGCGCACCTCCATCTTGCGCATCAGGCGTCCCTTGTGGGTCTTGATGGTCTTTTCGGAGGTGCCGAGCCGCGCCGCGATCTGCTTGACGAGGAGTCCGTCGAGCGCGAGATCGAGCACCTCGCGCTCCCGCGGGGTGAGCCGCTCGAGCATCTCGCGCACGCGCAGCTGCGCCGCTCGTTGCTCGCGCACCGCGCGGCTCTCCGCCAACGCCTCCCGCACCGCCTCCAGCAACTCCGCACGCTGCACGGGTTTGCTGAGGCAATTGCTGGCGCCTGCCTTCATGCCCCTCACGACGCTGCGGATGTCTCCTCCGGGGGTAAGGAGAATGACCGGCAGCGTCCATCGTTGCGCGATTTGCTCGCGTCGCAGCTCGAGCCAGGCGAGCGGTGTCGTGGCGTCGGCAATCAGGCAGCCATCGAGGGCGGCCTCCGGTTGTGACATCAGCTCGCGCGCGCAGGCAAAAGCACGCACAGCGAAGCCTTCCGCCTGGAGCATTCCCGCCATGGACTGCGCGACGCCCTGGTCCGTGTCGAGTATCGAGACCTGAGCCTGCGCGAGGTGAGCCGGGGGGAGAGGCTCGGCATTGAGAGATGCAGACAGCGGACAACAGGCGACCGACACCGCGGCCCGGCTGCGTTCGGCGCGCCGGGCGGCCAGTGTCCTCATCAGATCGCCTCTCAGGAGGTGGGGGCTACTCGCCACTGCTTCCCCGCTGCATTTGTGCCCACTTGCGACACGCTAACAAGGGCGCCCGGACCCGCCTACTGCCCTTTCGGGCAGGCGCGTCCGGCCGCACTATCCCCCGAAGCTGTATCCGAGGTTGAAGCTCACACCGTAATCGCTTTTTTCCGCTCCCGGCTCGGGCGGCTGATTGTCGTAGCTCAGATAGCCGGTCAGCCCAACGGTGATGTCATGCGGGAACTTGTGCGTGAGGCTCAGGTCACCGGTGCTCCGGTAGCGTCCGCTTTCGGTGAGGCTCGGAAATACGTAGAGACTGAGGTTGAGCCGGGTCTTCGGCTCGATGAACTTGAAGACCTGCCAGGAGCCGCCCACGATCGCTTCGACGCTCGCCCGCGGCCCGGACTGATCGACGATCCACTCCTCGGTAGCGACGATGCCGGCGATGCCGGTGACCTCGGTGTAGCCTGATTGGACGAAGCGACGACCGACCGCGGCACCGCCGACGAGGCGCCCGTCGATGCCGAGTGATTGATCGCGTTCCAGCGAGCCGAGCAGTCCCCAGAAGTTGCGGCTCTGACGCAGAAACTCGACCCCTGCGGTCAGCAGCTCGCGATTCGTGGTGCTGCCGGAGGAATCCTTGGTCGTGTTGGAGCTGAATGCGAGTGAGGCATTCTCGGTGGTGGAGCGATAGTTGGCATTGAAGTTGACGTTGCCCACCTGGATCGAGCTCGATTTGGTGTAGCTGAAGCCGACCGACAGTCCGCCGTCGATGCGGTCCCAGAAGCGCGGCGAGAAGCGCGAGATGCGCTCCACCTCGCTCATGGGAAGGCGCACGCTGCCCTGCTCGCTCGCCACCACGAGCTCCGTGCCGTCCTCGCTCGTCGCGATGATCCCGGCCAGCTTGGCGCCACCGACGCGCTCGACCGAGAACCCGAATTTGCTCGTGATCGAGCGCACCGCAGGCCATTCGATGTTGAGCGTGCTCATGTTGTCCGTCTTCAGCGTGAGGATGCCGAATTCCAGCGAGACGATGTCGCCGCTGATGCGATCGCCGTTGCGCAGCACGACGATATCGGTCTTGTCGCGCTCGTAGCCCCACGCGAGTCCGCTGCAGAGCACGCTCGCGAGCAGCAGCAGCAACAACGCGGCAATCGCCTCGTGTGCGCCCCCCCGGTTACGCATCCATCTCACCCGGGCGCGTGGCACCGCGGCGCTGAAGGCTCACAGCGGCTTTACGTTGGCCTTCTCCCAGGCGCGCACCTTCGCGCGAGCGGCATCGAAGATGCGCTCGTAGTTTCCTTTGCGGATCTTGAGGCTCGCTTCGGGCGTCAGCTGCGCCCAGATGGGGTCCCAGAGGTGATAGACGCGGAGTTGGGTGGCCTGATCCGAGGGCGCGACGTTGTCGGTGCCGAAGAGGAACCGATCCGGGTGCGCGTTGAAAACCTCCGCGGTACGTTTCTCGATCGCGGGTGAGGCGATCGCATATTTCGCCACCTCATCCCAGGAGATATCGAAATACACGTGCCTGAGCGTCGGGTCGTTGACGAGATCCTCGACGATCTGCCGATAGGCGGGGCTCGGCTCACCCCCATCGCCACCTCCCGAGGCCTGGACCTGTGTCGGATGGACGATCCGCCCGAGACCGATATGCGCCCAAATGATGGTCGTCTTCGGGTGGCGGCGCAGCAGGTCCTTCATCTGCTTGAGATACACGGGCTCGGTGCCCGCCTTGGCGAAGGGCATGTCGATGTCGTTGTGGATGATGACCGCGAGGCCCACCTCGCCGGCAAAATCGAGGATGCGGTCGAGTGCCGGATTGGTGAGGCTCGCAGTCTCACCGGCGATCTTCGAGGACACGAACTCCTTGTGGATCGAGAACTCGCCGATGCCGCTGAAGATGCCCGGGAAGAGCTCGAGCACGCGCCGGATATGATCGACCCCGTACATGTCGGTCGGGTTGAAGCCGGTGATCATGGGATCGAGCCGCGCCTGCTGCTCCGGCGGCAACGACTGGTAGACCCGCGCGATATAAGCGTCGGTGAAGGAGTAGTAATAGAGCGGCGCATCGGTGTTGAGGTAGTAGGTCGGTGCGTAATCGCCCGAATTGCCGTACGACCATTGCTGCTGCAGCGGTATGCCGAAGAGCGTGGAGCGCCCGACCTTATCGCCCATGATCTCCAGGTACTTGTGGATATCCGTACCCTTCTGGACGTAATTGGTGAGATGGAAGTGCGAGTCGTTGAAGAGATAATCGGGCTTGCCCGCCGGTGCAGCCGCCCTCGCCGCCCCGAGCAGCGCGGCGCTCCCTGCCGCGGCAAGAGCGAGCAGCAAGGTCAGGGACAGCGCCCGCCGGGCGCGGGTGGAAAGCAATCGCGACAGCATGGCAAGCCTCCCCACTGATCCCGGCTGCAAGCTCATAAAGCGAGCTCGAAGTCGGTGTTGAACACGACACCCTTGCTACCGACGTTGTAGGTGAGCGAGGTGTAACCCACCGGGGAATGATTGAGGTACATGACCTGCGTGTTCCAGCGGAACACGCGATTGTGCCACGGATGCCAGTTGACCCCGGCGCGGATATCCCACGGTTTGCCGTAGTTGCCGTCGATGTAGGAACCGGCCAGATACGCCTGGAAGGTCCTGGGGATGATCATCGTCGAGGCCTGCAGCTGGAAACCGCGGTCCCACTGATTCGGCACGACACCGGTGCCGGGACCCTCGAAGCGATCGAGCTTGCGGACATAGAACTCGCCCTCGAGAGCGTAGCCCTTGTACTTGACGCCCGCATCGAGCGAGGACATCTGATAGCGCACCTCCTCGACCGCGACGCCGGGACCGAAGATGTTCGGTGTGAAGATCACGGTGCCGTCGGAGAGCCGGATCTGCGTGTTCTCGAAAGCGTCCGAGTTGGGCTGGCTCTGTTTGTCCTCGGTGCTGCGGGTGTAGTGCAGGGCGCCGCGCGTCGCCGCCTGCTGATGATCCTCGAAGTCCCCGAACCCCTTGCCAAACTCTCCGGTAGTCGGCTCCCACACCAACGCCGTTGCAATCGTATTGAAGTGATTGTCGAGCTGCGCCGAGCTCACCCCGAGCGTGCTCAGGTTGTTGCCGATCATCGCCTGGTAGCGCAGCGTCGGAGTGATATCGCCCTTCACCCAGAAACCGCTGGTGTAGGAAGGTCGGAAGAACTCATCCGCCATCAGACGGTTGTCGACGCTGAGCCAGAAAGGGAAGTTGCCCTCCGTGGTGCGCACCCCGGGGAGCGAGGTGATGCCGCCGGCGAGCGCGAAGTGCTCGTTGAACGCGTAGGTCAGGTTGCCTGCCAGTACCACCTGTGCGCCCTGCCCCTGGGTGGCGTTGGAGCTCCAGGCGTACAGGAAGTAGCGGAACCTCGGATCGAACAGCCAGCCGAGAAATTTGATCTGCACCTTGAGGATCTGTGCTTCCTGGCGCTGCTGCACATTCTTCACGTTGCCGAACGCGTCGGTGTAGGTCGGATCGAGTCCCTTCTGGTTGAGGTAGCGGACATAGGTGTAGATGGCGACCCGCATATCGCCCTTGTCGGTGTTGGCGACGTGGAATCCGAAGAAGTCCTGGTAGTCACCCCATTTCGCCGGATACTCGTTGGTGGGCGCGGCGGTCGGCTTGTCGAGCCCCGAGCCGCTCTCCTCGCTCGTGGCTATCGCTATCGCGCTCGCCGCCGTGGCGCCAGCGGCTGCCGCCGCTCCCGGCGCTGCGGCGGCAGGTGCTGCCACTGATCCCGGCGCTGCGCTGGGAGCCGCCGCCGGCGCTGGCTGGGGGGCCGCGCCGGCCGCCGCCTGCTTCTTCAGCGCCTCGATCTCGGCGGCGTTCTCCTGCAGCTGCTGCTGCAGCGCCTGCTGATTCTGCTCGAGCCGTTGCAGGCGCCGCTGCATATCGGTATCGGCAGTCGACGCGGAGGGGGAGCTCTGCGCGCTGGCATCAGGCGCCGCAACCGCGCTCGGCGATGCCGTGAAAAGTGGAATCGCCCCCGACAGCAGGCAGGCCAGCGCGCGGTCGACGCCGCGGGCGATCGACTGCCGCTGCCGTCCCGGGTCGACCCGTCCACGTGTGCCTGTTACAGGCATCCGGCTCCCTACTTCAGGCCCACCGAGGCCGGCGTGTAGATGTTCAGATCGAGCTTGGTCGCGACGTACTGAATGACCTCCTGCGCCTTGACGCTGTTGCCGGCCTCATCGAGGGGCGGCGAGAACACTGCGATCGCACCCTTGCCCGGCGCCACCGCGACGATGCCGCCGCCGACGCCGCTCTTGGCGGGAAGGCCCACGTGCCAGGACCAGCCGCCCGAGCCATCGTAAAGACCCGCCATCATCATGGTGCTGAGGATCTCCTGGATGTTTTCGCTCTTGATCACCCGTTCGCCGGTCGCGGGGTTGACGCCATCGTTGGCGAGCGTCGCACCCATGCGCGCGAGCTGCAGCGCGGTCACTCCCACCGAGCACTCCTTGGTGTAGACGTCCACCGATTCGAAGGGATCGGCATAGATCCGGTCATACTTGGCGAGCAGATAGGACAGTGCCTTGTTGCCGGTATTGGTGGCCGCCTCCGACTTGTAGACGGCATCGATGAGGGTCAGCTTCTCGCCCGCTACACGGCTGTAGAACCCGAGAATCTTGTTCCATTTCTCCGCCGGCGTCTTGGCCGTGATCAGACTGACGGTAGCGATTGCCCCCGCGTTCACCAGAGGGTTGCCGGTGTGCGTGGGCATGTCGACCACCGCCACCGGCGAGTTGAAGGGGCGCCCGGTAGGCTCCGAGCCGATCTTCTCGAAAACCTTGTCGCGCCCCTGCTCCTCCATGGCGAGTGCCAGTGAGAACACCTTGGCGATCGATTGGATGGAGAACGCGGTCTTGGTATCCCCGACGGCCACACTCTGGTTGTCGGTGCTGACGACTGCAATCCCGAACAGCTTCGAGTCCACCTTGGCGAGCTCGGGAATGTAGTCGGCGTTCTTTCCCCGTGTCTCGCTTTTGAACTTGTTGTAGGCCTCGTTGATGATCGCTTGGATCTGTTCCCGGCGCGGAGCGACCGGGCTCGTCCTGGCGCTGGCACTGGTTGCCTTGGGTTGGGCCTGCGCCAGCGCGTCGGTCCCTCCAAGGATAAACAGGGGTAGGCCCGCTAGTGCCACTGAGAGCAGAGCCGGAATTCTTCTCTTGATCATGACTTTTCTCCGTATAGGCCGGATTCGGGCCGTCAAAGTTGCAACTGAATGCGCGTCTGGAAGAACTGGGTCGCGCCGGTGAGATCGAAGCGGTCGAGGTGCCCGTAACCGTACACGAACTCGAGCCGCATATTGGGCGAGAGGTACCAGTTGAGCACCGGGGTGATACGCCAGAACTTCCCGCCGCGGATGGTTCCGGAGTCGAAGTCCGAGTAGGAATAGCGCAGCACCACTTCCATTGCCCCGGGGCCTCCATCGAACACCGAGGTGCTCGGCGTGACCGCTTCGAAATACGCACCCTTGGTGTTGTATGGATGCAGTTCGCCGGTGAAGAGGTACGAGGCGAATATCTCACCGCCATGGAAGAGCGGATTGCCCGTCTCGGGCGAGCTCACCTGGTTGAAGAAATATTCCATGCCGAACATGAGCGGCCCTGGCCGATAATACGCCTCGACTCCGAGCGTATTGGCGTGGTTGGCCGGAAATTTACCGGTGTCGATGGCGTAACTCTGGGCCAGGAAAGCCTCGGGCTTGGAGCGATACTGCAGTTGCCCATCGTTCGCGTCCGCCCAGCGGCCTTCGATGGCCAGATGCAGCAGCGGCTGGTTGGTGCCCATGAACGGCAGCCAGACGGCGCGGGCGACGAGCTGGTTGTCGTTCTTGTTGAACGATTCGGTCTCCGAGTACTTGTCGTAGAAGTAGCCGACGTTGTAGACCAGCTTGCCGCCGGGGATGCCGCCGGTCCATTTGATGCCATCCCCGAGGATCGGTATCAGGGCATCGTTGACGGTCGCGCGCTCGTTGGTCCAGCCCTGGTAGCCGACCATGATCTTGTTGGTGGAGAAGCCCTCCTTGGTGCGCCCTAGGAATATGCTGCCGAGGAGCGCCGGGACCTCGTACATGAGACCGGTCTGCCGGAAGCGCCACTCCTTCTTGGCGCCGTCGTACATGTAGCCGAGGGTGTAGGTGAGGCCCTTCACCTTGGGAAATTTTCCCTTGAACAGCAGGCGGAAGTCGCGAAAGCCATCCGTCGGGCTGAGCCTCATCTGCTGCTTGCTCTCCTCATCCTGCGCGTAGGCGCTGTAGTCCCAGAGCAGCCCGCCGCCCACCCGCAGCGTGGCGTACGGTCCCTCGTAGTGGTTCCAGTCGACCAGTTGCCGCGGCCGGTCGCCGTCGGCTTCCGCGGCATCGAGCTCATCCGTGAGTCCCGGAGCCGTGCTCGGAGCCTGGGGCGCGCCGGCTTCCGCGGCGTGCGCGGCAGGGCCAACCGCACCGATGAGAAGCAGCGTACCAGCGGCGACACCCAGGCCCGCCGGCGGCAGCATCGGTATGCGTGGCGCACGGGCAGTGGTGCCGGACCATCGCCGCCTACATGCCGATCCGTGCATGGGCACCAAATCCCCGCTCTGCGGCCATGGTTCGGCCGCTTCAGTAGGTGTTGTAGAGCTTCTGGAGATCCGCCGGCGTGCGCTGCTTGAGGAGCGCGAGCGTCAGCAGGATGCGCGACTTCTGCGGATTGAGCTCATCGGAGGCGATGAACCCGAGCTTGTCGTCATCGAGCTCCACGTTGCGGCCCACCACCCCGGTCGGCACGCGGCTGCTGCGCACCACGACCACGCCCTTCTTGACCGCCGCCGCCGCAGCGTCCACCGAGCCCTTGTTCATATTGCCGTTGCCGACCCCGGCTATGACCAGGCCCTTCACCCCGCCGGCGGCGACATCGGTGGTGATGATCTCGGGAGACATGTCGAGGCAGGCGAAGATGATGTCCACACGCGGCAGCTTGGTCACGTTGGTGATGTCGAACTCGCTCTGCTTCGTGTGCTTCCAGGTGGGGTTGTTGTAGTAGTCGGCCTTGCCGTAGTGAATGATGCCGACGATGCCGCGCTTCGGCGACATGAAGGTTTCCACCGCGGTGGTGCTCATCTTGGTGAGCGAGTGCGCGGCGTGAATCTCATCGTTCATCACTACCAGCACCCCGCGCCCCCTGGCATTGGGGTCGGCGGCCACCGCGACGGCGTTGTACAGGTTGAGCGGGCCATCGGCGCTCACCGCGGTCGAGGGCCGCATCGAGCCCACCATGACGACCGGCCTGTCGGTCTTCACGGTCAGATTGAGGAAATAGGCCGACTCTTCCATGGTGTCGGTGCCGTGGGTGATCACGATGCCATCGACATCGCCCTTGGCGGTGAGCTCGTTGATGCGCTTGGCGAGCTTGAGCAGGATGTCGAAGGACATATCCTGCGAGCCGACGTTGGAGATCTGCTCGCCCTTGATGCTCGCCAGCTTGTCGATCCCGGGAACCGCGGCCAGCATCGCATCGATGGTCACGGCGCCGGAGGTGTAGCCCGCCTGGGTCCCCGAGGCTGCGGCCCCGGCGATGGTGCCACCGGTGGCGAGGATGACGACGTTGCGCTTTTTCGCCTGCGCCGGCTGCGGCTGCTGGGTCAATGCCCCGCCGGAAGCGACCAGCGCGAGCACGCTCAGCAGCGCGATCCAGATACGTGATGCGGACATGTGTGCGGCTCCTGCGGGATTCATATGGTTGGGTTATTGGTACTTGCTCTTGTCGAGATTCGTGAGCTTGTCCGGATCGAGCAGATCCTTGATCTGCTGCTCGGTGAGCAGCTTCTTCTCGCGTATGACCTCGATCGCGCCCTTGCCCGTCTTGTAGGCCTCATTCGCCACCTCGGTGGCCTTCTCGTAACCGAGCACCGGGTTGAGCGCGGTGACGATGCCGACGGTGGTCTCCATGTAGTGCGCGAGCACCTGCTCGTCCGCGACGATGCCATCGACACACTTGGTGCGCAGGGCCTGCGAGCCATTCTGCAGCAGTTGCTGCGACTCCATGACCGAGAGCGCGGCGAGCGGCTCGTAGGCGTTGAGCTGCAACTGCCCGCTGTGCGCGGCGTAGCCGATGCCGGCGTCGTTGCCCAGCACCCGGAAGGCGATCACGTTCATCAGCTCGGGCATCACCGGATTCACTTTCCCCGGCATGATGGAAGAGCCCGGCTGCAACGCCGGCAGATCGATCTCGTTGAGCCCCGCCCGCGGCCCCGAGGCGAGCAGGATCAGATCGCTGGCGATCTTGGAAAGGGTGATGGCGGTGCTCTTGAGGGCCGAGGAGTACACCACGAAGGCCTCCTGGTCCCAGGTCGCCGCGAACATGTCCCCCGCCGGCACGATGGGTTTGCCGGTCAATTTGGCGAGCTCGGCCGCGACCGCCTGCGGATAGCCGCCCTTGGGCGTGTTGAGCTCGGACCCGATGGCGGTCGCGCCCATGTTGATGACGTCCAGGTACTTCTCGGCATCGTGCAGCAACTGGATCTCGCTCTCGAGCGAGGCGCCGAACGCGTAGAATTCCTGGCCGACCGTCATCGGCACCGCATCCTGCAGCTCGGTGCGGCCCATCTTGACCACCTCGAGATACTGCTTGCCCTTGGCGCGGAATGACTTCACCAGCTGCTGCAGCTCTGCGACCAGCTTGTCGTTGCGCAGCAGGAACGCCACCTTGATGGCGGTCGGGTAGGAGTCATTGGTCGACTGCGACATGTTGAGATCGTCGTGCGGCTCGAGGAACTGGTACTCGCCCTTCTTGTGTCCGGTGAGCTCGAGGCCGATGTTGGCCATGACCTCGTTGACGTTCATGTTCGCCGAGGTGCCCGCCCCGCCCTGGTACATGTCGGTGAGGAACTGGTCGCGGTACTTCCCCGCCATGATCGCGTCGTAGGCTTTCTGGATGGCCGCGAGCCGCTCCGGCTTCATCGCGCCGAGCCTGGTGTTGGCGCGCGCCGCGGCCAGCTTCACCATGGCGAAGCCCTGGATGAATTCGGGATAGGCGTTCATCGGGATGCCGGAGATCTGGAAGTTCTCCAGCGCACGGGCCGTCTGCACTCCGTAGTACGCGTCCGCCGGCACGGCCTTGTCCCCGAGCAGATCGTGCTCCATGCGCGTGGCCGCAGGCTTGGCCGCCTTGGCCGGCGCGGCGGCGTACGCCGGCAGCGCACCGGCACCGAGTATGAGCAGCGATCCGGTGAGGGCTCTGGTGAATGCATGCATGGCTCGCGCTCCTGGTTAGAGTTTCGTGCCGAAATCGTATTTCGCCGAGAACTGGAACCGCACGTCATCC
>DATKMV010000028.1:0-101304 GCA_035541695.1 Steroidobacteraceae bacterium
ATGCGGCCGGTCACGCTCAACGGCGGATACGCCATGCGCGCCTGGTACGACATCATCGCGCTCGACCGGCGCGCGGCCGAGGATGAGAAAGGTATTCGTGCCTCACAGGCGCTCGTGACGGAGCTGATCGGCCGGGAGACCGCTCGAGGTATCGCTGCAGAGCGCATCGTGATCGCGGGCTTCTCGCAAGGCGGAGCCATGGCGCTATATTGCGGCGCGCGCTACCCGGAGCGCCTTGCCGGCATCATCGGCCTCTCCTGCTATCAGCCGCTGGCGAGCCGCTTCGATGCCGAGCGGCTGCCCGCCAATCAGGCCACACCGGTCTTTCTCGCGCACGGCATGCAGGACCCCGTGGTGAGCCCGGTGCTCGGTGAGGCGACGTTGCGGCAGTTGCAGGCGGCGGGCTATGCAGTCGAGTGGCATGCCTACAGCATGCCGCATGCGGTGTGCCCGCAGGAAATTACCGACCTCGCCGCCTGGCTGCGGCGCGTGTTGCCCTAGATCGGTCCGTCGCGCCCGGCGCACGCAGCGGGGTGAGCCGCCGCGTGCGCCAGCGGATCAGTGCTCGTTACCTTCGCCGTGCTTCGCGTCGTGCTCGCTCGCAGCGGGCGGCTTGTGCTGCGAGGGCTCCTGGCCTTGCGCTCGCGCCGCAGGCCCCTGGTGCGGGGGCTGCGCCTGCGCGGAACCCTTGCCGTGCTCATTCTGCGCCGGCGCTGCGGCGTGGTAGGCGTTCTGCGGTTGGGGCGGCGCCTTGTGGTCCGCCTGCGATGGGGCCGGCTGTCTGTGGTCCGCTTGCGATGGGGCCGGCTGTCTGTGGTCCGCTTGCGGCGGCAGGGCTGGCGGCGGCTGCTTGCTCGGCGCCGGCTGCGCCGAGCCCTGGCCCTGGTGCTCGTATCCGCCCGGATAAGGGTGCTCGGAGCGGGCCGAGTCAGGATTGGCACGCGCCGGATCGTGCTCCAATGCCGTGGGCACCGAGTGCGCCCCCTGCGCTGTGGCGGGCACCGCCGCGTTCACTGGCATGGGGTGCATCGGCGGCGCGGGATGGGGAAGCGCTGGTGGGTGGCTGCCCGGGGTATAGACCGGCAGCGGATGAGTGCTCACCGGCTCCGGGGCATGCGCCTGCACCAGCGCGGGACGAGCCGCTGCCAGATGCGGAGCCGAGGGGACCGTCGAATTGAAGGCGTGGCCGGTCGCGGTCGCACCGGGCGGCGCGATGATCGTCACGTTGGTGACGTTCGTGACACGCGTGATGTTGGTAACGTTCGTCACCTTGTTGGCGTTGTTCACCGTGCTGGGCGTGCTCGAGATGCGCATGCCGACCGCGACGACCGCGGGCGCACTGGTCACGACTGCCGGCGCGGTGCCGACCGGCGCCGGAATGATGATTCCGCGACGCGACCCCGGGGGTGCCGGCACGAAGCAGCCCTCGGGTCCGAGCGGACGGGGACCGGGCACGACGCCCGGAGCTGGACGCTCGATCACCAGGGCAAGCGTCGGCGGCGGCGGTACGAACGCTGCGCCGCGCGCAGCCCAGTGACCGTCGATGAAAATCACCGCTTCGCCGCGGTGCTCGTAATAGGGGTGCACCCAGACGTAGTCGGGACGCGGCGGACCTACCCAATGGCCGTGCGCCCAGACCCAATCACCCTGCCACACCCAGTAACCGCCCACCCAGACGGCCCCCATGAATGGCGCGGGCGGGGGAGCCTCCACCAGCATGGGAGGCGGCGCCCAGCCGACCGCAATCGGGGCGGGCTGCACGAGCGGTGGCTCGACGTAGACGCTGACTGCGGGCGCCGGCGCGGAGTCCTCCGGAGGCGGCGCTTCCGGTGCTGGCGCCGGGGCCTCCGCCACGGGAGGCGCATTTGCGGGAGCCGTGGGCGGCACCTGGTACACCACGCACCCCGACAGGAGTGCTGCCACTCCGAACAGAACGACTCGCATCGAACCTCCCACACGACAGAATCCGGCATTGATAGCCTGACAGGCCTCGCACAGCGTTTCTGTCGACTGGTTGGCGGAAACCGCCTGGCAACGCCAATCAAGCCGGTTGCGCTCGCCGGTGTGGCTCGCGCTCTGGCAGGCCGGGGATGGCCGGTTGGGCTACCAGGCGTAATTGAAGCTGATGCTGACTCGCTCGCGCGCTTCCTGGTGCGGCAGCACCTCGTGCCGCAACCAGCTCTCGAAGAGCACCAGCTGCCCGACACGCGCAGCGAGCGTGACCCACGGTCGGTTGACGCGTCGTGCCGTCGCGGCCCGCGGCGGTGCCGCCATGAAGCGCTCGAGGCGTGGGTCCTCGAACTTCAGGCCCGGTGCACCGCGCGGCACCGCGACGTAGTACACGCCGCTGATGGTCGCCAGCGGGTGCAGGTGCAGGCCGTGCCCCGCACCCCGTCCCATGATGTTGACCCAGCAGTCCGTCATCGCGAGCCTGCGGTTGCCGAGTGCGAGCTGCAGCGTGTGCGCAAAGCGCGCCACGTGAGCATCGATCGCACGCTCGAGCGCGGCAAAGGTCGGCGACAGCTGCTGCATGCGGTGAGCCGAGCCGTAGGAGGTGTAGCCGTTGCGGTAGTGGCGCGCCGACCAGCGCCGTCCCGCGGAGTCATCCGCGCGCAGCTGCCGGCACTCCTGCAGCAGGCGCGCATCGAATGCACGGGCCGCGCGGCCCGCCCGCGCCTTGAGCGGTGCGCGGTATACCAGCGTCGCGAAAAGCAGTTCCGTGGCCATGAATCGCGGCTCAGTATGGGGGGCGCCGCGCAGGTGGTCTATGATCGCTGTCATTCCCGCGCAACGCACACCCGATGGAAAGTCCCATGGCAGCCAACCCCCTTGCATCCCCGCCGGCGAATGCCCGCTCGGCAACTCCGGAGCTCATTCCCCACTGGATCGGCGGACAGGCCGTCGCGGGCAAAGGTGCGCGGCTCGCGGTCCTCAACCCGGCGAGCGGTGCGGCTCTCCGTGAGATCGCCCTCGCCGGCGCACAGGACATCGCGGCGGCGGTAGCGAGCGCGCGCGCGGCCTGGCGGGGCTGGGCAGACACCCCCCCGCTGCGGCGAGCCCGCGTGCTCGGCAACTTCCTTGCACTGCTCAACGAGCAGCGTGACGCCCTCGCCGCGCTCATCACCAGCGAGCACGGCAAGGTGTTCTCGGATGCGCAGGGCGAGGTCTCGCGAGGCATCGAGATCGTCGAGTTCGCCTGCGGCATTCCCCAGCTGCTCAAGGGGGATTTCACCGACCAGGTCTCCACCGGTATCGACAACTGGACGCTGCGCCAACCGCTCGGGGTGGTGGCGGGCATCACGCCGTTCAATTTCCCGTGCATGGTGCCCTGCTGGATGTTTCCGCTCGCGATCGCCTGCGGCAACAGCTTCATCCTCAAGCCGAGCGAGCGTGATCCCTCGGCCTCCATCTTCATGGCGCGCCTGCTGCAGCAGGCCGGCCTGCCGGCGGGAGTTTTCAACGTCGTGCAGGGCGACAAGGCCGCGGTCGACGCACTGCTCGATCATCCCGAGGTGCGTGCGGTGAGCTTCGTCGGCTCGACTCCCATCGCCCACTACATCGCCCAGCGCTCCGCCGCGGCCGGCAAGCGCGCGCAGGCGCTCGGCGGCGCCAAGAACCACATGGTGGTCATGCCGGATGCGGACCTCGAGCAGGCGGCGGACGCACTCATCGGCGCGGCCTACGGCTCGGCGGGCGAGCGCTGCATGGCGATATCGGTGGCCGTGCTGGTCGGCGACACGGGCGAGGCGCTGATACCGAAGCTCGCCGAGCGCGCGCGGCGGCTGCGCATCGGCAATGGCATGCAGGCCGATGTGGAGATGGGGCCGATCATCAGCCAGGCGGCACTCGAGCGCATCCGCGGCTACATCGAGGATGGGCTGGCGAGCGGTGCGACGCTGGTGGTCGACGGCCGCCGCCATCCGCACAGCGGCCTGCCCTTCACCGTCGCAGGTCACGAGCAGGGCTTCTGGCTCGGCGCGACGCTGTTCGACCACGTCACCCCGCAGATGCGCATCTATCGCGAGGAGATCTTCGGACCGGTGCTCGTGTGCGTGCGCGTGCCGGACTTCGCCGCGGCGGTGGAGCTCGTGAACGCGCATACGCTCGCCAACGGCGTAGCCTGTTACACGCGCGATGGCAACATCGCGCGCGAGTTCGGACGACGCATCGAGGCGGGCATGGTGGGCATCAACGTGCCGATTCCGGTACCGATGGCCTGGCACGGCTTCGGCGGCTGGAAGAGCAGCCTGTTCGGTGATCTGCACATCTACGGCGAAGAAGGCGTGCGCTTTTACACGCGGCAGAAGTCCATCATGCAGCGCTGGCCGGAGAGCACGCCGAAAGGCGCGGAATTCGCGATGCCGACGACGAAGTAGACGAGCATCGCAACTTCGAGCGCATGGGGCCGACCGCCGGGGAGAAAATGCGCAAGGACGTCGAGGGCGGCTGGCCCTATCTGCTGGAGCTGTATTCGAAGCATGCCGCACACGACCAGGAGCAGAAATCATGAGCGAGTTCCGCGTCCACCTCATCCCGGGCAGCCCCTTTGCGCGCGCCGTGCTGGCGACGCTCGAGGAGAAAGGCAGCCGCTATCGGCTGGTGCCGCTGAAGCCCGGCACGTTGCGCTCGGCGCAGCATCTGGCGCGTCATCCCTTCGGCCGGGTGCCGGTACTGGAGCACGGGGACTTCCAGCTCTATGAGACGCAGGCCATCCTGCGTTACCTCGATCGCGTCCTGCCCGAGCCCGCGCTGACACCGGTCGAAGTGCGTCGCGCCGCGCGCATGGATCAGCTCATGAACATCAACGACTGGTACCTTTTCCACGGAGTGGCCAACGTCATCGCGTTCCAGCGCATCGTTGGACCGAAACTGCTGGGACTCACCGCGGATGAGGCGGCGATTGCCGCGGCGATGCCCAAGGCGCACGCGGTGCTCGAGGAGCTCGCGGGACTCCTCGGCTCGCAGCCGTACCTCACCGGCGGGAGCGTGACGCTCGCCGACCTGCTGATCGCTCCGCAGCTCGATTTTCTGCAGCAGACCCCCGAGTGGGAAGCGTTGGGCAGTGCGCACGCGAGCCTGCGGCAGTGGCTGCAGCGGATGACCGCGAGGCCGAGCCTGGCCGTGACGACCTGGCCCCGGGTGGCCGCGGCGTGCGCCGCCGCAGAGGCAGCCTGAAGGACGCGAAGCAGCTCGTGTACTCTAGCGCGCGTGAGCCGTGCACGACGCGCAGTGCGACGCGTGCTCGAAAGAGCATTGGATGTTCAGATCATTCCGGTCGGAACGGTCGCGCTGGTGTTCGAGTGGGAGCATCTGCGCCGCTTCTTCCGGCAGTTTGCGGTCGACTGCGTGTTCGACGTCGGCGCCAACGCCGGCCAGTACGCAACCATGCTGCGCGAGCGGGTCGGCTACCGTGGACCGATCATCTCCTACGAGCCGGTGCCGGAGGTCGCGGCCCGGCTACGGGCTGCAGCGGCGGCGGATGAGCGCTGGAGGGTCGAGGAGCTCGCGCTCGATGTGGCGGAAGGCGAGGCGCGGCTCAACGTCTTCAACTACGATCAGTTCAGCTCCCTGCACACGCTCTCGGCGATCGCCCGGCGGTACCAGAGCCACGTGCATCTCACTCGCGAGGTGCCGGTGCGTACCGCCACACTCGCCGCCGAGCTCGCGCGCTACCAGGCGTTGCTCGGGTTCAGCCGCCCGTACCTGAAGCTCGACACGCAGGGACACGATCTGCAGGTCGCCGCAGGAGCCGGTGCAGGCCTCGGGCAGTTCGTGGGACTCCAGAGCGAGCTCGCCGTGCAGCGCCTCTACGAAGAGGTGCCGGACTTCGAGGAGGCCCTGCAGTTCTACCGTGAGCGCGGATTCGAGCTGAGCGCGCTGGTGCCGAATAATCTCGGGCACTTTCCGCGTCTGCTCGAGGTCGACTGCATCATGTTCCGCCGGGACCTTTAACGCCTGCCGGTCCCGGTCGGCGCGATCTCCGGGGCGTGCTCGAACTGCTGCTCCTCGGTGCTGCCGGTGAGCGCGGTGATCGATGAGGTGCCGCCGCTCACCGCCTGCGTGACGGCATCGAAGTACCCTGCGCCGACCTCACGCTGGTGCTTGGTGGCGCTGTAGCCGGCGGACTCGGCTGCGAACTCGGCCTGCTGCAGCTTCACGTACGCGCTCATGTGCGATGACTTGTACCCGCGCGCCAGCTCGAACATCGAGTAGTTGAGCGCGTGGAAGCCCGCCAGCGTGATGAACTGGAAACGGTAACCCATGGCCGCGAGCTCCCGCTGGAACTTCGCGATGGTGGTGTCATCGAGCTTGCGCTTCCAGTTGAAGGAGGGTGAGCAGTTGTAGGCGAGGAGCTTGCCGGGAAACTGCGCGTGGATGCCCTCGGCAAACTCGCGCGCCTCTGCAATATCGGGCTTGGCAGTCTCGCACCACAGGAGATCGGCATACGGCGCGTAGGCGCGGCCGCGGGCGATGGCCGCCGCCATGCCGGCTTTGACGGTGAAGAACCCTTCGCTGGTGCGGCCGCGCGCGCCGTCGATGAACGGCCGGTCGCGCTCGTCGACGTCCGAGGTGAGGAGCGTCGCGCCCTCGGCGTCGGTGCGGGCAATGAGCACCGTCGGCACGTTGCAGACGTCGGCGGCGAGCCGCGCGGCGATGAGCTTCGCGATCGCCTCCTGAGTCGGCACCAGCACCTTGCCGCCCATGTGGCCGCACTTCTTGGCGGAAGAGAGCTGGTCCTCGAAGTGCACGCCGGCGGCGCCCGCCTCGATCAGCGCTTTCATCAGCTCGAAGGCATTCAACACCCCGCCGAACCCGGCCTCGGCATCGGCCACGATGGGCTTGAGCCAGTCGATGCTGTCATCGCCCTCCGCGTGGCAGATCTCATCGGCGCGGCGCAGCGTGTTGTTGATCCGGCGCACCACCGCTGGAACCGAGTCGGCGGGGTACAGCGACTGATCCGGATACATCTCGCCGGCGAGATTGGCGTCCGCGGCCACCTGCCAGCCGGAGAGATAGATGGCGTCGAGTCCCGCCTTCACCTGCTGCATGGCCTGATTGCCGGTGAGCGCACCGAGCGCGTTCAGGAGCGGCATCTCATTCAGGTAGCGCCACAGCTTCTCCGCGGTCAGGCGCGCGATCGAGTGCTCCACCGCGATCGTACCCCGCAGCCGCACCACCTCGGCCGGTCCATAGCCGCGCGAGATGCCGCGCCACCGCGGGCTCTCCCGCCAGTTACGCGCCAGATCCTCGGTGCCGGGAAGCAGTTTCGTCGGGTTCATGGATAGCCTGTGCCTTTGCAGGATGGATTGAAGGGGCGCTCAGGTGAGCAGCTCGTACGCGGGAAGTGTCAGGAACTCATCGAAGCTATCGCTCTTGGTCATCTGCTCGAACAGGCGCGCCGCGGTGGGGAACACCCCGGTGGTGAGCCGCTCGGCGCCGACCTCCTCGTGAATGCGGCTGAGCTCCTCCGTGAGGAGCCGATCGAAGCGCGCGACCGTCACCGCCTCGCCATCGCGCGTGCGCGCGCCGTGGTGCAGCCATTGCCACAGCTGCGCCCGGCAGATCTCGGCGGTCGCGGCATCCTCCATCAGGTGATAGAGCGGCACGCACCCGTTGCCCCGCAGCCAGGACTCGAGGTACTGCACACCCACACGGATGCAACCGCGCAAGCCTTCCTCGGTGATCTCCCCCCCGGGCACGCTGAGGAGATCGCGCGCGCTCACCTGCACGTCCTCACGAAGCACCGCGAGCTGGTTCGGCCCGCTCATCACCTCATCGAAGGCCTCGCGGGCGATGCGGGCGAGCCCCGGGTGCGCGATCCAGGTGCCATCGTGCCCGGCCCGCGCCTCCCGCAGCTTGTCGGCGCGCACGCGCGCCATCGCGGCGGCGTTGGCCTGCGCATCGTCGCGGATCGGGATCTGCGCCGCCATGCCACCCATCGCATGTGCGCCGCGGCGGTGGCAGGTCCTGATCAGCAGGTCGACGTAGGACTTGAGAAAGTGGCGCTCCATGGTGACCGAGGCGCGGTCCGGCAGCAGGAAGTCCGCGCGATTGCGGAACTTCTTGATGAAACTGAAGATGTAGTCCCAGCGCCCGCAGTTGAGCCCGGCGGAGTGCTCGCGCAGCTCGTAGAGGATCTCATCCATCTCGAAGGCCGCGAGAATGGTCTCGATGAGCACGGTGGCCTTGATGGTGCCGCGCGGGATGCCGAGTGCGTCCTGCGCCGCGACGAACACCTCGTTCCACAACCGCGCCTCGAGGTGGCTCTCGAGCTTCGGCAGGTAGAAGTACGGGCCCGTGCCGCGCCGCGCGAGCGCTTCGTGGTTGTTGGCGAGATAGAGCGCGAAGTCGAACAGCGCTCCCGCGACCGGCTCGCCGTTGAGGCGCACGTGCTTCTCCGGCAGGTGCCAGCCGCGCGGCCGCACGATCAGGGTCGCCGTGCGCTCGGCGAGGCGGTACACCTTCGAGGTCGCCGGGTCCTCGTAGCTGATGGTGCGGCGCACCGCGTCGAGGAGATTCACCTGGCCGCGCACGATGTTGTCCCAGGTGGGCGAGCAGGCGTCCTCGAAGTCCGCCATGAAGGTCTGCACCGGCGCGTTGAGCGCGTTGATGATCATCTTGCGGTCGACCGGGCCGGTGATCTCGACGCGCCGGTCGGTAAGGTCCTCCGGCACCGGGGCGATGCGCCAGTCCGCGGCGCGCAGCTCGGCCGTGGCCTTGGGGAAATCCGGCAGAGCGCCGCGGTCGAATTCCGCCTGCCGCCGCGCGCGCGCCTCGAGCAGCTCGAGGCGGCGGCCGTTGAAGCGGCGATGGAGGCTGCCGAGCAGCTGCAACGCGAGCGGTGTCAGGACCTCATCGGCACGCTCGATCGGTGGCCCGAGGATCTCCACCCGCGGACCCGGCTGCTCGCGCAGGTGGACCCGTCCGTGTGCCTCGACATTCATTCTTCGAGCATAGCGCTCGTGCAATGCGAATTTGACTATAGAAACTTCACACTGTTAATTTCACAAATACCCGGCTGCCACGGCCGGGGCCGACTTCACGGACAGGAGCTGAGCGGATGGCGGAGCTGCTGCACAAGGGGCACTTTCTCGGCGCGAAGCTGCGCTCGATACGGCGGCGCAACGGGCTCACGCTCGAGGAGCTCTCGGTGCGCTGCATTCAGCAGCAGCCCGACATCGCGCCCTCGGTGTCCTACCTGAGCATGATCGAGAGCGGCAAGCGCATGCCTTCGCCGCAGCTGCTCGAGCTCCTCGCGCAGATCTTCCAGCGGGCCGCCGCCTGGTTCCTCGATGAGAACGCCGAGCTCGATCTGCCGGCGCCCGCGGTCGGGGGCGGTCCCATGCGCATTCCGCTCGAGCCGGGGTTCCTCTTCTCCAAGAGCCTGCTGCAGATCGCGATCCCGGAGCTGCTCGCCCAGACCGGCACGAGCGGGCGGCAGTTCGCGCATCTGCTGATCCGCTCGCACCAGGAGATGTCGCGCAACGACTTCCCGGATCTCGAGCGGGCCGCGGACCGCATCGGCGAGCGGCGCTTCCCGCTCGCGGTGGAGGATCTCATGCGGCTTGCGAAGCGGCACGGACTGGAGATCCGCTGGTTCGACCGCAAGCCGGTGCTGGCCCGGGACAAGGACCGCGAGCTGCGCAGCATGGTGCGCTCGTTCTTCGAGCCGCCGCGCATCGTGTACGCCAACCGCGCGCTGCAGTCGGACCCGGCGCGCCTGAAGTTCGATCTGGCGGCGCACCTCGGCCACAAGGTGCTGCATGGCGGCGATGGCCTGAAGTCCGCGCACGCCACCGGCGGAGAGATGGGCGGGAGCCCCGAGGGCAGCACGGGCGATGCCGGCATGAACGCCCAGGACGTGCTGCACGCGTGGCGTGACTTCGAGTGCAGCTTCTTCGCGGGAGCATTGCTTGCGCCGCGTGTGCCGTTTCGCCGCTTCCTCGCCCGTGAGCGCTATCGCGTCGAGGCGGGCGCTCGTCTGGAGCTCACCCCGGCGGTCGTCATGCGGCGCATGACCAAGGTCTCCCCCTACCCCTACTGGCACTTCTTCGACGCATACCCGCCGGGCTATCTGCGCGCCGTCTACCGCGGCAACGGCATCCCGCTGCCCTGGGGCAATCTCGCGCAGGTGAGCGATCCGTGCCCCAACTGGGCAGTGTTCCGCATGATCGGGGATGCTCACGGTGCGAGCGGCTCGCAGATCTCGGTGCTGCGCGATGGCGAGCGCTCGCTCCTGTACTGCTGTCATTCGGTACGGGTGCACGATATGGCCGGCAACCCGCACGTGCTCTCCGTCGGAGTGGACCTCGCGCCCGCGCTCGCCTCCAACGGTGTCGACAGCGCTGCCGTGATCGATGCCATCTTCCGCGAGTGCCTGCACCGCCGCGGCGAGGCGCGCATTCCGAAGGCGGCGAGCGCGGCGCTCGGCGCCGTCGCCAACGTGCTCAATATCGCCTGGATTGCCGATGCGCTCGCGGCGCCGGCACGCATCATCTGCCCGCGCAGCAACCGCTGCCCGCGCCCCGAGCGCTGCGAGGGCGCCCGCCCCTCCCGCGCGCGCGAGATCGCGGATGTGCGTGAGGAGATTCTCGGTCGCTGAGGCCGATGGCATGATGGCGGCAGCCTGCCGCCTCCAGGGAGCCCGCGTGTCCAGATCAACCCGGCCGTTGGCGCTCGTCGCGCTCGCGCTCGCGCTCGCAGCTTTCGGGCCCGAGGGCCCTCGCGTCCTGGCTGCCCCCGAGAGCGCATCCGCCGCGCAGGCCGAGCAGGAGATCGTCAGCCGCTGGCGCGCGCAGCGCATCGCCGCATTGACGAGCGACAGCGGCTGGCTGACGCTCGTGGGCCTTTTCTGGCTGCGCCAGGGTGACAACAGCTTCGGGCGCGCGGCCGACAATGCCCTGGTGCTCGATCATCCGGCGCTTCCGGCGCGCTGCGGCGCTTTCGTGCTGCGCGGGCGCAGCGTGCGCTTCGAGGCCGCAGCCGGGTGCGCCGTCACCTACGCCGGCCGGCCGGTGGGCTCGCTCGAGCTCACGGCCGACAGCGGCGGGAACCCGACCGTGCTCGAGCTCGGCTCACTGCGCTTCTTCGTGATCGAGCGCTCGGGCAATCTCGGCGTGCGCGTACGCGACCTGAACAATCCGCACCGCACCGGCTTCCAGGGTCTCAGCTATTTCCCCGTGAGCACCGGGTGGGTGTTCGATGCGCATTTCGAGCCTTATGAGCCGGCGCACCGCATCCGCATCATCAACATTCTCGGCATGGAGCAGGACTACGCCTCCCCGGGGGCGGTCGTGTTCGTGAAGGACGGCCGTGAGTGGCGTCTCGACACGGTGCTGGAGGCACCCGGCGATCAGGAGCTGTTCATCATGTTCGCGGATGCGACCAGCGGTCACGAGACCTATGGCGCCGGGCGCTTCCTGCACGTGCCCGTGCCGAGTGCGGGGCGCACGCGGCTCGACTTCAACGAGTCGTACAATCCGCCCTGCGCGCTGAATGACTTCGCGACCTGCCCGCTGCCACCGCCGCAGAATCGCCTCAGCCTCAGGGTCGAGGCCGGAGAGAAGAGCTACGCCGGGGGTCCGGCGCACGAGTCCTGACTCCCCGGTGCTCCTAGCGCGTCGACTGCAGCCGCAGCGACTGCGCGCGACGGATGTTCCTCATGACACGTTGCTGCGCCGCCTCCTCGAGCACGGCGGGTGGCGCCTGCCGAGCCTCGAATCCGCGCCGCGCCATCGCCTCGGCACGCGCTGCCGCCGCGGCGGCCATCGCCGGCGGAAAGCTCACGAACACGTCGCTGCCGGTCTGTGAGCCCTGGCCGGTTTGCGTGGAGAGCGGCAGGAACTCGCTGCTGGTGCTCGCCAGGGCCTGGTAATCCCCGAGGAACAGGCCGCTCATGTTCTCTGCCGGGAGCTCAGCGCGCGGCGCGTTGTTGAGATCGAAGGGACCCGCCAGATGCAGCTCCTTGAAGGTGCTGCCATCGGTCGAGGTCACCAGCCAGCAATCAGTGAGCACCGCTCCCGCGTAGAGGTCATTGCGCAGGTCGTAGTAGGTGATGCCGATCGTGCCATCGCCGCGCACGTTGATGGTCGGCGTGAACGCCACAGCGTTCGGAGCACCGTTCACCTCGATGGGCTCCGACCAGCTCGTGCCGCCATCGATGGACGAGGAGAGCGCGATGCCATCGTGGTCGCCCTTGGAGAAGCGTGCGTCCTGCCAGACGACGTAGATCACGTCGCTGCGCGAGACCGCGACCGAGGGCACGAGCGAGGAGTCCCGTATGCGCGCGCGCGTGAGCGGGTCGAACGCGCCCACCGCCTCGTTCTGCGCGATCGTCACCGGCGCGGACCAGGTGCTGCCGTGATCGCTCGAGCGGATCGCCCGCAGCAGTGAGGTGGTCGTACCGCTCGTGCTCGTATCGATCTCCATGAAGACATCGATCAGGACGTCGGTCGTGAGCACGACGATGACGTTGCTGATCGTCTGGTTGGTCGGGCCCGGGTCATAGATGCTGCGCGCGCTCTGCCAGCTCGTACCCTCATCGGAGCTCACCGTGAAATAAGTGGCGCCGGCCGTCTGGCTCGTGAGCCGGTCCCAGACCGCGTAGACGTAGTTGGAGTCGGTGGGATCGGCCGTTATCGAGCCCTTGTCGTTGAAGAAGCTCGCGCCATCGCTGATCAGCGCGATGGGCAGGCTCCAGGTGTTGCCGCCATCGATCGAGCGCGAGACCAGCTGCGCATTCGATGATCCCGACTGCAGTGCCGCGCCGCTGAAGGACAGGGACATCGCGTAGATGATGCCGGCCGGCGAGGCGCTCAGCCAGCCATTGCTGGCGCGCAGGTAGTTGCCGGTGTTGCTCGGGGAGCCTCCGGTGCACACCGAGAAGGCCGCGTTCCTCACGTTCCAGCTCGTGCCACCATCGAAAGACACCGCGAGCTGCAGCGCCTGCGAGCCGCCAGTGTCCCAGCGCCCCTGCTGGTACTCGGCAATGAGGTTGGCGGAATTGGTCGGGTTGATGGCGAGCGAAGGCTCGAGGGCGGTGTTGTCGTAGAGAGTCCCGCTCTGCGTCGCGCCGTTGCAGGCACCGTAGGTCGGCGGCTGCGACACGCGCACCTGCTGCACCGAGGTGAAGGAGGGCCGGGTCTCACCGGGCCCGAGCATCGAGGAGGAGTCGCCGCCGCCACAGGCAGCAACCAGTGTCAGGAGCGCAACGACCGCCGTGCCGCGCCGTGCATCCATGGGCTTTGTTCTCTGGCTTCCCCGGAATCGAAGCCTAACACGGCGGATGCGCCGGCCCGACGGGACCACGTTATGTCATCTGCAAGCCCGTGCGCCGCCGGCGCGAGGCAGGCTCAGGCCGGCATGAAGATCGTGGCCGGGTGCTCGAGGCACTCCCTGAGGGCCTGGATCATCGACGCCGCGTCGTAGCCATCGACGAAGCGGTGGTCGAAGGAGGAGGAAAGATTCATGGTGAGACGCACCGCGATCGCCCGGTCGATCACGAGGGCCCGCTCGACGGCACGGTTCACGCCGATGATCGCCACTTCCGGCGCGTTGATGATCGGCGTGCTCGCGATGCCACCGAGCTTGCCGAGGCTCGTGATGGTGATGGTCGAGCCGCTCAGCTCCTCGCGCTTCGCCTTGTTGGTTCGCGCCGCCTCGCTCACGCGGCGCATGGCAGCCGCGAGCTCCCACAGCCCGAGCGATTGTGCCTCGTGGACCACCGGCACCTTCAGACCTTCCGGCGTCTGGGTGGCGATGCCGAGGTGGACCGCGGCGTAACGCACGATCACGCCGCGCTCGGCATCATAGTGCGCATTGCACTGCGGATACTCCCGCAGCACCCGGATGAGCGCGAGTGCGAGGAATGGCAGGTAGGTGAGCGGCGCAGCGCCGGCAGGAAGCCTGTCGTTCAGGTGCTGGCGCAGTGACTCGAGCTCGGTGATGTCGAGCTCCTCGACGTAGGCGAAGTGGGGAATCGTGCGCTTGGCCTCGCTCATGCGCTGCGCGATCACGCGGCGCAGCCCGATGACCTTCACCTCCTCGGTGGCGGCGGCGGGTCCGGTCGCGCGTGCGGCGGACAGGGGCTTCGGCCCACTGCGTATCGGCGTCGGCTGCGCCCGGCGCGACACGTAGGTGTCGAGATCCTTCGAGACGATGCGGCCGTTGGGCCCGGTGCCTGCCACCTGCCTCAGGTCGATGCCGGCTTCATGCGCCCTGCGGCGGATGGCCGGCGAGGTGGCGACGCGTGCACCGCTCGCGACGGCGGCGGACGGCGCCGAAGGCGGCGCGGCGGCCGGCGTTGCGGTGGCGGCCTCCCCGGCAGGCGCCGCTGCCTTCGTCGGCGCAGCGAGTGCGGCACTGCCATTGCCAGCGGCAGCCGGCCGCGCACTCGAGAGGCCGGACGCGGGCGTCGCCGCGCTCGCTGCGGACGCGCCCGTCTCGAGCACGATGAGCTCACTCCCCACGGGCACCATGTCCCCGGGGGACCCGGTGGTCGCGATCACCCGACCGCTCACCGGCGAGGGAACCTCGACGGCCGCTTTCTCGGTCATCACCTCCACCACCACGTCGTCTTCCGCCACGGTGTCGCCGGGCTTCACGCGCCAGCCGACGATCTCGGCCTCGACGGTTCCTTCCCCGAGATCCGGCAGCTTGAAGACGTAGCGGCTCATTACCCCTCCATCACCTCTTTGAGGGCGGCGACGATGCGCGCCTGACCGGGGAAATACTCCCACTCGAAAGCATGCGGATAGGGCGTATCCCAGCCGGCGACTCGCTTCACCGGCGCCTCGAGATTCCAGAAGCAGTGCTCCTGCACGGTCGCGACGAGCTCGGCGCCATAGCCGCCGAAGCGCGTGGCCTCGTGCACGACCACGCAACGGCCGGTCTTGCACACCGAGGTGCACAGCGTATCGGTGTCGAGGGGCGACATGGTGCGTACGTCGATCACCTCGGCATCGGTGCCACTCACGCGCACCGCCGCCTCGGCCACGTGCACCATGGTGCCGTAGGTGAGGAGGGTCACGTCCGTACCCTCGCGTACCACCTCGGCACGCCCGATCGGCACGGAATAATGCCCATCGGGCACTTCGCCGCGCGGGTGCGAGCTCCACGGTATGGCGGGCTTGTGCGGATCGCCGTCGAAGGGTCCGTTGTAGATACGCTTGGGCTCGAAGAACACCACCGGGTCCTCATCCTCGATGGCGCTGATCAACAGGCCCTTCGCATCGTAGGGGTTCGATGGCATCACCACCTTGATGCCGCACACGTGCGCAAAAATAGCCTCGGGGCTCTGTGAGTGCGTCTGGCCACCCCGGATGCCCCCGCCGCAGGGGCTGCGGATGGTGACGGGCACGTGGTATTCGCCGGCCGAGCGGTAACGCACCCGCGCGAGCTCGCTCACCACCTGGTCGAACCCCGGGTAGATGTAGTCGGCGAACTGGATCTCCGCGACCGGCTTCAGCCCGTTGACCCCCATGCCGATGGCGGCGGCGATGATGCCGCCCTCGGCGATCGGTGTATCGAGCACGCGCTGCTCGCCGTATTTGCGCTGCAGCCCGTCGGTCACGCGGAACACGCCGCCGAAATAGCCGACATCCTCGCCGAGGATGACGACACGCGGATCGCGGCCGAGCATGACGTCCATCGCCGAGTTCAGCGCCTGCACCATGTTCATGCGCGCCATGAAGCTCAGCCCTCGTGCGCCCGCGGGGGCGAGCCGCGCCCGTCCTGTCCCGCGGCGTCCCCCGCCGCGCTACGCTGTGTATCGAGCAGGCGCCGCAGCTCTTCGCGCTCGCGCTGCAGGTTCGGCGGCATATCGCGGAACACGTCCTCGAACATGGTGAGGGGATCGAGGAACGGCCCGTGGGTGAGCGTGCCGTAGGACTCGGCCTCCTTCCAGCAGGCCGTCACGTGGGCCTCGAGCTCCTTGTGCAGCTGCTGATGGCGCTCTTCGGACCATTCTCCGAGTGCGATCAGGTGCTCCTTGAGCCGCTCGATCGGGTCGCCGAGCGGCCAGGCCCGCCATTCTTCCTTCGGGCGATAGCGTGCCGGATCGTCACTGGTCGAGTGGGCCGCCGCGCGGTAGGTGACGTGCTCGATGAGCGTCGGGCCTGCGCTCTGCCGCGCGCGCTGTGCCGCCCACTGCGTCACCGCATACACCGCCAGGAAGTCGTTGCCATCGACGCGGACACCGGGCATGCCGTAACCGGGGCCACGCTGCGCAAAGGTGCGATGCTCGCCGCCGGCGAATCCCTGAAACGTGGAGATCGCCCACTGGTTGTTGACGAGATTGAGGATCACCGGCGCCTGGTACACGGAGGCGAAGGTCATTGCGTAGTGAAAGTCCGCTTCGGCGCTCGAGCCCTCGCCGATCCAGCTCGCGGCGATGTGGTCCTCGCCCTTGATCGCCGCCGCCATGGCCCAGCCCACCGCCTGCGGAAACTGCGTGGCAAGATTGCCCGAGATCGAGAAGATGTTGCCCGCGCCGAAGTGGTACATGATCGGCATCTGGCGGCCCTTGCACATGTCGCGGGTGTTGGAAAGACACTGGCACATGAGGTCGACCAGATTCCGTCCACGCACGACCTGCAGCCCCTGCTGGCGGTAGGAGGGAAACAGCATGTCGCCGGGCTGCAGTGCCATGCCGGCGGCGACCGCGACCGCCTCCTCCCCGGTCGATTTGATGTAGAAGGAGATGCGACCCTGGCGCTGGATCCTCTGCATGCGATCATCGAACAGTCGTGTCAGCAGCATGTGGCGCAGCGCCACCTGCAGCTCGGGCGCCTCGAGATGCGGGTTCCACGGGCCGACCGCGTGGTGCTCATCATCGAGCACGCGCACGAGCTCCAGGGACAGGTTCTCGATATCGCGGGCGGCGGCGGTGACATCGGGCCGATGCACCTCGCCGGCGGGTGAGAGCTGCAGGTAGCTGAAGTCAGGTTCCTGCCCCGGCCGTGCCGGCGGCGAGGGAACGTGCAGACGCGACCGGGGAGCCATCAGTTGGGTTCGCCTCTGTGATACGGTTGCAGCGTGCCGGTGCTGCCTGGCGAGGATTGTAGTCGCCTCATCCTCTTAACACTACGATGAAGACCAAACACACATACCGCGGTGTCGTGCTGCGCAACGCCTCGCCGGCGGCGCGCGCCCACGCGCAGCCCGCGGTGGCGGCGGCTGCTTCGCAGCCACGCGTGCGCGTCGGACGTGAAGTGGCCGGACGCGCTGGCAAGGGCGTCACCGTCATCACCGGACTCACACTCGATGGGGCACAGCTCGATGAGCTCGCCGCCCGCCTCAAGAGGCTGTGTGGCGCCGGCGGTGCGGTGAAGCACGGTCGCATCGAGATCCAGGGCGACCATCGCGACCGGCTGGTAGCCGAGCTGTGCCGTCTCGGCCTGCAGGCGAAACGCTCCGGCGGCTGAGGCGCAGCCGAAGTGCCGCACTGCCCTGCCCCGCTGCCGCCACCGGCCCTCAAGTGGCTTCGGAGTCGGAATATTGCTATAGAGTGACAGTGGCACCGACCTGGGGACAGAACATGAACAACAAGCCTGGCGACCCGCCCCGGACGCGGGGGGGCAACGTGCTGCTGTTCGCGCGGAACTTCTTTCGTCATCCCCGCATGTTGGGCTCGATCGTGCCGAGCTCGCGGTTCCTCATCAAGCAACTGCTCGAGCCCATCAATTTCGGTCGGGCACGGGTCATCGTCGAGTACGGGCCGGGGGTGGGAGTCATCACCGCCGCGCTGCTGCGCCGCATGCGCAGCGATGCGGTCCTCATCGCCATCGAGATGAATCCCGACTTCGTGAGCTACCTGCGCGGCGCCTTCAGCGACCGGCGGCTGCAGGTGATCGAGGGCTCGGCAGAGTCGGTCGATGAGATTCTGCGTCGCTTCGGCCATACGCACGCCGATTACATCATCTCCGGAATCCCCTTCAGCACCATTCCCGCACCGCTGCGCGAGCGCATTCTGAAGAAGACCCACGATCTGCTGCAGCCCGGCGGGGCGTTTCTCGTCTACCAGTTCTCGACACGCGTGCTGCGTGATCTGAAGCGCACCTTCGGTTACGTCGCGCGCCGCTTCGAGCCGCTGAACGTGCTGCCGGCACACCTGTTCATCTGTCAGCCGATCGCCGCCTGAGCGTACTGCGGCCTCGCACCGTTGACAGCGGTGCTCACCCGCGGAGATGCTTTTCTCCATGGCGGACACGCTGTGGATCGGCACGCGCAAGGGTCTGTTCGCGCTGCGGGCGCTCGATGGCCGGCGCCGCTGGAAGCTCGCCGGCCCCCACTTCCTCGGCCACATCATCCATCACGTCGTGCAGGACCCGCGCGAGCCGCGGGTGCTGCTGCTCGGTGCCCGCACCGGCCATCTCGGGCCGACGGTCATGCGATCCGTGGACCGCGGCCGCAGCTGGCAGGAGGCGAGCGCACCGCCCGCATTTCGGCGGGTAGAATCTGACGAGCCGGCGCGGGCCGTGCAGCGCGTGTTCTGGCTCACGCCCGGACACGGCGGCGAGAGCGGTACCTGGTATGCCGGCAGCTCGCCCGCGGGACTCTTCCGCTCGAGTGATGGCGGCGAGCGCTGGCAACCGGTGGCGGGGTTCAACGACCATCCGATGCGCCCGCGGTGGGCCGCCCTGGGCACGCCCGATGGGGAGTTCCTGCACTCGATTCTGGTGGATCCGCGCGATGCGCGGCACCTGTACATCGCCATATCGATCGGCGGAGTATTCGAGTCGACCGATGGCGGGCAGAGCTGGGCGCCGCTCAATGAGGGCTGTGCGGCCGACTTCCTGCCCGACCCGGACGCGCCCTTCGGGCACGATCCGCACTGCGTCGTGCAGCATCCGGCGCGACCCGATCGGCTCTACCAGCAGAACCACTGCGGCATCTACCGGCTCGATCGACCGGCGCATCGCTGGCAACGCATCGGCAGGTCGATGCCCCGCAAGGTCGGCGACGTCGGCTTTCCGATCGTCGTGCATCCCACCGACCCGGATCGCCTCTGGGTGCTGCCGATGGATGGACGTACGGTCTGGCCGCGGACCTCCGTCGACGGGCGCCCGGCGGTGTACACGAGCGCTGATGCGGGCCGGAGCTGGCGACGGCTCGATCGCGGGCTGCCCCGCTCGAACGCGTGGCTGACGGTGTTGCGCCAGGGGATGTGCACGGACGCGCACGCGCGCACCGGGCTGTATTTCGGCACGACCGCCGGCGAGGTATGGGGCAGCACCAACGGCGGAGAGAGCTGGCGCTGTCTCGTGCGGCACCTGCCGGAGATCTATTCGGTGACGTACGCCATCTGAGCCATGACGTGCACGGTGCGCATTGCGAGCCCCCTGCGGTCATACACCGGCGGTGCGACCACCGTCAGCTCGAGCGGCAGCACCCTCGGTGAGGTCCTCGCTGCGCTCGAGGAGCGTTGCCCTGGCATCCGCTTCCGGATGATCGACGAGCAGGACCGGATCCGTCCGCACGTACGCCTGTTCGTCAACACGAGCGAGGCGCAGGAGTTGACCGCCGCGGTGGCCGATGGTGATACCGTCCACCTCATCTGTGCACTCTCCGGAGGTTGAGCCGTGAGCCTGTCGGCCCGCGAGCGCGAGCGCTACCGTCGCCACCTCGCGCTGAGTGAGATCGGTGCCGCCGGGCAGGAGAAGCTCAAAGGCGCGCGCGTGCTCATCGTCGGCGCGGGCGGCCTGGGCTCCCCTGCGGCGCTCTACCTGGCTGCTGCGGGCTGCGGCACGCTGGGACTCATCGACGGCGATCGTGTCGACCTCACCAATTTGCAGCGCCAGGTGCTCTTTGACAGCGCGAGCATCGGTCAGCTCAAAGCCGAGGCGGGACGCGCGCGACTGCAGGCGCTCAATCCCGAGGTGCGCATCGTCGATCACGCGACCGAGCTGCACGCGGGCAACGTGCGGGAGCTCTTCACCGAGTACGATCTGGTGCTCGATGGCACCGACCGGCTCTCGGCACGCTATCTCATCAACGATGCCTGCGTGCTCATGCGCCGGCCGCTCGTAACGGCGGCCATCCACCGCTTCGAAGGCCAGCTGATGACCTATGTGCCGGACCGGGGGCCCTGCTATCGGTGCCTGTTTCCGCAGGCTGTCGAAGGCATGGTAGCCAACTGTGCCGAGGCCGGCGTCCTCGGAGTGCTGCCCGGTGTGCTCGGCACACTGCAGGCGACCGAGGCGCTCAAGCTCATCAGCGGCATCGGTGAGCCGCTCCTCGGGAGACTGCTTACGTACGATGCGCTCGAGATGCGCTTCAGCGAGTTTCGAGTAGCGCGCCGGCGCGATTGCGCCGTGTGCGGCGATGCGCCAACCATCATGGAGCCACGAGACATGTCCAGAAATACCGAAAGCCCGGAAGGCATCCGACGGCTGAGCGTAACAGAGCTGCACGAGCGGCTCGCGCGGGGGGAGCGGCCGTTGCTGGTCGATGTACGCGAGCCCGCCGAGTTCGCCGCCGGGCACCTCGCCGGAGCACTCCACATTCCACTCGGCCAGCTGGCGCAACGCCTCGCCGAGATCGACGCCGCGTCCGAGCCGGTATTCATCTGTCGCAGTGGCGGCCGGAGCATGGCCGCCTGCCAGATGGCACTGCGCGCCAGCATCCGCTCACCGGCGAACCTCGAGGGCGGAATGATGGCGTGGGCGGCGGCCATCGATCCTTCCGTGAAGGTGGTATGAGGCCGGGCTGAGTCGCGAGGCGCTACAGGCTGCTGACCCGCTTCAGCCTCACGCGTATGACCTCCCCCGTGGGCGCTTCGATGCGACCCTCCCCGAGTGTGTTCGACTGCGGATTCACCGCGTTGAAATCGAGCGGAACGCCCAGCTCCTTCGGGTAGTGCGGGCTGCAGCCTTCGGGGCTGAGCTGCAGCCGCTGCTCGCTGGGCCGCCAGCTGCTCCGACGCGGATGGAGCTGGCACTCGCCCTCTCCCGATGGGCCCTGGTACTGCAGCGTGCCTTCGATGCCGCCATCGTTGCGCACACGCCTGATGCTCAGGTTGAGCACGCGCAGCCGCGACCTGCCCGAGGCATCGACATACACCCCACGCCAGCTTCCGGAGAGATCCTGGCGCGCGGGCATCTCGGTGACGGTCTCGGACGCGGGCGCCTCGCGCGGCGTCTGCGCGGGCGCCGCGGCGGTCGGCGCGGCGGTCGCCGCGGTCGGCTCGGCCGGCGGGCCGGTCGATTCAGCCGGTGTGTGCGACACCGACGCCTGGAGTGTCGCAGAGCGTTGTGCCGATGCGGCCGGAAGCGTTCCGTGCTTGCGCGCGCCGTAGCCGAGGAACGCGGCGGCGAGCAGCGTCGCCGCGAGCACCGCCATCAGCGCGGCACGGGGGACCCGCACGCGCTGCCCGACCTCCGCCACGATCTCTGGGGGAGGTTGCGGCGCTTGCCGAGCCGGTGGAAGTTCCGGCGGGTCGCGGCGCGTCGGCGCCGCGTACTCAAACACCAGCGTGGCATCGTGCTTGCGTGGGGCAGGGATCTCGTCCCCACTCATCGCCGGCGAGTACTCGAGCGCCACCGTGCGACTTGCATCTGCGCGTGCGGCCGCCGCAGGTGCCGGCACCTCTGGCAGCGAGCGCATGAACTCATCCACGCTCTGGAAGCGCGCGTCAGGGTCCTTGGCGAGTGCGCGCATCACCGCGTCCACGATCGGCTGCGGAATACCGTAGCGGTAGACCGTGGGCGGCTCCGGCACCTCGTTCACATGGGCGTCCAGAACCAGATACTCGGCCTTGGCCCGGGAATTGAACGGCCGCTGTCCGGCGAGCAGCTCATACAGCGTGACGCCCAGGGCGTAGATATCGGTGCGGCAATCGACACTGCGGCCGAGAATCTGCTCGGGCGCCATGTAGAGCGGACTGCCGATGCTGGTGCTGCTGAAGCGCGTAGCGCCGCTGACGCCCTGTCGCTTCGCAATGCCGAAATCCATCACCTTGACGGTGCCCGCACTCGTCACCATCAGATTGGCGGGCTTGAGATCCCGGTGGATGATGCCGGCGCGGTGAGCGGCCGCGACCCCGCACAGGGCCTGCTTGAAGAGCGGCACGCTCTCGTGCGCCGGAATGGCACCGCGCCGCCGGATCAGCTGCTCGAGGCTCTCGCCATCGATGAACTCCATGACTGCGACGGGTGCGCCGTCGTGGAGGAAGTAGTCGAACAGCAATGCGACGTTCGGGTGGTTGAGCGCGCCTTGCGCGCGCGCTTCCTGACGGAAGCGCTCGACGAAGTCAGGATCGCTGCGGGCCTCGGCGCTCATCACCTTGATGGCGACCGGCCGCTCGAGATTCACGTCGAGCGCTTTGTAGACCACGCCCATCGCTCCGCGACCGACGAGCTCGAGGATGCGGTAGTGGTCGAGCAGCTCGCCGATCATGGTCGATGCCGGGAGCTCGCCTGCGCGTCCGTAACGGGGCCGCGCTCACTGCGCCTGCCGGATGGCATCGAGCACACGGCCGTCGGGAGCCGCACTGCCATCCGCAATCAGGCTGGGATGCACGCCGGGGCCGCTCGGCGGCCCATTCGGACCCATGCTCCTCGAGGCCGCCTGCATCGCCTCCATCACGCGGGCCTCCTGCTCGTTCTCCATGGAGTTCAGATCGTTGAGGCCGATACGTGTCTGCAGGCCCTGCGGGCAATCACCCGGCCCGCTCAGCTCGACCACCACCGGGATCATCCAGTCCTCACTGCTCATTCCGCCGGTGCGCTTGATGTAATCGTTGGGGCTCAAAGCGCAGTAGTGGTTGGCGGTTCCCGAGGGTACCTCGAGCGGCTGGACCACTTCGAAAAAGACATGGCTCGGCCTGAGCGCGGGCGGCGTGCTCTGTGTGGTGAGAGTCAGCGGCATGGCCGCGGCGGTCTCCTGCTCCTGCAGCTGGACTTTGATCTGCTCGTTCAGCTGCGCCTTGATTTGCGGCGTGACCGGGGGCGGCAAGCCTGCGGGCACGGGCGGCTCCGCGGCCGGTGGCGGCGCCGCGCCTGCGTCACCGGGTTGTGCGCCGGCTGCGGCGTCGCTCCCCGCTGCGGTGGCCGCGGGCTCGGAGGGCGGCGCGGCACCGTGGGCCTGCCATGCGGTCTGCATGCTCTGCGCAATGATGTAGTCGGTCATCCACAGATCCGGACTCGTGTACACCGGATAGGGCGTGAAGAGCGAGCCGTACACCGCGTACCAGGGCTGGACCTCCCACCCCCAGGCGTAGCTCACCGGATGTGCCCACGCGGTGAGCGCCCACGAGTAATACACCCGCGGGTAACGCACGGCTGGCACGAAGGTCTCGTAGGAGATCGCTCGTCCGAACTGGTACCAGAGCTGCCGCTGGTACACGTGCGCATAGAGCACGTGTCCGCCGCTCACGAAGGTGCGGCTGACCAGACCCGGCCGGATGCTGCGCTCGACCGTTCCGGTGAGCGAGTTGCCATAACGAACCACGCGCACCGGGCTCACTGCGAGGCCAGCGTCGACCGGCGCAGGGCGACGAGCGCTTACACGAGGGTCGCTTCGCTCCACCCTGCGCTGAGCAGGAGCAGCACGATAGCTCTGACGCGTGGCCGGATACCGTGGCTCGGCGAGCCGCCGTGCCTCGGTCGTACGCCGTGCCTCGGTCGTACGCCGTGCCTCGCTCGTACGCCGTACCTCGCTCGTACGCCGTTCCTCGCTCGTACGCCGTTCCTCCGTGCGCCGCGCCAGCTCCTCACCGTGCCCATGGACCGGAGCCGCGGCGGCGAGGCTGGCGAGGCTGGCGAGGGCCAGCAAGGCAAAGGCCGCACCAGCCGGGTGATCCGAACTCGACATATTGTCACTCCAGAGGCCACGGGCCGACGCGGCGCCGTCCTGGAAGATCTAGCGGACAACTCTAGCGCGCGGTGTACACCGCGGTGCGAACTGCGTCCCGGAACGGGCAGCTGTGGAATTCCTGAGAACCACAGCACAGTGTCGGAGCGGGCTGCGGTCGGCGCTCAGGCTCGGGGCGGACAGCGTGACCGTGCGAACGCCACGCGCGGCTCCGCGGGCGGTGCGGGCATCCGCACCTTGAGCCGCGCGAGCGCCGCCTGCGGCTCGTCGACGAACTCGAACAGCGTCAGATCCTCGGCAGCGATCGTGCCGTGGCGTACCAGCGCCTCGAAGTCGACCACTTCCTTCCAGTAGCCCGAGCCGTACAGGAACACCGGGATGGGCCGGTCGAGCTTGCGGGTCTGCGCGAGCGTGAGGATCTCGAAAAGCTCATCGAAGGTGCCGAAACCGCCGGGGAATGCGATGAGCGCGTGCGCGAGGTGTGCGAACCACAGCTTGCGCATGAAGAAGTAGTGGAACTCGAAGCTCAATCCTTCGGTGATGAAGCGGTTGGGTCGCTGCTCGTGCGGCAATCCGATGTTGAGGCCGACGCTGCGGCCGCCGGCGAGAATCGCACCGCGGTTGGCGGCCTCCATGATGCCGGGACCGCCACCGGAGCAGACGATCAGCCGGCCCTCACACTCCTGCTGGCTCCATGTGGTGACGAGTCGCGCGAGCTCGGTCGCCTCCTCGTAGTAGCGCCCGAGCGGTGCGCCGGGTCCGATACGCGCCGAGCCGAAGAACACCACCGTGGCGCTCACCCCTGCAGCATGGAAGCTGCGCAGCGGCGCGAGATACTCGGAGATGATGCGGATCGGCCGGCCGTCGTCCGAGTCGATGAATTGCGGGTCGTGGTACGCGAGCAGAGGGGTGGGCACGGAAGCTCCTCTCCTGGTGAAGACGCGCCACGCCGCGCGTCCTGACACTGTAGCGAAATCCTTTCCAGGGCGTGCAATACTGCCGGCGCGATGCGTGGCTCCGCAGTTTCGCTGATCCTCCTGTTGGCAGTGCGCGCGCCGCTCGCCGGCGCGTGTGGGAGCGCCGCGGCGTCGCCCGTCGATGACCAGGCCTTGCCGCGCATCGATGCCGCGACCTCGTTGCTCGTGGTGTCGCCACACCCGGACGATGAGACGCTCTGTTGTGCCGGCGTGATCCAACGTGTGGTCGCGGCCGGCGGGCGGGTGAGCGTCGTGTGGCTGACGAGCGGAGATGCGGCGCGCATCGATCTGATGCTGCTCGGCCGCAGCCTCTTTCCGTCTGCCGCCGTGGCACGCGAGCTTGCGCTGCGCCGTATGGGCGAGGCGCGGATTGCCACCGCACGCCTCGGCCTCGCCGCGCCTGGACAGCTGTTCCTCGGCTACCCCGATGGCGGGCTGCTCGAGCTCCTCGGCGAGCATCGCAGCTCCGCCTACACCTCCCCGACCACGGGCGCTTCGGCCGTGCCCTACGAACAGACGTTCCACCCGGGCCGTCCCTACACGGGCGAAAACCTCGAGCTCGATTTCGTCGCGGTGCTCGAGCGTGCGCAGCCGAGCCTCATCCTTGCCCCGACGCCGCTCGATGCGCACCCGGATCACCGCGCGGCCGGCCTGCTGACGCAGAAGCTGGCCGCGCAGTTCGCGTCAGGCGCGACGGTGCGCTACTGGATCGTGCACGGTGGCGAGGGCTGGCCCAGCCCGCGGGATCTCATGCCCGGCGTGCCGCTCGCGCCTGCGCCGCTCGCGCGCGCGCTCGCTCCCACGGCATTCGCGCTCGAGCCCGCCGAGGAGGACCGCAAGCTCCTCGCACTGCGCGCCTACCAATCGCAGCTGCGGGTGATGGCGCCGTTCCTGCTCGCGTTCGTGCGCAGCAACGAGCTCTACTCGGTCCGACCTCACTGACCCGGTGGCCGCTGCCAGCGATCGATATAACGATCGATGGCGCCCGCGATGTTCTCGCGCAGCCGGTCGAGCCAGGCGCGCTCGTGCCAGTGGTGCGGACTGATGAGCCGTGACGCCGCGAAGTCCCGCTCGAACAACGCCGCCACGGTATCGGCGAAGCCGGTGTCCCCTACCTCCTGGTTCGCCTCGAGGTTCCAGCGCAGGCTCCAGCGATCGAGGTTGCTCGAGCCGATCGACACCCAGTCATCGCACAGGATGACCTTGCCGTGCAGCATGGCCGGTTGATACTCGTAGATGCGCACGCCGGCGCGGAGCATGCGCGCATAGAAGCGTCGCGAGGCGTGGCGAACCCAGGGATGATCGGTGCGCGCGCCCGGCGCCAGCAGCCGCACATCCACCCCGCGGCGTGCTGCGCGGCCGAGCGCTGCACGGAAGCGCCGCGCGGGCACGAAGTAGGCGCTCATGATCCAGGCCCGCTGGATGCAGGTGTCGAGACGTCGGAGCACGCCGTTGGCGAGCACCGACCGCTGTCGCGCCTCGGAAAGCGAAAGCCGGCCTGCGGCCGCGCCGCACGGCTGACAGACCTGCTCCGGCAGCGTAAGCGGGGCGCCGCAGCGCCGCCAGGTACGCTCGAAGGCGCGCCGCCAGTCAGCCACGACGGGCCCCTGGATGCGCACCATGACCTCGCGCCAGGCCGGACGTATGGCCGCCGGCGCGAACTCGTCGGTGAGCCCCGTGCCACCGATGAACGCGGTGCACCCATCGGCGATGAGGAGCTTGCGATGATCACGCAGCAGGTTGCCCAGACGCTTGGATAGCGCGAGTGGGTTGAAGAACCGCAGCTCGACGCCTCCTTCGCCGAGCCGGCGCTGGTCCGCGCGCGACAGCCCCAGGGATCCGAAGGCATCCAACACCACGCAGACCCGTACGCCGCGACGTGCAGCGGCCGTGAGCGCCGCGATGAACTGCGTCACCACGATACCGGAACGCACCAGGTACATCTCCAGGAGCACCGCGCTGCGTGCGCCATCGATGGCCGCCAGCATGGCGGGGAAGAACTCGCCGCCACCGTCGAGCAGCTGAAACGAATTGCCCAGCCGCCACGGCCAACCCGTGGTAGTAGAGTGCTCGGCATCCCATCGGCCCATGCCTAACAATGACTGAGCCGCGTACGACTTGCCACACAGCCAGAGCGTTGCTGCTCGCGCTGCTGGTCCCCGCCTGGGCCTGTGCCGATGTCATCGACTCGGTGAATGGGGTGCGCAGCGCCGGGTGCGACGGCCCACATCCTGCGGCCGGGCCGCTGCGCAGGAATGCCCGCCTCGATGAGGTGGCCCGGCGCCTGTCGCAGGGCGCGGAGCTGCGTACGGCGCTGCAGAGTGCCGGCTATCACGCCGTGAGCTCCTTCTCCGTCAGCATCTCCAACGTGCCCGAAAGCGGAGACGTCCAGCGGACGCTCGCGCGGCAGTTCTGTGCGCAGGTCAGCAACCCGGCCCTGCGCGAGATCGGCACCTTCCGCAGCGGCACTCAGGTGTGGATTGCGCTCGCCGAGCCATTCACGCCGCCACCCGCGGCCGATCAGGCGGAGATGAGCCGCCGCGTGCTGTCGCTCACCAACGAGGCGCGCCGGCATGCGCGCGAGTGTGGCTCCGCCGCCTACGCCGCAGCCGCCCCGCTCACGCCGAGCGACAGGCTCTCGCGCATCGCGCGCGCCTATGCGCAGGAGATGGCTCGCTTCGGCTACATGGACCACACCGGCCGTGATGGCAGCTCGCCCGCCGAGCGCATCAGCCGCGGCGGCTACCTCTGGAGCGAGGTCGGCGAGAACCTCGCGAGCGGCGTCATGACCCCGGAGCAGGTCGTCGCCGGCTGGCTCACGAGCCCGGAGCACTGCGCCAACCTCATGAGTCCGCTCTACCGCGAGATGGGTGTCGGTTTCGCCGTCAATGCACAGGATGAGCGCGGTGTCTACTGGGCGATGGAGCTCGGCACGCCACGCTGAGCCCAGCGGCGTACAGGACAGGGGCCTTCAATCCAGAGCGGTGCGCTGCACCACCTGCAGGCGGAAATCCGTGCCCACCCAGCGACTGCCGGTGCGGTACGTGAAGTCGATGGACCGCCCGGCGCGCAGCCGCTGCGTGTCGAGCTGCAGCAGGTGCAGCCCGAGCCGGTTGGCGCTGGTGCTGTGCTCGCGCACGTCCTGCCAGCCGTCGACTCCCCAGCGCACGGTCGCCGCTTCGCGCAGCGCCAGGGTGCAGGCGCACCCTTCGGGCACCGTGCTCACCGGCGCCGGCTCGGTCCAGAAGAGCTGATTGAGCCGTGGGCGCTGGCCCTCGTAGCGTCGCCAGACCGAATCGGGCCGGTCGAACGGTCGCCCGAGCCGCCGCGAGGCCACGAGCTTCAGGTACTCCGCGTGCGCCCACACGAGCGGCATCGCGGCCCCGGTCGGGCGGCCCGGCGCGAGACCGCGCGCCGGCAACGGTGCGCTGTCCCACACCTGCTCCGGCAGCATTCCGCCTGCCGAGGCCATGCGCGTCATGGTGATCAGATACGGCAGCGGATCACGCCCCAGACACAGCTCGTAATGACCGCGCTCGCCGGTGAGCAGCGGCCATCCGCGCCCGCGCCCGGACCCATCGTAGGCACTCCCATCGTCGTGCTCGCCATAACCATCCTCGTTATAACGATGCCAGACCGGACCGCAGGGGGTGTCCACCTTCAGCAGAGCGTCCACGACCTTCACGGTCGCGACCACGAGCGGATCCTCGGCGCGTCGCAGGCCGAAGCGCACGAGCTGCAGAAAGTCGACGCCGACCTGCGCACCGACCGGCAGACTGAAATCGCGCTGCTGGTTGCGGATCGTCAACACGCCGTCCGGATGCTCGCTGATCAGAGTCTGCTCCGGTGCCACGCGGACGTAATATCCCGGCACGCCGTAAAGCTGCGCGAGCGGCGCATCCGCCCCCACCGAAGTCCAGCTCTCGAGGCGTGCATTCCAGTAGTCGGCGATGGCCAGCGCCAGGTCGCGCTCCTCCGCAGCGAGGTACGGTGCGCCCGCGACCAGCGCCGAAATGCAAACCGCGAGAGTGAAAGTGTTGAGTCCCGCATTCTCCTCCCAGCGGTCCTGCTGGCTTACCGGACCATTGCGCACCAGGAAAGAGAGCGCGCGCTGGATCATGTCGCGGACCTCGGTGCCCTCGAGCGCGTTGCGCTCATCGAGCGCCACCGCCAGCAGCACGGGAAACGCCGTCTCATCGAGCTGCAGTCCCTCCCAATATCCCTTGCCGCCGAGCCACTGGTTCTGGCTCCAATGCCCATCGGCGTGCTGCGTGGCGTGCAGGTACCGCAGCGTGTTGCGCGCCTCGCGCACGGCACCCACCGCGAGCAGTGCCCCGGAGCTCTCGACCAGGTCGCGAGGCCACACCAGGTGATAGCCCGCGCGCTCCTCGCGCGTGTTGCCCCAGGGCACACTGAGCGAGGCGACCATCGCGCCTGGATAGGTCTTGTCCTGGTGCGCGCGCAGCACCATCGTCGAGGTGCGCACCTGCTCCGCACACTCCGCGGGCAGCCCGGCGCATGCGAGCTCGTGCTCACAGGAGCTGTGCCAGCGCGTCCAGGAGACGAGCTGCCGCTCCCAGGAGATCTCGAACGGCTCGGAAAGCGCGGTGAGCGCGAGCGTGGCGGCTGATTCCGGACTGCTGCCGAAGCCGAGCGCGAGCACCGCGTGCCGCGGCAGCTCGCCGATCAGTGCGACGTTGCCGGGCCCGGCACTGTCGTACTGCCAGGTGAGGGCGCCATGGCGTGCGAAGTCCTGCCAGCCATCGCTCGCGCCGACGATGCCGGCGCTCGCGCGGCCGAGTGCATCGCGCTGCTCCGCCGTCACCGCGGCGAGCGCGAGCGAGAAGGGTCCCTGCTCCGCCCACAGCAGGCGCCGCCCGCGATAGCAGGCGACCTCGGCGCGATTGTTGGTGCCGGTGCCCCCCAGGTGGGGCGCAAGCAGCGCATGGGGACGCAGCGACTCATGGCCGCTCAGGCTCACCTCGATGAGCAGCACGTCGCGCTGCTCGCAGGGTGTAACCCGCAGCGTGAGCTCGAAGCGCTCGTGGCGATGCACGATGCGCACTGCCGGAGCCCCGGGAGCGGCGAGCTCCACCACGTGCTGCCACAGGCGCTTCACCTCGACCCAGAAGCCCGCGCCGTCACCGACCAGAAAGCCGAGATCGCGTATCTGCGGAATGTCGACGCGCGGGTAGTAGACCTCGTTGACGATGCCGCCGCCGATCGTGAACCACAGCCGCGATGCGCCGAGCGCGCAGCCGACCATCTCCTTGTCGCTGCTGCACCAGGTCGGTGAGAGTCCGGGAGCTCCGGGCGCGTCGCTCATCGGCGCCGCCGCGCCTCGCGCACCGCGGCCGACGGCGAGGTGATCACGCCGGAGCGAGGATCCCACAGACGCAAGCCGCCGGCGAAGGCATGCAGATTGCTGCCGAGGCGCACGCCGCGCGGCAGCTTCTTCAGCCGCCGCACGTTGCCGCCGCCGAGCACGATGTAATCGGGCTCGAAAGCGGCCTTGAGGTTCTCGATGACCTTGCCCACGGCCTTGCGCCAGCGGTGATTGCCGAGGCGCTTGCGGCCTTTCTCGCCCACGTAGTCCTCGTAGGTGCGGCCGTGCCGGTAGGGCATGTGGCCGACCTCCATGGGCTCCACCACTCCATCGATGATGAGTGTCACGCCGAGCCCTGTCCCGAGGCCGAGAAACAACATGCGCCCCCCGCGGTAGCTGCCGATGGCCTGCATGGCCGCGTCGTTGATGAGCCGCACCGGGCGGCCGAGCGCGGCGGCAAAGTCGTAGCCGACCCAACCTCCGCCGAGGTGGTGCGGATTGGCGGCGATGCGCCCGTGATAGACCAGGCCGGGATAGCCCATCGACACCGCCTCGTAGCGCTCATCGGCGAGGAGCTTGCGCAGGCGGCGCGTCATGCGCGCAGCCGTCATCGACGGGCCCGAAGCGAACGTCCGGATCGCCCCATGCGGGCCGATGCGAAACTTCACGTGCGAGCCGCCGATATCGACGACCAGCACGTATCTGCGGTCCGGTGCGCGCGGGCCTTTCCTGCGGACTGACATGTGCGGGATTCTCGCCGGATTCAACCGGCCTGACCAATGTGGGCACGGGCGAGAACCGAGCTGACCGGCCGGACTCCGAAGAGCGTCGCCAGCTTCTCGCGCGCCGCCCTGCCCGCCTCGAGGTCGCGGCTGTTGAGGATGGCGAGCCGAAAGCCTCCGGGCGGCATCGGATGCGCCGCTGCCGGACGATCCGCGTGGAAGGTGATCTGTACGCTCGCCACCTGCGGCAGGGCGCGCACCTCCGCGACCGCCGCAGCCGGCGGATGTTGGTATTGCCGCCCGTGCGGACCGAAAACCGCCAGGCTGTAGCCGTCGGCGCGCCCGGGCTCATCGAGCTGCCACCTGCCGTGCTGGTAGAGCGCCACGACCGCCTCGAGCCAGCCGTCGCCGTAGAGGTCCGGCCACTGATCCGCGAAGCGCAGATGGGTGTCGATGATGCGTCCGCCGATGGTCTCGAAGTTCATCATTCCCGTATAGGTGGGAAGATGCTGGGCGATCCACCCGCTGAGGTATGCCTCGAGCGGCAGGCGCCGGGCCGCTTCGATGGTCCAGTAGTCGAAGGTGCCGCCCCCGGCCGGCACGCCGCAGGAGTGGCGCGACCACAGCGCGCGGCCACGCACCACCGCCACGTCCGTGCTGACATGCTCGCCTTGCAGCAGCGGCATCCACATATGCCCCGGTATCAGGTGTGCGCGGTAATCCTCGAGGCTGCGCAGCACGCGGCTGCCGACGCCCATGCCGCGCAGGTTGGTGATCGGCTTGCTGAACACCGGGAAGCGCGGCGGCTCGACCCCGTGCGGCGCGCAGGCGATGCCCTGCGAGGCGCACACGCGCAGCTTGTCGTACACCCAGCGGTGCTGCGGGTACCACTCGTAGGCGTCGGGGTCCTCGGTCGGGATGCGCACCTGCGCCGGGCACGCCACGCCCTCGAAGTACTGCCACCGCCACGGATCGGCTTCGCAGAATGGCACTGCATTCCCTCGCAGCTGCAGTCGCGCCTAGAACAGCCCCGTGATGCGCCCGTCGCTGTCGACGTCGATGTTGCTGGCGGCTGGAACCTTCGGCAGCCCCGGCATGGTCATGATGTCGCCGCAGATCATGATGACGAACTCTGCGCCGGCGGCGAGCCGCACCTCGCGGATGTTGACCACGTGGTTGCTCGGCGCGCCGCGCAGCTTCGGATCAGTGGAGAAGGAATACTGCGTCTTCGCCACGCACACCGGGTAGTGGCCATAGCCGGCCTCCTGCAGCTGCCGGATCTGATTACGCACCTTGGTGTCGGCCGTGATGTCGCTCGCGCCGTACACCTCGATGGCGATCGCCTTCATCTTCTCCCACAGCGTCGCGGTGTCCGGGTAGACGAAGCGGAAGCGGCTCGGCTGCTCGGCGAGACGCACCACCTCGCGCGCGAGCTCGAGCGCACCGCGTCCGCCCTCGGCGAAATGCGTGGCCGGGATCACCCGCACTCCCTGGGTGGCCAGGCGCTCGACCAGGAGATCGATCTCGCGCTGGCTGTCCTCTGCACGGCGATTGATGGCGACCGCGCACGGCAGGCCGTAGCGGTTGACGACGTTGTCGATGTGGCGCTCGAGGTTGACCACGCCTTTCTCCAGCGCGACGAGGTTCTCGGTCTTGAGATCGGCGAGCTCCACGCCGCCGTGGTACTTGAGCGCCCTGACGGTCGCCACCACCACCGCCGCCGAGGGCTCGAGGCCCGCCTTGCGGCACTTGATGTCGATGAACTTCTCGGCACCGAGATCGGCGCCGAAGCCGGCCTCGGTCACCACATAATCGGCGAGCTTCAGGGCGGCGCGCGTGGCGATCACCGAGTTGCAGCCGTGCGCGATGTTGGCGAATGGACCTCCATGGACGAAGGCTGGATTGTTGGCGAGGGTCTGCACCAGGTTCGGCGCCAGTGCCGACTTCAGCAGCGCCGTCATGGAGCCATGTGCCTTCAGATCGCGCGCCAGGATCGGCTCGCCGCTGCTGCGGTAGCCGGCGACGATGCGGCCGAGGCGCTCCCTGAGATCCGCGAGCGAGCTGGCGAGGCACAGGATGGCCATGACCTCGGACGCCACGACGATGTCGAACCCGTCCTCGCGCGGCACGCCATTGGCCGTGCCGCCGAGCCCGATGACGATCTGACGCAGCGCGCGGTCGTTGATGTCCACCACGCGCCGCCAGGCGACGCGGCGCACGTCGAAGCCGAGCTGGTTACCCTGGTAGATGTGGTTGTCGATGAGGGCCGCGAGCAGGTTGTTGGCGAGCGCAATGGCGGCGAAGTCGCCGGTGAAGTGCAGGTTGATGTCCTCCATCGGCACCACCTGCGAATACCCGCCCCCCGCGGCGCCTCCCTTCACGCCGAACACCGGGCCGAGCGCCGGCTCCCGCAGGCAGAGCATCGCGCGCTTGCCGAGCAGATTCAGTGCGTCACCCAGACCGACGGTCGTGGTGGTCTTGCCCTCGCCGGCGGGTGTCGGGGAGATCGCGGTGACCAGGATCAGCTTGCCGTCGGGCCGGTCGGCGAGCTGTGCGAGGTATTCGAGCGATAACTTCGCCTTGTAGTGCCCGTAGGGCTCGAGGCTCTCTTCGGGAATGCCCAGCCGTTCCCGCGCCAGCGGGACGATGGCGCGCATCCTGGCGCGCTGCGCGATCTCGATGTTGCTCGGAAAGGGCGTAGCCGTGGAGGCTGTCTGTTCAGACATGGTAGTTGGGGTGCGTGGTGGAAAACCCGTGATGCTACCCTACAATCGGCGCCCATGCTGTGGCTGAAGGCCTTGCACGTGGTGTTCGTGGTCACCTGGTTCGCCGGGCTGTTCTACCTGCCGCGGCTGTACGTGTACCACGCCGTGACCACCGACACCCCGGGCCTCGTGCGCTTTGCGCTCATGGAGCGGCGGCTGTTCTTCATCATGACGCTGGGCGCGCTGCTCGCCGTGCTCTTTGGCGGCGCCATGATCGCCGCCGCACCCGGGTATCTCGAGCAGCGCTGGCTGCGGATCAAGCTGCCGCTCGTGGCGCTCCTTGCGGGTTATCACTACTGGTGCTACCGCCTGATGCTCTCGCTGCGCCTCGGGGTGAACCCGCACTCACAGCGCTGGTACCGGTGGTTCAACGAGGTCCCTACCCTGCTCCTCATCGCCATCGTGATACTGGCCGTGGTAAAGCCCTAGGTCCCCGATCACCAGATCCGCACGCGGTCCGCCGGCTGGAGATAGAGCTTGTCTCCGGGCCGTACATCGAACGCCTGGTACCACTCGTCGATGTTCGGCAGCGGACCGTTGACGCGGAACTGCGAGGGACTGTGCTCATCCGACAGCACCATCTCACGCAGCGCCCCCTCCCGGTATTTCTGCCGCCATACCTGCGCGTACGCGAGGAAGAAACGCTGATCGCCGCTGAGTCCAGCGAGCACCGGAGCGGGCCGCCCCCGGAGCGACATCCGGTACGCCTCGTGGGCGATGTTGAGCCCGCCCAGATCTCCGATGTTCTCGCCGATCGTGTTGGCGCCGTTCACCTTCAGTCCGGGCAGCGCCTCGAAGCCGGAGAACTGCTTGATCAGCCGGGCGGTGCGCGCGGTGAACACCTCCGCATCCCGCGCGGTCCACCAGTCGCGCAGCGCGCCATCGGGGCCGAACTTGCGGCCCTGGTCGTCGAAGCCGTGCCCCATCTCGTGCCCGATGATCGCGCCGATGGCGCCGAAGTTGACCGCCGGGTCGGCGTCGGGATCGAAGAACGGCGGTTGCAGGATCGCTGCCGGGAACACGATCTCGTTGTTGGAAGGGTTGTAGTAGGCATTGATCTCCTGCGGAGTCATCTGCCACTCGCCGCGGTCCACCGGCTCATCGAGCCGCGCCACCTGGTAGTTCCACTGCCACTGCGCCGCCCGGCGCACGTTGCCGAGCAGGTCATCGCGGTTCACGCGCAGCTGCGAGTAGTCTTTCCACTTGTCCGGGTAGCCGATCTTCGGGGTGAAGGCGGCGAGCTTCTCGTGCGCGCGTCGCTTGGTCTCCGGCGTCATCCACTCGAGCGCATCGATGCGCTCACTGAGCGCTGCCTCGAGGTCCGCGACCAGCTGCTGCATCTGCGCCTTGGATTGCGGCGGAAAGTACTGCGCCACGTACATCCGCCCGACCGCCTCACCGAGCGCGTCATCGACCGCGTCCACGGCGCGCTTCCAGCGCTCACGCTGCTGCGGCTGGCCGCGCAGCGCCTGGCCGTAGAAGGCAAAGCGCGCCGCGTCGAAGCGCCGCGGCAGGTAGGGCGCGTGGCTGCTGAGGTAATGGAACGTGAGCCAGTCCCTGAGCGTCGCGATGCTGGTGCCGCCGATGAGGGCGGACAGGTCACGGATCGCAGTGAGCTCGCCCAGCACCAGCTGCTCGCGCCCGCCGAGCTGCTGCGCCTCGAGGAACGGCTGCCACGGGAAGCCCGGAGCGTAGGCGAGCAGCTGCTGCTTGCTGCGCGGGTTGTAGATAGCCTCCACGTCGCGGCGTTTCTCGACGGGCCATTGCACCTTCGAGGCCTGCGTCTCGAACGCCATGATGTCCCGCGCCTTCGGCGCCGCGTCGGCCACGCCTCCCAGAGTCAGCATCTGCTCGATGTAGGCGACGTAGCGGGCGCGCAGCTCCTGCAGCGCGGCGTCGTCCTTCAGGTAGTAGTCGCGATCGGGGAGCCCGAGCGTCGCCTCGCTGATGAAAATGCAGTAGCGGTCGGGGTTTCTGAAGTCCGCCGGCAGCTGCACGTCGAAGAGCGTCGCGAATCCCGGCTCACCGAAAAGGTGCGCGATGTCCTCGAGCGTCCGCGCCTGCGCGATGCGCTCGAGATCGGCCTGGGCGGGACCGAGTCCGCGCGCCTCGATCGCACCCTCATCCATGTAGGCCGCGTAGTAGTCGCCGATCTGCTGCTGCGCGCTGCCCGCCGGAGCATGCGCGGCGGCGGCGCGCTCGATGATGCCGCGCACCCGCTCCTTGGAAAGCTCATCGAGCCGGTCGAAGGGACCGAAGCTCGATTTGTCCGCCGGAATGCTGAAACGCTCGTACCAGCCGCCGTTGGCGTACGTGAAGAAATCGTCGCCGGGCCTGACGGCGAGGTTGCGCGCGCTCAGATCGAGGCCGAAATCGCCGATCTCGGGCTTAGCCCGTGGCGCGGGCGCAGCGGACAGGTTAGCCGGCACTCGTCTCTCCTCCGGGGGATGTGCCGCGCAGGCCACCAGCGCCAGCAGCGCCGGCGTCCATGACAGAGATCTCATGATGGGTCAGGCGCCTTGGATTTCCAGCGGGCCGGCAATCATACGGGATCAGCCCGGCAGCTCGCGCACCCGATCGCGCCACTCGGTGGGCGCGCGCGCCGCGCGCTCGCCCGTCTCACTCCCGAGGTACAGGAAGCCGACCAGGGCATCCGCGGGCTCGAGCCCGAGCGCCTGCTTCACCGTCGCGTCGTATGCCGCCTCGCCGGTCTTCCACATCGCGTTGAACCCGAGGGCGTACGCGGCCAACATCATCGCGTGCGCGGCGGCACCGGCCGAGAGGACCTGCTCGATCGGCGGTATCTTGACGGCCGCATCGCAGTGGGCGGCGACCACGACGATGAGGGGGGCGCGGAACGCCTTGAGCCGCTCACGCTCGAGACTCTCAGCGCCGATCTGCGGGTGGGTGCGGCGCAGATGCTCGACGAGCAGTGCGCCGAGGCGCTCGCGGGCGGCGGCGCGCACGATGATGAAGCGCCAGGGGCGCAGGCGCCCATGGTCCGGAGCGCGTGCGGCGGCCGAGAAGATCAGCTCGAGCGCACCGGAGTCGGGCGCCGGCTCGGTGAGCGCGCGGGCCGAGCGGCGCGCGAGCAGAGCGTCTATGGCTTGCATGCGGCCATTGTCGCAGACTTCGCCGGTGCTGACCGTCTCGGAAGCCTGCGAGCGCAACAAGGGGCCGATCCTCGCCGTGCTGCGCACGGAGCTCGCAGCCTGCACACGGGTGCTCGAGGTCGGCAGCGGCACCGGGCAGCACGCGGTGCATTTCGCGGCGGGAATGCCGCAGCTCGCGTGGCAGCCGAGTGAGCTGCCGGAGAACCTGGCCTCGCTCGGCGAGCGCATTGCGCTCGAGGGCGGCGCGAACCTGAGGCCGCCGGTGGCGCTCGACATGCGCGCGCACCCCTGGCCCCTCGGGCCGGTCGATGCCGTGTTCACCGCCAACACCCTGCACATCGCCTGTTGGGATGCCGTGTGCGCTTTCTTCCGCGGAGCGGCTGCGGTGCTCACGCCCGCGGGCGTGCTGTGCGTGTACGGGCCGTTTCGCTTTGCGGGTCGCCATACGAGCGACAGTAATGCCGCCTTCGACCACTACCTCAGGCAACGCGATCCCGCGAGCGGCGTGCGCGACTTCGAGGCACTCGACCGGCTCGCGAGCGCGCACGGTCTGGTCCTCAGCGCCAACCACGGGATGCCGGCCAACAACCGCACACTGGTGTGGCGGCTTGGCGTAGAGTGCGCCCATGGAGCCTGACACGCTCGGCGCGATCCGCGCGGCGATTCGCACCATCCCCGATTACCCGAAACCCGGAGTGATGTTCCGTGACATCACGACCCTGCTCGGCAATGCGCAGGTCTTCGGGCAGGTCATCGAGGAGCTGGCCCGCCCGTGGCGCGGCGAGCACGTCGATCACGTGGCCGGGATCGAGGCACGCGGGTTCATTCTCGGCGGTGCGCTGGCCCACCAGGTGCGCGCGGGCTTCGTGCCGATCCGCAAGAAAGGCAAGCTGCCGCACACCACGGTGCGCGTCGCCTACTCGCTGGAATACGGACTCGATGAGATGGAGATGCATCGCGATGCGGTCTCCCCCGGTGAGCGCATCGTGCTCGTGGATGACCTCATCGCGACCGGCGGGACGGCGGAGGCCGCAGTGAGGCTGCTGCGCTCACTCGGGGCGAGCATCCTCGCGGCCTGTTTCATCATCGATCTGCCCGATCTCGGCGGGTCCGCGCGGCTCGCGGCACTCGAGGTCCCGGTGCGGACGCTTGTTGCCTTTCACGGACACTGAGCGCCACTGACCGCCGGATGTGGCGATCAAAAACTTCCCGTTAAATCAGCGAGTTGTCCGCTATCGAACGGCAACATTACGTTGCGGTCATACGGCGCATCCCGGCGGATATTCCAGTCATAATACGCGCGCCTTGGGTTGGGGGGCGCCGCTCAGACCTGATACCAAGGCAGCGCATCCCTTTACTTTTGGAGACTAAATCGATGTTCAAGAAGCTCGTCCCAGTCGTCGCCCTCGCCCTGCTCGCGGGTCCGGTGTTTGCGGCGGACACGCCGGCCAGCACCGCCGATCAGTCGAGCACGGCTTCGTCCAAGCATCACAAGAAGCATCACAGCAGCAGCAGCAAGAGCAAGAAGTCGGCGGCCGATTCGGCCACCTCCTCGAGCGCTCCCGCCAAGTAACGGTCAACCCGACTGGCGTTTACGAAAGCCCCGCCCCAGGCGGGGCTTTTGTTTTTTGGGGCTTGCGGGTTTTCCCGAAACGGGTTCAAATTTCCATCCATGGATGGGACGCAACAGGCCGCAATACACGAGGCGCTGGTTTCCGTTCAATCTGCCGTCACGAGCATGACCTTCCCCCGCTGCGATCAGGACGATCTGATCGAAGCCATCGATCGCGTCGAAGAACAACTCCACGCCCATCATCCGAACCTGGCACTCATGTGCCGCTTACTGAACTCGATTGCGAGAAGTCTGCGCGCACAGCCCGAGGCGCGTGACGCCTGTCTCGTCATCGAGGACGCGATCGGCAAGGCTGGCATGCCCAGCACCTGGCAGTCGGGAATCTGATCGCCCGCTGAGCGACCCGCGCGCTCAGGCCGGCCGGGGTGCCGCGCGAGCGTTGCGCTCGCGCGCACACGCGGTCTAATTTCACGCCATGCTCACACCGCTCGCGCAGGCGCTCATTCTACTGGCAGGGTCGGTGTTCCTGATCACGCTGGTGCGGCGTCTGGCACTTCCAACCAGCCTCGCCTATCTGCTGGTTGGGCTCACGCTCGGTCCGCATGCGCTCGGGGTGGTGTCGGACTCCGGTACCACGCGGCTGCTGGCGGAGCTCGGGGTCGCGTTTCTGCTGTTCACGCTCGGCCTGGAGTTCTCGCTGCCGCGCATGCTGGCGATGCGGAGCGAAGTGTTCGGGCTCGGTGCGCTGCAGGTGCTGGCGACCACCACCGTGTTCGCCGCCATCGGTCATCTCCTGGGGATGAGCTGGCTCGCCGCGGTGGTCGCCGGCGGCGCGGTCGCGATGAGCTCGACCGCGATGCTGCTGCAACAGCTCACCGAGCGTGCCGAGATCAACCGCACGCACGGGCGGATGGCGTTCGCCATGCTGCTGTTCCAGGACCTGGCTTTCGTGCCTTTCTTTGCGCTCGCCGCGCTGCTCAGCGCGGGCCAGGATCACTTCCCGGTCAGGGAGACGCTGCAGGCGCTCGGCGGCGGCGCGCTGGCTCTGGTCGCGGTGCTGGCGGTGGGCCGCTGGCTGTTGCGCCCGCTGTTTCACGAGATCTCACACAGCCGCCTGCGGGAGCTCTTCACGCTCACGGTGCTGCTGGTGGTGCTTTCTTCCGCCTGGGTGTCACACCTCGCGGGCCTGTCGTTCGCTCTCGGTGCGTTCCTCGCCGGCATGATGCTGGCGGAGACCGAGTACCGCTACCAGATCGATGCCGCCATCCGGCCGTTTCGCGATCTGCTGCTCGGGCTGTTCTTCGTCTCGGTGGGGATGCTGCTCAACCTGCATCTGCTCGTGCACGCGAGCGAGCTCGCGCTGGCGCTCGGCATGCTGGTCGCGCTCGTGGTGCTGAAGGCGCTGATCGCGGCGCTCGTCACGCTGCCCTTCGTCCATTCACGCTTCAAGGCGCTGCGCACCGGCATCGTGATGTCGATCGGCGGGGAGTTCGGCATCGCGCTGTGCACCGTGCTGCTGCAGGCCGGGCTGGTGCCGGACAGGCTGGGCGAGCCGCTGCTGGTCGCGATCGTGCTGTCGATGGTGCTGAGCCCGGTGATACTCAACCACAACAAGCGCGTCGCGCGCCTGCTGCTGCACGAGCACGCGCCGCTGCTCACCGCCGCGGAGCGCGAGCAGGAGGCAACCCGCGAGATCGCGCAGCGCGAGCACGTCATCCTCTGCGGCTTCGGACGCGTCGGCCAGAACATCGCGCGCGTGCTCGAGTCGCAGGGGTTCGAGTACATCGCACTCGATCTCGACCCGGCGCGCATTCGCGCCGCACGCCAGGCGGGCGACCCGGTGCTCTTCGGCGACTCGGCGGACGAGGAGATGCTCGCCACCGCCGGCATCGCGCACGCCAACGCGGTGGTGATCAGCTTCTCCGACCCCGCGACCGCACTCGGCATCCTGCGCAGCGTCCGGAGCATGCGCCCGGACCTGCCGGTGCTCGTGCGCACCGCGGACGACATGCGGCTCCGGGAGCTGCAGGAGGCGGGCGCGACCGACGTAGTCCCCGAGACGTTCGAGGCGAGCCTGATGCTGGTGTCGCACGTGCTGATGCTGCTGCGCGTCCCGGTGGCGCGCGTGCTGCGCGTGCTCGGCGAGATCCGCAACAGCCGCTACGCCGTGCTGCGCAACATCGTGCGGCGCGGCGACTCCCGCGTCGTGGACGAGACCAGCGAGCAGCGCGAGGAAATCAAGTCGGTGGTGGTGCCTCCGGGCGCCTGGGCGGTGGGCCGCAGTCTCGGCGAGGTCCACAACCGGGGCGTCGCCGTGACCTTCACCGGAGTGCGCCGGCACGGCATCCTCGGCCGCGAGCCGGGCGAGGACACGGTGCTGCGCGATGGCGATATCGTGGTGATCTACGGCCAGCCCGAGGAGCTCGAGCGCGCCGAAGCCGTGCTGCTCGCGGGTTGAGGCCCGTTAGAATGAAGGCTGCGCGCGCCCCGCGCGCGTCAAACACATGCCGACTGCCCGGCAAAGGATCCCGTCATGCACAAGAGCCGCCTCGCCGGATTCATCATCGACTGCCGCACCGCCGACCTCGAGTCGGCCGCCGGTTTCTGGTCCGCCGCGCTGAACCTTCCGGTGCGCCCGGCTGCGAACAATGAGCCGCTGTACCGCATACTCGCCACCGCCCCCGACCAGCCCCATCTCGAGGTACAGCAGGTGAGTCACGAGAGCCGCGTGCACCTCGATATCGAGTCGGACGACATCGAGGCGGAGGTGCGGCGGCTCGAGGGACTCGGTGCGCGGCGCATCGGGCCGGTGAAGAGCTGGTACGTGATGGAGGCGCCGACCGGACAGCGCTTCTGCGTGGTGCGGCCACAACGACCGGACTTCGCCAGCGCCGCCAACTCCTGGAACGACTGAATTGAATCGCAGCGACATCCATTTTCCACCCAAGCACGAGCCGCTGCGCGATGACGTGCACGCGCTCGGCGCGCTCGTCGGGGAGATCCTGCGCGAGCAGGGCGGTGAGCAGCTGTTCGAGCTGGTCGAGCTCGATCGGGTCGCCGCCATCCGTGCGCGCGCCGGCTCGAGCGAGGCGCGCACCGAGCTCGCCGCCTGTGTGCGCGAGCGGCCACCGGAGCTCGCGCGTGACCTGGTGCGGGCCTTCGCCACCTGGTTCCAGACCGTCAACCTGGCCGAGCAGGTGCACCGCATCCGCCGCCGTCGCGAGTACTTCCTGCAGGAGAGCGAGCGGCCGCAGCCCGGCGGAGTCGAGGACGCCATCGTCGCACTCAAGGCGAGCGGGCTCAGCTACCCGCAGGCGCTCGAGCTGATAGGCACGCTCTCGATCCAGCCGGTGTTCGCGCCGCACAGCACCGAGGCGAGCCGCCGCACGCTGCTGCGCAAGCAGCAGCGCATTGCGCAGCGGCTGCTCGAGCGGCTCGACTCGAGCCTCACGCCGCACGAGTCGCAAACCATCTGGAGCAACATCCGCATGGAGCTCACCACCGCGTGGCAGACCGAGGAGCTGCCGCGCGAGCGCCTGACGGTCGCGGACGAGCGCGAGCAGATCCTCTTTTACCTCGTGGAAATCCTCTATCGCGTGGTGCCGGCCTTCTACGAGGAGATCGCCCAGGCACTCGAGAAGGTCTATGGCGCCCCTGCCGGGAGCGCCGCGCGCCTGCCCGCGATCCTGCACTTCGGCTCCTGGGCGGGCGGTGACATGGACGGCAATGCCGATGTGCACGCCAAGACGATCCGCGAGACGCTCGCGCGGCACCACCAGGTGATCCTGCACAGCTACTTCATCGAGTGTCACGAGCTCGCGCAGCGCCTCTCGCAAAGCGCCAGCCGCGTCGCGGCCTCGGCCGAGCTGACCCGCCGGGTGGAGGAGTACGTGCGGCTCCTGCCCGGCGCTCGCGCGATCACCCCCGCACGGCACGATCGCATGCCTTATCGGGTGTTCCTGGCGCAGGTCGGTGAGCGGCTGCGCAGTGCGCACGAGGGTCGCGCCAACGGCTACGAGAATGTGCAGCAGTTCCGCGAGGACATCGGGCTCATCGCACTCAGCCTGCGCGCGAACAAGGGCATCAATGCCGGGCTCTTCTACGTGGAGCGGCTGCTGAGGCGCATCGAGACCTTCGGCTTTCATCTGGCGACCCTCGATGTGCGGCAGCACGCGAGCGTGCTGCACGAGGTCATCGCGCAGGGCTTCGATGATCCGCGCTGGCCCGCTCGCGACCCCGGGGAGCGGCGAGAGCTCCTGGCGAAGGCGCTCGAGAAAGACCGTGGTCCGGTGGCCGAGCTCGGTGCGCTCGGCCGGCGCACGCTCGCGGTCTTCGATGCCATCGTGCAGGGACGGCATCGCTACGGCCCGGATGCGATCGGCTATTTCATCGTCAGCGGCGCTGCCGGGGCCGACGATGTGCTGGCGGCGTTGCTGCTGGCACGCTGGGCGCAGGTGTACGACAAGCACACCGGTGAGGTTGCGCTCGACATCGCGCCGCAATTCGAGACCACCGCGGCCCTCGGCAACTGCGCCGGCACGGTGCGGGAGCTGCTCGCCGACCCGCTGTACCGGCGCTATCTGCAGGCCCACGGGCAGCGGCAATGCATCCTCATCGGCTACTCCGACAGCATCAAGGAGACCGGGGTATGCGCATCGCGCTTCACCATCCATCGGGCCCAGCAGGAGCTGGCCGAGGTGCTGCGCGCCGCCGGCGAGCAGCCGGTACTGTTCCATGCACGCGGCGGCAGCCTCGCACGTGGCGGCGGCCGCATCGAGGCGCTCGTCAAGGCCGCCCCCGCCGGGGCGGTCGATGGGGTGCTGCGACTGCGTGAGCAGGGCGCGACCGTCCGCCAGGGCTACGGCCTGCGCCCGATCGCCATGCGCACGCTCGAGCGCGCCTTCAACGCCGTGAGCCTCACGAGCGCCGCGCTGCGCCGTGGGACGCTCGCGCCCGATGCGCCCGAGCATCTGGAGGTCGCCGCCACGCTCGCGAGTGAAAGTGCCGCCGCGTACCGGCGGCTCGTGTACGAGCAGCCGCACTTCTACGCTTTTTTCGAGACCATCACGCCCATCGACGTCATCGAGCGCATGCAGATCGGCGCGCGCTCGGTGCACCGCTCCGAGCAGCCGGGCCTCGACGCGTTGCTGCCGGTGCCCTGGGTGTTCGCCTGGACCCAGACGCGCTACATGCTCCCGGGCTGGTACGGCGCCGGCAGCGGGCTCGCCGCCACGGTGGAGCGGTTCGGGCTGCAGCGGGTGCGCGCAGCCTGCGGCTCGTGGTTCTTCCTGCGCAATCTGCTCGATGACATCGAGACCATGCTGGCGCGTGCCGATATGGAGATCGCCGCATACTACGACGCGCTCGCGCCCACCGAGCTGCGCCGCTTCTCCCGGCAGCTGCGGGAGGAATACCAGCAGGCCTGCAGTCAGGTGCTTGCCATCCGCGGCACCGGCGAGCTGCTCGATTTCGATCCCACCATGCAGCGCTCGATCCGCCTGCGCAATCCCTACATCGATCCGATGAACCTGATGCAGGTCGATCTGCTGCAGCGGTGGCGTGCGAGCGGTCGCGAGGATCGGGAGCTGTTCAGCGCGCTGCTCGCAAGTGTCGGCGGCATCGCCCAGGGGCTGCAGAGCACCGGCTGACGGCCGGCGGCAGGTCGATGGGCAATCCGCGCATCCTGCCGTGCGATCAGGCGGCGATCCTCAGCGTGGCGAGCGCCCCGGCGTGCCGTGCACGGCGCGCGTGGGTGCTCACCGCCGCGGTGCTCGGATCGACACTCGCGTACGTCGATGAGTCGGTGGTGAACGTCGCGCTGCCGAAGATCGAGAGCGAGCTGCACGCGACGCTCGGCGCGATGCAGTGGGTGGTCAACGCCTACACCTTGTGCATGTCGGCACTGCTGCTGGTCGGCGGGGCGGCCGCCGATACCTACGGCCGGCGGCGTGTGTTCCTGATCGGCGTGCTGCTGTTCGCCCTCGCATCGCTCGGTTGCGGCCTCGCGCCCGGCGTGCCGCCGCTCATCCTCGCGCGCACGCTCCAGGGCCTCGGCGCGGCGCTGCTCGTGCCCTGCTCGCTCGCGCTCATCGGGGCCGCGTACGGCGAGAAGGAGCGTGGGGCGGCGATCGGCATCTGGTCGGGAGCATCGGCGATCGCGGCAGGCCTCGCGCCGCTGCTCGGCGGCACGCTGGTCGATCATGCTTCGTGGCGCTCGATCTTTCTCATCAATCCGCTGCTCGCCGTGCCGACCGTCTGGATCACGCTGCGGTACGTGCCCGAGAGCCGTGAACCGCGGGCGGACAGCACGCTCGACTGGCGCGGCGCGCTACTGGTGATTGCGGGCCTCGCCAGCCTCGTGTACGGGCTGATCGCGGCGTCGGCTCGCGGCTGGGGCGACGCGCGCGTGCTGAGCGCGCTGGCGGCCGGGGCGGTCCTGCTGGCGCTGTTCGTCCGCGCCGAAGCGCACCAGCGCTCGGCGATGGTGCCGCCGGAGCTGTTCCGCTCGCGTACCTTCAGCGGCGTCAACCTGCTCACGCTGCTGCTCTACGGCGCTCTCGGCGGCGCTTTCTTCTTCCTGCCGTTCCTCCTGATACAGGCACGCGGCTATTCGGCGACCGCCGCCGGGGCCGCCTACCTGCCCTTCACCCTCGTGCTCGGCCTGCTGTCGCGCTGGTCCGGCTCGCTCGCGGACCGCTTCGGCGCACGGGCGCCGCTCACCATCGGGCCGCTCATCACCGCGCTCGGCTTCCTGCTGCTGTCGGCGAGCAGCGCCCGTTACTCCGGGGTGCTCCTGTCGATGACCTGTCTCGGCTTCGGCATGGCCGTCACCGTGGCGCCGCTCACCACGACCGTTCTGAACTCCGTTCCTGCCGGGCGCACCGGCGTTGCCTCCGGCATCAACAACGCCGTGGCCTCCGTCGGCAGCCTGCTGTTGATCGCCGCACTCGGGACGCTCGGGCTCGGCGTGTTCGAGCGCTCACTCGATCGGCGACTCGCTGAGACCGACGCGTCCGCCGGCGTGATCACGGCGGTGCAAGCGGCGCGCGGCGGACTGGTCATGCCCTCGCTCCCGCAGGGCATGAGCGCGGAGGAACGTAGGCACGCCGAGGCCATCATCGCGAGCTCGCTCGTGCTCACGGTGCGCGCGGCGCTCTGGACTGCAGCGGTGCTGGCACTCGCATCGGCGTTGACGGCTCGCCTCAGCCTGCCGCAGCGTCAGGGTGATCGCTGACTGCGATCCGAGCGCCGTCTCACTCAGCCTTGTGGCCCCGTCGGCTTGCAGTCACGAAGCTCCGCGACGGCGGGGCGCCTCCCCGAGCCGGCAACCAGGGTTCCGATCCCGTCGCAACGCAGTGTGATACGAGCGTGTGGGGTTACTCCCCTGGCCGCGGCAACTCCCTCCGGGCTGAGCCAGGCAGTGACGTCCCAGGAGTCTCCGGAGAGCTGTAGCGCCGTGCCCTCGGCAATCGCGGCACTGTCGACCGTGCCGGTGACTTCGATCACGGCATCTCCGATCTTGCGGGTGAGCGCATCCGGGTTCGCCTGGAAATCCCGCTGCAGCGCCTCCGCCGTGGTCTTGTACACCGGCCGAGACGGCGCATTGGCGGCCGGCGCTGCCGCCGGCACGGGCGTCAGCGCCAGGCAGGTGTAGTAGTGGCCCTCGTCGAGCCTCCACTGACCCTGCTTGTCCGGAGGTTGCCGGGCAGAGTCCGACCCGAAGCGCTGACACTCCTCGAGCGAGGCGAACACCTCCATGTCGCGACCCTTGCTATCGACGCGCAGGTCGCACTTGCCCGTGACGGCATAACAGGCGAAGAAGCCGTACAGAAGCGCGGGCATGGCTACCCCTCGTTGTCAGGTGCGCCGCACTGCGTGGGCACGCCGCGGTGCACGGCGGGCCGCCGCGCGCGTCGGCTCACGAGCCCATCAACACCGTCGTATCGTAGCTCTCGAAGCCCTGGATCGCACGGCTGTAGGCATTGAAGACCAGCCGCTCTGCCACCTTGTCGACGCGCGGAGCGAGCAGCATGCGCAGCACCACATCGTCGGTGGGCCGCGTAGCCTCCTCGGCGAGCAGCTGCTCGATCACCCGGGTCAGGCGGTGGTAGAGCTCGTTGACGAAGCGCAGATGCACGCCATCGTGCACCTGCTCGCCGGCGCCGTAGGTGCCGCGCGCTTCCTCGGCGAGCTCGTGCAGGAACAGATTCAGCAGCCGCGCCTTGTCGACCAGCCGCAGCTCCGCGTAGAAGGCGATTTCGGAGTTGAGGTTCACGGCACGCGCCCCGGCAACACCTAGGCGGGGAAGAAATCGATCGGCTTGGTGGTGGTGATCGTGTCGACGTCCTTCGCGTCGAAACGGAACAGGCGCACCAGACTGATGATCTTGCGCTCGAGGTCGGGGTCCTTCAGCTCGCTCGAGACCACGCGGCACATGGTCACTTCGCCGCTCGGCGCGATGGTGAACTCGAGCACCAGCTTGCCCTGCAGCTCCGCGTTGTCGCGTAGCGCTCGCGCATACAGACTGTAGATGCGCCCCTTGTTGCGATCGAATACCAGCTCGATCTCTTCGCGCGAGCGCGCCGGCTTGCCGCCGCCGCCGCTCGCGGCCGGGCCGCGCGCGTTCAGACCGGACTTGGCGATGCCCGAGCTGACCGCGGTGGTGTCGTGCCCGGTGAGCGAGCCCGCGCCGGTGCCGAAGCCGCGACTCGCGTTCGCCGAGGTGATGCCGCCTGAGCCCGCGCCGACCTTGGAGGTGATGAGCGAGCGCTCGGCGTGGCTGTCGGCGCCGACCGCGCCGGAAAGATTCTTGGTCTCGAGCGGGGTGAGGTCCATGACGTCGCGCAGGTCGGCGAGCTCATCCTTGACCTGGTTCAGCTGCTTCTGCGCCTTCTCGTGGGCGCGCTGATGCTGATCGACCGGCGGCGGCTTCACCATCGCCACCTTCGGCTCGATCTTCGGCTGCTCCTTCGGCTTCGGCGGCGGTGGCGGCGGAGGTGGCTTGGGCGTCTGTGTCATGACGCGCGCCAGGCGCTCGGGCACCTCTTCGGCGATGGTGTGCTTCGGCCGCGGCAGCAGCGGGAAGAGGATACCGAGCAGCAACAGCACGATGAGCAGCACCCGCAGGATCTTGCGGAAGCGCTCGTCGGAATCGGGATCCGCCTCCCACGGCAGCTCGAATTCGCGGTAATAGGGAGCGAGCAGCATACGGCGCTACACCGGCTTGTACTGGCCGGGCGCGACCGGCTTTTCCTTCTGGATGACCGCCAGCGAGATGCGGCCGTAGTCCGCGTCCGTGCAGGTGGCCATCACGCGCTTGAGCACCTCGTAAGGCAGCGCCTTGTCCGCCATGATCGTGATCTCGCGCTGTGCCACGTCGCGCGCGCTGATGTCCTCGCCGACGAGCAGCGGGCGCTTGAGCGCGACGCGCAGCGGCTCGACCATCGCACCGGGGGCGGCCTTGATCTCCGCGACGGTCGTGATGAACTCACCCTGCACGAACAGGTCGTTGCGCGTCACCATGACCACCACCGAGTGCTTCGGAGAGGTCTGCGCGATCGACTGCGGGATCTCGATGCCCTTGGTGTTCTGGATGATCTCGACCTCGGTGGAGTAAACCAGCAGGAACGCCACCATCACCGACAGGATGTCGATGAGCGGGATGAGGTTCAGCTGGGCGTCGGCACGGTTGCGCAGATGGTGCTGCGCCATACGCAGGGCGCGGCTCGATATGCTCATGGTCTCGCTCCCCCGCCCGTCGCGGGCGCCGGCGGCGCAGCCGCCGGTGCCACGGGTGTCGCAGTCGCTGGCGCCGCGCCGCCCGGCGGCGCGGCGTCCGAGGACGGCGCATCGCCGATGGAGATGTCCGGGAACAACTCCGCCTGCACCGTATTCACGCCGGTTCCGGTCTCGAACACCCGCACGTGGTCCATCACCTGCACCAGCGTGTCATAGGGCGTATCCGGCTCGAGCAGGATGCTCGCCTCGGTCTTCTCGGGAAATTTGGTCTTGACGAACTTCAGGTACTCGGTGAGCCCGTCGTAGTCATAGCCGGCGGGGTTGTTGAGCACCGCATGCAGCGGGCCGGTGTTACGGTCCGCCACCATCAGCTGGTCCTTGCGCACCATTACCTCGAGCTGCAGTCCCGGCGGTGGGTCCTTGAACTCGGTCTGCGAGGCCGGCAGGTTCAGCTGCAGGATCACGGTGCGCGAGAACACCGCGGTCATGAGCAGGAACGTGACCAACACCGTGAAGATGTCGATCATCGGCACGAGCAGCAGCTCCGCCGGCCGGCGCGAGTGGCGCTCGAGCTTGCGATACTGATAGGAACGGCGCATGCGGGACCTTCAGTCCTCCGGGGGGCGCGACCGTCGCAGGACGGTCAGGCGGCCGCCGCCGGCTGCCGCTCGGTGATGGCGTTCAGGAACTTCACCGAAGCCATCTCCAGACTGTCGATCAGCTCGGTGGTCTTGGTCTGCAGCCAGGCGTGGATGAACAGCAACGGCACCGCAGTCATGAGGCCGAACGCCGTGCAGTTCATCGCCACCGAGATGCTCGCCGAGAGCAGATTCGCCTTCTCCGCCGGGTTGACCGTCGCGACCGCCGCGAACGCGCGGATCAGGCCCATGACGGTGCCGAGCAGGCCGAGCAGCGTCGCGAGGTTCGCGAACGTCGCGAGGTAGTGCGTGCGCTTCTCGAGGCGCGGCACGATCTCCATCAGGCTCTCTTCCATCGCCTTCTCGATGTCATCGCGGCGCCGCGCGGATTGAATGCGCGCCAGTCCGTAATTGAGTATGTGGCCGATCGCCGAGTCGGACTTCGAGGTCGCGGCGGCGACCTGACGGAAGTTGCCCTGCGCGAGCAGTGGCACGATCTGATTCCACAGACCGCGGTTGCGCACCGCGGTCTGCGTCAGATAGATGTAGCGTTCGATGGCGATCGCCAGACCGAACACGAACACGACGGCGATCGGGTACATGAAGTCCCCGCCGCCCTGAAAGAAACGAACAATCAAGTTCCAGAGGCCCATCTGACACTCCCGCTCACAACGACCAATCCAGGGGCACAAGCATTGCCAAAACTGAATGACATATGCCCAAAAAGCTGCGACCTGGCTCTCATCTGCGACGTCGCATGCCGCTCTCCTCAGGGCTTGCCCGGAGAACCCTGAGCCGCGCCCGCTTTGGCATCCCCGCCAGCCCCCTTCAGGCCATCGTAATAGCGGTTCTGCCGTTGAAACACATCCCGGTCCAGGGGCTCCAGCACCTCATCGAGCAGGCTGTTGACCGGCCGCCCGACGACGTCACCCAGGTCCGAGCGCTTCCACGGCACGATGTAGAGCACCTTCGGCAGCTCGCGGTTGCCGGTGATATCGGTGGCATCGAGCTCGAGCCGGTCCGGTCCCTTGTGCGCGGCAGCCTTTGCCGTCGTCTCCTTGCCGGCGGCCGTCGTCTCCTTGCCGGCGGGCTTCGCTGCAGGCGCGGGCCCGGCATCGACCGATGCGGGCGAAGCAGCCGGCGGCGCTGCGGCTGCAGCGGGGGCCGGTGACGCCTGCGATGGCGCGGCCGCCGCCGGGGTCGTCGCCACGCCGGGCTCGAGCTGCTCAGGCCGCGGAATCTCGCGCGCATCCCCTGGGGGGGCCGCGGTCTGCGCCGCGGCGAGGCCAGGCAGCGCCAGCATCATGACGCAGAGGGCGCCGAGAGGCCCAGCGGCCCGATGAATGCGATGTTTCGCTGGCTCCATGCTCAACCTCCTGTTCGACCCGCCGCCGCGGGCGCCGCCGCGTTCACCGGGGTGGTCGCCGGTGCAGACTTCGGCGGCTGGCCGGGTGGCGGCTTGTCCGGCGGCGAATCCTTCGAGGGCTGCGCACTGCCCGGTGCGGCGGGAGCTTCCGTGCCGCCCGGTGCCGACTCTCCGGCGGGCCGCTTCGCCGGGGCCACTCCGAGCCGTTGCCGGAGCTCCGCGATCCAACCGCTCACCGGCTTATCCTCGCCGGTGAGCTGCTTATACTGCTCGAAGGCCTTCAGCGCCCGGTTGGGGTCCCCCAGATAGAGGTCGGAGACGACGCCGAGGTTCCGCCACGCGGGCGCGTAGTGGGGGTCGGCGGCAATCGCCTGCTCATAAGAGGAGGCCGCGTCGCGAAACTCCCCGCGCATCCGCTGGGTCGCGCCGAGCTCCGTCCACGCGATCGCACTGCCACTCTCCCGCTCGACGGCGCTCTTGAGAGTGCTTTCCGCCTGGTCGAGATGCCCCTCCTTGCGCTGCATGATGGCGAGATTCACGAGCGGCGCGGAAAACTGCGGGTATTGCAGCGCCACCTGCTTGAAGCCGAGCTCGGCCTCGACTGCGTTCCCGGCACGCATGTACTGCACCGCGCGGTCGAAATCAATGCGTGCCGCAGGGGGTACTTCCGGGTGCGCCACCGCAGTGCCCGACGCCGCGCCGCCCGCCGCTGCGGCCGTTGCGCCTGGGGTCGCCGTTGCGCTTGGGGTCGCCGAGGCGCCGGCGGCCTTGTCCCGGGCTGCGGGCTTGCCGCCGGCAGCAGTCTTGTCGGTCGAGGCTGCGGGGTGCCCCGCGGCGGGTTTCGCCCGCGAAGCAGTCGAGCTGCAGCCGGCGAGCGTGAGGAGCACCACGGCGAGTGCCAGGACAACGGCGGGTGCCAGGGCAGCGCCCGCCCCGGAGCGTGGCAGGGCCTCTGCGCCCTCACTCGAGGCTCGTGACCACATCGTGCGTCATCTCGGTCTTACCGTAGCGCGCAGGCTTGAGCTCGGCCAGGGCCTGGAAGCTCTTGCGCACCCACTCGTCATACACTCCATCCTTCGCGCGCGCGGCGTTCAGCTCGTGCGCCTTGATCGCCTGTTCCTCGAACGGGAACACCTGCTCCTCCAGCAGTGAGTTGTATTCCTCGAGCTCCTCGCCCTTCAAGTTCTTGGGCCGCTCCGAGCTCATGACGTCCTTGGCGAGCGTCCGGTAGAGCTCGGCCATTTCATAGGTCGCGGCGGTCGTGACCTCGGCAACCTGATACTCGGCCGCCTTCTTGTACCCGTCCATCGCCGTCTCGAGCGCGTTGCGCTTGATGATGAGGCTCTTCTTGAGCGGCGCAGTGAGCCGCACCTGGCGGAACGCATCGCGTGCGGGCTGCGCGAGCGCCAGCTGCGACTTCGCGGCAAGGTAGTGGGTGCGAACGGTGCGCTGCGCCCCGGCCTGCTCGTCCGCACGGATGATCTCGCGGTACCACTCGTCGCGCCGCGCGACATCACCGCTCTTCTGCGCATAGTCCGCGAGCCGCCAGCGTGCCTCGACCGCATCGGTGATCGGCGTCGGATTGGTGGCGACGAACTTCTCGAGCATGCTCATCGCCTTCGGCGTGTTGCCCGCCTTGGCATAGAGGTCCGCGGACTGCATGAGCGCTTCGCGCTGCACGGCCTTGTCCTCGGCCGGGTCGGCCGCGATGTGCTCGAACTCCGCTGCCGCCTCGCCGGGCCGGTTGGCCGAGGAATAAGCGACGGCGAGCTTCGCCGTCACGTCCCGCTGCAGTGGGCTCTGTGGGAAAGCGCGCCGGAACCCCTCGAGCACGACGATGGCGCGATTCCACTGCTTGAGCGTGATCAGCTGGGCCGCAGCGTCGTACTGCGCATTGGAGCGGATCTTGGCATCCGGCGCGACCCGCTCGACGCGCAGGTAATCCTCGACCGCACCGGCTGCGTCGCCGGCCTTCTGCTTCGCCTCGCCCTGCTTGTAGACGCTCGCGGCCAGGCGCTCCGTGAGATCGCTGCGCATCTTTTCATCGCCGGCGCTCAGCTGCCGCGCCTGCAGGAAAGCCGGCTCGGCCTTGGCGTACTGCCCCTGATCGAAATACGACTGGCCGACGATGGTCCAGGCGATGCGTTGCTTGGCGGCATCGACCGGAGGCTGCCGGGCGAGGATCGACTGCGAGACGGTGATGGCGCGCGCACGGTCGCCGCTCGCGAAGATCTCCTCGGCGGCACGCGTGAGCACTCCGGCACTGTCGGGGTGCTCCGGGAAAGTCTGCGCGAACTTGACGCTCGAGTCGGTGGCGCGTTTGTGCCAGGCCTCCTTCTCCGCGCCGCTGAGGCCCTCCTCGCCCTTCTGATACGCAACCAGCGCCGCGTAGCCGGCGGTCGCCGACTTCGCGCTGCGCGGGTAGCCGTAAGCGCTGTGCTCGTACTCGCTCGCCGCCTCGCCATAGAGGTGTCCCTCGAAGAGCGCCTCGGCCAGCAGGTAGTTGGTCTGCGCCGAATCGGCATCGCCCGGGAAGGACTTGAGGTAATCCCGGTACCAGCGGGCTGCCTCCTGGTAGTCGGCAACCCGCCCCGACTTCTGCGCACTGGCGTGAAAGTAGGTGGCGACGTCCTTGAGGTTGGTCTTGAGCTCCTGGACCACGCGCGGATTGCCCTCACGGCTGCGCGTCTTCCAGTAGGGCGAATCGAAGTTGTAGCGCTCGACGAACTCGTGCTTGCCATCGAGCACCAGCTGGCTGAAGCCACCCTTGCCGTAGGCTTCGATCGCGGCCATGTCCAGATCCGGCGCGTGATCGCTGTAGGGGTCGCGCGCGACGAACGCCCGGTAGACACTCGCGCCATCCTGGTAGCGCTGCTTGTCGACGTACAGGTCGCCGAGCCGCTCGTACAGCAGCCAGTTGTAGGGCCGGTCGCCGCGCTGCTGCACGTACTTCTCGAGCGAAGCACCGCCGTCGTTGTACGAGAAGGCGATGCTCATGACGCGCAGCGTGTCCTCCACGAGCTCGCGGTCGGCACGCTTGAGGCTCTCGAGACGCACCGCCTTGCCCGGCTTGGTACCGAGCTCGCGATCGAGCACACCGCCGAAGGACGGCAGGCTCTCGAGCGTGAGCGACTGCTTGAACAGTGACCAGCCGTGCTTGTAGAGGCTCTGCTGGTAGAAGTCGGAGCCCGAGCCGTGTGCGATCACGGCTGCGTAGGCGTGCTCGGCCTCCGGATACCGCTTGGCGGAGAACAGCAGCTCGCCGCGGCGGAACTGCACCTCATCGAGCTGCGGGCTCTGCGGATAGCTCTGCACGATGCGATCGAGCGTCGCGAGTGCGGGCTCCGGCTGGCCGGTGGTCTCGTAGGCACGCGCGAGCTGGTAGAGCACCTGGTCGTTGCGCGAGTAGTCGGGATACGCCTTGAGGAGCGTGGTGTAGAGCTTGATCGCCTCGGCCCCCTGCGTGTCGACCGCGGTCACCTCCTTTTCCATGCGCTCCATCTCGCCGGCATCGAGGTTCAGATCTCCGAGCCGTCGCATCGCCTCGGCGCGCAGCTTGGGGTCGGTGTTCTGCAGCTCGAGGAAACGGCGGTAATTCTCCATGGCCCGCAGGCTGCTGCCGCTCGCGGCAGTGTCGCGGTGCACCTCCACCTTGCGCCGCGTGAGATCGCCGATGGTCGACTGCGTGCCCGCGGAGCTCTGCGCGGCGGCGTGCTGCGCCACCGCGCCCGCGAGGAGCACTGCCACAACGAGGCGAGCAGCGCGGCGGCTCATCGCGGCGGCTCCGGTGCCGGTGCCGGATTGGCGGCAGGCGGCGGACCGGCGGCAGGCGGCGGACCGGCGGCAGGCGGCGGATTGGCGGCAGGCGGCGGATTGGCGACAGGCGGCGCGCTGCCGGGGCCGGCGGCGTCCTCATCGCCCTCCTTCGGCACGGGCCTCGCCGGCTTGCTGCGATTTGCGCCCATGGTGGCGGCACGGTCGTACATCGTCGCGAGTGCGAAGCGCGCCTGCACCTGGTAAGCGGCGAGCCGCGCCTTCTGCTCCTCCAGCTCCTCGACCGCGAGCTGTGCCAGGTAGGCGCTCTGGCGCTGCTCGGTCGCGGCGAGGCGTGTCTGGAGCGAGGCGATGCGCTGGCGGAGCGAGGTGACCCGCGCGGCGAACTCGCCGTTGTTCTGCGGCACGTTGTGCCGCGCGCGCTCGACGCGGATCCAGCGGCTCTGCGCCTCGTGCAGCGCGAGATCCAGGTCCTTCAGGCTGCGGTGCTCCTGCCAGGCGCGCGCGCCATAGGCATCGTTGAGACGGTAGTACAGCACCCCCTTCACGAGCGCCAGGCGGGCGCGGATGTCGGCATTGTCGTCGGAGGCGGGGGCGCCCGCGAGAGCAGCCTCGAGCCGCTGCACCCGCGCCCACTGATCGCGCTCCGTGTCCGTGCCGAGCGCGGCCACGTCCCGCCGCGCCTCGATGTTGCGCAGCTCGTTGCCGAGCGCAACCGCGCGCTCCTGCAGGTGCTGCAGCTTCCCGGAGGCGAGCAACGCATCGACACGCGGCAGGCGCTCGGCGTAGGCGCGCTCGCGGGTCTCGATCATGTCCTGGTAGGCATCCATGCTGTCGCCCCAGCGATCGAGCGTGCTGCCGAGGTAGACCAGATCGCGGTAATTCTTCACGCCCTCCTGAAAATCGTGTCCCGCGAGCACGGCATACAGGTACGGCGCCTCGGCGGTGCGCGGCAGGCTGCGCACGTCGCGAAACCAGCCGTGCAGGAGCGGCGTGTCGGTCGCGGTGTGAGCCGGGCCGCTCGAGAGCAGCTCGCGCAGCATGTCGCCCTGGCGTATGTGTGCGATCGCGCCATCGAGACGCGCGTTTTCCACATCGAAGGAGTTGACCGCGCTTTCGTAATACTCCGCCGACTGCGCATTGGCGTTCATCTTCATGAAGGCGTAGGGCACCGCCAGGTACGACTCCTGCACGGCGGCATCGAGCACGTCGCGACTGCGCAGCTCCATCCACGGGGTGAGTGCCCCCTGATAGTCCCCGAGCGCAGCCAGCGCCCAGCCGGTGCCGAGCAGCGCCTTGTTGGAATAGGGGCCGTTGAGACGCACGCGCTCGAGTGCCGGGCGCGCCCGCTCGGGCTGGTTCGCCTGCAGGTAGGCGAAGCCGAGCGCGAGATTGGCGCGATCGCGCAGCGCCGCCAGCTCCGGGCTCGGGGCGAGCATGGTGCCGACCGCGGAGAGGAACGGATCGGCATCCGCGAGGCGGTTGGCGCGCACCAGCGCCACGCCGAGATTGAAACGCGCGTAAGCCGACCACACCGGCGCGCCTCGCCACCCGGTGAGCTGCGTGATGGCCTCGTCATAGCGGCGCTGGTGCATCAGCACGTTGGCGAGCAGCAGCTCCCTCTGTGCCTCGTAGTCCGGCGACATGCGGCCGTTCACCTTGCGCAGGGCGCCCTCGGCCTTGTCGTAATAGCCGCGCGCGTACCACACCTGCGCGAGGTACAGCCAGGCGCGATTGCGCACCCCGGAGGAGACGTTGTCGGTCAGCAGCCGCTCGAAGATCTCGCCCGCCTCGTTGTGCATGCCCTCCTGCAGATACAGCGAGCCGGCGATGAGCTCGGCGTCCTCCGCGTGGTGCGGCATGCGGCCCCAGTGCTGGTAGGCGAGCACACGCGTCAGCGCCTCGAAGTCGTGAGTGTCGTCCTGCTGGAAGTACAGAAACAGTACGTCGCCGAAGTGCAGATCGCGGATGTGCCCCTCGGAGAGCTTCTCCGGATCGTGCCGGCGCGCCTCGGCCGCCGACAGTGTCAGCAGCGCCAGCAGTGCCGCGAGCAGCAGCGCACCTATGGAGGGCGGACGCCTCAAGCTCTATTCCCAGTCCTTGATCTCGAACTCCGGCTCGAGCTTGCGCTGCCGATCGTTGATCTTCAGCTCGAGGTACTTGGCGCCGACGCCCTTCTCGAAGCGCAGCGACGCGCCGCGCTTGTAGGCGCGGGCGTTGGGTCCCGAGCCGCTGAAGAACGCCACCAGCTCGTGCGCACCCACCTTGAGATTGCCGAGGTAGAGTCGCTGCACCCCGCCCTTGAGGAGCGCATCGCGCTCCCGCGGCGTGTAGAGATAGTTGATCACTTCCTTCTGATCGAGTTTGAGCTGCACCGAGTCGAGCGAGAAGAAGTCGCCGACGTCCACCGACAGGAACACGGCGAGCTGCGTATTGGCGGGGAACAGCAGCTCCTCCTCGAGAATGAAAAGGTCGCGGTTGAGATCCACCACGTCCTTCTTCAGACCCTGGATGTCCTGATCGAGCCCGCGCGTGCCGCTGCCTTCGGCGGCCGGCGCAGTCAGCGCGTCGGGAGAGGACGGCAGCGGGTTCTTCGGCGCACCGGGGAACAATTTCTTGCCGACATCGGCGGCGCCCTGCTGCGCGCCGGGGACCTCGGCGGGTGGCGCCGGCGGCGGCACGTTGGGAAGGGGCTGCGGCGGTGCGCCCGGGAACAGCTGCTTGCCCACATCAGCCGGGCTCGCCGCGGGCACACCGGCGGGCGGGCTCGCGGGCGCGCCCTGGGCGTGCGCGACCGGGCCGAGCGCCAGCAGCAGCGCCGCGCAAGCTCCGGCCACGGACAGCCCCGCGCGCACCGAGCGACCCGGGCCGCGCGGCCGCGCGGCAGTCACAGTCATCGTCGTCTGCAGCATGTTGGTTCCGATCATTCGTTCAGCAGGGTCCGCAGCTGTTGCAGATAGAGCGTCGAGTTGGCGCCGCTGTACTCGCGCAGCACGTAACGCACCGTGCCGTTGCGATCGATCAGCAGCGTCATCGGCAGGTTGTCGACCTGGTAGCTGCGGCTCACCGCCTTGGCCGGATCGAGCAGCAGCGCGAAGGCGACACCGGCACTGCGTGCGAATTCGCGCGCCTGCGACGGATCATCATCGACGCCGACGCCGTACACCTCGAGCCCGGCCGACCGGTAGGTGGCGAAGCTGCGGTTGAGCGTCGCGAGCTGTGAGCGGCACGAGGTGCAGCGGCTGCTCCAGAAGCTCAAGACCACCACTTCGCCCCGATGTTCCGAGAGCCGCACGTTGTCGCCACCGGCGGCATGCAAAGCGAAATCCGGCGCCGCCTGACCGAGGAGCGCGTAAGGCGCCTCCGACCCGAAGGCGCTCGCGCCGACGAGCAGCGCGAGCGCGCACAGGGCTGCCGTCACGCTCGTGCACGCGCCAGCAGGCCACCGCAAGGGGACGGGCGTGGGTGCCACGTCGCGCCACGCCGGGTTCGGCTGCTGCCAGCTCAATAAAGGTCCTCAGCTCGAGGGGCGCAGTCAGTGCCAGCGCCATGGCCGCAAAATTGCACAGCGTCAGCGACACTGTCAACGAAACGAGGGGCGAAATGAGGCTTGCGGCAGACACTGCCGGCGGTAGCGGCACGCCGTCGGCGCGGCGCGACATGCGGCGCGCCGCGCGCGCGTACCGCCGCCGAGCGGTACGCGCGTGAGGCACGTCACACGATGGGCTGGAAGACCGTCATGGCCGCGAGCTGGCTGGCGCCGCCCAGGGTCTGCATGGGGAAGGTCGCCCCGAACTGCGAGTCGGTGCCGGCAAGCCCCATATAGTTCAGCAGCAGGGTGTACACGAGCGAGTCCACCGAGTTCGCGGCGGGGCTCGAGGTGCTCACCACGTTGCCATCGGGAGTGAAGTAGCCGATCTGCTGCGCGCCGGCCGCACCGCGCAGCGCCGGGCGTCCCTTGGGACTGTAGGCGAGGAAGAAGGTCGAGGCGACCGAGGAGTTGTCGCCCTGCCAGCCGAGCTTGCCGCGCCCGGCCGCGCTGTTGTCGACCATGCTGTTGGCGTTGAGCGAGCCGTCGCTGAAGACATAGATCATCACCGGCTGCCCGACGGCGCTCGCGTATTGCAGCACCATGCCGATCATCTGGCCCGCCTTGAAGTTGCGCGACTCGCCGGTCGCACGCGTGCCGTCGTGATAGTCGTAGCCGCCCATGGTGATGGTGCCGGCGCCCGCGAAGCCGTGCAGCACCATCTTCATCACCGTCGCCGTCTTCGCGAAGTCACTGTCCTGGAACGTCAGGCCGGTGGAGGTCAGCAGCGGCTGGATGAGCGGGTCCTTGGTCGCATCGAGCGAGGCCGGATTACCGAAGGTATTCACGGTGTTGGCAGCCCGTACGTAGGCGCAGCGCACCTGGTTCTTCAGCTGCGCGTCGGCGGTCGGGTCGGTGTACAACTGCGCACCCGGCTGCGCGCCCGGCATGCTGAGCGCGCCGGTGAACGCCGCGGTATCGCCAGCCCCGGACTGCGGGGCGGTGCCGGCGCTGATGCGTGTCTGCGACTCGAGAGTCGCCACCGTCAACGGGTCGAGCTGGCCGCCAGGAGGCAGCGGCACGAGCGCGGTCGCATCCGAGGGACGGGCGATGACCGTCGGCTGCAGGGCCGGATTGATGAGCTCCATCGGCGCCATCGAATTGCCGCCGGAGACGCTCGAGTCGGTGCCGATGAGCGTCAGCAGCTGGCCGGTCCTTCCCGCCATGGCGATTCCGTACATCGGGTTGTGCGGGTTGGTCTGCGTATCGTTCTGCGACATCGCGCAGATGACGGCGCCGTTCACTCCAGCAGCGGTGGTCGGGGAGACGACGCTCATGATGCCGCGCTTGATGGCGCCATCGGCATGCCACAGCAGCCCGAGCGAGGCATCGGTATTGGCGCTCGAGCTCGGCACCATGTTGCCCGGCACACCGAGCAGGCCGTAGCCCGCGGTGGTGAGGAAGTTGGTCTGGGTGTTGAGAACCCCGCTGCCGGACTGCTGACCGACGATCACCTCGGAACCCACGAGGTTGGCGCCGCCCGCGAGATCGAAGCAGATGAAGGGGAGCCCGGCGCCGGCGAGCGGCACGTTGCACTGGCTCTGGGCGAGCAATGCCGCGATGTCGTTATCGAGGCCGCCGGCGTTCGCACGGTTCGCCTTGAGGAGCGCCGCGAGCCAGGCGGGCGCCATCACCACCGCCGGTCCCGAGAGGAGACCTGCGGCGATGAATTCGCGGCGCGTCCGGGGCTTGGCATGATTCTCGTGCAGCAGGGGCTCACCGAGCGCATGCGATCGCGGGGGCTTTTTGTGGATGAAGAACATCGGCTTATCTCCAAAAACCCAGTTGAGGTCTCTACTGCAGCGTCACGGCGGCGCTGCCGAGCACTGCGGTGCAGGCCGCGACGGCCGCGTCCGACACGGTGGCACTGCCGTTGAGGGACTGAATCCGCTGCAGCAGTGTCTCCAATTCGCCGGTCACGGCACTCGCGGTCTGGGGGTTGGCGTTACCCAGCGCGTTGGCCACGAGCGACTGCTCGATCGTTTGCCGCAGCGTCGCGCCGCCCGCACCGACCAGGACCCCGGCGCTCTGGCCGAGGCTCGCCTCGATGCCGGCGCCGAAGAACTTATCGCGCAGCATCTGGCTCGCCATCATCTCGCGGCAGTAGGTGTTAGCCAGCTGCGAGATCGCCGCCTGCTGCGAGGGGCCGAAGGCCGCGAGCAGCGGACCGGCCGGCATCGACTGCTGCGAGACCTGGTAGAGCGTGTTCACGGCGGAATCCGTGATCGCCACTCCGGTGATGCGCGAGAACGAGTGGTTGAGGCGCTCGAAGGTCGCGACGCCCAGGTCCGGCTGTGGCGTCGTCGGCGCCGCGGGCGACGTCCCCGGCGGGGTGGGGTCGACGTACGCGTGCACGTGCGTGCCGATCTGGTCGAATGACAGGAAGAACAGGTCGTTCGAGGGGCCGAGCGTCGCCGGCACCACCGTGCCGAGGGGCGACAGCAGCTGCCCGTTGGCCGCGGTGTAGTTCGGCGCGCCGACCGTCGCGTGCACGTTCGTGTACGCCTGGCCCGCGGGCGCCAGCACGCCGTTCACACCGATGCGGATGCCGCTGATCGGCAGGTTGGCGGGCATGGCGTTCGGATCCAGGCTGACGAACTTCGGCTGGTCGAACAGGTAGGCGTAGCTGTCGTACTGGGATCCCTGGAAGAGGATGTACGACTGGTTCACGCCCGTGAGCTGGCTGACGCCGAAGAGCAGGAAGAACTTCTGGCCGACGCCGGCCGCGAAGTTCTGCTGTATCTGCGCCGTGGTGAGCGCACGGTTGTGGATGGCGACGAACTTGATGACGCCCTGGAACTGCCGCTGCCCGGTGGTCTCGTTGCCGAGCACCAGCGCGAAGGTGCTGTCCCAGTTGGCGAGCGAGCCGCCCTTGGACGGATCCATGTCGCCGGTGAAGACGCCGTTGACGTAGAGCTTCTGGCCATTGACCGCGTCATAGGTCAGAACCACGTGCTGCAGGGCCGCCTGCGCCGCCCCGCCGGTGGTCGTGGTGATGAGCGGCGGCATGCCCGCGGTGCTGGTCGTGCTGCTGCGCGCGAAGCCTTCGTACTGCATCGCGTCCTGACCGAGCGTCATGTTGCGCGTGGTGTTGCTGCCCGAGTAGCTCACGATCCACGCGTTGGTCTGGGTGACGTTGGCAGGTGCGACCCACGCCTCGATGGTGTATTCACCGGAGGCCTGGATCATGCTGGCGAACTTGGCGCTCGCCGAGGTCGAGGCCTGCGCCTTGCCGCCGGCGCCGATGTTGATGCCCCAGCCGCCCACCCAGGTGACGTTACCCGTGAGGGTGAGGTCCGCTTCCGGGCTCACACCGCTCGTGTCGTAGGCGGTGCTGCCCTGGCCGGTCTGGAACATGTATTTCGCGACCAGGTTCGCCTCGTAGCGGCTGCCACCCGAGGCGATGGTGCCGTCGGTCAACGCCAGCGCGTTCGATACGATGAGCGAGGGGTCGACCTGAGTCGGGGTGATGCCGAGCGCGAACGTGCGGATGGCCTCATGCATCGCGGTGGAGCTCGCCACGCAGTCGGGCGGTGAGCCCCAGCAATGGTGCGACTCGTTCGCCAGGCGCTCGTAGAAGCGCGACTGGTCCTGGTAGGGAGGCGTGTCGGGGTTGGCGATCGCCGTGGTGAGGCTCATCTTCGGCTGCGCCGCGAGATAGGCCTCCTGCAGCACGTCGCTCGCGAAGTACGGCTGCTGCGCGGTAGCGGAGTTCGGGTTATGGCAGCCCTTGCAGTAGCTATGGAGCAGCGGATAGACGGTGTTGCCGAAGGCGGTCGGGTCCGCCGGGAACTGCAGGCTGTTGCCGGGTGTGCGCATCGGCGGCGCGATGAGCTTGATGCTCGTGGTCGAGGAAGAGCCCGCGCCGACCCAGTTCTGGATCCACACCAGCATGGTGGAGGCGCACGCGGCCGGATCCGCGACCCAGCAGTTGTGGCCGCCGCCCACCTTCAGCACGAAGGTCGACTGCGAGGGATCCGACAGATTCACCAGCGGCAGCGCCGCCTGGTACGCGAGGTTGACATCGTCGCTGCGCGCGAACTGCGGCGACTGACCGCCGGCGTGATGACAGCCGCCGCAGCGGTTGGGCGGGTTGACATTCTCCCAGAAGTTGATCATGAAGGCCTGCACGTCGGCGTTCGCCGGCGGCGGACCGGTGTAGCTCTGTACGGAGCTGGTCGGCGGGGGCGCATTGACGGTGGTCGGCGCGCCGCTGCCGCCGCAGGCGCCCACGAGGGCGAGCAAGCCGACAGCCGCGCTCCGCACGAGGACCCGCGCCGCGCTCATGAGCGGCGACACAGTGAGGGTGCTAACAGCATCACGATTCATGGCTTCGGCTCCCTTACTGGCCCGGACAGGCGGCAGCGGCTTGCTGGAACACCTGTTTCAGGTTGCCGTTGGACTTGAAGCTCCCCTTGAGGGAGCTGATCGCGCTCTGGTCACTCGCGAGCGGTGCACGGAAGCACACCGCCGTGAAGACCTTGACCACCTGGCACTGCGCGAAGGCATCGCTCGACTCGAGCTCGACGCCGAGCGACTTGGCGCCGTTACCCGAGCCCGGCAGCGTCGGATCCCAGCCCAGCGAGGCGTTCACGCCGCCGCGCCAGCGGTTCGACCAGCTGTCATCGGGAGTGACGAAGCCGTAGACGAAGTTGTTCGAGTTGATCAGGTACTTCGGCTGCACCTGGCCGGCCGTGTACACCATGGTGCCGGTGTTGGTGCCATCGCCGACCACGGTACCGTTGAAGTTGTAGTAGGCGAACGCCTGTGCCATCGGATCCATGCCACTGTGGCAGCCGACACAGGTGGCGAGGAACACGCGGCTGTCACCGCCCGGCGAGCGGGCGACGTCCTGGCGGATGCGGTCCGCCGGCCGCGTGGTGTCCATGAGCGTCTGCATGTCGGTGCAGAAGTGGTTCATCATGGTGTAGCGGAACATCGCGCGGTTGGTGCCGTTGATGAAGAAGGACGACGCCGCGCCGCGCGTGGTGATGAGCCCGGCGGTCGCCGCGGTCGGAGTGCCATAAGCGGCCGATTGACTGGTCTGCTTGAGATTCGCGAGCAGATCGACACCGTTGGCCTCGGCGGTGGCGTAGTGATTGTTGTCACCCATCGAGGGCGCCGGCGACACGCCGTTCACCACGTAGAGAATGTCGGCCGACAGCGCAGTGCGGAAGTCCACGTCATCGCGCACCATGCCGATCACGGTGGCGGCGTAGTCATTGAACGGCGCGAACACCGTCTGGTCACGGTTGGTCCAGGGAATGACCATGTTCTTCAGCGTCACGCTGTAGAAGGTCGGCGCCGCCGTGGCGGTCTGCGCCGCGGCCACCAGCTGCGGCGCGCCCGGGGCGCAGCTGCTCCCGCAGGCGCTCAGTGCGCTCACCATGGTGCTGAGCTCCGCTGCCGACGGCGGCACCCCGGCGATACGCTCGTAGATGCGGCGCGCCTGCTCGTTGGTACCGGCCTGCGCGGGATTAGCCGCGAGCGCCGCCAGCAACAGCGCGCCTGCCACCGCAGCGCGACGCGCGCGGGCCGAAATAACCTGAGTCGTGTTGGTCCTGACATTCATGGCGCTCGTCAACTCCCAAACTAACGACCGAATGCGCGAGCTGAACTATACGGTGCGCGCAACCCCACCCCGAATGTCTCAAGTCCGTGACGTCGCCAGTCGCCGACAACTTGTGTTGTTGTTGTGTTGCGCTGCTCAATGCACAACAAACTGCGAGCCGGTTCACGGCGTGGACCTGATCGAACGACTACCTAGTAGGTCGATCGGCACTGCACCCTTGCGGTGGTATGAGAACCGCGTGTTGCCGGGCGCGCCGTGACGGAGTCGGCGCTATTACGAACAGCAGGTCGATGGTCATCTTTCGGCGTATGAATTACGTTACATTGGCATCCGGCGGCGCAGCCGTCCGGTGCAGGAGAGGCACACATGAGCGCGGCGAACTGGCGTGAGCTGAAGCGATGGGGGCGGTGCGTGCACCCGCTCGCACTGCCGGCCGGCGCGTTACCCGTGCTGCTTGCGGGACTCGCTGCCTGCAGCGGCGGCTGGCACGTCGGCAGCAACAGCAACGTCACCGATCCGGCGACCGTCGACTATCCGGTGTTCTACGTGAAGCGCCAGGTGCCGGTCACCGCGACCGGCACGCTGCAGCAGGATGACCTGCGGATGCTGCGCCCCTTCACGGTGGCGACTCCCAAGGTCACCGCCACGACCCCGACCGCCGACCTCTACATGCGAGCCAGCGCCTCACCGGCCGCGCCCGAAACCAACATCACCGCGCGCCTCACCTCCGGACAGGTGTGGGACGTCAAGGACGTGGATACCTCGGCCGATGGCACCCGGGTCATCTTCAGCATGCGCGGCCCGCTCGTGCCGAACCAGAAGGCCAAGGATCCGCCCTCCTGGCGCATCTACGAGTACGTGATCGCAAGCGACAACCTGCATGCGGTGATCAATCCGGCCGCGGACCCCGATCCGCCGACGGTGAACGACGTCTCACCGCACTACCTGCCGGACGGTCGCATCGTCTTCTCGACCACACGGCAGACCCAGTCGCAGGGCATCCTGCTCGATGAGGGCAAGCCGCAGTTCCCGGCACAGAATGAGGCTCGCCAGGAGCCGGCGTTCGTGCTCGAGGTGATGAACGCCGACGGCACGGATGTGCACCAGATCAGCTTCAACCAGAGCCACGACCGCGACGCCACCATGCTCGCCAACGGCCGCGTGCTGTGGACGCGCTGGGACAACGCCACCGGCCACGATGCGATGTCCCTGTACTCGGCCAATCCCGACGGCACGGATGTCGAGCTCTACTACGGCACCAACAGTCACATGACGGGCACCAACAACAGCGTGGTCGAGTTCGTGCATCCGCACCAGATGCTCGATGGGCGCATCATGGCGATCATGCGCCAGTACACCGGCGTGGACGATGGCGGTGACCTGGTGCTCATCGACGGCGGGCACTACGTCGAGAATACCCAGCCGCTCGCCGCCAATCCGACGCTCACCGGCCCGGCGCAGGCTGCGGCCACGAGCAACGATGTCATCACCATCCCCGGCCCCTCTCCGGGAGGTCGCTTCACTTCTGCCTATCCGCTGCTCGATGGCACCGGCCGCATCCTCGTCAGCTGGAGCCAGTGCCGGCTGCTCGACAACACGCAGACCCCGCCCGCGATCGTGCCCTGCAACTCGACCAACCTGGCGCAGCCCAACGCGCAGACGGCGCTGCCGCTCTACAGCGTCTGGCTGTTCGACCCGGCGGGCGGCACCATCCAGCCGATCATGCCGCCGCTGGAGGGCACCATGGTGAGCGATGTCGCGGTGGCGCAGCCGCGGCCGCTGCCCACGGTGATACCCGACAAGATCCCCGGTGTGGGCCTCGATGAGAACCTGCTGAACGCAGGTGTCGGCGTCGTAGATATAAGGAGCGTCTACGACATCGACGGCGTCGATACCGCGGTGCCGAGCATCGCGGCGGTCGCAGATCCGGTGCAGACCCCGCCCGACAAGCGCGCGGCGCGCTTCGTCCGCCTCGAGAAGGCGGTGTCGATCCCGGACAAGAAGGTGGTGGATCTCTCCAACGCCGCCTTCGGGGCGAGCAACTACATGCTGGAGATCCTCGGCTACGCGCCGATCGAGCCCGACGGCTCGGTGCGCATCGAGGTGCCGGGCGATGTGGCCTTCCGCGTGAGCGTGCTCGATGCCAACGCCCGCCGCATCTCACCCCCGCAGGGCGTGTGGCTGCAGGTGCAGCCCGGCGAGGTGGTCAACTGCAACGGCTGCCACCTGCCGCAGGGGAACCTGCAGAGCCCCAAATCGCACGGTCGCCAGGGCACGTTCGCCTCGGCGTGGGCGGGTGCTGCGGTGAGCGGCGCGCCCTTCCCGCATACCATTGCCTCCGGAGCCGGCGCCTTCATTCCGCAGGCGGGCGAGACCATGGCGCAGACGCGCATGCGCGTGAGCTGTCTCGCCGACGTGCCGCCCTGCAAGCAGATGGTGCCGAGCGTCGATGTGCTGTACACCGATGTGTGGACCGACCCGGCGCAGGCGACACCGGGTACTGCGATCAATCTGCGCTATGACGACCCGACGCAGTTCTTCACCGCTTTCCCGACGAGCGCGCTGTGCGTCACGCAGTGGTCCTCGACCTGCCGCATCATCATCAACTACCCCGAGCACATTCAGCCGTTGTGGGACCTGGCGCGCCCGAATCCACCGCAGGCGGGCGTGAACAACACCTGCACGCAGGGCGGCTGCCACAATCCCAAGGACGCCATGGGCAAGCCGCAGACACCGGCCGGCAATCTCGATCTCACCAATAGTGCCTCGCAGGCCGTACCGCAGGAGCTCACCTCGTATCAGCAGCTGCTGTTCCCGCGGCCAACCGTTATCATGGGCCCCAATGGCCCCGTACCCGGACCACCCGATCCACCGGTCATGAATGCCGGCAGCGCGAACGGCGGCGCCTCGGCGCAGTTCTTCGCCTGCCTCACCACCGGTGCCGGCTGCATGGCGCCCTCGCACGCGGGCTTCATGAGCGCCGATGAGCTGCGCCTCGTGTCCGAGTGGCTCGACATCGGCGCGCAGTACTTCAACAACCCCTTCGATCCGGCGGTGCCGGTCAATTGAGCAAAGGACGGAATTGATCACGCGTGCGCGCCACCTGGCGCTCGCGGGCCTCCTGCTGCTGGCTTCGCTCGCCGTCCCCACGCTGAGTGCCGCACGTGAGTACCTGCAGCTGTTCGTCACCGAGCCATTCCTGGAGCTGCACACCGGGCCGGGACGCGGCTACCCCGTGTTCAACGTGGTGCCGCGGGATGCCAGCGTCGATGTGCTGTTCCGGCGCACCGATTGGTTCAAGGTGCGCACCGAGCGCGGCGTCGAAGGCTGGGCCAGCCAGGCCGACATGCTCAAGACCGTGCTGGCCGATGGCACCCCGTTCCGCTTCCCGCTCGGCGATCGCGCCGGCTTCACCGCGCACCGCTGGGAGATGGGGATCTTTGCCGGTGACTACGGGGCGGCGACGCTCGTTTCCGGGTATGCCGCGATCTCCTTCAATTCGCAGCTGCAGCTCGAGGGGGCGATCGGCAACTTTCTCGGCAAGTTCACCAATGGTGTGACCGGCGACATCGGCCTGGCCCACATCATCCTGCCAGAATCGCGCCTGTCACCGTTCCTGACGCTCGGGGTCGGGCTCGTGCACACCGAGCCCAAGGCGACGCTGGTGCAACCGGGCAACCGCACCGAGCAGTCCGCATATGTCGGTGGCGGCTTGCGTTTTTACCTCACGCGGCGCTTCTTCCTGCGCGCCGAATACAAGGCGCACTGGATCTTCACGAAGCGTAACGAAAACGAGGAAGCAGACGAATGGAAACTGGGCTTCGCGTTCTTCTACTGACGGCGCTGCTCGTGACGCTGCCAGGCTGCGCCTCGATGCACAGCTGGTTCCATCGCGGCAGCAAGCCCGCAGCCGCGCAGAATGCCACCGCCCAGTCACCCGAGGAGGCACCGCCGCGTGTGGTGGAGCCGGACGTGGCGCGCCGCGAGATCAAGGTGCCGAAGATCCGCAGCCGCAATGTCGAGATCGGCGCGTACTACGGGGAGCTGTCGATCGAGGATTTCGGCGCCCACCCGGTGTACGGCCTCACCGCGGCGTACCACATCACCGAGGACTTCTTCTTCCAGGCGGAGGGCGGCCGTGCGACCGCCGGGCGCACCAGCTTCGAGATCCTGGGCGGAAACGTGCAGCTGCTTACCGAGTCTGAGAGGCGCTTCACGTATTACGACCTGTCACTCGGCTACAACTTCCTGCCGGGCGAGGCCTTTCTCGGTCGTGGCCTCGCCATGACGAACGCGTTCTACCTCCTCGGCGGTTTCGGGGCCACCGATTTCGCCGGAGACAAGAAGTTTACGGTGAACTTCGGTGCCGGCTATCGCATCGTGCCGATCGACTGGATGGCGGTGCACGTTACGGTGCAGGACCGGATCTTCCAGAGCTCGCTGCTCGGCACCACCAAGCTCACCAACAACCTCGAGGCGCGTCTCGGACTGACCGTATTCTTCTAGAGGACGCAGCATCATGAGGAAACAAGTCGCAGCCATAGTCGCGGTGCTCAGCCTGTCGCTGCCGGCACTCGCCGGCCCCCCCGGCGCTCCGGCGCCGGCGTTCACGCTCGCCTCGCGCGGCGGCCAGAACGTGAGCCTCGAGCAGTACAAGGGCCAGGTGGTCATGCTCAATTTCTGGGCGAGCTGGTGCGGCCCGTGCCGCCAGGAGATGCCGCTGCTCGAGAGCATCTACAGGAAGTACAACAAGATGGGCTTCACGATGATCGGGGTGAACGTGGAGCCGGACTCGAACGCGGCGAACGAGTGGCTCAAGGCGACGCCGGTGAGCTTCCCGATCCTCTACGATCGCGACAGCAAGGTGAGTAAGCTCTATGACGTCGCCGGCATGCCCTCCACGGTGATCATCGATCGCAGCGGCAAGCTGCGCGTGCTCCACCGCGGCTACAAGCCGGGCGACGAGAACGAGTATCTTGACAGCATCCGCACGCTCATCCGCGAGTGAGGCGTGCGGAGCGGCGGGGAGCACCATGAGCAGCAGCAGACGAATCAGGCTCACACGTGCGCTGACGGCCGCGGCGCTGCTGGCAGCGCTCGCCGGCTGCAGCGCGCCCACCCCCTGGGTGAAGCCGTACGAGCGCGAGCACTTCGCCGACCCGATCATGTCCTTCAACCGTGATCCGATCTCGAGCGTGTACCTCGACCACGTGCTCGAGAGCCGCGAGGGTGCGCGCGGCGCGACCGGCGCGGTCGGCGGCGGCTGCGGATGCAACTAGCCGAGCGGCGGGGCGCGTCGCGGGAGGGGCGCGCGCAGCAGGTCCGGCTGCTCAGCCCGTTCCGGCGGACGCTGCTCGCGCTGTGCGTGATCGCCGCCCCCGCGCTCGGTGGGGTGCTGCCCGAGGATCGGGCCGACGTCTTGTGGCACGACTACAACGGCGGCGACATCACCGTCAAAGGTCCCTCGGTGCTCGTGCAGAAGAAGGCCGGCGACAGCCTGTCCTTCTCCGCCGGCTACTACGAGGACATGATCTCGAGCGCCTCGATCGACGTGAAGCTCTCGGCGAGCCCTTACCACGAGACCCGCAAGCAGGAGAACGTCGGCGTCGAGTACCTGCACGGCAAGACCACCTACGCCATGGGCTACATCCACAGCAAGGAGCCGGACTACATCGCCAACACGACCTTCTACTCGATCAGCCAGGACATGTTCGGCGATCTGACCACGGTCACCCTCGGCTACCGCCGCGCCTGGGACCAGATCTACCGCGATATCAAGCAGCCCGACGGCGAGATCGTTAACGACCCGACGTTCCACGAGCGCGCGGACCATCGCGGCTACACGCTCTCGGTGAGCCAGATCCTCACGCGCAACCTGATCGCCGACTTCAACTACGAGCTGCTCACGGATCAGGGCTATCTCGCCAATCCTTACCGCAAGATCCGTTATCTCTCCCCCGGTCAGGGTAACGGCTTCACGCTGGCCGACCAGATATACCCGAACACCCGCACGACCAATGCCGCCTCATTGCAGCTCAAGGAGTACCTCCCCTGGCGCGCCTCGGTGGCCGGCTCGTACCGATTCTTCCGCGACACCTGGGGGGTGGTGGCGCACACCGTCGAGGCCGACTACACCCATCCGTGGCGGCATTGGGTGTTCGACGGCATGGTCCGCTGGTACCGGCAGACGCACGCCGATTTCTACAGCGACCTGTTCCCGTACGCGAACTACCAGAATTTCATGGCGCGCGACCGCGAGCTCGCGAGCTTCACCGACTGGACCTTCGGGGTCGCCGCCTCGTACCAGTTCAACGTGCCCGGCGCTCCGTGGATCAGCAAGAGCAGCGCCAACGTGCGCTTCGATCACCTGTACATCGACTACAAGGACTTCCGCAACGCGCTGCTCGCGAGCGAGTACGGTGCCGGCAACGAGCCGCTCTACAAGCTGAACGCCAACATCTTCCAGGTGTTCGTCTCGATCTGGTTCTGACGCGCAATGCGCCAATGGCGTACCCCGCGCACGTGAGTTAAGCTCTCCAGCCGAGTCGAATGGTATGCCACGCGCTGTCGGCCCACGCCGACAAGCGCAACGACGGAGGGACCTCTCGCCATGCACATGCGCACTGCGTTCGTCACGCTGCTCGCCGCTTTCCCACTCACCATCGCCGCGACCGCGGCCCACGCTCAGGCACGCGAGCAGGGTCGGCTGCTCTACGCCGGAGAGGTCCTGCAGGAGCTGCGGACCACCCGTGACCAGGCGATTCCCGACCGGCTGCTGGAGCGCGCCTATGGCATCGCCGTGTTTCCGGATCTGACCAAGGTGGCCTTCTTCGCCGGCGGCCGGCGCGGCCATGGCGTGCTGGTCGTGCGCGACAAGAACGGCCGTTTCACGAATCCGGTGTTCGTCACCATGACCGGCGGGAGCTTCGGATGGCAGTGGGGGGTGCAGCTCACCGACATCGTGCTGGTATTCACGACGCCCAAAGGGGTCGAGGGCATCAACGGCGGCAAGGTGACCCTCGGTGCGGATGCCGCGGTCGCGGCAGGTCCGGTCGGGCGCGACGCATCCGCCGCCACGGACGCCGGTTTCAAGGCCGAGGTCTACTCCTATTCACGCAACAAGGGCGTATTCGCCGGGCTTGCCCTCGATGGCAGCGTGATCACCATGGATGACCATGCGAATGCCGCGTTCTACCAGAAGCCCGGTGTCACCGCCGGTGACATCATCGCGGGCAACGTCACCACCAATGAGGACTCGGCCCAGCGCTTCCTGTCCGCGGTGCACGCGAGCACCGGCTCCTCGATGGCGCAGCGGACGGCATCGGTCGCCGGCCCGGCGGGCGCAGCGGGTAGTACGGCGGGCATACCGTCCGCGATCACTCCGGCGCCTGCGGCGACACCCTCCGGCTCATCGGGGGCTCAGACCTTCCCGCTGCCGGACCCGAAGCCGGGTCAGGAGCCGAAGTAACGCCCGGGGCGGGCCTCAGTCGCTCGATCACGGCTTGCGCCACTTGCGCCAGTCTCGCTCGACCGCCTGAGCCATGCGCGCGGCGGCGCGGACGAGCCAGCCGCGCTTCTGCCGCTCGAGGTCGGCGCGGATCCGCGCGACCTGCGCCGCGCTGGCGAGGTGCAGGTTGGCGGTTTCCCATCCCATCATCCGCAGCAGGCGATGCTCCTGGCGGTTGCGCGGCAGGCTGGCGAGCTCGATGCGGCTGCTGTCGGGCGCGAGACGCCGGATGAGCCATCGCCCGTACACCTCGAGGAAAGGATCGGGCACACGCACGGCGCGCCGGCTGAGCTCCCCGTAGCGCGTCGGCCGCAGCGGCTTTCCCGCTGCCCACAGCCAGGCGGAGGGCGCCAGCGGCTTCGCCTCGCGCGCGATCATTCCGCCGTGCCACTCGGCAAGCGCGACGAGGCGCAGGCGTCCGAGGCTTCCGGCCCCGGCCTGGCGCTGCACGAAGCGGGGCGCGAGCTTCGGCGGCAGAGCCGCTTTCAGCAGCGCCCGGACATGCGCATGCCCCCGCTGCGCATCGGGGAGAGCTTCCAGGCGCTTCCAGAACGGCCGCTGATCCTTGAGACGGGCAATCGCGAGATCCCGCAGCCAGCGATTGCGCTCGGCGAGCACGACTGCACTGCCGCCGCGCTCGAGTGATTCGGCATAGCCGGCGAGGATGGCGTTACAGGCACCGCGGACCGACAGGGAAACGCGCGACTCCTCGATCGCGAGCAGTGCGCTCGTTGCGAGACGTACCAGATCCTGCGTGTAGGGAAGCACTGCCGTCTCATCGAAATCGTTGACGCCCCAGATGAGCCGGCCCTCTGCATCACGCCAGGTGCCGAAGTTCTCGATGTGGAGATCGCCGACCGCGAGCACCGCGGGAGCGGCAGCGAGTGGCCCGCAGATCTCGGGCCACAGCTGCGCCCAGCGATAAAAGGTGGCACGCAGGAACGAGAAAGGATCCCCCGCCATGAGCCGGTGTTTCAGGTCGAGGTCGCGAGGCACCAGCGGCACTCGCTGCTTGAGCCAGCGCTCGTAGCGATGAGTGGCCTTGCGGACGTCCACCGCCCAACATTAGAGGAGCGCTGCGTGCCGTGCCATAGCTGCGCGGCGCCGCACCGCGGATGGCGCCACGCTTTGACAGTACGTCCCGCCAGATCGGATCATTGCACGAGTGAGGTCCCCATGACGCCTTCCAGGTACGCCCATGAATACGGCCGCTGAGCCGACCGGGACACTCGCGCAAGCCCTGCAGCACGCGGCGAGACTCATCGACAAGGAGCCGCTCCTCGCGGCCGAGCAGGCCGTGGAGATCCTCAAGGTCTTCCCCTCACACCCGGGGGCTACGCTGCTTCTCGGCTCGGCGCGCCGTGCGGCGGGCAATCCTGCCGCGGCGCTCTCGGTGCTGCAGCCTCTGGTCACCGCGCAGCCGGGCTGGGCGGTCGCTCATTTCGAGCTCGGAATGGCGCTGAGCGATCTCGAGTACCACGACGACGCGCTGCGCGCGTTGCGCCGCGCAGTGGAGCTGCGGCCCGACCTGCCCGATGCCTGGCGGGAAATCGGCGACCGGCTGGCCCTCAAGGGTGACACCGAAGGCGCCCACACCGCCTACGCGCAACACATCAAGGCATCGACCAAGGATCCGCGGCTCATGTCGGCCGCAGCCGCATTGTCGGAGAACCAGATTCCGAAGGCGGAGCTGCTGCTGCGCGAGCACCTCAAGAAGTATCCGACCGACGTCGCGGCCATTCGCATGCTGGCCGAGGTGGCGGGCCGCCTCGGCCGCTACATCGATGCGGAGAATCTCCTCGCACGCTGCCTCGAGCTCGCCCCGGGCTTCAACGCCGCCCGCTACAACTATGCGCTCGCATTGCATCGCCAGGCCAAGTACGTGCCGGCTCTGCAGCAGATCGAGATGTTGACGGCGGCCGAGCCGCACAATTCCAGCTATCGCAATTCGAAGGCCGTCATATTGGCCATGGTGGGTGAATATCCGCAGTCGATCGAGCTCTATGCCGAGATCCTCGCCAAGCACCCGGATCAGTACAAGATCTGGACGAGCTACGGGCACGCGCTCGCGACCGCGGGGCGGACCGCGGAGAGCATCGCCGCCTACCGGCGCGCCATCGCCCTCACGCCGACCTTCGGCGAGGCCTACTACAGCCTCGCCAATCTCAAGACCTTTCGGTTCCAGGAGACCGAGCTCGCGAGCATGCGTGAGCACCTGGCGGGCTCCGCTATCACCCCCGAGGACCGTACTCACTTCCACTTTGCCATCGGCAAGGCGCTCGAGGACGAGAGGAACTTCGCGGACTCTTTCGATCACTATGCCCGGGGAAACAAGCTCCGCCTCGCCCGGGTCGGGTGGGATCCGGGGGAGCTCGAGACCCTGATACAGCGCTCGAAGGCGCTTTTCACCCAGGAGTTCTTCGCGTCGCGCAAGGACTTCGGCTCCCCGGCTCCCGACCCGATATTCATCGTCGGCATGCCGCGCGCGGGCTCCACACTGGTGGAGCAGATCCTCGCGAGCCATTCGAGCGTCGAAGGCACCATGGAGCTGCCCAACATCATGTCGCTGGCGGCAGCGTTGGGCAAGAAGCGGGCGCCCGGTGAGAAATCGGTGTACCCCGAGGTACTGGCGAGCCTCAGCGCGGAGGAGTGCCGCACACTCGGCGAGCAGTACCTCGAGCAGACCCGCATTCAGCGCAAGACGGCGAAGCCCTTCTTCATCGACAAAATGCCCAATAACTTCCTTCACATAGGGGCCATCCGGCTGCTCCTGCCGCGCGCCAGGATCATCGACGCGCGCCGTCATCCGATGGCCTGCTGCTTTTCGAATTTCAAACAGCACTTCGCGCAGGGGCAGCGCTACACCTACGACCTCGAGCACCTCGGCCACTACTACCGCAACTACGTCGAGCTCATGGCGCACTTCGATGCGGTGGCCCCGGGCACGATTCACCGCGTCATCTACGAGAACATGGTGAGCGATACCGAGGGCGAGGTACGGCGACTGCTCGAGTTCTGCGGGCTGGCATTCGAGCCGGCCACGCTGAAATTTTACGAGAACGAGCGGGCCGTCAGGACCGCGAGCTCACAGCAGGTCCGCCAGCCCATCTACCGGGAAGGCGTCGATCAGTGGCGCAACTTCGAGCCGTGGCTGGAACCACTGCGGCAATCACTGGGGGCCGTGCTCGAGGCCTATCCCGCCGTGCCGCAGTTTTAAAATCGGCGCGATTGTGGCATAAGCACACCGTAGGGGACGACGCTCAAAGCGAGTTGCAAAAATGCAACGCTTCGAGAACTTGAAGCCCGTTGCCAGTTAAAAATCGAGCCGCGCGCTTTGCCGAAAGGCGCGACTTTCCTAACAGCAATTATCCAAGGGGAGACCAGGCATGACCCGTAGCCGAAAGCGAAAACTGGCAAGGATGCGCACCAAGTGGGCCGGGATGCCGCTGGCGTCTGCCGTGCTGGCCGGCGGCGGCCTCGCCGTCGCTGCGGAGCCAACCGAAACGGGGCAGCTCGAGGAAGTCGTCGTGACCGCGCAGAAGCGCTCCGAGGACATCCAGAAGGTACCCATCAGCCTGCAGGTGCTGAGCGAGGAAACGCTCCAGCAGCTCCACGTCAGCGGTTTTGCGGATTTCGCCCAGTACATACCGAGCCTGAGCTACCGCTCCTGGGGGCCGGGCCAGACGGCATTCTTTTTCCGCGGCATCTCCAGCACCAACGGCACGACGCAGCTGCACGCCGGTTATCTCCCCTCCACCGGCATGTACGTCGATGACATCCCGGTTACCACCATCGGCGGTAACCTCGACATTCATATCTACGACATCGCGCGCATCGAGGCGCTGGCAGGGCCCCAGGGCACGCTCTACGGCGCGAGCTCGCTCTCCGGCACCATACGCATCATCACCAACAAACCCGATCCCTCCAAGTTCGAGGCCGGCTACGATGTGAAGGCCACCAAGTGGAAATCGGGCGACCCGGGCGGCGCGTTCGAAGGCTTCGCCAATATTCCGCTCTCCGACCACGCGGCGATCCGCCTCGTCGGCTACTACGAGTACAGCGGCGGCTACCTCAACAACGTCTATCGGCAGGACACCTTCCAGCGCTATTCACCGACCGGGACGCCGGTTGCGGGCGGCCCGGCTGGCGGCCCGGACGGCTTTCCGGACTACTACCCGGTCACCATCAACAACTCCAACGTGGTGAAGAAAAATTGGAATACGGTCGAAACCGGTGGCGGCCGGGCAGCGCTCAAGGTGGACCTCAACGACAAGTGGAGCATCACCCCCGCGATCCTCGGCCAGTACCAGAAAAGCGAGGGCGATTTCGCGTACGATCCGAAATTCGGTGACCTGAATATCGGCGACTACTTCCACCCCTTCAACAAGGACGGCTGGTACCAGGCGGCCCTCACGGTCGAGGGCAAGCTCAGCAACTGGGATGTCCTGTATTCGGGCGGTTACTTCGAACGCGAGGTCCACAACCTGGTGGACTATTCACAGTACTCGATCGCCTACGACGCGCAGTCCATCGGCAACAGCTATGCCTACACCCGGTTCATCGACAGCACGGGCCATCTGCTCGATCGCCCGGTGCAGTACACGAACAACCACGACCACTACACGAAGTTCAGCAACGAGCTGCGTGTCTCGAGCCCGGCGGATTATCGCCTGCGGGCGATCCTCGGCGCCTTCTATCAGAAGCAGACCGACGAGATACGCGCGGAATTCAACGTCCCCAACCTGCCGGTTTTCTACCAGGTCACGGGCCAGCAGAACGTCTACTACCTCTCCCAGATGCCGCGCGCCGACCGTGACAAAGCGGTGTTCGGCGATTTCACCTTCGATGCCACCGAGAAACTGAAGCTGATCGCCGGGGTCCGCGTCTACTGGGTCGACAACACCCTGTGGGGGTTCTTCGGCTTCAATAACAACGGCTATTCGTCGCACGGAGAGGCGGCATGCCCGGGTCCCATCCTGACCATTCCCGGCAATTACAACTCCGGCAATATGCCGTGCGTCAACACCGACAAGAAAGTGACCGAGAGCGGCGAAACGCACCGGGTGAGCCTGCAGTATCAGTTCACCCCCGATGTCATGATGTACGGGACTTATTCCACGGGCTTCCGACCGGGCGGCAACAACCGCATTCCCACGGCCGGCGCCTATTCTGCAGACAAGCTGGACAATTACGAGATCGGCTGGAAGACGACCTGGGCCCACAAGCTGCGCTTCAATGGCGCGGTGTTCTACGACAAGTGGAAGGACGCGCAAACTTCGGTGCAGGGCCAGTACGGCATCACCTCCATCGTGAATGCGGCCGATGCAAAGTCGGAGGGCATTGAAGCGGAGCTCAACTGGCAGGCGACGGAGCATCTGAATATCAACGCTGCGGGCACGGTTCTCTTCAAGAACGAGACGACCACGCTTTTCTGCCAACCGGATCATGACACCGGGGTCATCCCGGCAACGTGTGACCCAGCCGGCAACAATCCAGCCGGTACGCAAATGCCTGGAATACCCAAAAACAAGGCCAACGCCACGGCCCGCTATCAGTTCGAGCTGGGAGAGTTCAACAGCTTCGTGCAGGGCGCGGTCGTCTACCAGAGCGGAACCACCTACAGCCTCGAGACCACGCGGCTCATCGTCCCGGAGACTCCAGCGTTCGGGACCTTCGATCTTTCGGTGGGCATCGGCAAGAACAGCTGGACCCTTGAAGCTTACGCCGACAATCTCTTCGATAAGCGTGGCGAGCTGGGCAGGAACTCGGAATGCAACGACCTCAAATACCACTATTGCACATCGAATACGCATGTCCTTCCGACCCCGCCCCTGCAGTTCGGACTCCAGTTCGGACAGAAGTTCTAGCGGCCGCCATTTGAGGCGCCTCCGCAAAGAGAGATAGGCAGCGGCAGCGGATTCCGGCACATTGCCGGAAATCCGCTGCCGCCGTTTGCGGCGCGGCCATCTGGAGCGCCTCGTTGACCCAACCCGCTGCCACCGCCGGCTCCCTGAGGAGCGCCGGCGAAACCGCACTCGGCATCCTCGCCGCCATCAGCTTCTGCCACCTGCTGAACGACATGCTGCAGTCGCTGCTGCCGGCGATCTACCCCATGATCAAGAGCTCCTATCGGCTCAGCTTCGCGCAGATCGGGCTGCTCACGTTCACCTTCCAGTTCACCGCCTCGCTCCTGCAGCCCCTGGTCGGCGCCATGGCCGACAGGACCCCGCGACCCTACTCGCTCGCCGCCGGTATGGTATTCACGCTGTTCGGCCTGCTGCTGCTCGCCTTCGCCGCGAGCTACCGGCTGCTGCTGCTCGCCGGCGCGCTGATCGGCACCGGCTCCTCCGTGTTCCATCCGGAATCCTCGCGCGTCGCGCGCATGGCGAGCGGCGGCAAGCACGGACTCGCCCAGTCGCTGTTCCAGGTGGGCGGAAATCTCGGCAGCGCCTCCGGCCCGTTGCTCGCCGCCTTCATCGTGCTGCCGCACGGGCAGTCGAGCGTCGCCTGGTTCTCGATCGCGGCGCTGCTCGGGATATTCCTGCTGGTGAACGTCGGCAACTGGTACAAGAGCCACGGCGTGGCACGACTTGCGGGCAGCGGCGGCGGGCGCCGCACCAGGCGACGCCGCCACGTGGCGCTCGCGCTGCTGGTGCTGCTGATGCTGGTGTTCTCCAAGTACGTGTATCTCGCCAGTATCAGCAGCTACTACACCTTCTACCTGATCGAGCGCTTCCATCTGTCGGTGCGCAGCTCACAACTGCACCTGTTCGTGTTTCTCGCCTCCGCCGCAGTGGGCGGGATGATCGGCGGCCCGCTCGGCGATCGCCTCGGCAGCAAGTACATCATCTGGGCCTCGATCCTCGGCGTATTGCCGTTCACGCTGCTGCTGCCGCATGCGAATCTCTTCTGGACCGGTGTGCTCACCGTCCCGATCGGGCTGATCCTCGCCTCGGCCTTCCCGGCGATCGTGGTGTATGCCCAGGATCTGCTGCCGGGACGCACCGGCACGGTGGCGGGACTGTTCTTCGGCCTGGCGTTCGGCATGGGCAGCGTGGGCGCGGCGGTGCTCGGCAAGCTGGCCGACCATGTCGGTATCGAGACGATCTATGCGATCTGCGCCTTCCTGCCGCTGATCGGCCTGCTGGCCGCGTTCCTGCCGGACCTGCATCAGCGCACGGCTGTCGAGGTCGCCTGAAAATGCTGCAACTGCTGAAGCAGACTCTGCTCGATGAGCTCGCAGCCAAAGCCGCCGCGAGCCCGCGCCTGCGTGCACACCACAACATACACGCGACCGCAGCGGATCCGGTGCAGCGGTTCCTGGTGGTGGCGCAGGCCGACTCCTACTTTCGGCCGCACCGCCACGCGAGCCGCGGCGAGCTGGCAGTGCTGCTGCGCGGAGGAGTCGATGTGCTGCTCTTCGATGAGCGCGGCTGCGTGCTTGCGCGGCAGCCGGTCGGCGCAGCCGCCGCGTACTTCGCCTACGAGACTCCGCAGGGCGTCTGGCACACCCTCGTGCCCGCCGCGGGAGGCTGCGCCTTTCTCGAGATCAAGCAGGGACCCTACGACCCGGCTACGGCGGTGCAGTTTGCGGCCTGGGCGCCCGCCGAGGGCGATGGAGCGGTGCCGTCTTTTCGTACCTGGCTGCGCGCGGCGCAGCCCGGCGATACACCCTCACCCTGAGGGGCGCAGGTACTTCCCGAGCTCAGCGCCGCTGATGAGGCTGTCGAGGTAGCCGAAGGTGCCGCGCTCGCTCACCTCGCGGCCCGCAGCCAGGAGGCCCGTCATGGCGGCGCGGTAGAGCGTGGTGGAGAGACTGATGCGGCGCACGCCCGCCGCCGCGAGCTCTGCCACCGTGAAGGATTTGCCACGTATGCCGACCATGAAGTTCACCGGTTTCTTCAGTGCGCTGCAGACGGTGCGCACCGCGGCGAGGTCCGGCAGACCCGGCGCGAACAACACGTCGGCGCCGGCGCGCTCGAAGGCCTGCAGGCGCCGCACCGTGTCGTCGAGGTCCGCACGGCCGTGGAGAAAATTCTCCGCGCGCGCCGTCAGTACGAAAGGAAATCGCTGACCATGGGCTTCCGCCGCCGCCGCCGCGACGCGCTCGACCGCGTGCTCGAACTCGTAGATGGGCGCGCGCGCATCACCGCTCGCGTCCTCGATCGAGCCGCCGACCAGCCCGCTGGCCGCGGCGAGCCGGATGGTCTCGGCCACGGTCTCGGGCGCGTGGCCGAAGCCGTTCTCGAGGTCTGCGGCGACGGGACAGTCGCTCACCGACACGATGAGCCGTGCGTGCAGCAGTGCCTCCTCGCGGGTCACCTCGCCATCGAGCTTGCCGAGGGTCGCGGCGCAGGCGGCACTCGAGGTCGCGAGTGCCTGGAAGCCGAGCCGCTCCATGATGGCCGCGGAGCCGCCGTCGAAGACATTGGGGACCACGAACACACCGGACTCATGCAGCGCGCGGAAGCGCGCCGCCTGCTCGCTCTGTCTGTCCATTTCCGTCTCCCGGCCCTCGCCCCGCGGCGGCGAGCGCATGCGAGCCAGTGTGGCACAATCGGTGTGTCAAGGCTCACCTGCGTGCCATCGGTATCGCATCCGCTCGCAGCCGCGCTCGCTGCAACCATCCTCCTGTGGCACTGCGCAGCACTCGCCGCCGCGCCCGCAGCGGCCGCAGCGGCCGCGCCCGCAGCACCATCCTGTCCGACACGCCCTGCCGCGCAACCGGGAATCACGCGCTTGCGCTCCGCGCTCGCGCACGCCCGCTTCATCGCCTACGAGCCGACCGCACTGCGGGTCACCGATGGCCGCTTCACCGAAGCGGACCCCGTGAGCATCCGCGCCGACCTGCAGACACTGCGCAGCCATTTCGATGCGCTGATCACTTACGACGCGATACACGGCGCCGAACAGATACCGGCGATCGCGGCGCAGCTGCAGTTCCGCGCCCTCATCATCGGGGTCTGGGACCCCGGTGCCCCCGCGCAGCTCGCCGCGGCGCTCGATGCGGCACGCCGCTTCCCGCAGCTCGTCGTCGGCATCTCGCTCGGTAACGAGATGCTGTTCGCGCATCGCATCGACCCGGGCGCCTTGCGCGATCTCATCGTGCAGACTCGCGCGCAGGCGCCGGGCGTGCCGCTCTCCACTACCGAGCCCTTCCACATCTACGATGCGGCCTCGGCAAGGGCGCTGCTCCCGCAGCTCGACTTCCTGCTGCTCAACGTACACCCCGTCTTCCAGCCGTGGTTCCGCGACGCTCCGGATCGCGATGCGGCCCAGTTCGTGGTGAACGTGCTTGCCGGCCGCGCTCCACTCGCTTGCGGACCCGTGTTGGTGAAGGAGACGGGCGTACCGACGGCGCCACCCGGGGAGGGATTCAGCGAGGCACGCCAGGCCGGCTTCTACCGCGAGCTGCGGCGGTTGCTGCCGCCGACACCGGCGCAGGCATTCGCGTACTTCGCCGCCTTCGATGCGCCCTGGCGCGCTTACGACGCGACGGGCGTGCCGGGCACGGCCGGGGTGCATCCCGAGGAGGCTCACTGGGGATTGTATGACGCGGAGCGGCGACCCAAGGCAGCGGCGCGCGAGCTGCCGCCACTCGGGCGCTGAGGCACGCGCATCACCTCACGGCGAGCTCCACTTTCACCGTGTCGCCGGACTGCGGTTTGGCGGGCGCATTCACGACGAAGACGCGCGAGCTGTCGACCTCGCCAGCGGAGACCAGCGCGCCCTGGATGGCCTGTGCCCGCTGCGTGCCGAGCGCTTCGAGGTCGCTCTCGGGAACCTGCACCCGGTCGATCAGCGCGGCATTGAGATCCTCGATCGCGGCGTCGTAGGGGGCGCTGTCCTTGTTCTTCGCCTGTTGCACCCCGAGCACGCTCGGCGGCAACGGCTTGTCCCTGCCGAAGTCGGCCTGATACTGCGCGAGCAGCAGCTCGAAGTGCTTCCTGGGTTCGGCGAGTGCGAGCTCCAACGCGGTGTCAGGGTGCTTGCGTCCCTGGCGGGTCGCCAGCTCGCGCCGCTGCAGCTCGTCGCGCAGGCGCCCGGCCGCCAGCGCCGGCGCGTCGATGCCGGGAGCGAAAACGATGGGCACGTCGAGCTTGAGCTGCGGCCGCTCCTTGAGCGCGGTGGCGAGGGACGCGAGCTGATCCTGCGCAGGCTTGGTCAGCTCGGCGCTGCCGGCATCGAACTCGATGATGTTGAGCTGTGTATTGCCACCACCGAACAGGTGCCCGAGGAGCGCGAACGGAGCGGCCGCCGCCTTCTCGAGCACGTTGACGAACGCCTTCCAGATGATCGGGCCCAGCCGGAACTGCGGATCATCGAGCGAGCCCGACATGGGCAGATTCAGATCGATCACGCCGTTGCGGTCCCTGAGCAGCGCCACTGCAATCTTCAGCGGCACGTGCACGGCATCGGGACTCTCCACGCGCTCGCCGAGCTCGAGCTGGTCGATGACGAAATGCTGCGCGGCGGTGAGCCGCCGCTGCTCCACCTGGTAGTGCACGTCGACCGAGAGCTTGCCCTTCTCGATGCGGTAACCGACGAAATGTCCGGAGTACGGATTGACCACCGTGAGGTCGACGTCGCTGAAGCTCATGGTGAGATCGGTGAACAGCGCCGCCGACAGCAGGTTCACCTCGCCCGCGAGCTTCCACGGGGCATAGCGGTCGACCTTGCCCTCGAGCTGCACCCGCGCACGTGACTGTGGATCGGAGGACAGTCCCGTGATTCTGCCAGCCAGACTCTGAATTCCGATCGCGAAGCTCGGCTTGATCCAAAGGTCGGAGTAGTTCGCGGAGCCATTGACCAGGGTGACGGTGCCGATCGACACCGGCAGCGGCGTGAGCGGTCGCGCCGGCGCGGCAGCCGGCGCCGTGCCGTTGGCCCGTCTGCGCCCGGCAGGCGGCGGCGCCGGTGCGCGCGTGTCCGTCGCTACCGATGCACTGCCCGCAGTGGCCGGCGGCACGCCGGAGCGCGACGGCGTGAGCACCGCCTTGAGGTTGGTGGAGCGATCGGGGGCGATGACCATACGCACGTAGGGCTCGAGGGCAGTGACGCTGGCGATGCGCAGGCTGGCCGGCGCCGAGCGGTAGCGCAGCTCGGCGATGCGCAGGTCGCGCCATTTGAGGAAGTCGAGCTTGAGGGCGTCATCGATCGTGCGCACGTCGTGAACGGCCGTCGTGCCGGATACTGCGAGCACGCCGTCATCGCCGCGGCGGATGTCGAGCTTCGTGCCGAGCGTGCCTTTCAGCAGCGTCATGGACGTATACCGCGTCAGGTAGGGCTGCAGCAGCGTGAGCGGCAGGTCGTGGGCCTCGAGCTGCGCGTCGACGGCCGCGGTTCGCCGCAGGACGTGCGCGTGACACGCGATGTTACCGCCAGGGCTCACACCGGATTCGATGCGCAGCTCGAGCGTGTCGTCGGGGGACAGATTGAAACCGGTCACGTGTACCGTGAGCGGGGTCAGCGTGACGGCCGCCGCCGGGCTCAGCGAGCGATCCTCCAGGGAGACCCGGAAGCCTTCCGCAAGCACCTCCGGCACCGACAAAGTCCATACGGGCTGCGGCCGGGCGGGTGCGACCTGCGCAGCCGACGCCGGGGCGAAGAGCTCCAGCAGGTTCAAGCGGTGCGCCTCGTCGAGCCACGCCTCGATGTCGCCACCCTTGAGAGTGACCTTGCCGATGGTGACGGCGTGCCGGCGCAACCCGATGAGCATGTCCTCGATCGCAATGCCCGCGACCTCGATGTAGTTGCGCGTAGCACCGCGCGGCCGCAATCCGAGCGCCCTCACCGTGGTGCTCCTGACGTTGAGACTCACATCGATTGGCCCGGCACCCCCCGCGACCTCGTAACCGCCGTTGAAGGCGAGCGTTCCCGATGTCAGGTCGAATGGCAGACTCGCCCCCAGGTAGCGCGCAATGGTGGCTGCTTTGAGCTCGGACACCTCGAATGCTCCGCGCGAGGCGAAGGGTGCAAGGTGCACCGTACCGGTCCAGAGGAGCCGCTCCCCTTCGGGCGAGGCGGCTTCGAGGGAATACGCATCACCGGTGGCGGCGCGCGTGCTGAAATCGCGCAGCTCGAAAACGATCGGGGTGAGCTCGGCGCGGAACGGCGTCGAGCGGGTGCGGTCCTCGTACACTGCGGTGCCGCCGACGACGGCGAGCCGTTGCACGTACAGGCGCGGTGGCGGTGCGGGCTGTGGCTGCGGCTTCGAGGGCGGGAAGCCCCGGGCGAGGTCGGCGAAATTGAGCTCGCCACCCGGGCGCAGCAGGGCGCGCACGTAGGGGCGCTCGAGCAGGATCTCAGCGAAGCTCGGGCCGAGCCGCCAGATCGATGCGAGCTGCAGCCTGACGCGCAGGTGCTCGAAAGCGAGCAGCGTGCGGCCGTCCGCATCGGGCAGCGCCAGTCCGCGCACATCGAGCGCCAGCGTAAAAGGATTGCAGCGGACCTCGCCGAGCGCGAGGGTGCGGCCGTAGTGGGTGCGCACGAACCCGACCGCAGCCTTGCGCACGAAGTACGGGACTGCGAAAAAGCCGGCGGCCGCATAGGCGCAGACCAGCACCAGGACGATGGCGATCCCGATGAGGTAGGGTCGATAGCGGCTCATCCCGCCCGCTCCGCGTGTTGTTGTGCGGCTATCCTAGTGCATCGAAGCCATCGTCACTACGTGCACGCAGCAGCCGCGCAAAACGCGCTCGCGCTCGAGCGCCGCGGAGGTGAACCGCGTCAGCGCGCCGAGGCGACCTCAGTCGCGGTGACCGTGATCGTGGTCGTCGCGGTCCTCGTCATGGCCATGGCCATGCCCATGGTGCTCGGGACGGTACCCCGGCTCGTACTCCGCCGACCTCACGAAGTACACCGGTCGATTGCACGCATGGTACTCGTGGCAGTGCTTGCGCCAGTCCCTGGCATGACCCGGCGGCACGTGCAGGTACACCGGCTCCACCGCGGGAGCGCCGACCACGACCGGCGCCGGCTGTACGATCACCGGCTGCGCATACACGACAGGTGGAGGCGGGCCGTTGCCGATCACGACCTGACCATACACTCCCGGCACCACCGAGCCGCTGATCGTCGCGTTGAAGCTCACATTCTGGGCCTGCGCGATCGACACCAACACCAGCGTCAGCGCGGGCAGCACCAACAAACGCATGATTCTCATAGACACTCCCTTTGCGTACACATTGGCCACACTCACGGCGCCGCAATATGCCAAGCGGCGTGTGCCAATGACACAGGGGTACGCCTGAATGCACGGTGAATGTGACGTGGGTCGCACTCTGCAGCGGCCCGATCCGCAATGGTGCGCGCTCACAGCGGCTCGATGAGCCGGGCGTCATCGGGCAACTGCGGATTGTTCACGCGGCTGCTCACCTTCCAGGCGCGCATCGTTTGCTCCGCATACGGCCGCAGCAGGTCGCGGGCCCGCTCGGGCGGGCCGTGCAGCCAATCGTCGTAGTCCGACTCGGCGAGAATGGCGGGCATGCGCGGCTTCTCGTTATGCACCACCGCGAGCAGCGCGTTGGCCGGGACGGTGATCAGCGTGCAGGAGAGGAGCGCGCTGCCATCGGCGCGTCGCGAGCGCTCCCACAGGCCGGCGACACCAAACACCTCGCGGTCCGCCAGATGCACGAAGTACGGCGCGCGCGAGCCGTCCTCATTGAGGTGCGGCTCATAGAAGCCGCCCATGACGAGGATGCAGCGCTGCGCCCGGCGCCAGGCATCGCGATAGGCCGGGGCAGTCGCGAGCCGCTCGACCGTGGCGTTGATGGTGGAGGCTTTGAGTGGCAACCCGTGGCGCCACCACGGCACCAGCCCCCAGCGCATCTGCGTTGCGACGCGCTCCCGCGCCGACTGCACGACGACCGGCACCTGCTCGCTCGGCAGCACGCGGAACCTGCGCGTGTAATCCCAGTGGCCGCGATGAATGCCCAAGGCGCGCTCCGCGCGGGCAGCCTCTGCGAGGATGTATCTGCCGCACATGCAGCGGCTGGGCGGGGCTGTTGGGCGCGCCGCGGCCGCTGACTCAGGAGTCCGACGAAGGCTTCGATCGCAGCGCCGCTTCGGCGCGCCGTTGCAACTCCTCCGGCGGCACGTCTTCCACGTGGGTGGCGATGGTCCAGACGTGACCGAACGGATCCTCGAGCGTCCCCGAGCGATCGCCGTAGAACTGCTTCGTCACCGGACGCAGTACCCGGGCACCGGCCTTGATGGCGCGGTCGAACACGGTATCGACGTCTTCCAGGTAAAGCAGAATGCTGACGCTCGAGCCTCCAAGAGAGCGCGGGGCGCGGTAGCCCATCGCGGGGTGCTCATCGGCGAGCATGATCACCGAGTCTCCGATGCGGATCTCGGCGTGCCCCACTCTGCCCTGCGGATCGGCCATGCGCAGCATCTCGGTCGCGCCAAAGGCGTGCTTGTAATACTCGATCGCATCAGCCGCGCCCTGCACGATCAGGTAGGGAGTGGCGGTGCGGTATCCCGCCGGAATCGCTGGCGTCGCCATGTTGTGTCCTCCTGGCCCGCGGTGCTGAGGAGCTTACTCCGCCACGCGCGCCAAGTTAATGCGCTGAGCTGCGGCCGCTGCAGCCAGCCGGAGCGCGGCCGGGCTGCAGAGCGCCACCGGTGTCCGTGCTAGGCTCGCGGCTTCCGCTCTCGCGCCGCAGGCCGACCTTGCTCGCTTACTTCCGGCTGCTCACACGTCCGCAGTTGCACGCCTATCTGGCGGCACTCGGAGGCTGGTCGCTCGATGCTCTGGACTTCTTCGTGTTCGTCTTCTGCCTCAAGACGATCAGCGGCGAGTTCCATACCGACGTGAAGGCGGTGAGCCAGGGGATCTTCCTGACTCTCGCTTGCCGGCCCCTGGGGGCGCTCGCCTTCGGTTGGCTGGCGGAAAAATACGGACGCCGGCCGATCCTGATGCTCAATGTCGTGAGTTACTCGCTGCTGCAGCTGGCGACGGCGTTCGCGCCGGACCTGGCGACGCTGCTCGTGCTGCGCGCGCTCTTCGGTTTCGCCATGGGCGGTGAGTGGGGTGTCGGCGCAGCGCTCGCCCTCGAGACGCTGCCAGTGAAGGGGCGCGGTTTTTTCTCCGGACTGCTGCAGGAGGGCTACGTCATCGGTTATCTGCTCGCTTCGATCCTGTTTGCGACCTTGTTCGATGAGGTGGGCTGGCGCGGCATGTTCATCATCAGCTCCGCATCGGCGCTGCTGGTGTTGTATATACGCTTCGCCGTGCAGGAATCGCCCGCGTGGCTGGCGGGCGCCGCGCCGCGGCGGTCTTCCGCCGCGGCGCTGTGGGGTGCGGTACGTGAGCAGTTTCCGAGGCTCGTGTACCTGGTGTTGCTCATGGCCTGCTTCAATGCCTACTCCCACGGCTCGCAGGACCTCTATCCGACCTTCCTGCAGGTGCAACATGGATTCCCGGCGGTTACCACCGGCAAGATCGCGATTGTCATGAACCTCGGCGCACTCGCAGGCGGGGTCTGCTTCGGCGCGCTCTCGGAGCGGCTCGGGCGGCGGCGCGCGATCGCGCTCGCGGCGCTGCTGTCACTGCCGATGATTCCCCTGTGGGCCTATTCGCACACTGCCGTGATGCTGGCGCTGGGGGGGTTCCTGATGCAGTTCATGGTGCAGGGGGCCTGGGGGATAGTCCCCGCGCATCTCAATGAGCTGTCACCCGCTTCGGTGCGCGCGGTGCTGCCGGGATTCGCGTACCAGCTCGGTAATCTCGCCATGGCGAAAATGGCGCCCATCCAGTCGGGGCTGGCCGAAGCCCGCGGCGCCGACTACGCCTACGTCCTCGCCTGGACGCTCGTGCTCGTCGCGACAGCGCTCATCGTCGTGACGCTCGCGGGGCCGGAGCGGCGCGCCGCAGAGCTGCGGGTGGCCGCATAGCGCGCGCCACCCGCAGCGCCGCTAGTAGTGATAGGAGGGGAACCGCCAGACGAACATCAGGCCGACCGCGCCGAAGCCCGGCGTGCCGTTGGCGTTGCTGAGATCGATCCAGGAGTAGCGGTAGTCGACGTTGATCGAGAAAGTGCGCGTGAAGTTCAGCTGCACGCCGGCACCGGCCTGGTAGGCAAAGCTGTTCGAGCCGTGCGTCGGCTGATAACCGCTGCAGACGTAACCCCACCAGGGATCCCACCAGCAACCCACCTGCGGCGGCCCCGCCGCGATGTTGGTATTGATCCAGTTCCATCCGAGGCCGGCGACCACGAACGGCTTGATGGCGCTGCGCAAGGGAAACACGTACTGGGCGTCGAACATCAGCGTGCTGAAATCGACGTGGCCGTTCTCGATGTAGCTATTGGCGAGGTTGCCCTTGACCGTGCCATTGAAGGTCGACTGGCTCCAGCCGAAGTTCATGCCGACGATGAGGTCATTGGTGACGTAGTAGCCCGTTCCGACCCGGATTCCCGTCGTGCTGTCGATGTCGGCATTGCTGCCGCCGTTGAACTCGACGTTTTTCGACTGCTGAAACACCGGGCCGATGCGGAATTCCCAGTCGCCCATGGCGCCGCCGTTGCCCGGCCCCATCAGCTGCGCGACAGCCCCTTGCGAAGCCGCGAGGGTCGCCGCAGCAATCCATACCAGAAGACCACGTTTCATATGCACTCCAATAGCGGGCCGGAGCCGCTGCCGGCTCGACTTCACAGGCGTTTGCGTCGCCCGGCAATGCGACTTTGGGGCCATTGCGGGTGACGGCTGATTCCAGTTTGTTGCGTCGCGGCAACGGGGCCGTATTATCCTCGATTGTCGCCGGGAGATCAGCCGATGTCGGTCACGACCGACCGGACTCGGTCATCATGACGACCCACCGTCGTTACAGGCCGAGCTCGCTGAGTCCCGGATGCTCATCGGGACGGCGGCCGAGCGGCCAGAGAAATTTCCGCTCCGCCGCGGTGATCGGCAGATCATTGATGCTCGCGAAGCGCCGCTGCATGAGCCCCTCGGCACAGAATTCCCAGTTCTCGTTGCCGTAGCTGCGGAACCAGCTGCCGGAGTCGTCGTGCCACTCGTAGGCGAAGCGCACCGCAATGCGGTTGCCGGCGCAGGCCCAGAGCTCCTTGATGAGGCGGTACTCGAGCTCGCGCGCCCACTTGCGCTGCAGGAACGCGCGCACCTCGGCGCGGCCTACGGGAAACTCGGCCCGATTTCGCCAGCGGGTATCCTCCGTATACACCTGCACGACGCGGTCAGGGTCGCGTGTGTTCCAGGCGTCCTCGGCCAGACGAACCTTCTGCGTGGCGGTCTCGAGGGTGAAGGGCGGGACTGGCGGGCGGGTCGTCATGATGGCTTTCCGGCTGGCGATGCAGACAGACTCATCTACAGTAGGCAATCACGGCAGGACTCTCAAGGCACGGGCACTGGCACCGACCACGGCGCGAGCGAGGCCGCCGTGAGCGGCGCAGCCGTGCCCGCGCTCACTCCTCCTTATAGATCCGGCCTTCTTTCATCACGAAGCGCACCTCCTCGAGCAGGCGCACGTCCTGCAGGGGGTCACCGCGCACGGCGATGATGTCAGCGAGCTTGCCGCGGCTGATCGAGCCCAGCTGCTGCGACATCCCGAGCAGGTCCGCGTCCGCCGTGGTCGCGGCCTGAATCGCCTGCATGGGTGTCATGCCATTCTCCACCATGAGCGCGAACTCGCGCGCATTCCTGCCGAACGGGCAGACTCCGATGTCCGTGCCGAAGCCAATCTTCACGCCGGCAGCGACCGCTTTGCGAAAGTTGGCGAGCTGCGCCGTCATGATCTGCTGCGCCTTGCTCACGAACTCCGGCGGATAGTTGTTGCCGACGCACTCGCGCACCTCGAGCGTCGGCACCAGATACGTACCGTGCTGCTTCATGAGCGCGCGTCCCTCGTCATCCATGAGCGTGCCGTGCTCGATCGACGCCGCGCCGGCGCGAATCGCGGCCTTGATGCCTGCGGCGCCGTGTGCATGTACCGCCAGCCGCAGCCCGAAGTTACGTGCCTCGTCCGCTCCCGCCGCGAGCTCCTCGGGCGTCGCCTCGCGGCCGGCCGGATTACTGTTGTGGGTGAGCACCGCACCGGTCGCAAACATCTTGATGACATCGACGCGCTGACCCACGAGCAGCCGCACGCGCTCGCGCACCTCGCTCGGTGAGTTGGCGCTGCCGTAACGCAGATCCCACGGCAGCGTGACATCGGGGGCGAAGCCGGTAAGCGCGCCGGCACCGCCGGCAATCGTCACATACGCCCCGGCAACGTACATCCTGGGACCGATGACATCCCCCCGGTTGATGGCATCACGCAGCGCCACATCGACCAGCGCACGGTACGAGCCGAGGTCGCGCACGGTGGTGAAGCCGGCGAGCAGCACGGCGCGTGCATTGGGGATCGAGCCGAAGGCGCGCTCGGCCGCAGTGTGCTCGAGCTCGGCGAGCGGATCCTGATTGCGCTGGTCGATGGTGAGGTGGGTATGGGCATCGATCAATCCCGGCAACACCGTATAGGCGCTCAGGTCGATGACGCGCGCATCGGGTGGCACCGGCACGTCCGGCCCGACATCCGCGATGTGACCATCGCTTACGATCACCACCTGCGCGGCCGTCAGGCGGCCGGCGGTGGTGTCGATGAGGTGCCCGGCGCGGATCGCGATCGGCACCTCGGCGGCGCAGATCGCGCTTGCCGACACCGCGAGCAAGCCAAGCACCGCAGCCGCCACGCACCGTCTTGCCATCTGCCGCTCCTCGCGCAACTCTTGTTCTAAGATGTCGGCGTCGCGCGGCTGCCGAGTATACCGATCGTTAGCGGAGAAAAAATGCTCATGCACGGGCCGCCGATGCCTGCCGCTGCTCCTGCGGCGTCGCAGCTGCGCGTGATTCTCGCCTCGAGCCTCGGCACCGGGTTCGAGTGGTACGACTTCTTCCTGTACGGCTCACTCGCGGCGACCCTCTCGAAGCAGTTCTTCGCGGCCCTAAACGAAACCAGCGGTTTCATTTTCGCACTGCTCACCTTCGCGGCCGGGTTCGCCGTGCGTCCCTTCGGCGCGCTGCTGTTCGGCCGGCTCGGCGATCGTGTGGGAAGAAAAAAGACCTTTCTCGCCACCATCATCCTCATGGGCACGGCCACCACGCTCGTCGGCATCCTGCCAAACTACGCTGCGATCGGCATCGCCGCGCCCATCCTGCTCATCGCGCTGCGCCTGCTGCAGGGCTTCGCGATCGGTGGCGAGTACGGCGGAGCGGTCATCTACCTGGCCGAGCACGCCCCGCCGTCGCGCCGCGGGGCCTTTACGAGCTGGATCCAGACGACGGCCACGCTCGCATTGCTGTTGAGCCTGCTGGTCATCCTCGGCTGCCGCGCGATCCTCGGAGCGGCTTTCGAGACCTGGGGCTGGCGCGTGCCCTTTCTCCTCTCCGCACTGCTGTTGGCACTCTCGGTATATGTCCGCCTGCAGCTCGCGGAATCCCCGGTCTTCCTCCAGATGCTGGCCGATGGCCGCGCCTCGCGATCCCCGCTCAAGGATGCCTTCCACGACCGCGGCAATCTCAAGCGGATCCTGGCGGTGCTCCTCGGAGCCACGGCGGGAATGAACGTCATCTGGTATGGCGGACAGCTCTATGCACTTTACTTCCTCACGCGGGTGCTGCGGGTCGAGCCGCAGACCGCCAACGTGCTGCTCGCGATCACACTCGTCTCGGGCACACCGCTCTACCTGCTGTTCGGCCGTCTGTCCGATCGCCTGGGCCGCAAGAAGCTCATCATGCTCGGCATGGCGCTCGCCGCGGCCACCTACTTCCCGCTGTACCGCGCCATCACGCACTTCACCAACCCGGCACTCGAGGCCGCGGCGCAGCACGCGCCCGTGCGGGTGCGCGCCGCGCGCGGCACCTGCAGCCTGCAGTTCGATCCGATCGGCCGTCAACGCTTCGTGAGCTCCTGCGACATCGCCAAGGGCGCGCTCGCCCGCGCCGGTGTTCCCTACAGCAACGAGACCGCCGCTGCGGGGAGCGTGGCGCTGGTACGCATTGGAGAGCGCGGCGACGGGACCGAGGTGGTCGCATTCGATGGCTCGCGGCTCGACGCCGAGCGCTTTCGTGCGGCATCCGCGGCCTTCGAGACGCAACTGAACCAGGCGTTGCTCCGGGCGGGTTATCCAGCCCGAGCCGACCCGGGGGCGATCAATTATCCGATGGTAGTGACGCTCCTTCTCGTCCTGATGGTGTACGTGACGCTCGCCACCGCTCCCATGGCCGCCTGGCTGGTGGAGCTGTTTCCCCCACGGGTGCGATATACCTCGCTCTCGCTCCCCTATCACATCGGTGCCGGCTGGTTCGGTGGCTTCATGCCCGCCGTCGCCTTCACGCTGGTCGCCATCACGGGCGATCCCTACTCCGGGCTCTGGTATCCGGTGGCGGTGGCGGCGGTTACGGTCGTCGCGGGCATCGCGCTACTGCCCGAAACGTGCCGGCCCGGTGGCACGGTGGCGCCGAGTGCTCATCCTGCGGCTGGCGCAGGCGATGGCGCCGGCAGCAACCGCCACGCTCCCCACTGAGGCCGATTCTGGTCAAGATGAGTCCCGCAAGGTCCCCCGGCTGCACAGAGGAACAATCCATGGCCAAGGTTCTAGTGCTCTACTACTCCTCCTACGGTCACATCGAGCGCATGGCACAGGCGGTGGCGGAAGGTGTTCGCGAAGCGGGTGCGGAGGTCGATGTGAAGCGCGTGCCCGAGACAGTGCCCGAGGAGATCGCGCGCAAGTCCGGCTTCAAGCTGGATCAGAAGGCCGCAATTGCGAAAGTCGACGAGCTCGCCGACTACGATGCGGTAATCTTCGGGACACCGACGCGCTTCGGCAACATGGCCGGGCAGATGAAGAATTTCCTCGACCAGGCGGGGGCGCTGTGGATGAGAGGCGCTCTGGTCGGCAAGGTCGCGGGTGTGTTCACCTCCTCCGCTACCCAACACGGCGGGCAGGAATCCACCATCCTCACTTTCCATCCGGTGCTGCTGCACCTCGGGTTCATCATCGTTGGACTGCCTTATGCCTTCCAGGGGCAGATGGGGCACAGCGAAGTGATGGGTAACTCGCCCTATGGTGCTTCGACCATCGCCGGCGGTGATGGCAAGCGCCAGCCCTCGAGCATCGAGCTGGAGGGCGCTCGTTACCAGGGCCGGCACATTGCGGAGATCAGCGGCAAACTGCGCCGGTGATCCGGCGCCGCCTCGGTAGCGGCGAGCTGGCCCGCGGGCTGAGCGGCTAAAGGTTGCGGGTGGCTATTCGCATCGGAATCTCCGGCTGGCGCTATGCACCGTGGCGCGGTGTCTTTTACCCGCCGGGTTTGCCGCAGGCGGCGGAGCTCGGCTATGCCAGCCGGGTATTCTCCACGGTGGAGATCAACGGCTCCTTCTACTCGCTACAGAAGCCCGAGACCTACCAGCTCTGGCACGAGCAAACCCCGCCCGGATTCATCTTCGCGCTCAAGGGTGGCCGCTACATCACCCACATGCTCAAGCTGCGCAAAGTAGAGCGGCCGCTCGCCAACTTCTTCGCATCGGGCGTGCTCAATCTGCGGGAGAAGCTCGGACCTGTCCTGTGGCAGTTTCCGGCAGCCTTGAGCTTCGATGCCGAGCGCTTCGAGTCGTTCTTCGCCCTGCTGCCGACCGACACCGCGAGCGCGCTGTCACTGGCGCGGCGACGCAGTCGCTGGATGAAGGGCCGCACGCGCCTGGCGATCGATGCCATCCGCCCCGTGCGTCACGCCGTCGAGATCCGTCACGAGAGCTTCGTTACGGCAGCCTTCATGGAGCTGCTCCGCAAGTACCATCTCGCGCTCACCGTGGCCGAGTCAGCAGGTCGTTGGCCGCGCGTCGGTGATGTGACTGCAGATTTCATCTACGTCCGCCTGCACGGCGATAAGCAACTGTACACGGCGGGATATGGAGATCGCGCGCTCGAGCGTTGGGCACGACGCATCCGTACGTGGCAAGCCGGTGGCACGCCGGATGACATCCGGTGCGCAGTGCCGCGCCAGGCCTCGCCCGGCCCACCCCGTGATGTGTTTTGCTACTTCGACAATACCGATGGAAAGCTGCGAGCTCCGGCGGACGCGAGGAGCCTCGCGCGCAAGCTCGGGCTGACGCCAGCGGTGCCGTCGCCGCGATTGCGCGCGCCTCATCCGGCAACCCTCTGAGCATGTCAGCTCGCGACGATGACCTGCACCGTCACGGTGTCGCAATCGCCGGGGCTGGCAAACCAACGGGTGGTTTGCGCTGCGCGTCCCGGCCTGACCTGCCGCCACGTCAGACATCGGGCCTGGACGAGTTCGGAGAATCCGGCCGCCAGTATCAACGCCATGCCGACGGCAGAAACAAATATAAGTTCCATGAAGGGTCCTCGGTGTTGTCGCTGTGTTCCACGCAATCCCACCGGAACTGCGGACACCGATTCGGTGAAATTGCCGTTCCGGCTCCGGCCGTCCGTGGCATCGTGGCCGTGGCTGCCGCCGCGGCATCTGATGCAGCGGTCGCCGGCGCGAACTGGGTTTCGTGCAGATTCGACCAGGCGACGAATGCTCCGGCGGTGCCCAGGGCGGCCAGTACGCCCAGCAGCGAGCGTGGTTGTCGGTACATCGATCTTCCTTCGTGGTGGCACGAGCGCTGTGCCATCGGTTGCTGCCGTCGCCCGCATGGCACGGCCATTGCTTCTATCCACGTGAAAGATCCGCGAATGCGGACAACTAGAGCCTGGCTTCGAGCGCCGCCGCCTCGAGCGTCAGGGGGTGGTCGGGCGCCAGCCCGGTGCTGAGCCCCTCGATGGCACCGTGCAGGCTGGCATGCGCGCTGTCGCGCTCGCCCTGGGCCAGGTATGCCTGCGCCAGCAGCAGGCGCGCCTCGCCCACAGACGCGCTGTGCCGCGGCTCCCGCGCCAGCTCGTTCGCGAGCGCCAACGCAGCGGACGCGAGCCGTACTGCAGCAGGCGCATCGCCCGTCTGCAGTGCCGCGCGCGCCGCAAGCAGCAGCTGTGTATCCGCGGACTGGACCACCCGTACCTTGTCGGGGTCGGGATAACCGATCAGATTCAGGAGTGAGGCGACGGCAACGTTGACGCCACGAAGATCGTTGCGCTTCAGTGCGACGATAGTCCGGGCTCGTTCCACCGCGATGCGCGCGCGCGAGTCGCTGCCTGCAGTGATCCGGAGCGCGGCCTCCTCGGCCGCGGTGCGCGCCTTGCTCAGCTCGCCGGCCATGGCCTGCGCCTCGGCGAGGGTGGCCAATGCGATAATCTGCGTAGCGACATTTCCGCCCTCGCGCGCGGCCGCGGCGGCCCGCCCGCTCCATAATTCCCCGTCGCGCGGGCGGGCGAGTCGCGTGAACAGCCGCCCTAACGCGTTGGCCGCCAGAGCCGCCACCGGTTGCTTCGGGTCGCCGCCCGTGCTGATCGCCACGGCTTCCTGTTCCCGCCTCAGTGCCGCCTGCACCTCGCCCATTTGATTGAGGGCCAGAGATTGATTGTGTAGCGCGCCAAAGATTGCCTCGCTGTTCTTCGCATCCGTCTTCTCCAGCACGCTCAGGGTCTTCTCCACGAGCGCATAGGCATCCTTCGGGCGTCCGGCGTACAGGTAGAGGACCTGAGCATGAGACAGCAAGGCGCGATAGGCGCGGTCAGTACGGTCCCGACTTTCCTGCAGCGAGATGGCCGATTCGATGAGATCGACCGCTCTTGCCCGATCGCCGAGCGCGTCGGCCAGGGTCGCATCGGCATGAATACACTCTATCCGGCGCTCCATCGGTATCCCTGCAGTGTGCGCGAGCAGCGTCCGTGCTTCAGTCATGCGCCGCCGCGCGCCCTCGATGTTACCCAGATCGGTCTCCGTCTCGACCGCGTTGCACTGAACGCTGATCAGCAGAACGGGATCGCCGAGGCGCCGCGCGATCGACTCGGCCTTCTCCAGTACCGCCAGCTCCTTCCGGGTATTGCCGAGCTCCATGTACCGGTCAGAGATGGGAATCAGAGAGCTGGCGATGAATTGCGGGTCATCGCCGTACTGCTGGTCGAGGAGTTCGACGCTGCGGTCGAGCATCTCTTCGCGGCTCAGCGGGTGTCCGGCGGTGCCCGTCTGCTCCAGCACCATGTTGGCAAAGCGCTCCTCGGCCTGGGCGCGCTTCGCCTGCGCACGCGCCACGTCGCGTTGCGTTCTCGCTTCGAGCATCTCTTTCGTCGTAATGATTGCCGCGGCCATCAGCGCCGCGACCATCAACGTGCCGACCGCGACGGCGATCCGATTGCGCCGCACGAATTTCGCGACTCGATAGGCTACGCTGTCGGGACGGGCGCGCACTGGCTGGTAGTGAAGCCAGCGCACGAGATCGTCGGCGAACTCGCCCACCGTCGCATAGCGCTCGGTGACGTTCTTCTTCAACGCCTTGGCGATGATGTTGTCCAGATCGCCGCGCAGCTCGCGCCGGGCGCTCCGAGGATTCGTGACAATGGAGCTCGCCAACGGCGACTCGGCTTCCTCGAGGGCTGCCGCGAGGCCCGTGGCGGAGTGGCGCTTCAGGCTGTACGGCCGCGTCCCGGTCAGAAGCTCGAACAGAACGACACCGAGTGAGTACACATCCGTCGAGACGGTGACAGGCTCACCTCGAATCTGCTCCGGCGCGGCATAGTCCGGCGAAAATGCTCGTCCCGCCTCGCGGGTCAGGGCTGAGTCCTGCGGACCATCGTCGCGAAGCAGCTTTGCTGCACCGAAGTCGAGCAGCCGCACATCACCGTCTGCGGTGACCAGGATGTTGGAAGGTTTGAGGTCCCGATGGACGACGAGCCGCCCATGGGCATAGCTGACCGCGCGGGCCACTTGCAGAAGTAGCGACACGCGTGCGCGTATGGGCAGGTGATGCTCGGCGGCAAACACGTCGATGGGCGCCCCATCGACGAATTCCATGGCGACGTAGGGTCGCCCCATCGCGGTGGAGCCGGCATCGTAGAGCCGTGCGATATTCGGATGTTCGAGCGCCGCGAGGGTGTCGCGTTCCTGCTCCAGCCGCTCGATGACCCCCCGCGCCCAGCCGTGCAACGGAAGCTTGAGCGCGACTCGCCGTTGCGGACTGGCATCGACACGCTCCGCCAGCCACACGGCGCCCATTCCGCCCTGTCCGAGCGCCCGCAGCAGCCGGTAGGGACCGATGACGTCGCCCGGTGCGTCGCCAGGCCCACCGAGGGCCTCGTCCTGCACCCAATGACCGGAGACCGGGCGTCGCATGAAGGTGTCTGACTGCGCGACGCTTCGCTCCAGTAATACGCGCAGCTGCGCGACCACCTCGGGATGCTCGCCCGCCAATCGAGCGAGCCACTCGGCCCGTTGGTCCTGTGGAAGCTCGAGGCCTTGCTGAAGAAGCGCATTGACACGCTGCCACTTGAGCACGTCTGTTGCGTATGGCGGATTCATGCGGGTGATTCAGCTCGCTCCGTCGGTACCCCCCGGCTCTGACGCAATCCGAGTGCAAATGCGGACAGCGGTGAGGCCGGGAACGCTCCCCGACAGCTCAACGACCGAGCAGCCCCGCCAGCAGCAGCCGGGCACGTTCCCAGTCGCGGCGCACGGTTCGATCCGTTACTCCCAGAGCCTGGCCGATCTCCGCATCCGTGAGGCCGCCGAAGTAACGCATCTCGACGACCTGGACGAGTCGCGCATCGACCGCGGCGAGCGCCTCGAGTGCATCGTGGACCTCCAGAATCTCGTCGTCCGGTGCGCCCGGCAATTCAGCCTGGGCGGTATCGAGCGGCTCGTGGGCAGCGCCACCGCCCCTGCGCTCGGCCTTGCGTTGCCGAACGTAGTCGACGATCACCGACCGCATCGTGGCAGCGGCATACGCGAGGAAATGCTCTGCATCTTTGACTACGACGTGATGGGCACGCTCCAACCTGAGGAAGGATTCATGCACCAGGGCTGTCGTATCCAGCAAGGTATAACGGCCACCGGCTGCAAGCCGCGCGCGCGCCAGCCGACGGAGCTCGGCATAGAAAGCCGGTAGCAGCTCGGCGGGCCGCGCAGGAGTTTGCTGCACGCTGTCGGGTGTTCGTGGGTTGCTCAACGCAGGAGTATACTATAAGGAGCATCTTGAACCCGGCTCACCTGAGACAGGAGGCCGTATGCGTCTTACGGTAGGATGCTGTTTCGCAGTTCTCGCCGCCATCACCTCCGTGTCGTTCGCTGCTCCGGAGAGCGCGCCGCCTGGGCCCGCTTCGACGCCGACCGGTTCCGCGCGCACGTATTACCTGCGGGGCTACTACAGAATGGACACCGAGCGTCCCGTGTGGCAGGACAGCGATAGCTCGCCCTGGTCGCAAGTCGCAGCCAACGCGCCCTGGGTGAACGCACGAATGATCAAGTGGGGTTACGTGCCGTTTACGCACGACTCCAAGAACTATTACTGCCTGATCGACGATAAGCCACGAACGGGTTCACACGTGGTAGAGGCGACATTCATGTGTGGGGATGCTGCCATCGTGCAGTCGATGTTCCTCCAGAATGGCTCGCGACCCAACACACCCATGATCGGCGGCGGCCCGCCGCTCGAGAACAGCTTGCGACCGGCACCACCGGCTGGCGGCGGCTAATCATCAGCGGAAAGCGGGCCGGTTTGGTCCGAGGAAGTCGCGTCCGGCGCCGCTGGATTGTCGATCTGAAACACCGGGCCACCTTCATAGGTGAACACCATCTTGCGCGTCGCGTTGTCGATGAGGACGTGATGCGCGCGTAGAAAATCCATACCGAGGAGCATCTCAGGCTGCTGGCCCGCAGGAACCGGGATGCGCGAGCCGATGTGCTCCATAGTCTGATACTTCCCCAACGACGCGACCAGCAGCCGCGCGCCTCTGACGATCTCATCGCCCACCTTCACGCTGTCGACCTCGGCGATCCAGGTCTTCAATGAATGCTGCCCGATGCCCACCACCTCGAGGCCATGGTCCACATAGCGAACGCCGGCGGCGTCGGTCACCGGCTCGCCGACGAAGCTGAGTGACGAACCCGAATCGATCTGCGCGCGCACCCTGTGACCATTCAGCAGGACTTCGAGGCGCACTCCCCTTGTGTCTCGTGGCGAGCCGATGAGGTCAGCCATGGAGTAAGTCTCGGCCCAGTACGGCAGCTCAGCCGGCGAACACTGTGCGGTCTGCATCGTCCTGACGACCCCATGCCGCACGTCGAATTCGACCGAGCCGCGCACCAGCAGATCCCCGCCTAGAATGAAATCAATGTCGATCGGCAGATCTCCGGCCACCGGCACCCGGACATTCTTGAGCGCCACGGACCCCACCTGCAGTTTATGGACGAAGGTCGCATCGACGTAGGACTCTCCGCCCAGCCCCAACATGCGCATCCGTGGGCCGGTCATCAAGTGCAGTCCGAGCCGTTCGACCGCCGATCTCCAGATCAGGCTGGTGTTCGAACCAGTGTCGATCAGCACCCTCATCGAGCGGCCGTCGATCGCACCCCGGGTGACGAGTTGCTGGCTGTCCTCCGCCACGGGAATTGCGACGACGTTCGTCATCCGACAACGCGCGTGCGCACCGGATGCCGCGAGCACGCCGCACACGGCTATGCTCGAGAACAGCCCTACTGCGTTCACGGACACATCCTAGCGCTTCATAGTGACGCTCGACACCTGGGAAGCGCCTCGTGATCTAATCGTGGGGCGACTTCCCCGGAGGCCCTATGCCGAAACCGATCGTGAATCTCGAGGATGTCCAGTTCGACGACGTCGAAGAGAATGGCTACTACACTTCGCGACGCGCGCTGTTCAGTGCCGGCATCGGCGCTCGCAGGCTCGGCTACAACCTCACCGTCCTGCCGCCGGGCAAGGCTCAGTGCCCGTTTCACTCGCATCGCGCCGAAGAGGAGATGTTCCTGATTCTTGAAGGCGAAGGTGAGCTTCGATTCGGGACCGAGCGCTATCGCATACGCAAGCACGATGTCATCGCGTGCCCGCGAGGTGGTCCGGAGGTAGCGCACCAGATCATCAACACGGGAAGCTCAGAGATGCGCTACCTGGCGCTTTCGAACCTGGAAGACGTCGAAACCTGCGAGTATCCCGACTCAATGAAGCTCGGCATCTTCGCGAGCGCGCCCGGTGGCGCGCGCTTACGCAAGTTGTTCCGTGCCGAGGCGGACGTTGATTACTACGATCGCGAGAGCACCGAGCCGCGAGGGTCGGGCACGTGCTAGACGACAGGCGCCGCCGAGCGGCCAGACTCGCGGCCTGGGTGCGCAATCAAGATCGCTCCAGAGCCGGCGCACTGCCGCAAATCGTACGATCCGAAGCGTCAGATCCTCGTAGCCGATACGGCCGCCGGTATTGTAGTTCTTCTATAACCCGGTGAATTGAGCGGCATGAGCACCAGCCGCAGACGCGCGCCGGCCGGCAACACCATCATCACCTGTGCCCAGAAGTCGAAATCCGGTATGTCGGAGGAGCAGATCAGAGTCAGGCGCATGTGGCCGGCGATTTCGGTTCGGCGCTTCCCGCTAAATAGTGAGACGAGTAGGAGGCGACAGCTCTTTCGGCTTCGTTTGGCTACCGGAGAAAGGGCGTAACATGCTGCATCCCATGCCTCCTAGCTCAATGAGAACCGCAAGTCACGTCTGTAGCTGTGGGCAGTTATGGGTGTGATAAGGCAGGCACAGACCACAAGAAGGTCTCTGGATCGCGGAATCTACGTGCCCGCGGCGATTGTTGTCTGTGCGTTGGTGGTCGCCGGATTCTGGCCCTCTTACTTTTCCAAGTTGTTCTCTGCGCAGTCTGAACCGTTGACGGCGCTCGTGCACCTGCATGGCGCGCTAATGACAGCCTGGATGGCCCTGTTCATCGGTCAAGTCACGCTAGTCGCGATGGGCCGTACCGATATACACCGCCGACTTGGCACACTGGGATTTGCGTTGCTGCCCGTAATTCTCGTCGTCTGGGCCCCCATGACCGTCACGGCCACGAGGCTCGGCGGAAAACACATGCCTGGGCCTGCGCTCCCTGGGTGGGGTTGGAGGTAGATCGAGTTTACGGCATCCCAGTCGTTCATCATGGCGGCGCCGTCGACGGATTCTTCAGCGACAGCCCAAGCTCGACTTGAAGCGGACTTGGTGGAGGTCGGTGCCGTCAGCATTGACGACGAATAGTCTTAGCCCCGGTGCACCCGCCAAGAACGCGAGCTGCTGACCGGTCGGATTCCACTTTATTCTGTCCACCCAGTCGGCGACGCTGCCTTCCTTATGGGGTGGACCGGGGTGTACCGACCATAAGGTCCGCCCGGATAGATCGGAAACCACAACATCATCATCCGAATTCACACGGGCGCGCGCGGCGCCATCGGGGCGCCATGCAGGGGTCGGCACGGGATCGCCGTGCGCGAGGTCTATGGGCGGGGAGCCGTGAGTCTGTTGATACATCAGAGCGTCATACAGCGTGCCAAGGCGATCAGTGTGCGGCGCCCACACATCCCGCGCATTAAGCTGATAAGCAACTCTTGTGGCGTCGGACGACAACGTATAGGAGCTCATACCCCACAGATGCGGCAATTTTCCGGGCATCTGCAGATGCAATTCCTCCGTCGTGCCATCCGGAGATGCGAGGTGTGCAGACTGCTGGGTTGCGAAAAACAGCTTCCGCGCACGCGGCGCCCAGTCGGCCCATTGACTGCCTGACCCGACCGCTACTTCGCGCGCGGCAGTGCCCAATACGTTCCACTTCGACTCGGTGTGAGTTGTCAGATCAAAAACTCCGATCTCGAGCCTGGGCATCGATCGCGCCTCGAGCACGATCTGGTCATGCGGCGGCAGGTTCGTTATTGACTTCAAATGCTTATTTGGCGGCGTAGGAAATGGGGAGTCATCGTTAACCGAGTCCTCGCTGTCGGTAACGCCTGGACCGGCGTTCGACTCGTGCGATTCGGGCTTCGGTGTGATGCCGACAGACTGCTTCCCCGGATGGGATCCCGCATTCGGAGTGAAAGTGGCCCAGAATATGATTGTGTCGCCGTCCATGAGATTGACGAGCATTGCATATTCATTTGGAGATGGTGTCGTCGTCGCGGCTTCGACCCAGCCAGCGGCGTGCAGCGGTTGAAGCGTGTAATTGGTCGTAAGCTTGCTGGCGTAGAGACGTGCGACATTGGCCGTCGCATAGCCGGAAAACGTGCTTCCGAAAATGATGGACGAGCGGTCAGCAAGCTGAAAACCCATTTTCAAGCCTACATTCGACGCGCTCACCTCTGCGACCTGGGTAAGATTCTGGTCGAGATCCAAAAAGACCGTTTTGAACGTATCGAGCATTAAGGCGACTCGGACCGCATCCGTTGGCATCAGTGGATGCAGCAAGATCGTTGACGAACCATTGGCAATGTCGTAGTGGGCGACGACGCGGCCGGCATTATCGACCCGGCTCACTCGATTGTCCGAACTCAGGATGATCAGGTCATGGTTTTCGGCCTCATAAGCGTCGACTGCTCGGAACTCCTCTCCGAACCGCACATACCGAAGCTTGCCGGGGGAATCGAGCATCACCAGCCACCCGGTGTTCTTGTCGCCAGCAACGCCCGCTAGCAACACAATCCCTTGGTTCCAACGGAGACATTTTGTGATCGCCGTGTCGTGAGCCCCGAGCGACTTCAGATTTTGGCTCGTGACCGCCCTGGCAGCGCTGATCTGAACCGTGGTCCCGAGCTGATGGCCCTCCCTGAACCGGGTGCCACACAGAAAGGTGGTGCCGTCATCTAGTTCGAAACCGTCCGAGAAGCGATTACCCACTAGCGTAGAGTCCTTCCCGACCAAGGAAGGGTCATCGAAATACTCCCACCGCTTGATTT
>DATKMV010000029.1:0-2059 GCA_035541695.1 Steroidobacteraceae bacterium
CGGAGCTTTCCGCCCGGCAGGGGTTCGGGCTGGCCAGCATGCGCCAGCGCGCCAGCGCCATCGGCGGGGAGTGGCAGATCGCCAGCGAGCCCGGCCGCGGCACCCGCGTCAGCGTGCGTATGCTGAAACGAGCCTCCTGAGTGGCCACCGTGCTGAAGGAGCGCATCCGTGTCGTGCTCGCCGATGATCATCCGGTGGTGCGCGATGGGCTCGCTGCGATCGTCAACCAGCAGGCCGACATGGAGGTGGTCGGTGAGGCCGGTGACGGCGAAGAGGCCATTGCGCTCTACGAGCGGCATCGTCCGGATGTCATGGTGCTCGATCTGCGCATGCCGCGGCTTGATGGCGTCGCCGTCGTGCAGCGCGTGCTCGAGATCAACCCGAAAGCCTGCATCCTCATCATGACGACTTACGACGGGGATGAGGACATCTTTCAGTGCCTGTCGCAGGGTGCCAAGGGCTACCTGCTGAAGGATGCGCCGCGGCAGGAGATTCTCTCCGCCATTCGCGCGGTGAGCGACGATCGGCCCTACACCTCCTCCACCGTGGCCGCCAAGGCGCTCCAGCGCATGGCCAAACCGAGCCTGACTCAGCGCGAGCTCGATGTGCTGCAGCTGGTGGCCGAGGGTCGCAGCAACAAGGATATCGCCCGGCGCCTCTCCATCACGGAAGGTACGGCCAAGACGCACGTCAAGGCGATCCTCACCAAGCTCGATGCGATCAGCCGCACCGAAGCAGTCGCAGTCGCCCACAAGCGGGGCTTGATCCATCTGTAAACGGCAGCTTCCGGCAAGAGTACACTGACGCCCCGTCAGGGCGGGCAGGGACTGAGCCAATGAACGCCAACGTTGTCATTCCCACGCCGGAAGCCACCGGTTGCGCGGAGACACTCAGCCGGGTCAACCGGTCCCTGCAGGCGCGCGAGCGGCTCCTCACCGCCACCGCCCGCGCCAGCCGACGCCTGCTGGAGGCAGCCGATGTGCGCGCGGCGCTTGCGGATGTTCTCGGGCTGATCGGTGCTGCGGCGCAGGTCGACCGCGTCGACCTCATGCAGACACGCACCGGCCCCAACGGCGAGCGCCTGCTGCTCGTCGTCGCCGAGTGGACTGCGGAGCACGGGACACTTTCGCCGTCTCACACTCCGGCGCGCAGCTGTAACGAGGCTAACTACGCCGAGGTGTTCACGCAGCTGCGCGCGGGGAGCAGTGTCTGCTTCAGCAAGAGCGAGAGCGCAGCGGAGCCGCTATCGGCCATGGAGGGTCCCGGCACGCGCACCAAAGCCATCGTGCCGATCTTCGTCGCCGGCGAGTTCAATGGCATCGTGGGCTTCGATAACACCCGCCGTCAACGGGCCATCGATGCGGCCGAGCTCGCCGCCCTCGAGACCGCAGCCGGCGTCATCGGCGCGGCGCTGCATCGCGAGCGGCTGGTCGATGACGTGCGCCGGGAGCGTGAGCGTGCCGCGGAGCAACGCGTCGCCGAGCTCGCCCGGGCGAACGCGGTCATCCGTGGCAACCTCGAGCGGCTGGCGGGCCAGACCGACCTCTACAGTTTCATGGGGCATATGCTGCTCGAGGTCGCCCGGCAGTTCGATGCGGCAGCGGGCGATGTCATCGTGCTCAAGGACTCGCCGCAGGACTGGCGTATCGTCGCCCACGTGCTCGACGGTCAGCTCGGGAAGCCTCCCTATCCCACCAGCATCCCGGTGGCGAGCTCGCCATTCACCGTCCGCTACGCGGACCTGCGCGAGCCGCTGTATATCGACGTCGCCAACATGATGACCGGTACATGGCCCGGCCTCCTGCCCTTCAACCGCGCCCACGGCATCGTGGGAGCCGTGCTCTACCCGCTGGTGTTCGGCGGCCGCAGCGTCGGCTTTTTCGCCGTGGCCTTCCGCCGCAACGCCGAGGAGGTGGCGCGCAGCGAGCTGCTGGTGGCGCTGGCGCAGCAGGCGACCCTTGCCGTGCAGCTGACGCGCCTCGCCTACTCGGCGAAGGAAGCGGCGGTGCTCATGGAGCGCACCCGCATCGGCCAGGAGATCCATGACGGCCTGGCACAG
>DATKMV010000030.1:0-71485 GCA_035541695.1 Steroidobacteraceae bacterium
CGGCGGCGTTGCCGCCCATGATGAGAACGATGTCGGCATTCTTGATGTCGACCCAGTGATTCGTCATCGCTCCACGGCCAAACGTCGGGGCAAGACCTGCCACCGTCGGGCCGTGTCACACACGGGCCTGATTGTCGAAAGCTAAGATGCCGAGCGGGCGGATGACCTTGTGCGTGAGATAGCCGACTTCGTTGCTGCTCGCCGATGCCGCCAGCATGCCGGTCGTCAGCCAGCGGTTGACGGTCAGTCCCTCGGGGCTCTTCGCTACGAAGTTCGCATCGCGATCCTGCTTCATGAGCTTGGCGATGCGACCGAGCGCATCGTCCCAGGAGATCGGCTGCCAGTGATCGGAGCCCGGGGCGCGGTATTGCGGTTGTGTCAGACGGCTCGGGCTGTGAATGAAATCGATGAGCCCCGCCCCCTTCGGGCACAGCGTGCCGCGATTGACGGGGTGATCCGGATCGCCCTCGATGTGGAAGATGCTCGAGCGTGCGTTCTTGGCGCGATCGCCGAGGCTGTACATCAGAACGCCACAGGCCACCGAGCAGTAGGGGCAGGTATTGCGCGTCTCGGTGGCGCGGGCCAGCTTGAACTCGCGCACCTCGGCAAGAGCCGCGGTCGGGGAGAAGCCGAGCAGAACCAGACTCGATCCCGCCAGCGTCGCGCCAGTTACTTTCAGGAACTCGCGCCGTGTCACATCAGCCATGGCAATCCTCTCGGGCATGTCTGAAGACGGCCGGAGTCTATACTCCTTTAAAGTAGGGGAACAGGGCGTCTGCGGTGGCACGCCGCGCGCGCCACAGAGCCTGCACCGGACTGGCTCCTCGGGGTGGTAGGCGGGCGCCCCCCCAAGACGGGCGGGGCGATCGCCGCCGCAGCGCGTTTTTGTTAGGCTAGCTGGGCCGTCTCAGGCGACGCAGCCCGCCGGATCCTGATGATGCGACCGGTTCCCAAGCGGCAATCCTTCACCTTTGGCTAGGTGGCAGAGTGGTCATGCAGCGGCCTGCAAAGCCGTCTACGCCGGTTCGATTCCGACCCTAGCCTTTCCCGGAATGTAATCGGGCATCCTTCTGTGTCTGCCCGCGTCCCGTAAATTACCTAAGTTACTGAAATATAAGTCTATGTGTGTGCATGACTGTCTGACCGTGTTCAGAGCATCGTCAACTGGACTGGGGTACGTGAGTGGGGTACGTTCCGGCCGACTGGGGTATGTCGGTGTTAGATGGCTGCACTCAGCGAGACGAAAATTCGCTTCTCGAAACCGAGGGAGAGGCCCTACAAGCTCTTCGATGAGCGCGGACTATTCCTGCTCGTGACGCCCGCGGGAGGACGCCTCTGGCGCCTTCGCTATCGCATAGGCAAGCGCGAGAAGCTGATCTCACTCGGCGCTTATCCGGATGTGCCGCTGAAGCGGGCACGCGAGAAGCGGGACGAGGCGCGCAAGCTCATCGCGGATGACATCGATCCAAGCGCGGAGCGCAAGGCGCAGCGCGCAGCGCTTCTCGAGACCTTCGAGGAAGTGGCGAAGGAATGGCTCGAACTTCAGAGCAAGTCGCTCGCACCTGAGACCATATCGATTCTGGGTGCGCGTCTGAGCAGCGCGCTTTACCCGTACCTGGGCAGTAGGCCCGTCGCGGCGATCACCGCCCCAGGAGCTGCTCGCTGCGCTGCGGCGGATCGAAGCGCGAGGCAAGCACGAGACCGCACACCGAGTCCGGGCCTTGGCGGGCAGAGTGCTGCGCTATGCAGTAGCGACGGGGCGCGCCCAGCACGATGTGGCAGCGGATCTCAAGGACGCGCTGGCGCCGGTAAAGTCCAAGAACTTCGCCTCGGTCCTCGATCCAGTACGCGTTGGCGAGCTCATGCGCGCGATCGATGGCTACACTGGGCACCCGGTAACTGCCCTGGCATTGAAGCTCGCTCCGCTCGTGTTTGTCCGTCCGGGTGAACTGCGCGCCGCCGAGTGGCCCGAGTTTGACCTGCCGAACGCGAAATGGCGTATCCCGGGAGCTCGCATGAAGATGGGGGAGCCGCACGTCGTGCCGCTCGCGCGCCAGGCGCTCGCCATTCTTCGGGAGCTCCAGCCCTTCGCCAGGGGAGGGCGGTATCTTTTCCCATCCCTGCGTACCCGCGACCGCCCGATGTCGAACAACACGATCGATGCGGCACTCCGGCGGCTGGGTTACAGCAGCGAAGAACAAACCGGGCACGGTTCCGCAGCATGGCCAGCACGCTGCTCAATGAGCAGGGCTTCCCGCCAGATGTCATCGAGCTGCAGCTCGCGCATTCCGAGCGCAACAAAGTGCGCGCGGCGTACAACAAGGCGCAGCGGCTTCACGAGCGGCGGAAGATGATCCAGGGCGGATTACCTCGATAGACTCCGCGCCGGCGCAACGGTCGTGCCCATCAGGCGCCGCTTGCCATAGTGTATCCACTCGGATACAATTTACCTTGAACACGATTCAGCGCACTGCCGAGTTCGATCGATGGCTCGGAGTTTTGCGGGACGGTGTGGCGAAGGCGCGAATTCTCGCGCGCATTGCCTCCGCTCAGCATGGCAATTTCGGGGACTGTAAAGCCATCGGGGGTGGGGTTGGCGAGATGCGGATCGACGTCGGGCCCGGCTACCGGCTCTACTTCATGCGCCGCGCAGAAACCGTGTATCTCCTGTTGGCGGGCGGCGACAAGTCGACGCAGGCGCGGGACATACGACGGGCAAAGACGATGGTGTGCGAACTCAAGGAGAGCGGTGCGCACTAGGAGCGGAAGAATGGCGAAGCGAAAGAGTCGATTGGGAATTGCGCCGTTTGACGCGGCCGAGTATCTGGACAACGAGGAGGTCATTGCCGCGTACCTCTCGGCCGCCTTGGAGGACTCCAATCCCGATGTGTTCCTGCAGGCCGTGGCGGATGTGGCCAAGGCGCGGGGCTTTTCCAAAGTAGCAAAGGACGCAGGCCTGGGAAGGGAGAGCCTCTACAAGGCTCTCGCACCTGGTGCCAAGATCCGATATGACACGGTACGCAAGTTGCTTGATTCTCTTGGCGTGCGGTTGACGGTGACGACGTCCTGATGACGAACTCCAGGGCACCGAGAGAGACAACGATGGCTCGCATGCGCAATCCGCCGCATCCCGGCCAGGTTCTTAAGGACACCGTCCTTCGGAAAGGCGATGGGGTTTCGGTTACGGCGTTCGCCAGACGCCTCGGTGTATCGCGTGTGGCGAATGGTCGCGCGGCGCTGAGCACTGAACTTGCCATCCGACTCGCCGCTGCCCTCGGAGGCTCGGCCGAATCCTGGCTGCGGATGCAGGTGTCCTACGATCCGTGGCAGGCCCTGAAGAAACGCCGCCCAAAAATCGACCCGTTGGGTTCAAGGGGTCTGGCCGAGACCCGGAGGGAGTTACGGTGATCAAGTATCGAGACCTCTCGATTGATGAGGGGCTCCGCTTAGTCGAGAATCTTAGGGACGATATTGCGGCCGACAACGAAACGCTGAAGCTAACCCCCGATCAGCGAGCCGAGCTAGACCGACGACTGGATGCCTACGAGGTTGATCGGGACCCCGGACGCCGCGCGTCTGACGTCCTCGACGACATCCGCCGAAGGCTATGACCCGGCAGCACGGGTTTTCTCGTTGGCCGAATACTGCTCGAGACTATACGAAGCTACGGTCGGCAATTCTCTGAACACCAAAGGCACGATTCTAATTCCGAGGTCGACACGGCCTTGCGCATCTGCGCGACCTATTGTTTCACCCCAACACACCGTGAAATTTCAGCCAACCATGGTTCTTTTGCTCTGTACTATCGTTTTGAGCGGTTGCTACTTCCGCAATCAGGAGGCGTTCGAGCATCGAGTACAGAACCACGTCGCAGTGGGCATGCCGCTGCAAGATGCGATTGCGCGGCTGTCGGACATGCGGCTGGCCTGCACACGCGGTAACCCCTCGGAGTGCTCTCGTATTCGTCAGAGTCTGATGCCGTACTCTTGCGTGGAGCGAGTCCGCCTTCACTGGACGGAGCAGGCACAGCAGGTCACGGAGGTCGAGATCCCCGAGATCGCCTGTGCCGGGCTTTGAGTGATGACCGTCCCGCTCCGGCCATGAGGAGTCATTCGCAGGCTTGCCCCAAACGGCGCTGAAGCGGACATTCGCAGTCGTTAACCGCGTGCTGACAGTTATCGTGGGAAAGAGCGTGATCCCGGAGTCCGGTGCCGTGGCAGAGGACACCCAGGCGGCACCGAGGCTCGACCGGCTCTCGTCGATCTGTTCGCGCCCACGCAACCCGTGCCAATCAGGTTCTGACCGCCCTCGGTTGCGGCACTACGCTGCTGTTATAGTGGAAAAGCTAAACCGAGCACGCATTCTCAGGAGGGGAGCATGCACGAGGTTAACCTCCCTGCTGATCTGCTGAGACAGATTGAATCGCAGCGCGGAAGACTCCATCCCTTCGAACGACTGGATATGCGGCGCACCGCACACATCGTCGTCGACCTGCAGAATGGCTTCATGGAATCGGGCGCACCGGTCGAGGTGCCTGTGGCACGGGAGATCATCCCGAACGTTAATTCGATCTCGGCTGCTGTGCGCCGTTGTGGCGGCAGGAATGTCTTTCTGTGCATGACGGTCGACTCCGGTTCCCAGTCGAGCTGGTCGAATTGGTTTGCGTACATGCATACCCCGCAGGGCGGTGCGGACATCGCGAAAGCCTTCACTCGCAATGCGCACTATTGGCAGCTGTGGCCGGAGCTCGAGGTCGCCGAATCCGACCAAATCGTGGAGAAAACCCGATTCGGGGCTTTTGTGCCCGGCGCCAGCACCCTGCATGAGCTCCTACAGATTCATCACATAGACACTCTGATCATCACCGGCACTCTGACAAACTGCTGTTGCGAATCGACGGCGCGCGATGCCATGCAGATGAACTACAAGGTCATCTTTGTGTCGGACGCCAATGCGGCATTGACTGACGCTGCCCACAATGCGACGTTGGAAAATATGGCGATGTTGTTCGCCGATGTCATGACGACCGACGAAGTGCTGACCGCCGTGACGCGGACGGTTGCAACTACGCGAGTGTAATGACGCTTCCTTTCGGCACGCCTTCCGCGATCAGCACCTCGAGCTGGGCATGGAGGTCGGAATCCGGGTCAAGCAACCGGGCCATCCCGATATCTGATGTCTGACTGAGGCCGGAGACGCAAATGGCTACTGTCTGGCTGCATTCGGCGTTGTGGCTCGGGTTGGCGCTGCTCGCGTCCCTGATCTCGATTCGAGTAGCGATATCCGTCGCTCTCATCGAGATCGTGGTAGGCGCCCTTGCCGGCAACCTGGTCGGCCTGCAGATTACTGACTGGGTCAACTTCCTGTCTGGTTTCGGGGCGATCCTCCTGACCTTCCTGGCGGGCACCGAGATCGACCCGCGAATAGTGCGAAAGCACTTCTGGTCCAGCATGACGATAGGGGTCATGGGATTCTTCGCCCCGTATATCGGCGTCCTGGCGTACGCGCACTGGGGAATAGGGTGGCCGTGGCCACAGGCACAGATCGCGGGCATCGCGCTTTCCACGACCTCGGTGGCTGTCGTCTATGCAGTGATGATCGAGACCGGTTTCAACAGATCCGAGATCGGCAAAATCATTCTCGCCGCCTGTTTCATCAACGATCTCGGGACGGTGCTCGCGCTGGGGATTGTCTTCGCGCACTACGACCTCCGTCTGATTTTCTTTGGAGCCGCCACCGCGGTTGTGCTGATCGTCCTTGCACGCTATGCGCCCTGGATGTTCAAGCACCTGGGCAATCGCGTCAGTGAACCGCAAACCAAGTTCGTCGCCCTGATACTGCTCGGGCTCGGCGGGCTTGCCACGGTTGCCGGGAGTGAGGCAGTGCTGCCTGCTTACCTGGTCGGCATGGCGCTCGCACCGACTTTCCTTGCCGAACCCGAGTTGCCGCATCGCATGCGGATCATCGCATTCTCGATTCTGACACCTTTCTATTTTCTGAAGGCCGGATCCCTGGTCGAGGCGCACGCTGTGGCACAGTCCATGGTGCTCATAGCGATTTTTCTGGGAATCAAGATGGCTACCAAGTTCATCGGCATCCTGCCACTGACCGTCTACCACGAGTTCGATAAACGCGAGGGGATGTACACGACCCTGCTGATGTCGACGGGGCTCACCTTCGGCTCCATATCGGCACTGTTTGGCCTGACCAACAAAATCATCGATCAAGGGCAGTACACGATCCTGGTGACTGCTGTAATCGGAAGCGCAGTCGTGCCGACGCTCATTGCGCAACGCTGGTTTCAACCCGAATTCAAAGCGCTGGGGCCGGAGGTTGTGGAGGCGGAAGCAGTAGCCGGAGAGGAACCATAGTAGCCGGCATCGCTGCCCGTCAGCGGTCGGCGTACCCGCGTCGATGAGGTAACGACCTGGATGAGGCGTATGATGCTTCGGAGCGTCCTGGCGGGCTCGACCGCTTCCTGGAGACGCGTCGCTCGTAAGGTCCTCGAGGCCGCGGACAGAACAGCAGTTCTTGGGCACCATCACTGAAACCTCGGTAGCCGGCGGGCTCACTTCCGAGGCCGCTGCCGAGCGGCTCGCTCAGTACGGTCGCAACGATCCGGCGCCGCGCAAGCGTCCGCCGGCGCTGACCGACTTCCTGCATCTGTTCTCGAATCCACTGGTTCTGGTGCTGCTGATCGCGGCGGGCGCTTCCGCAGCCCTCGGGCAAGGGAGCGATGCGGCGATCATTCTGGCGATCGTCATCCTGAGCAACACGCTCGATTTCGCAAAGACGCATCGCTCACGGAAGGCCGTCGAGCAGCTGCAGGCGCAGGTGGCGCCGAAGGCCACGGTGTTGCGCGATGGGCAATGGGTGGACATCCCCTGTGCCGAGGTCGTGCCCGGCGATGTCGTGCGCCTCTCCGCGGGCGACATGATTCCCGCCGATGCACGGCTCCTGGAATCCCGTGATCTTTATGTCCAGCAGGCCGCGCTCACGGGGGAGTCGCTGCCGGCGGAGAAGGTGGCTCGCGGCGAAGCGGTATCGACCGAGCCCGACGCCGAGAACATGGTATTTCTCGGTACCTCCGTAGTCAGCGGAACCGCCAAGGCGCTCATCGTCACGACGGGCACGGCAACGGCGTTTGGCGACATCGCAGCGCGCCTCGCCGCACCCCCAGAGCCCACCAGTTTCGAGCGGGGACTCAAGGATTTCAGCCTGTTCCTCACCCGTACGGTGTTCTTCCTCGTGCTGTTTCTGATCATCGTGGGGATCGTGAGGCAGCGGCAGCCGTTGCAGTCGCTGCTCTTTGCCGTGGCGCTCGCGGTCGGCCTCACCCCCGAGTTCCTGCCGATGATCGTCTCGGTCACCCTCGCCAACGGTGCCCGCGTAATGGCCCGCAAGAAGGTGATCGTCAAGCACCTCGCCGCCATCCAGAACTTCGGCAGCATCGATGTGCTCTGCAGCGACAAGACAGGCACCCTCACGAGCGGCAGCATGACCCTCGATCAGTGTGTCGATCCCTGGGGAGAGCCGTCGCAGCGGGTGCTCGCCCTCGCGCGGCTCAACAGCAAAAACCAGACCGGGATCCGCAGCCCCCTCGACGCGGCCATCCTCGCTACTCCGGAGACGGGCGAGGAGGCGAGTTACCACAAGGTCGATGAGATCCCTTACGACTTCGAGCGCCGCCGCCTTTCCGTCGTGCTCGAGCACGACGCGAAGCGGCTGCTGATCACCAAGGGGGCGCCTGAGGGGGTGCTCGAACGTACCGTCGCGGTCGAGCGGGCAGGGCAGGTCATGCGGCTCGATGCGAACTTCGACGCACGCAGCCGCGCCACCTTCGCGGAGCTGAGCCGCAAGGGACTGCGGGTGCTCGCCGTGGCGTACCGGATGGTCGACGCACGCGACAACTATGCCGCGGCCGATGAGCGCGATCTCACCCTTGCCGGGTTCGTCACGTTTGCCGACAAGCCGCTGCCGGATGCGGCCGCGGCGCTCGCCGCACTACGCGACGCAGGCGTGCGCGTGAAGATCATCACGGGTGATAGCGATCTCGTGACTTCGCAGGTGTGTACGCAGGTGGGGCTCGATCCGGGCAGGATCGTGCTGGGCGATGAGATCGAGAGGATGACCGATCCGGCGCTACAGGTCGTCGCGGAGCAGACTACCGTGTTTGCCCGCGCCTCGCCCGCGCAGAAGAACCGCATCTTGATGGCGCTGAAGCATCGGGGTCACGTGGTCGGCTTCATGGGCGATGGGATCAACGATGCGCCCTCCCTCCACGCAGCGGATGTCGGCATCTCGGTAGCCTCGGCGGTGGACGTGGCGCGCGAGGCCGCCGACATCATCCTGGTGGAGCCCGGCCTTCAGGTACTGACGAGCGGCATCCTCGAGGGCCGCAAGGCCCTGGGCAACGTCATGAAATATCTGCTCATGGGCACGAGCTCCAACTTCGGCAACATGTTCAGCATGGCGGGTGCCTCGACCTTCCTGCCGTTCCTGCCGATGCTGCCGACGCAAATCCTGGTGAACAATTTTCTCTACGACCTGTCGCAGATCACCATTCCCACCGACAACGTCGATGCGGATTTCATTCGCAAGCCACGGCAATGGGATATCGGCCTGATCCGCAAATTCATGCTGTACATCGGTCCCATCAGCTCCATCTTCGACTTCCTCACGTTCTACGTCCTGCTGCATTACTTCACAGCCGGTGAGGCGTTCTTCCACACGGGCTGGTTCGTCGAATCGCTGGCCACGCAGACGCTGGTGATCTACGTGATCCGCACCACGGGCAATCCCTTCGAGAGCAGGCCCAGCCGACCGCTCCTCATCACGACCCTGCTGGTGGTGGCGGTTGGCGTGCTCCTGCCCTTCACCGGGCTCGCCGGGCGGCTGGGATTCGTTCCCCTCACCGGGACGTTCTATCTCTTTATCGCGGTGGCCACGCTCCTGTACCTGCTGCTCGTGCAGCTTGCCAAGGCGCTGATCTGGCGACGTGCCGAGAGCTCCTCCGAAGCGAGGTGAGTGCTTCTTGAAGACCCGGCCGCCGCCGCTCAGCATCGTCGCCCAATCTCGCTTTATAGGCGGATGTACGCATGGCTGCCACGCGCGCGGTCGGTTATAGGAGGTTCCCCCGTCCGCGAGTTCGTGGAGACTGTAATGATGTCGCCCGCCACAACAAGCCCGAGTTCTTCGACCGCGAAGACCACCTGGTTCGAGGCCGTTTCCAATACGTCCCGCATAGTGTTCTATCTGATCCTGCTGGTGGTGTTTCTGTCCCCGGCCATCCAACTTTATCGGATGAACGCTGCGCGCACCCATCTGCTCCAGCGCTTCCAGGATGAGCGAAAGTCGCAGGTTATTGGACTGATCCACCGCCAGGATACCGTTGGATTCCTCGGAATACCGGTGTCGAGCTACATCAGCATCGAAGACTCAGAGGCGGTGCTGCGAGCAATTCGGCTGACACCGCCAACCCAGCCGATCGATGTTATCCTGCACACCCCCGGCGGGCTGGTATTGGCCGCAGAGCAGATTGCCACGGCGCTCGCCGCGCACAAGGGCAAAGTGACCGTGTTCGTGCCCCACTATGCGATGAGTGGTGGCACGCTCATTGCGCTAGCGGCGGACGAGATTGTGATGGACCCCAACGCGGTGCTCGGACCGGTCGACCCGCAGCTCGGCCAGCTGCCGGCCGCCTCCATCGTGAAGATTCTCGACTATAAGAAACCCGAGCAGGCGAGCGATCTGTCATTGATCGTCATCGACATTGCCAAGAAGGCCCGCGCGCAGGTGGGCAGCTACCTCGGCGACTTGCTTTCGAAGCACTACTCCAAGGACAAAGCGCAGGAGCTGGCGACTACGTTGAGCGAAGGCCGGTGGACGCACGATTACCCGATCACCGTCCAGGCTGCTCGCTCGCTCGGCATCTCAGTCTCAACGAACATGCCGCAGATCGTGTACGAATTGATGGACCTCTATCCCCAAGCGGGAAGCGGCAGACCCTCGGTTTTGTACGTGCCCTTGCGCCACGGGCCGGGTGGCGCGGCGGAGGAGGGTACTGCGCCTGCCGAGGCGGCAGGCACCGGTGAACGGCGCTGAAGCCTGACGCGCAGGAGCATCGAGCCTGAGCTCGCAGGCAAAAGGCCGTACTGGTCGCAGCGGAGCTGCGTCGCTGAGCCAGCGCATTCCCTTTCGCGCAGAGCCCATGCTCGCCACGCTCATCGCCAGGCCATTCGACAAGCCCGGGTGGGTATATGAGGAGAAGTACGATGGCGACCGTGTTCTCGCCTACAAAGAGCGAGCGCGAGTGCGACTGCTCTCGCGTAACGGCAAGGACCGTACACTCAAGTTTCCGAAGATCGCCATGGCCATCCAGCAGCTGCCCCACCCTACGCTGCTCCTCGACGGTGAAGTGGTGGTATTCGACAAGCAGCGCGTTTCGCACTTTCAGCTGTTGCAGCAGGGTAAAGGCGCGCCCGTTTACGCCATCTTTGACTGTCTGGTCGCCGACGGCAAGGACTTGCGCGATGAGCCACTCGCGGCACGCCGCGCCGTGCTCGAAAGAATCGTGCGATCGAAAGGTGTCCTGTTGCTGTCGCGTCGTCTCGCCGCAAATGGCTTCGAAGCCTACGAGATCGCGAAACGACGCGACTACGAAGGTCTCGTCGCGAAGGATCTTTCCTCTCCCTACATCGAGAAGCGCTCCCGGTTCTGGCTGAAAGTAAAAGTCCATCAGGAGGACGAGTTCGTCATCGCCGGATACACAGCACCTGAGGGCGCGCGGGAATATTTCGGTGCGCTGCTGCTCGGAGCCTATGAAGGCCGCCAGCTTCGTTACGTCGGTAAAGTGGGCACCGGCTTCGATCACAAGACTCTTGCGGCACTCTATCGGCGGTTTCAGCCGCTCATCGTCCAGGCGACGGCGCTGAGTGACCCACCGCGCGAGCGCAACGTGACCTACCTTCGACCGCAACTCGTCGCACAGATCTCCTATCGGGAATTGACCGATGATCGTAAGCTGCGTCAGCCCGTTTATCTCGGCTTGCGCGACGACAAGCCTGCAAAAGACGTCGCGCTACCGCAGAGCAGGTCATAAGATGAGCATCGAAGCCAGGACCGTGCTGCGAGACCTTCGCCCGACAGGTCCCTCGAGAGCTCGAGGCGCCGAGGAGTGCGGGGCTGTTCGATCGCTTGGTTATCATGGCGGGGCCCGAATTCCCTGGCATGCTGCGCGCGCTGCTGTCCGCCTCCCGCAAAGTCGACGCTTGCCGCCGAGGTGCTAAAGGACCCTTAGGGCCCAGGCGCGGGCATGGGCATTGCCGGAGATGCATTTCGGGGTATGGTCAGGAAGTCCATCGAAGCCGCGAGGTCGGGCACGCAGGCGTTGCGTCGCGTGGCTCGTCACTTCACCCGCCGGGCATCGCGCGCGCTTGCATCGCCGGATCTGTCCGATGCAGCGGTGCATGACGTACGCAAGGATCTCAAGAGATCCCGAACCGCTTTGCGGCTGCTGCGCCCCGTGCTCGCGAAGCCGATTTATCGGCGGGAAGAACGGGTGCTGCGCAATGCCGCGCACGCACTCAACGCAGCTCGCGATGCCAGGGTGCTCACACAGACACTCCGATCGCTGCGCCGTAACCGCCGCGCACTGCGACGCAATACGGATGTCACGGAGCTATTGCACGCGCTGGAAGCTGATCAGGCAGAGCTGCGGCGGTGGCTGCGCGAACACCCGGCGCAACTGGCGCGGACGCGCAGAACTCTCGAGCAATTGTGTGGCCGTGCGGCTCACTGGCGTGTGGGTAACCATGGTTGGTCGGTGCTCGGTCCCGCGATGAAACGTATCTACCATGCCGGGCGGCGCATGCTGCCGGATGCTACGCCGCGTCCCACGGATAGGGCGCTGCATGAATGGCGTAAGCGGGTGAAGTACCTCCGTTACTCCCTGGAGATACTGGCACCGATGCGGACCCGAAAATTGGCGCGACTCGCGCGCCAGGCGAAGCAGCTCAGCGATTGTCTGGGCGCGGCGCACGACTTGGCCATACTCGCTCAGAAGGCGCGAGTTCTCGTGAAGCACAATCGGGTGGACCTCGCGCCCTTGCTGACCATCATCGACCAGCAACGCGAACGGCTTAGTCTCGAGGCGCTCTCGAGAGGCGAACAGTTCTATCGGGCCAACGCAGATGACTGGACAAAGCAGCTGGAGCATTACTGGAGTCAATGGCGTCATGCGCTCCAGGCGGCGGCGGGCTAGCAGCGTCTCTTGCATAAGAAGTGCTGACGGGGTTCGCCCCGACGCGGCGATGGCCGGCACGATGTCCCCGCACTCGAGAGGCCTTGGTCGGTGAAAGGCGTTACGCTGAAGTAATGGATCGTCAGGGTGATGGGCACGGCCGCCGCCGGCGGTAGATCGCGACCGGCGGCTTCCGCCGGTGCGCTCTACGGCTGCCCCATGCACGCGCAGATTCGCCGCAACGTGCCGGGCGATTGCCCGATCTGCGGCATGGCGCTCGAGCCGCTGACTCCGGCGGTGAGCGACGAGAATACCGAGCTCCGCGCGATGACCCGCCGCTTCTGGGTCGGGCTGCTCCTCAGTGTGCCGCTGGTGCTGTGGGAGATGTGGCTGCATGTGACCCGTCAGGGGCCCTATCGATGGATCGTGCCCTCGGTAGCCCCGTGGCTGGAGCTCGCGCTCGCAACGCCGGTCGTCCTGTGGGCCGGAGGCCCATTCTTCCTGCGCGCCTGGGACTCCGTGCGCAACCGCTCCCTGAACATGTTCACCCTCATCGCGCTCGGCACGGGTGCGGCCTATCTCTATAGCGTCGTGGCGACGCTTGCGCCGGGCCTCTTTCCGCCGTCGCTGCGGACGCACGAGGGGACGGTGCCGGTGTATTACGAAGCGGCGGCGGCGATCACGGTACTGGTGCTGCTCGGCCAGGTGCTCGAGCTGCGGGCGCGAGAGAGTACCCGTGGGGCCCTGGGCGCACTTTTGAATCTGGCACCGAGGACGGCGCGGCGTATCGGCAGCGACGATCGGGATGAGGAGATCCCACTCGCGGAGGTGCAGCCCGGAGACCGGCTGCGCGTGCGGCCCGGTGAGACCGTCCCGGTGGATGGTGAGGTCCTCCAGGGCAGGAGCGCGGTCGATGAGTCGATGATCACCGGAGAGTCGCTGCCCGTCGAGAAGGCGCCCGGCTCCAGAACGATCGGTGGCACGCTGAATGGCACCGGCTCATTCGTGATGCGGGCTGAGCGCGTGGGTGCCGACACGATGCTCGCCCGCATCGTCAGCATGGTGGCAGACGCACAACGCAGCCGTGCGCCCATACAGCGCCTCGCCGACGTCGTGGCCGGCTGGTTCGTACCGGCCGTCATCGCCATTGCGCTCGGGGCGTTCGTGGCGTGGCTGTGGTGGGGACCTCCGCCTGCGCTTGCTTACGCGCTGATTGCGGCGGTCTCCGTGCTCATCATCGCCTGTCCCTGCGCGCTCGGGCTCGCCACACCCATGTCGATCATGGTTGCGGTGGGAAAAGGCGCCAGCGCGGGAATCCTCATCAGAAATGCCGAGGCGCTCGAGCGCTTCGCGAAGGTCGACCTGCTGGTGGTCGACAAGACCGGCACGCTCACCGAGGGCAAGCCGCGAGTCATCGGTGTCGTTACGACCGACGCCATTGAAGAAGCCACACTCCTCTCGCTGACGGCAAGTATCGAGCGGGCGAGCGAGCATCCGCTCGCAGCCGCGATCGTCACGGCAGCCGCGGAGCGCGGCGCAGCGCTGGCAAGCGTCACCGACTTTCGAGCGCTGCCGGGACAGGGCGTGAGCGGGCAGGTCGGCGGGCGGCGCCTGGCCGTGGGTCAGGCGGCACTCGCCCCTGGCGCGCCGGCAGATCTCGAGCGCCGCGCCGATCACTATCGGCGCGAGGGCGCGACGGTCATCTACATCGGCGTGGACGGTCGCGCTGCCGGCATCCTCGCCATCGAGGATGCTGTCAGAGCGTCGACACCCCGGGCATTGCAGCGCCTGGTCGCCGATGGCGTACGCCTCGTCATGCTCACCGGTGATAACCGCAAAACCGCCGCGTCGGTGGCGGCGAGGCTCGGCATTCGTGAGTTCGAGGCGGAGGTGCTGCCGGAGCAGAAGCGCAATGTCATCCGGCGACTGCGCAGCGAAGGGCACGTGGTCGCGATGGCGGGCGATGGTGTCAACGATGCCCCGGCGCTCGCCGAAGCCGATGTCGGTGTGGCGATGGGTACCGGGACGGATGTAGCGATGGAGAGTGCCGGGGTCAGCCTGGTAAAGGGAGACCTCAATGGCATCATGCGCGCGCGCGTGCTGAGCCGCGCAACCTTGCGCAACGTCCGACAGAACCTGCTGCTCGCCTTCCTATACAACAGCCTTGGCATTCCGCTCGCTGCCGGAGTGCTCTACCCGGCATTCGGGCTGCTGCTCAGCCCGGTGGTGGCCGCTGCCGCCATGAGCTTGAGCTCGGTTTCCGTCATCGCCAACGCTTTGCGGCTGCGACGGGTGCGGATTTAGTGCCGTCTTTGTCTCGATGTTCGACCAGGCACTATGATGGCTGTCGCCATAAACACCGGCTGCACAATAACAAGGTCTCCGATGATCCCGCACCAGGACCCTGTTTCATCGTGCCGCATGCGCGCCGCTGCGCGCCGCCGCATCACGCGGGTCGGTTTGACCGCCGCCGTGGTGCTCACGATCGGTCGCGTCGTGCCGGCACAACCCGAGAACGCCTTGGCCAGCGCGGAGGACGAGCGGATGCTGCCCTACACCCCGGCAGGTCAGCTCATCGATATCGGCGGCCGGCACATCAACATGCACTGCGCGGGCTCCGGCCGCCCGACGGTCATACTCATGGCTGGGATATTCAGCTGGTCGCTGGTCTGGTACAAAACGCAGCCCTTGATGGCGCAAACGACCCGCGTCTGCGCCTTCGACCGCGCCGCGTATGGCTTCAGCGACCCGCCGCCCCGCCCGCAGATCCTCTCCGACGTGGTGAACGATCTGCACGCGGTGCTCACAGGGGGGGCCATACCCGGACCGTATGTGCTGGTGGGGCACTCGTTGGGGGGGTTGGAGGCGCGTGTATATGCGCAGCGCTGGCCGCAGGAGATCGCGGGCATGGTCCTCGTCGATACTGCGGTGGCCGCGGAGGGGCTGATCGACGAGAGTCAGCCCGGTTTCGATGAGGCGGAGGGCATCGAAACCTACGCGGCCGACATGCTGCATTGCATGTTCCTGGCCGCGCAGGGGCCATTCGAGCCCTCCAGCCGTGAATTCAAGGACTGCTCGGCTACCTTGCCGAGCGATACCCCCGCCGCGTTCAGAAAGGTCTGGCCTCAGTTCTTCACCGCCCAGTACTTCGCCGACAAGGTCTCACTCATGTCCTCGGTGTACACGCACCGCTACGACAGCGCCGACCACAACCGCCTCGGCGCGATGCCGCTCGTGGTGCTGTCGGCGCAGAGCACAGCGAAGACCAGCACGCCGGCCGCGGCCCGGTTCAGCCGCTCCTACCAGCAGCTCTGGATCAGGATGCACGAGGGCCTGGCGCACCTCTCCTCGCGTGGCATACACCGGACCATCAAGGGCTCAGGTCACCACATTCAGTTGGACAAGCCGCAGGAGGTCATCGACGCCGTGGACGAAGTCCTCCGCCAGGTGCGGTGAGTGTGACGGGAGAGAAGGATATGCCTATGAATCATGCGTTCACCACCACCGCATTCACTCTGGACGGATACCGGGTCGCGCGAACACTGGGCCTGGTCCGCGGAATCGTCGTCCGCTCACGCAGCATCATTGGCAACATAGGTGCCGGATTCCAGACCCTGTTCGGCGGCAACATAACCTTGTATACGAACCTCTGCGAAAGGACCCGCTCCGAGGCCTTCGAGCTCATGCTCGAGCACGCACAGCAGCTCGGTGCAAATGCCGTGATCGGCATCCGCTACGACGCCACCGAAGTCATGGCCGGTGTCACCGAGGTGCTTTGCTACGGGACCGCCGTCATCATCGAGAGCACCGCAGCAGGTCAGCGTCCGGGCGCGGACTGACAGGGGCGCCCGCTGCGGCGGCGATGGCGTTGCGGCTGCAGCAGAGCCTGTGCGCGGAGGTATTCGTGCGGTGCGCGCCGTGTGTCTAAAATGGCTGCCGCTCTCTCGCTGCGATTCGAGCCTCGAGGCCAAGCTCCAATGACGCTCAGGTTGCCGCTGCTGCTGTGCACTCTTTTATTTTCGCCGGCCGCGGCGCCGGCTCCCGCAGCCCCCGCGGATCCTGCAGCGGCGCAGGTGCAGACGCTCAACAATGCGCTTCTCAAGTCGATGCACGCGGGGGCAGGTGAATCCATGGCCGAGCGCTTCCGCATGCTCGAGCCCGTGATCGAGCAGGTCTTCGACCTGCCGCTGGTGACGCGGCTCGCCGTCGGTCCGGACTGGACGAGCTTCACTCCCGAGCAGCAGAAGGCGGTGATTGCGGCGTTCGGGCGCTTCACCACGGCCAACTACGCCCACAACTTCCGCGAGTTCGACGGACAGAGATTCGAGATCGACGACAAAGTGCTGACGCGGGGCCAGGACAAGGTCGTGCGCACCCGCATCATCCCGGCGCGCGACTCCCCGGAAACCTTGCTCTACCGGATGCACGAGTCCGATGGCGCCTGGAAGGTCGTCGATGTGTATTCCAACGGCGTGAGCGAGCTCGCCCTGCGCCGCTCGGATTTCGCCGCCGCGCTCGCCGCTGGCGGAGCGCCGGAGCTGATAGCGCATCTGAACAAGGCGAGCGATGGGCTCATGAAGTAGGCGGCGCGGCTGCTGAGGCGGCGCGGACGTGCCCCATGAGCGCCGGCTGGAAGAGCAGCGCCGATGCCAGGGTCCAGACGAGGGAGATCATCAGCAGCTCGCCCATGCTGGCCGTGCCGGGATGGCTCGAGGCCCACAGGCTCCCGAATCCCGTCGCGGTCGCGAGGGCACTGAAGAACACCCCGCGTGCCAGGCTCGATGTCAGCAGATGCGAGCCGCCGGAGCGCCAGGACATGACGAAATAGATGTGGAATGCCACCCCGATGCCAAACAGCAGCGGCAGGGCGATGATGTTGGCGAAGTTCAGCGGCTGCCCGATCAACACGCAGGTTCCCATGGTGAGAAGCCCGGTCAGTACGATGGGCGCCATGGTGATGGCCACGTCGCGTATCCGGCGCAAGGCGAACAGCAGCAGGGCCGAGATGGCCACGAACGACAGCACTCCTGCCTCGATGAAGGCATCGACCACTGCCGTGCCGTACGCCTGCAGGTAGATCGCCGGACCGGTCGCATCCGGCGCGATCTTCACACCGGCGGCGATGAAGCGGCGCAGCACGGCGTCGTCGTTCGAGTTGCCCCGTGGCAGAACCGAGACACGCGCCCGCCCATCGGGCGTGCGCTAGGCCCGCACGATCTCGGCCGGCAACGTGGCGAGGCTCACTGGCTGCGGGTGCAGCGAGCTGCGCACCTCCTCGAGTGTCGTCACGAAGCCCGGCATGAGCATCGCGCTCGCCTGCAGGCGCAGCTGCGCGGTGCCGTGGGCGAGGGTATCGAAGGCCGCGGCGAGCCGCGGCGCGTCCGCACGGAGCGAGGCGTCGGCCGCGGCCGCCTCGCGCAGCTTTCCAGCTGCCGCCCGCAGGCTCTCGATGAGCTGCGAGTCCGAAGGTGGCGGAGCAACCTCCAGCGGGTCGAGGGTGAAATCGACGATGTTCGCCGCGTCCGCGATGAGCGCGAGCTTCTCGGGCTGATCGGCCGGAATGAAGCTCGAGAGCGTGTGCGCACTGTACACGGTCGGATCGCGGCGAAAGGTCTCGGCCAGCTGGTCGGCCGCGGCGAGATCCGGCCGGATCACCTCGAGTGTATTCGGCGAGAGGTCCGGGTCGTGCATGAGATCGACCAGCGTCGCGACCGACTCCACCTCCGCGCTGCGCAGATGGATGGGATTGAAGTCGAATTGCACCCGTGGCAGGAGGGCGGCGCAGATCACGGCGGCGACCACACCGGTGCCGACCACCAGCAGCCGATGGCCGAGCACGTAGTTGTCGACCAGCGTCAGGCGTGTGCCCGGGTTTGCGGGCGCACCGCGCGGCCGCGTGAGTGCGATCAGCGCGGGTAGCAGGGTGAGATTCAGCCCGAGCGCGGTGAACATGCCGAGACCGGCTATCACTCCGAGCTGTGAGACCCCGTAATAGGCCGTCGGCGTAAAAGCAAGAAAGCCCACGCCGATCGCGGCGGCTGCGAGCGTGAGCGACTTGCCCATGGTGCGCGCGGTTGCGAGCAGCGCGCTGCCGACGGTGGCGGACCGCGCGCGCTCCGCGCGGTAGCGCACGCTGAACTGGATGCCGAGATCCATGCCCATGCCGACGAACAATGGAATGAACGCCACGGAGATGACATTGAACCGATGAAACAGGGCGAGACCGAGCGCGGTGGCCATCAGCAGCCCGACGAGTGTGGTGACGAGAATGGCGGCGATGAGCCAGGGCGAGCGCACGGCGAACCACAGCATGAGCACGATCGCTGCGCTCGCCAGCACGGCGATCAGGCCGGCGCGTTGCGCCAGGGTCGCGAATTCCTCGTCCCGCAGCGGCACCGGCCCGGTGAGACGCACGCGGACCCCGTGGGCAGGGTCGAGCTGCAGCCGCTCTGCGGTGCCGCGGATCGTATCGACCGGTACCTTGCCGGGTTGCAGATGGCTGAAGTCGAGCACCGGGTTCACGAGAATGATGTGCCGCAGCTCGCGTGCGTCGGGTTGACGACCACTGATCAGAGTCTGCCAGGAGAAGAATTGGCGCTTGCCGGCGGCGAGGCTCTCGAGCGCATCGGCCAGCGTGCGCATCGGGGTGCGCAGCGCCTCGACCGAGGCGGGGTCGGCCTTTACGCCCTTGAGCGTCAATGCGAGGGTGTCTGCGAGGCCACGCAGAGAAGGATCTGCCGCCATCGACCCAAGGAAGGGCTGTGCCTTCAAGAGCTGCGCGAGGAAGCTTTTGACATCGTCGAGGGAAGCAAAGAGCAGGCGCTCGTGATCCCAGAACGGGCCACTATCGGCCTGCTGGATGGAGCGGAATACGCGCGTTTGCGAGCCGAGGCTCGCCGCGAGTCTCGCCGCGGCCGCCTGGCTGAGCTCCGGAGTCTGCGCGTCGATCACCACCACGATGTCCGCGCTCTCCTGCGGGAACGCTGCGTTGAATGCGGCCTGCCGGACACGCCAGCCGAGCTTCGGAGAGAGCAGCGCGTATGTATCGGTCGTCAGGGCGAAGTGACCGGTCACATAGCGGATCATGAGGCTGCAGAGGATCCCCGCCACGAGCACCACGATCCACGGTACCGCGATGGAGCGGGCCACCAGCCGCTCGATCGGTGAGGGTGCCGGGATGCTCACGCAGCTAACCTGGGAAACCAACCGTCGGTCGTCAACGGGCGCGCGACCGCTGGCGCTCGATCAGCGCCGTCAGCGTTAGCGGCGAGAAGCCGGCATCGCCGAAAAAGGCGATTGCGAGTACGCCAACTCCGAGCAGCAGATCGCGTGCCCGCCGCGCGAAGGAGGCTGCGAGCGCCGCGGCCGGGCTGATGCCGAAAACGGCCGCGGCGAGGAGATAACTGCCCTCCTGCACTCCCGCCGCCGCCGGCACCATCCATCCAAAGGTGCGCAGCCCGAGCACCGTACCGTCGATCGCGAGCGCCTGCCACGGCCCGAGATCGATACCCAGCAAGCGGAAAGTCACCCAGGTCTCTGCGGCGCCGAGAAACCAACAGAGAAGGTGGAGCGCAAGGCTCCAGCCGAGTCGCATCGGGCGACTCAGGATACGGTCGAAGCAGGCGCGCACCCCTTCACTCGCCTCACTGTCATCGAGTGACAGCAGTACCGGCCAACGTCCGCGCACCGCCCACAGCATGGCCTCCAGCGAGGCGCTGATGAAGCGTCGGTTCAGAAGGAGAATGAGCACGAATACCGCGGTCGCGGCGAGAGCCAGCGCGAGGGGCCTGCTGAGCCGGGATTGCGGCGCCAGTGCCAACAGCGCGAGCAGCGCTGCCAGGACGTACGGCAGCTTCGCAGTGAGCTCGATGATGCCGTCGATGCTTGCCGAGGCGGCACCGACCAGCAGAGCCCGGCCGCGACCGAGCGCGCGCACCCCGAACGCCACACCGCCGAGGTGCAGGAAAGGCAACAGCTCACCCGCGGCGTCCCGAATGAAGCGCGCCCAGACGAATCTCGCGCGCGAGGCCGGCGGGTGTGCGCCTGCTGCGAACCACCAGGCGAGCCCCATCAGCACGACCACCGGCAGGTGCAGCAGTGCGAGGACTGCGAGGCCGCTGATGCGCAGTCCCGTGATCGCATGGGCGACCGCACCGGCGCCGGCATAGACGACGGCGGCAATGACCGCCGCCACGCCGATCACGAGCGCCGCGGTCGTGCCCCAACGCATATCAGGCCGCTGCGCCGATCCCTGCCGCCTGATGCGCGTACTCGCTTTCGATCGCGAAGGTTTCGATGTAGCGTGCGAAGCGCTCGCGCAGCAGATGGGGCTCGAGGCCGAACTCGGCGAGCTGGTAGTCGCGCCACGGACGCTGCGTGTCTGCCGCGCTGCGCAGTGCGTGGCGCATGCGCCGCTCCGCCTCCGCGCTCAGCACCATGCCGCAGTGCGCATACACCGCCGCGACCGCATCGAGCGGCCGGGAGATGATCTGCCGATAGGTGAGGTGCAGCACCGCGTCGCTCGATGACAATCGGCTCATCCTCTCGGCACCGTCGATCCAGGAGGCGCTCACTTCGCGACCGATCCCGATCCGGTCTACGCTGCGCGCGAATGGCCGCCGCAACACTTCGGTCAGCTTCGCCACCGATGCAAGCACACGCACAGGATCGCGGTGTACCAGGACCAGATGCGCATCCGGATAGATGCGGCGGATGTCATCCAGGGCGAACACGTGGTCGGGCGATTTCAGTATCCATCGCTTCCCGGGAAGCTGCGCATCCAGGTGCTGGAGAAAGCGCCGGTGGAACCGATAGGCGTCGAGGAAGCCGCTGCGCCCGAGCCAGCTGTTGTAGGAGGGAACCCGGTACATGGCATCGAAGCGCAGGCTCTGGAAAACCTGTGCAATGATGTCGGTGCACTCCTCGGGCGCATCGACCGCCACGGGGTGCAGCGCGTTGAGCTCCGGGGCGAGCATGCGGAAGAGCGCGAGCTGCAGGCTCACCCAGCGCCGGCGAAGTGCCCTTGCCAATCCGCTGCCCTCGGAAGCCCCCGGATAGACGAGCTGAAACAGGCGCGGTGCAATGGTGTCCGGATCCTGCAGGATCAGACGATGCAGGAAAGTCGTGCCGCTGCGCGGCATGCCGGTGATGAATACCGGCGAGTGTATCGGCCGCGCGAGCACCGCGGGCGTAGCGGCCTCGATCGCATCGAAGTGCAGCAGGTTTCGCAGACAGCGCAGCAGATCGATCCGCAGCGCGTGCACTCCGAGCACGCTCAGGTCGGCTTCCTCGTTGCAAGCCGCCAGCAGGTGCTCGAAAGGGCGAATGAACGAGCGATCGGCAAAGTCGCGGCGCTTGCCGCGTTTCAGTGCCGATTGGAGCAGCTCATCGGCTCGCAGGATACGCCGGGGAGCGCTTCCGCCCAGCCTCGTTTCCTCGCCGACGTACGCTTTCGCCATCTTTTTCATTCTGTGCTTCCACAAACCCGCCAAGCTATACCCTATAAGTAGGGTGATGCACTAGGACGAAGGTGCCATGGTCCTCATGCCGGGGGCTGCGCCGCACTGACGCGCTCACGGCCACGTCCGCAGGTCCACTGAATGCCAACCCCAGACGACCGATCATCACCTGTTTCAGCGCCCCGGATCCTCAGGACCCCCCGCGCCGAGGACCTCGGGCTCACCCGACTCGGCAACGAGGTGGGCTTCGAGATCACGCTGTTGCCCAACGGGGCGGTATTCGCACTGGAGCACGTGCACGAGGGCCGTCGGGTCCGGATCAATCGCGCCCTGGGCTCGCCCGTCGCTTCCGGGATGGCCCGGCTCTGTCTTCGCATCGGAGGTCCCGCCGCGCGCATTGTACCGGTTGCGCACGCCGAAGCGCGCTGTGAGGTCGGGGCGAGCGCAGAACGCTTCGTATGGCAGTCGCAGCACGGGGCGGTGCGCCATGAGGTGGGGCTGCATCTGCAGATGAAGCAGAGTGTCTGGCTGTGGCGGGTTGCGATACACAACGACGGCCCCGGCGCTTTGCCGTGCGATGTCATCCACATCCAGGACCTCGGCCTCGGCGAGCCCGGGTTCCTCATGAACAACGAGGCCTACGCCAGCCAGTATCTCGACCATCACGTGGCCCTTCATCCTCGAATGGGGCCCGTGCTCATGGGCCGTCAGAATCTGGCGCAATCCGGAAGCCATCCCTGGGTGGCGCATGGCTGCCTCGAAGGGGCGGTCGGCTTTGCCACGGATTTCCGCCAGCTCATGGGCCCGGCGCATCGCGATGCGCAGCAGTTCGCCATCCCGTTTGGTACGGACCTTCCATCGGTGCGGCTCCAGCACGAAACGGCCTGCGCAGCACTTCAGTCCGCGCCCATCGAGCTTGCCCCGGGTGCCACGGCCACCTGGACGTTCTTCGGGCTCTATCGCATGGACCATCCGGAGGCCTCGAGCGACGCCGACCTGACATTGATCGATGAGGCCGTGGGGTGCCTGAGAGCGGCTGCGCCCGGGCGGCTGTCGCTGGCTGCGCCCGGGCGGCTGTCGCTGGCTGCGCCCGCACGGAGCCTTCTGATCGATGCGCCCTGCGTGGTCGCCGGCGAGCTCACCGATGAGGAGCTGCACGAGCGTTACCCGCAACGGACTCACAGCGAGCCGGGCACCTCAGTGCCACTCTCGTTCTTCACCGGCAGCTCCACCGACAGCCGCCACCTCGTGCTGCGGGAGAAGGAGCGCAGGGTGCTGCGCCGTCACGGCGCGCTGCTCGTGAGCGGCGGGCACATGTTGCCCGATGAGAGACTCCTGTGTGTGACCTGCTGGATGCACGGGGTGTTTGCCGCGCAGCTCACACTCGGCAATACCTCCTTCCACCGCCTGTGGTCGGTTTCGCGTGATCCCTACAACATCACCCGCAGCAGCGGGCTGCGAATGCTGGTCGATGCCGGTGAGGGCTGGCGACTCCTGACGGTGCCGTCGCTGTTCGAGATGAGTCTTGCGGATTGCCGTTGGATCTATCGGCTCGGCGATCGAACCCTCACCGTGGCAGCTACCCTCGCTGCCGCCGAGCCGGTCGTACAATGGCGGGCAACGATCGCGGGCGACCCCTGCCGACTCCTGGTGTTCGGCCAGCTCGTGATCGGTGAGCAGGAATATGCCCACGCCGGGCAGCTCGAGATCGACACCACGCGCAAGCGCTTCGGCTTCCGGCCCGAGCCCGGTGGCCTGTGGGCTGAGCGTTACCCCGCAGCGCTCTACCGCCTCGTGACGAGCACACCGGCCTGCGTCGAAGCCATCGGCAGCGATGAGCTGCTGTACGCAGACCGCAGCAGCCGCACGGGCGGGTTTGCGGTGCTGCAGACGCTGCCGACGAACGAGCTCGTCTTCGCGGTGGTGGGCTCGCTCAGCGATCCGGCGGAGGCCGAGGCGCTCGCCGCGCAATACTCCGCACCGATCGCCGATGTGGCGATGCAGGGCGCGGTGCTGGCTCGCTGGCGTGAGGTGACGCGCGGGATCCGTATTACGGGGGCTTCCCCCGGGAGCGCGGCGCAGGCGCTCGACACGGTCTTTCCGTGGATGGTGCACGATGCCATGGTGCATCTCACGGCGCCGCACGGGCTCGAGCAATTCACGGGCGGCGCCTGGGGCACTCGCGATGTGTGCCAGGGTCCGATCGAGCTGCTGCTCGCCCTCGAGCACGATCGGACCGCGAAGGAGGTCCTGCGCATCGTTTTCGCGCAGCAGTACCTGCAGCGGGGCGATTGGCCCCAGTGGTTCATGCTCGAGCCGTACTCCGCCATACAGGACCGCGAGGCCCATGGCGATGTGATCGTGTGGCCACTGAAGGCGCTGTGCGACTACCTGGAAGCGACCGCAGACTTCGCGTTTCTCGATGAGCCGCTGCCGTGGCGGCGTGAAGATGATCTGGAGCGGACCCTCGAGGCCGCTGCGGTTGCAACGCACGTCGATAAGCTGATCGCTTCCGTGCGGCAGCGCTTCGTGCCCGGCACGAGTCTCATCCGCTTCGGCAACGGTGACTGGAATGACGCGCTGCAGCCGGTCGATCCCCGCAAACGCGACTGGCTGGTGAGCAGCTGGACGGTGGCGCTCCTTTACGAGCAGCTTTGTCGCTACGCCGAGATCCTCCGCAGGAGCGCACGCTCGGACGCCGCCGCGGAGCGCGCGCTCGCTGCGACGATGCGCGAGGACTTCAACCGTCTTCTCATCCGCGATGGCACGGTGGCGGGGTACGCCGAGTTCAGCCCGGCGGGCGGTCCCCCGGAGCTGCTGCTCCATCCCACGGACCGCCGCACAGGCATCCGCAGCTCACTGCTGCCCATGACTCAGGCGATCCTCGCCGGCTTGTTCACCCCCGAGCAGACGCGACACCACCTGGGCGTGGTTCGCAGCGAGCTCGGTTTTCCCGACGGCTACCGGTTGATGGACCGGCCGCTCGTTTACCGCGGTGGGCTCCAGACCACCTTTCAGCGCGCCGAATCGGCCGCGTTCTTCGGACGTGAGATCGGCCTCATGTACACGCATGCGCATCTGCGCCACGCGCAGGCGATGGCCGTGGTCGGTGAGGCGCAGGAGATGTGGGATGCACTGCTGACGGTCAATCCCATCGCGGTGAGCGAGCGGCTCGAGCAGGCCACACTCCGGCAGCGCAACGCCTACTTCAGCAGCAGCGATGCGGCGTTTCGCGATCGCTATCAGGCGAGCGCCGAATGGCAGCGCGTCCGGGCAGGAGCCATCGCAGTCGATGGTGGATGGCGTATTTATTCCAGCGGGCCGGGTCTCTACGTGAATGTGCTCATCCGCCACGCCTTTGGCGCGCGGCGGCATTTCGGCACACGCGTTCTCAGTCCGCGTCTGCCGCCATCATTGGCGGATCTGCGGATCGAATGGCCTGGCAGGCGAGCGCGCGGCTCGCCGCAGCCGTAATGAACGCCGCGTAACTCCAGGAGAGGTGCTTTGCGGAGGTCTGGACGCCCGTGGTCTGATCGAACTGCTCCGAAAGCTCGCCGCTCTCAGGGGTGAACGCCCGGACGGTGCGCATGAAGGCATCGCCGCGCTCGAGCGCACGATGTGCCAGTGCCTCATCGGCGGCAGTCGCGCCGAGACGCTGCCGGAAGGTCGCATTCTCCCTCGAGTCAGCGAGGCTTGCGCCGTTTCGCAACGCGAGCGCGAGCTGGAAATAGAACTCAGCGGCCCCCAGGGTTGCGATGTACCACGCGCCGCCGCTGTAATAACGATCGCTGGCATACCGCCCCATGGCCGGGCCCCGGTCCGCCGGACGGTGGCGGTTGATGGCGTAGCGGGCTTCAAACAACTCCTCGAGCGCCGCAAGCGTTGCCTGCGCTCGCGGATCGAGCACACTGTGGGGGCCCGCCCGCCGGCCGGCATGCAGCACGGCGAGAAGCGCCGACATGTCGAGGTCGCGGTCCGTATCTCCCGGTGAGTCGCTCGCCGTCGATCGACAAAACCCGCGAGCCGGATCCCAGAAGCGCTCGAGTGCCGCGCGGACGCGCTCCGCCTCGAGAGCTACCGTACGCGCGAGCGCGGCACCGCCGGTCGACTCGAGCCACTCTGCGCCGCGACTCAGGGCCTCACTCTGCAGGAGCTCGGTATAATAGTGATGGCCGAGCGCCTCCTCCCAGATACCGCTGCAGGGTCGTTGCAGCTGCGCGCGCGTGAGCTGCAGATCCAGGTGGATGAGGCTGGCCGCAGATGCCCGCCGGGTAAGCTGCTCCCATAGCGCGGGGAACTGCCGCCACCAGCGCAACAGTGTCAACGCACGCATCGCCGGCCCGTCGGCCTGGGGTCGTCCCCAGCGGATGACATCGAGGGTGCCGTCGGGGTTCACGCGGGCATCCGCCGGGATCGCAGATCCCGAGAGCGCCGCGAGCTCGGCCGCGGGCCGCAGGTACTGCAGGAAGGCGGGCTGCACGCGGCTGCGCCACTCAGCGTGACGCACGAGCTCCCCTCCATCGAGGGACTGCAACCCGAGGCTGAACTCGATGAACTCCTCAAAGCGCACGCTCGCCCCGGCGTCCGCGTATCCCGCCTCGATTGCGACCCGCAGAGCGTCGATGACCAGCGCGGAATCGCGGAACCAGTGAAAGAAATAATCCGGGTCGGGGTCGTAATGCGCGATGACCGGGGAGGCAAGCACCGATCCTGGAGCGGGAATCACTCGCTGGCCGAATCCCCGGCGCTCCATCACCAGATCCGTTGCCGAGATGGCGCGCAACAGGCGGCTCGTGGCAAAGCGCGCCTGCGCGCCTATCCACCCTTGGAGTGCCGACCGCATCAGCGCAGATGGGGGCTGCGGAACCCGAGCTTCCTGAGGCCGGCCTGAATCTCGGGGATCCCCATGAAGAGCTTCCACAGCAGTCCGCTGCGGTAGTTCTCGATCATCACGAGGGTCGGTCCCTGGCTGATCGCCAGGAAGGTTTCCGCGTACCAGTCGCGCTGCTCGCTGAACCCATCGACGAACCCATAACGACCCCAGATCCGGTCACCGAGGTCCTCATAGAAGTGGCGGAGCGCAGCCAGCGCTTCGCGTGGCGCGTACGGAAAGCTCGATAGGGCCGCCGAGGGCGTGATGACGCCCAGATCGTTTTCCGGCGAATGCGCAGCATAGCCGCCGGGGGTGTCCCCCGCGCTCAGTCCCCAGCAGTGCGGCCCGTAGCCCCGATAGCCGTGCGGATTGCGGACGCAATACGCGTAGTTGATACGGGTGTGATTGACGTTCTGCTGCCAGTAGTCGGCATAGCGGTCGGCGAGCCCGTGCGGATCGAGTCCGCAGAAGGAGAAATGCGCGAGGAACAGCGGCCCACCCCAGGGCGGTCCCAGCGGCAGCTCGATACCCTCGAAGGTGCGCCGGTTGAGGAAATCGCGGCTCATCGCCCAGCCCTGGTGATACACCTCCACCGGCACCGAATAGCGCGGCGCGCTCACCGCAAGCAGGTAGGTGATGAGGCACTCGTTCCAGCCATGGATCTCGTGGTTCAGGGCGAAGCCGTTGTTCGGGCTCCAGTGCCAGGTGAGCGCGTTGCGTCCACCCTGCGTGTACCAGTCCCATTCCGCCTCGCGCCACAGCCAGCTGATGCGCTCGCGCAGCCGCTCCTCCTCCGGCAGCGGCCGGTCGAAATACGAGCGTGCGCACAGCAGGCCCTGGAACAGCAATGAGCTCTCGACGAGATCGGCGCCGTCGTCCTTGCGGCTGAAGGGAACCGTAGCGCCGGTGTCGCCACGCAGGAAGTGCGGGTACATGCCGTGATAGCAGGTCGCCCGCTCGAGGCAGTCGAGCATGAGCGTGATGCGCGCCAGCGCCTGCTCGCGGCTCACCCAGGCACGCTGGCACGCGACCAGCAGCGCCATCACGCCAAAGCCCGTACCGGCCACGGAGACCGGCGTGCCCGGCTCATCGGAACGCCGGTGACAGCGATCGAGCGGCAGGCCGCTCAGCGGATGCGCACCTTCCCAGAAGTACCGGAACGTCTGGCGCTGCACCAGATCGAGCAGCTGCTCATCGGAAAGCGCCTTGCCGCGCTCATCGAGGGAGGAGGGGCCGGGGGTGGCTGGCATGGACGATAGCCTACTGCGTCAGGGCCGTGCTCCGCTCGTGCGGCATGAAGCGTGGCCCGGTGCTGTCCGACACGAGGCGAAACCTGCGGTTCAGAAAATCCGCTTCGCCGCCCGCGCCGATATTGATGATTCCAAGTCCGGCGAGCTCGTGCGTCAGGAGCGTCTCGATGCGCCGACGCGAGGCGGAGTCGAGCGTGTCGAACACGCCGTTGAGCACCAGCCACTGAGGCTGTTGCAGCAGGACGCGGGCCATGGCGAGGCACTGCTTCTCGTCATCGTTCAGCTGCCGGTCCCAGCGCGCCGTGGTATCGATGAGGGGCTGGAGGCGCTCGAGGCCCACCGCGGCCAGCGCGCGCGAAGTGGCCGCATCGTCGAACTCATGCGCCGCGCAGGGATAACACAGCGCGCCGCGCAGGCTTCCCGGCGGTACGTAGGCGCGCGCCGGCAGGAACATCATCGCGGCTCGCGCCGGACGCTCGATCCGGCCGCGGCCCCACGGCCACAAGCCGATCAGTGCCCGGAAGAAGAGCGTGCGCTCCGCACCGCGCTCCGCGGCGACGAACACCCGCTCGCCCGGAGCCAGCTGCACGTGCGGGTCGCTGAGGCGAATCGACCCGGAGGGAGCCGCGATCTCCAGGTCATCGATGCGTATCGCGCCGCGCTCGCTTTCCTCGAGATCGACCAGACCGCTGCCCGCGCCGAGCTGATCCATGGTCATCACCGCGGCGCGGAAGCTCGCCACCCGCAGCAGCGTGGCACGCCAGTCCGCGATGGTGGAGAAGTTGTCCACGAACCAGCGCAGCGAGGTCTGCACCTGGTTGAAGGCGCCGACCGCAACCATCAGCTCTCCGAAGCTCATCTCACCGGTGAGGTAGCTCGGTGCGGCCACCAGGATCGGTGCCACGATCGTGAACCAGCCGTAGCCGGAGGTGATCCAGGTGAGGCGTGTCATGGCGCCGACGATGCGCAGCGACACCTCGATGACGGTGTCGAATATCGCGTTGAGGTGCTGCTTCTCGTCCGACTCGCCGCCGTAGATCGTGATGCCCTCGATCTCCTCGTTGGCGCGCACCAGGGCGAAGCGCAGGTTCGCCTCGCGCGCGTAGCGCTCGGCGTCGAGGGCGATCAGCGGGCGGCCGACCGCCCAGCTGCAGAGCGATGCGGTCCCGGCATAGAACAGCGCGCACCACACCATGTAGCCGGGCACGTGCAGGCGCTGTCCGCCCAAGGGTACGACCATGTGCTGCGACAACACCCACAGTACTCCGATGAAGGAGAGCAGCAGCAGCGTCGCCTGCAGCAAGCCGATGCCGAGGTCGGTGGTGAGCTCGGTGAGGTGCTGCGCGTCGGCGTGCAGGCGCTGGTCCGGGTTCTGTCCGATCGGTCCGGCGTTCGTGAGGCGGAACGCCCGCAGTGGCTTGAGCCACTGCTCGAGAAGGTCATGGACCAGCCCCTGACGCAGCACGACCCGCGAGGTCTGATTCAGCCACACCTGGCTGACGTTGAGAGCCAGGAGTATCGCGGCAAGCTCGACGAATACCCGCAGCTGACTCTCGAAGGCTGCAATGTCCTTGCTTGTCAGGGAATCGTAGAAGGGCCGGTTCCAGGCATTGAGCCGGATCTGCATGAGGGCGGTGGCGGTGATCACCAGCACCAGGCTGATCGCGAGCAGCACGAGCTTGTTGCGCTCGCGCGCCGTCCAGAAGGCCGACGCCATCCGCCCGATCTGCACGAAGAGGTTATCCTTGCTGAAGTCCGCGGCGCTCAGCGGATCGTCCGCCGGCGTGCGGGCGGCGGTAGCCGCGCCCGCGGCGCGCGTGGAGGCATTGCCGGGTGTTTGCGACATCGTATCGATCCGTTGGGTATTGGCGGGCCACCGGAGCTTAGCTCAAGGCCGCAACATGGCACGTATCGAACGGTTGCTCGGCTCACTGACGCTCGAGCAGAAGGTCGGACAGCTCAACATGGCGGCGGCCGGCCGCGCCGTCACGGGTCCCGCGCCGCGGCGTGAGCTCGAAGCGGACATTCGCAGCGGACGAGTCGGCAGCGTGCTGAACACCTGGGGTGCGGAAGCGGTGCACGCGCTGCAGCGGCTCGCCGTGGAGCACTCCCCCTCTCACATCCCGTTGCTCTTCGGTCTGGATGTCCTCCACGGTCACCGCACGATCTTTCCCGTGCCGCTCGCGGAGGCGGGCCTGTTCGATGCGCACGCGTGGGAGGCGACGGCGCGAGCGGCTGCGGCGGAAGCGGCTGCCGACGGCGTGAACCTCGTATTCGCCCCGATGCTCGATGTGGCACGCGATCCGCGCTGGGGGCGCACGGTCGAAAGTCCCGGGGAGGATCCGTGGGTGGCGGGCGAGCTCGCCGCCGCCAAGGCGCGTGGCTTTCAGGGAGCGCAAACGCGTGCCAGACCCGCTGTGGCCGCCACCGCCAAGCATCTGTGCGGCTACGGTGCGGTCACTGCGGGGCGCGAATACGCCTCGGTCGATGTATCGGAGCGCACGCTGCACGAGGTCCATCTGCCGCCCTTTGCGGCCTGCGTCGCGGCCGGGATCGCGGCGGTGATGCCGGCGTTCATCGACGTCGCGGGTGTGCCGATGACGGCCAGCATTGCGCTGCTGCAGGGTTGGCTGCGGATACGTCAGGGATTCACAGGCGTGGTGATCAGCGATTACAACGCCATCGCGGAGCTGTGCGCACACGGTGTCGCCGCGGACCTGGCCGAGGCGTCGGCGCTCGCCCTGCGGGCCGGGGTCGATATCGACATGGCGGGCAATGCCTACAGCGCGGGACTGCCGCGCGCACTCGAGCGCGGGCTCATCGAGCCGTGGCAGCTCGATGCGTGCGTGCGCCGCGTGCTCGAGCTCAAGGAGCGGCTCGGGCTTTTCGATGATCCCTACCGCGCCGGGTCGGCAGCCGCGACGATGGCTGCGACACGCGCACTGGCGCGCGAGGTGGCAGCCCGCGCGGTCATACTGCTCACGCATCGTCGGCCGGTGCTGCCGCTCCCGCCGGAGCTGCGGCGCGTCGCGCTCATCGGTCCACTCGCCTCGGCGCCGCGCGAGATGCTCGGACCCTGGTGCGCCGACGGTCGGGCCGAAGAGACGGTGAGCATCCTGGCAGGACTCCGGGCGGCGTTGCCCCGCTGCCGCCTCGAGAGCGTTGCCGGTGTCGGTGTCGCTCATCAGGATCGGTCCGGAATCGCCGCGGCGCTCGACTGCGCGCGCGCCGCGGAGCTCGTGATCCTGTGCCTCGGGGAGGAGAGCTCAATGAGCGGCGAGGGCGGCAGTCGTGCGCAGCTCGGGCTCCCGGGTGAGCAGCGGGCGCTCGCGGAGGCGGTGCTCGAGCTCGGTCGCCCCGTCATCGTCCTCCTGACCTCGGGTCGTCCGCTCACGCTCCCGTGGCTCTTCGAGCGCGCCGATGCCGTGCTTGCCACCTGGTTTCTCGGCAGCGAAGCCGGCAATGCAATAGCCGACGTGCTCACCGGCCGCGTCAATCCCTCCGGCAAGCTGGCGCTCAGCTGGCCTCGTCACGTCGGCCAGGTGCCGATCTTCTTCGCGCAGCGGCCTGGCGGTCGGCCGACGAAGGCGGGTGAGCGCCTCACGAGCTCCTATCTGGATGTTCCGGCTACACCGCAGTTTCCCTTCGGCCACGGCTTGTCCTACAGCTCGTTCGTGCTGCGGGACCTCGAGTGCACGCCGCGCAGCGTGAAACCGACCGGCACCATCGAAGTATCGATATCAATTCAAAACGACAGCGCCATCCCGGGTGTAGCGAGTGTGTTCCTGTTCGTGCACGACCCGCTCGCGAGCATCGCGCGACCGCAGCTCGAGCTCAAAGGTGTGCGGCGCCTCGCGCTCGCCGCAGGCGAGCGTGGCCGCGTCGTCTGGTCGCTGCCGGTGGCTTCACTGGCGTTTCCAGGCGCCGATCTCGAGCCGGTGCTCGAAGCGGGTGCGTTCGAGATCTGCATCGGACAGCGTGCCGAGCCCGCGGAGCTCATCGGCTGCAGGATCGAGGTGGTTGCCTGAGAGCGGCGGGCTCAGCTCTTCAGGCGCAGCCGTCCCATGAAGTCGCGCTTACCGATGTGCGCGCCCTTCCAGCGCAGAATGTCGTAGGTGGTCGCGGCGTGAAAGTAGAAGTTCGGCAGCGAGAACGACAGCAGGAAGTTCTCGGCGGTGAACGGCAGCCGCCGATCGCGGAACTCGAAGTACATGTCGCGGCCGATGAAGCTCTCGATCTCCGTCGGCTCGATGGTCGCGAGCGCCCCCAGTGTCTCGGCGATGCGCGCCTTGAGCGCCGCGAAGGTCTGCGGCGGGGGAGTCATATCGGGAGCGAACACTCCGCGCCGCACCCCTTCGATCGAGCCGAGCGAGTGCACCGCGGTCGATTTCACCTGGTAGGCGAACGGCAGCATGTCCGGCGCGAGCCGTGCGTCGATGATCTCCTCGGGCGGCAGCTGCTTCTCCGTACACAGCGTCTCGGCGGCGACCAGCAGTCCCTCCACCGCGCCGAGTGTCTGGCGATAGGACGGAATCACCGCGTCGTAGAGTGAGAAAGTCATCGGTTGTTGCTCCTCAGCGATCGAGCTCCGGGTAATGCCGGAACAGATCCTCGTTGTTGAACGGCACGCGCCGCCCGGAGGCCAGGTAGCGCGCGATGCGCGGCCGCGCGAGCACCGCGGTCTCGAGCGCACGCAGGCGCGGCCGCGAGCGCAGCGCCCGGGCGCTCGCTCGCGGGAAGGCATAGTGCAGACCCGCGAGCACCTGCGCCATAGAGAGATCCACGTAGGTCAGGCGCCGACCGACCATCCAGGGTCCGCGTCGGTCGTTGAGCGCGAGCACGCGCTCGAAGTAGCCGAGGAACTTCGGCAGTCGCACGCGCAGGAAATCCTGGGTGCGCCGCTTCGCGGCCGCTCTCTGCTCCTCGTACGCATAGCCATCCCCGAGGGGATGATGGGTGTGAAATATCTCCAGGTAGAGATCGAGGATGGTGAGCTGCAGCTGATGCGTCCACAGCCGTCCCGCCTCGTCCGCCGGCGCAAGCCGCAGTTGCGCGCCGAGAAACAGCAGGATGTTGGGAGTCTGAGCGATCACGCGCCGCCCGCTCTTCAGCAGCGGCGGCGCGAACGGTGGCCTGCGGTTGCCGCGGGCTTCGAGCGCTTTCAGGATCGCGGGCACCCCGCCGCCCTCCGCCCGGGGCAACACCGCGAGGTCGCGGTAGGATGCGCCGCCTTCCTCGAGCGCGAGACGCACGAACTCACCTCGCCCCTGAATGCCCGGCCAGTAATAGAGCTCGTAGGTCACTGCCAGAGTCGCAGGTCCCGCGGCAGCTCGACCGACTCGCCCGCGTCGGCATCGTAGCGGCGGCTGCCGGACGCCCCGCCGGCGCCATGACCCGCGCTCCCTGTCGGCGCGAATGCGCTCGGCGCGGGCACCTCGATCGCGTGCGCCCCCGAGCCGCTCAGCGCCTTGTTGAGCTCGGGGAGCTGCGTGGCGGTCAGCTGCTGGAACTTCGCGGAGATGTCCTCGAGCTCCCCGCGCAGTGCCGCGATGTTGTCCAGCTGATATTGCGACGGCGGGCCCTCCCAGGAGGTTATGGCCCCGTAGAGCTGGTCGGTGTGCTCTCGCAGCCGCTCCTCTCCGGTGATGGCACCGCCCTCGGTCGTGGCGACGATGCGCTTGCGCAGCCCATCGAGCTGCGCATCGAAGTCCGCGAGTCGTCGCTGCAGCGGCTCCGCCGCCGGGCGGCCCCGATTCGCAGCGGCGATCTGCGCGCGGACACCGGCGATCCGCTCGAACAGCACGGACTCATCATTGAAGAGGTTGTATACCTTCATGGCCGCCTCGTACTGCGCCTGCCGATCGGCGAGCGTCCAGGTCACGCGTCGATCGAGGCCTACGCGCAGCGGCAGGGTATAGGTCTTGCCGTCCTTCTCCATGCGGATCGTGTAATCGCCGGGCGGGACACGCGGCCCCTGGGTCCCGGCCTGCGCGAGCTGTACCGCCGGAGGGACGCGCGGGGCGCGTCGGTGCATGGTCCACAGCACGCGATTCAGTCCCCGGCGCGAGCTCGCGGGCAGCTCATCGATCACCGCACCGCTCGCATCGAGCACCTCGATCCTCTGCTTGCCGAAGAGCTGGCGGGTGCGCTGGTAATAGGTGATCACCGCACCATCGAGCGGGTTCTCCCCGACGAACGCCGCGGCGCCGTTCGCCCAGCCTCCATTGGCCTCGATGCGTTGCTGCACCGGCCGCGCCTCGATGAAGGCGGCTTGCTGCGCGAGGACCTGCGGCGTCAGGTGCCGGAGCGGGGTGATGTCATCGATGATCCAGATGCCGCGACCGTGCGTGGCGAGCACCAGATCGCTGTCGCGCGGCTGAACCGCCAGGTCCCGCACCGCGACCGCGGGGAAGTGCCCGCCCTTGAACTGCGCCCAGTGCGTGCCGTGATCGGTCGAGATCCACAACCCGAACTCGGTCCCGAGGAAGAGCAGCTGCGGATCGACGCTGTCCTCCTTGATGACGTGCGTGTAACCGCGCACCGTGCGGGCATTCTGCGGGCCGACGAGCGCCGTCCAGGTCTTGCCGTAGTCGGTGGTGACATAGACATAGGGTGCCATGTCACCGAAGGTGTGCCGGTCGAAGGCCGCGTAGGCGGTTCCCGGTTCGAAGCTGCCCGCCTGGACCCAGCTCACCCAGCTGTTCTTCGGCAACCCGCGCACGTTGGCGCTGAGATTCTCCCAGTGCTGTCCGCCATCGCGCGTGAGCTGCAGGTTGCCATCGTCCGTGCCGACCCAGATGACGCCCGCCCGCAGCGGTGACTCGCTGATCGAGTAGATCGTGGTGTGCATCTCGGCAACGGAATTGTCCACCGTCACGCCGCCCGACTGCTCCTGCTTCTGCTTCTGCGGATCATTGGTCGTCAGGTCCGGGGAGATGCGCTGCCAGCTCTGCCCATGATCGCGCGAGCGGAACAGGAACTGCGCGCCGATATACAGCGTGGCGGGGTCGTGCGGTGAGAGCGCCATCGGAGTGTTCCAGTTGAAACGCAGTTTCCTGTACCGCTGCAGGTCCTCCGGCCCGAGCCGCGGCTGGATGTCCCGCGACTCGTGGGTGTGCACGTTGATGCGCACGATGGCACCACCCTGTTCTTCCGCGTACAGGTAATTCGGATCGGTCGGGTCCGCGTACATGAAGAACCCATCGCCGCCGATCATCGCTTCCCAGCGCGAGCTGGTGATGCCGCCCGGATAGGCCGAGTCGCCGACCCAGGCACTGTTGTCCTGCAGGCCGCCATACACGTGATAGGGGTCGGCGGCATCGAGGCTCACGTGATAGAACTGCGAGATCGGCAGGTTGTCGGTCTTCCACCACTTGTTGGCACCGTCGTAGGAGATCCACAGGCCGCCATCATCCGCCGCGAATACGTGCTGCGAGTCGGCCGGGTCGACGAACACATCGTGCACGTCGCCGTGCGCGCCCTTGAATCCGCCGATGGTGCTGAAGCTCTTGCCGCCATCCTCACTGAGGATGAGCGCGCCGTCGGTCTTGAACACCCGCCGCGCATCTCTCGGGTCCACGATGAGATTCGCGAAATAAAAAGGCCGCCAGACCATCCATTGACTCTTATCCCCCCGCTCCCAGCTCGTGCCGCCGTCGTGGGAGATGAACAGGCCCGAATCAGTCGATTCGATGAACCCATACACCGTCTGCGGCTCGCTCGGCGCATAGGCGAGCGCGATGCGCCCGTAGGGCTTGGGCGGCAGCCCCTCGTGATCGGCAGGGAGCAGCTCCGTCCAGGTGCGCCCGCCATCGGCGCTGCGGTACAGTCCGCTGCCGGAGGCCGACTTCGGGCCATCGCCGCCGGAACGGAAAGTCCAGCCCTTGCGGCGGAAATCCCAGAGCGCAGCGAGCAGCACATCGGGGGCACCCGGTTGCATCGCGACGCTCGCGCAGCCGGTCGAGAGGTTGGCGCCCTTGAGGATGAGCTGCCAGCTCTGCCCGCCATCGACCGTTTTGTAGAGTCCACGCGCGGGGGAGTCGCTCCACAGCTTGCCGGGGACGCAGGCATATACGGTGCCCGAAGCGCGTGGATCGATGAGGATGCGCGCGATGCGCTCGGAGTCCGGCAGCCCCGCGTATGTCCAGGTCTCCCCGCCGTCGGCGGATTTATAGATGCCGCTGCCGATCGAGACGCTGTTGCGTGTCCAGGACTCGCCGGTCCCGACCCAGACGTTGCGTGTATTCGTCGGATCGATCGCAATCGCGCCGATCGATTGCACCGGCTGCTCGTCGAATACGGGCTTGAAGGTGGTGGCACCGTCGGTGGACTTCCACACTCCACCGCTTGCCGCTCCGACGAAGAGCACCACCTTACCCGAGCCGTCGCGGTAGCCGGCAAGCGCCGCGATGCGACCGCTCATCGCGGCCGAGCCGATGTTGCGCGCTCCAAGACCCGAGATCGCACCGGAGTCGACTGCCGGCGCCGCAGCGGCAGGGCTCGCCGCGGGCTGCGCAACCGCCGCCGTGAGGTAGCCGGAGAGCAGCGCGCACAGGGGCAGCGCGGGATTGAGGCGCATCAGCAGTACTCCCGTGGTTACTTCGGCGTTGCGGCCGCGGGATGCGGTGCCGGGAACTCGAACAGGCTCTTGTCCGTCGCGACGTTGGCTTCCGCCTTGTCGATCTGCAGCTTCTCACGATCGCTCGAGCCCTTCGGGTAGGACTCGAGCGCGAACGGCAGGTAGACGCCGTTCACCTTCTCGTAGTCGCCGTACTCCGTGACGGTCTCGTTCGGGACGCCGTGCTCGATGCGCAGGTTGACGGTGCGTATCTCGAGGAAGTAGTCGGGGTCGAGATACACGAAGGTCACATCGCCATTCGGGCGCGTGACGCGCAGCTTGTGCGCTTCGGTGCCATCGATGTCCTCGGTGCCGAGGTAGTCGAGCTTGTAGCGCTTCGCCTCGTAGTCGACCAGCGCGCCGGTGAAGTCGGCCGCATCTTCCCCGAGCGCCTTGGCGTCATCGGCCGAGAGCTTCTCGGGGTCCTTGCGCCCCTGGAAGGGATTGATCTGCCATGCCTGGGAGCCATCATAGGCCGCCACGCGGGTCAGGCCCTGCAGCTGCTCCTCATACCGGATGGCGCGCGGGCGCTCCACCAGGACCACGTAGTCCACTTCGATCGCACCACCATTGACGCGCAGCTTCCCGGTCATGCGCAGGGACTGGAGGGCATTGAGTTTCTCGCGGCCGCCTTTGGCCTCGACATTCTTGGCGGCCAGCTCGGCTGCGGTGTAGGCAAACGCGGCCGGTGCCGCCAGGAGCAGCAGGGCGGCGGCGACTCGATGCATGGAATCCCCCGGGTCCTTCGAGAGCGGCATATCATGCATAGATCGCCCGGGGTGCGCCACTGGCTTGCGGTTCGCCACGGCGCGCGCCGCGCACGGCTCATCGCCGCGGCGTCAGTCGGGCGACGCCGCGACAGCGCGGAGGTCAAACCAACTGTATTGCCTGGGCGGACAACCGCGACGGCACCCGCATCGTATTCGTCACGGCCGAGCGCGAGGACAAAAAAGACGCGAGCCGGACGGGGGAGTACGGCTCGCGTCTGCAACGGCTCAGAAATGGCGCCGATGCACCATCTTGCACTGGCGGTGGGCGGTCGCTTCCATGACTTCCGTTCCCGTTCCCGAAGCTGAGCCTTCGAGTTGTTATTTGAGCCCAACGCCACTCGAGGCTAGCAGCCGCAGGTGACGGTAACCGCCCAATTATTGACATAATGCCGTGATTTGAACGGACTTTTGCGGACTCGAACGGACGCAGGCGCTGGAGGGACTTGATCAGGGCCTTCAGCTGCGCAAGCGCACTCCCTGCGGGTCGTAGAGTGGCTGCAGTCGTACCGTTGCAGCCCGCAGCTCGCCGAAGATATCGATGTTGAACTCCGCTCCCTCGCTGCCGAGCGCCGTGGGCACATAGCCGGCCGCGAGGCTCTTGCCGACGTAGTGTCCGTAGGCGCCGGAGGTGACGTATCCGACGGCGGCGCCATCCTTCATGATCGATTCGAAGCCCACGACCTCGGTATCCGCCTCCCGGACCTCGAGGACGACGAAGCGGCGGAGCGCGCCCGTGCGCCGCTCGGCGAGTGCCGCGGGGCGGCCGGTGAAGTCTTCCTTGGCGAAGTCGATATAGCGGTCGAGCCCGGTCTCTCCCGGGGTGTAGTCGGGACGGAAGTCCTTGTTGAAGGAGCCGTAGCCTTTCTCCAGACGGAGCGAGGAGAGGGCGCGGCCCCCGAAATGAACGAGTCCGAGGCTCTCCCCGGCCGAGCGCAGCTCCTCGTAGAGCGTCGCAAAGTAGTCCGGCGTGGTCCAGATCTCGTAGCCGAGCTCGCCGGTGAATCCGGCACGCGCGAGGATGACCGGGGCGAGGCCCACCGCCGTCTCGATCACCTGGAAGAGCCTGAATGCCTGCGGCGAAAGGTCGATACGCGTCAGACGCTGCAGCAGCTCGCGCGAGCGCGGTCCCGCAATGGATACCCCGGCCAGCGTCGAGGCGGCAGAGCGCACGAAGACGTCCGCGGGCGGGTGAGACTCCCAGAACCAGCGCAGGTGGAACTCCTCGGCGAAGCCCGAGCCGATGATGAGAAAGCGATCCTCGGCGAGGCAGGCCATGGAAAGATCACCCATGATCCTGCCGGCGGCGTTGAGCATCGGCGCGAGCGCGATCCGTCCGGGTCGCGGAATCCGGGAGGCAAACACCCGATCGAGCCAGGCGCGCGCGCCGCGCCCGCTGACCTCGTACTTACCGTAGTTGGTGGTCTCGTAGAGTCCGACACCGCGCCGAACCGCGAGGCACTCCTCGCGCACCACCGGAAACGCTTCCGAGCGGCGATACGTCGGCGTCTCGCTGGGCGCAACGCCGGACGGAGCGAACCACAGCGCATGCTCGAGCCCGAAGTTCACACCCATCACCGCGCCGGCCGCCACCAGCCGCTCGTAGATCGGCGAGCGCCGCACGGGCCGCGCAGCAGGCAGCTCCTCGTTCGGGTAGGCGAGGCGGAAGCGCCGCGCGTAATTCTCCGGCACCTTGAGTGCGGTGTATCGCGGGGTCGCGAATGCGCCAAAGCGCGCGACATCCATGGAGATGATGTCCTGCCCCGGATCGTTGTGTGCCATCCAGCGTGAGAGCACGAGCCCGATGCCGCCGCCCTGGCTGAAGCCCGCCATCACCGCGCACGCCACCCAGTAGTTGCGCACGCCGCGTACCGGACCGACGAGGGGATTGCCGTCGGGTGCGAAGGTGAAGGGCCCGTTCACCGCTTTGCGGATGCCGACGCGTCCGAGCGCGGGAAAGTGCCGGAAGCCGACCTCGAAATAGGGAGCCAGCCGCTCGAAGTCCTCCGGCAGGAGCTGCATGGTGAAATCCTCGGGCGTCTTCACCGGTGCCCACACGACCCCGTGAGGCTCGTAGGTGCCGATCAGCACTCCGCGCCGCTCCTGGCGCAGGTAGATCTCGCCCGAGTAGTCGGTGGTGTTGACGATCTCGCGCGGGCGTCCGGCGAGCTCCGGAATATCCTCGGTGATGAGATAGTGATGCTCCATGGCGAGCACCGGCAGCTCGATCCCCACCATGTGGCCCACCTCGCGCGCCCACAGCCCGGCGCAATTCACCACGTGCTCGGCATGCACGGTGCCCTTGTCGGTCACTACGTCCCAGGAGCCGTCGCGCCGCGGTGTCAGCGAGAGCACGCGAGTGAACCGCTCGAGGCTCGCGCCGAGCCGCTGCGCAGCCTTCGCATAAGCGTGCGTGGTGCCCGAGGGGTCGCAATGGCCGCCATCGGCGCGCCACAGAGCTCCGATGAAGTAGCTCGGGTCGAGGAGGGGGTTGAGCTGCTGCGCTTCAGCGACGGAGATCATCTGCGTCTCCATGCCGAGGTAGCGCGCCCGCGAGCAGATGAGCCTGAGACTGTCGAGCTCGCCCGGGTTGGCCGCGAGCATCAACCCGCCGTTAGGGTGCAGACCGCAGGATTGGCCGGAGAGCTGCTCGATCTCGCGGTACAGGTCGATGGTGTACTTCTGCAGTCGCGAGATGTTGGCTTCGCCGTTGAAGGTGTGCATGCCGCCTGCGGCGTGCCAGGTGGACCCGGAGGTGAGCTCGCTCTTCTCGAGCAGCAGCACGTCGGTCCAGCCGATCTTCGCCAGGTGATAGAGCACGCTGGCACCGACGACGCCGCCACCGATGATCACAGCGCGCGCGGAATCCTTCATGGGGCTCTCTCTCCGGAAAGGGATGAAACACTGAGCATGGCGTCCGGCGCGAAACCAAACGGCCGCGCCGTGGCGGCGAGCCATTCGCGCAGGTGCTGCGCCGTGCTCGAGGGGGTGAGCAGCAGCCAGCCGCCGGGGAGCGCGCCGAGCGTCACGGACACCTGCGCCATGGTGGTCGCGGCGGCACTGCCGGGAACGAAAACCTCGGGATGCAGATCGAGGCGGCAGCCGCGGGCGAGCACCTCGCGCACCGCGGGTCCCGCGAGGTGGAGCGCAGTGAGGCCGGCGGTGAGCTCGATGGCGGCTGCGCAGCCGGCGCAGGCCGGCCGCCACGCCGCGAGCGCGGCACCGGGCGGAGCCGGTGCGGTGAGGAGCAGCCAGCGCTCCGGGCGCACGCAGAGGAGGAGCGTCTCACGCGTGATCGCGAGCCAGCCGGTGGCGGGAAGCGCGAGGCCGCGCCGTGCCGCAAGCGCCTTCAGCACGTGTGTGCGCTCCCGGAAAGGCGTGAGCTCGATGATGTCGGTGCCGACCGGCGCGCAGCGGGTGCCCGCCGCAGCTTCACCGGGGAGCTCGCGCTCAGGAGCGGACACGCGTGTTCTCCGGGTCGAGCATGTGGGCGCTCAGGATCTGCACCTCCACTTCCTCAGCGTGCACCGGCGAGCGCGCCAGCAGGCGCTCGCCGATGCGCTGCCGCCCCGCAGAGAGGAGCGCCAGCCCGACCCAGCCGTCGAACTCGATCGAGGGGGTCGCGGAGGTGAGATAGCCGAGGCTCATCCCCGGCGCCGCGGGCGATACGAGCTGACTGCCATTGCGCAGCCGTGCGCTGCGCGCCGCCGGGCGCACGCCGACGAGCTGGAGGCGCTCGCCGGCATTGAGTCCGGCGCGCTGCGCCAGTGTCCGACCGATGAAATCGCCCTGTTTCTTCAGCAGGCGCTGCAGGCCCAGATCCTCCGCCGTGGTATTGCCGTTGAGCTCGGCAGTGGTGATGTGACCTTTCTCGATGCGCAGGGTGTTGAGGGCATCGAGCCCATACGGGCGGATATCGAAGCGCGCACCGGACTCGAGCAGCGCCGACCATACCGCAAGTGCCTCGGTGGCGGGCACGGCGAGCTCGTAGGCGAGCTCGCCCGAGAAGGAGATGCGGAACAGCCGGCCCGGGACTCCAGCGAGCGTAGTCTCGGCGACCGCCATGAACGGAAAGGCCTCCTTCGAGATATCGAGCGCGGTGAGTGGCGCCACCACCTCGCGCGCGCGCGGACCCGCCACCGCGAACTGCGCCCACTGATCGGCGATGTCGGTGAGCACCACATCGAGTGCGGCACAGGTGCTCTGCAGGTGAAACTCCAGGTGCTCGAGCACAGCCGCGCTGTTGGCGGTGGTGGTGGTGATGATGAAGTGCCCGGCAGCGAGCCGCGAGGTGGTGCCGTCATCGAGCAGCAACCCATCCTCGCGCAGCATGATCCCATAGCGCGCCCGGCCGACTGCGACCGTCGAGAAGGTGTTGGCGTACATGAGATCGAGGAAGCGCGCCGCGTCCGGTCCCTGGACATCGATCTTGCCGAGCGTCGAGACATCGGTGATACCGACGCGCTCGCGCACCGCGCGCGCTTCCGCGAGCACCGGGGCCCAGCCCGGCTCGCGCGAATACACGAGCGGACGCAACCACAACCCCGCCGACACGAATGTGGCTCCGGCCGACTCGTGCCAGGCGTGCAGCGCGAGGCGCCGCCGGGGACGAAAATGCCCGCGCACCTCCGCTCCGGCGAGCGCCGCGAAGGGCACGGGTTGCGTGAACGGCCGCTCGCGCAGTGCGCCCACCTCGCTGAGCGGCACCCCGCGCGCCTCGGCGAGCACCGCACAACCCACGAGTCCGCCGATGCGCCCCTGATCGGTCGCCATGCCGAAGGTGGTGTAGCGTTTCATGTGCTCGAGATGCTCGTACCCCTCGCGCACGGCGAGCCGTATGTCATCGGTCGTGACGTCGTTCTGCAGGTCGACGAATGCCTTGCCGCGTCCGCGCACCTCCCACAGGGGACGCAGCGCCGTCGCCTCCGGGTCCGCGGGGACGGGCGGCAGGTCGAGCGCAGCAGCACTGCGCCCGAGCTCGGCGGCCACTGCGCAGGCCGCCGCGTCGCCATCCGCCGCAGCGGCCGCGAGGCCGCAGACCCCGCGTGCCCCGCCGGCGATGTGCCCGCTCGCAGCCGCCAGCTGCGGAATGAAAGCGGCCTGGCCCTCGTGCCATTCGAGCGTCGCTCCGAGCTGGCCGGCGAGCGCGCTCGCAGGCAACTGACCACCCGAGATGAGCAGCCCATCGGCCTCGAGGACGAAGCGCGGGCGGCCATCGAGCTCGGTGATGGTGACGGCGCGGACCTGATGGCGGCCATCGACCGCCCCCACCAGTGCGGCACCGTGCACCGGAATGCCGAGCGCCCTGGCGCGCGCAGCAGGCCGGGAGTCCGGGCGCGGGTCGATGACCCCTGCACAGTGGACGCCCGCCGCAGCGAGCGCAAAGAGCGCCTCGTAGGCCTCATCGTTATTGGCGAAGAGGGCCGGGCGGCGACCGGCGGCCACGCCGTAGCGCCTGAGGTAGCGCAACGCGGCACCGGCCAGCATCACTCCGGGCACATCGTTGCCGGGAAATGCGATCAGTCGCTCGAGGACGCCGGTGGCGAGGAGCACCCGGCGGACGCGCATGACTCTGAACCGCTCGCGCAGGCCGCCGAAGCGCGCGCTCTCATCCGCAGAGAGCGTCTCGAGCGCACCGAACACGCCATGCCCGTAGGCACCGAGCACGGCCGTCCGTGTCAGGCAGCGCACCGTGGGGAGCTGCTCGAGCCTCGCGCGCAGCGCGTTGCGCCACTGCGTCCAGCGCTCATCGAGCAGCGTCCCGCCGCCGCACAGCACGTCCTGCTCGGCGAGGATGACGCGCAGGCCCGCCCCTCCCAGTCGACAGGCGGCAGCCAGCCCGGCGGCCCCCGCACCGACGACGAGCACATCGGCATGGTCGTGCACGGTCTCGGCGGGATCGGCGTGCGGTTCCAGGTCCGCCGAGAGACGGCCGAGTCCGGCGGCACGCCGGATGAGAGGCTCGTAGAGACGTTCCCACGCCCATCCGGGCGACATGAAAGTCTTGTAGTAGAAGCCCGCCGGCAGGAACCTGGCGAGACGATCCGCGAGCGATCGCACGTCGAGCCGCAGCGACGGCCAACGGTTCTGGCTCTCGGCGGTGAGGCCCTCACTCAGCGGCAGGGTGCTCGCGGGGACATTGGGCTCACGGCCATGCAGGCCGATGACATCGACCAGCGCACAGGGCTCCTCCGGCCCCGCCGTGACGATGCCGCGCGGCCGGTGGTACTTGAAGCTGCGTCCGACCTGCAGCACTCCGTTCGCGAGCAGTGCCGAGGCGAGGGTATCTCCGGCGAGTCCCTGCAGCTCGCGCCCGTCGAAGCGAAAATGCAGCGGGCGGGAGCCTGCGGTGAGCATGCCCGGCCCGATCCGCGCAGGACCTCCCATCAACGCCCGCGCTCCGCGCCCTGCGGCTGGGACGCCGCCTCGACCGAGCGGATCTCGTGCGTCAGCGTGTGCCGCACCACACGCAGCAGGCGGCGGCAGCCGGCGATGTGCAGCCACCATTCCGTGTGCCAGTCACGCGGGTTGTCGCGCTCGTACACGTGTGTGTTGAACGCATCGAGTCCCGCTTCGGCCGCGGGACGGGGCCGGCCGGCATCGCCGCGATAGCGAAACTCGCTCTCATCACGCAGGCCACACCAGGGGCAGGGTATCCGCAGCATCGACCGGCCGACTCAGTGGAGATAGGGAGAGGGGCCGACGCCACGCTCATCCACGGTACGCCCGGCGGCGAAGCGCCCGAGATCGAGGTGTGCCGCGGCGGGGTGCGGCGCGCCGTGGGCGATGAGGTGAGCGGTGGTGAGGCCGCCGGCGGGTATCGCCTTGAAGCCGCCATAGCACCAGCCGCCATTGAGCACGAGACCCTCGATCGGGGTTTTCGAGATGATCGGCGAGCCGTCCATGCTCATGTCCATCACCCCGCCCCACTGCCGCAGCACCTTGAGGCGTGCCAGCGGCGGCAGCAGCGTCATGGCTGCAGCGGCCACCTCCTCGGCCATCGGCAGGGTGCCGCGCTGAGCGTAGGTGTTGTAGCCGTCGATCGCGCCACCGAACACGAGGCCGCCCTTGTCGGACTGGCTGATGTAGAAGTGCCCGGCCCCGTAGGTGAGCACCACGTCGAGCAGCGGTTTCACCGGCTCGCTCACGAAGGCCTGCAGCACGTGGCTCTCGATGGGCAGCTTCAGGCCCGCCATCGCGGCGAGGTGCGAGGAATGTCCGGCGACCGCGAGGCAGACGGTGTCCGCCGCAATGAAGCCGCCCGGGGTCTCGACGCCGCTCACGCGGCTGCCCGAAATGCGCAGTCCCGTCACCTCGCAATGCTCGATGATATCCACCCCGGCGGCGGAGGCCGCGCGCGCGTATCCCCACGCTACGGCATCGTGCCGCACCGTACCGCCACGGCGCTGCAGAAAGCCCCCGAGCACCGGATAACGTCCGTTGTCGAGGTCCGCGAGTGGCACGAGCCGTCGGATGCCGCTCGTGTCGACCGCCTCGGCATCGACACCGAGCAGCCGCATCTGGTTTGCGCGGCGCGTGAACAGGTCGCGCTGCGCCTCGGTGTGAAAGAGGTTGAGGGTGCCGCGCTGGCTCACCATGGCATTGAAGTTGAGCCGCCGCTCGAGCCGCTCCCACAGCGTGAGCGACAGCTCGTAGAAACGGATGTTGTCCGGATGAAAGTAGTTCGAGCGGATGATGGTGGTGTTGCGGCCGACGTTGCCGAGGCCGATGGGACCGCGCTCGAGCACCGCGACATCCCTGATGCCATGCTCGCTCGCGAGATGGAAAGCAGTCGACAGCCCGTGGCCACCGCCGCCCACGATGAGGACGCGGTAGCGCGGACGCGGGGTCGCCTTGCTCCAGGCCCGCGTCCAGCCCTGCTGGCCGCGCAGGCCCTCGCGCAGCAGCCGCCACAAGGAATAGCGGGCCTCGCGCGAGCGGTTGGCTTTCGGCGGTCGCGGGTGCGGTGGATGCGTCACTGCGCGCCATGATAAGGCCCTTCGGCGCGATGGACACGCGATGCGCGCAGCTGCGCGCCGCGGCGTACCGGGGCAGGCTTGACGCGCCGCGCCGCAACCGACAACGTGCGGGCTCTGCACACCACGCCCCGGGGCCGGATTGTCGAAGCTCCTGAAGCTCCTCTGCGCGGCGGCACTGCTCGCCGTCCTCGCCGCTTCCCCGCTCGAGGCGGCGGTGGTGGTCTCCTCGAAGCTCTCGAGCGAGTCCGCCATGCTCGGGCAGATGATCCGCCTGCTGCTCGCGGCCGAGCGCATCCCGGTGATCGACCGCACGCGCATCGGCGCGACCCCGGTAGTGCGCCAGGCGCTGCTCGCCGGCGAGATCGACCTGTACGTCGAGTACACGGGCAACGCCGGACTCTTCTTCAACGACGCCCAGGATCCCGCCTGGAAGGATCTCGAGCGGGGCTACGAGCTCGGAGCCCGGCTCGACTACGCCGCCAACCGCATCGTGTGGCTCACGCCGGCGCGCGCGAGCAACGCCTGGGCACTCGCCGTGCGGGCGGATACGGCACGGACCTATCAGCTGCGCACCATGACTGACTTCGGCCGCTGGGTTGCCGGTGGTGGGCCCGCGGTGCTCATCTGCTCGGCGGAGTTCGCCAATGCGGGCACGCTGCGCTCGCTCGAGCGGACCTACGGCTTCACGCTGCGCTCTTCGCAGCTCATCGTGCTCGCGGGCGGGGAGACCGCGGCCACCATTGCCGCGGCCGCGGCCGGCACCAACGGCGCCAACACCGCCATGGTGTATGGCACCGATGGCGGCATCGCCGCCGCACATCTGCAGATCCTCGCCGATGACCGGCACGACCAGCCGGTCTACGCACCGGTGCCGATCGTGCGTGAGAGCGTGCTGCGGCAATATCCGCAGATAGCCGCGATCGTGAAGCCGCTCATGGAGAGCTTCGATCGCGAGACGCTGCAGCAATTGAATCAGCGCGTGCAGATCGATGGCGAGTCCGATGAGGCGGTGGCCCTCGAGTACGTACGGCGCAAGGGCTGGGTCAAATAGGGGGACGACGCTGGAGCTGCGACTCGCCATCACCTCGCACGCGGCGCGCATCGATCGGCTCGGCCTGCTGTTGTCGCTGGTTGGCGCGGCCGCTTACGGCGGGCTGCCCTTCGTCATCTTCAAGGCGAACCGCATCGTGCCCGGCGAGCCACGCGAGCTCGCGCAGGTGCTGCCGGCCTGGGCGGCGCTCGGGCTGCCGGCGGTGCTGCTGCTCACCGCGCTGGTCGCCATCGGAATCGCCGACGCGCGGCGCCGGCTGACCGCGGCGTTCGGCGCCATCGGCGTGCTCGCGCTCACGGTGGCGGCCGCCGCCAATGCGCTCACGCCGGTCGGCAACAAGGTGGTGCGGGTGGCCCCCGGCGCCGCCTTCTGGGTGGTGCTGATCTGCCTCGGCCTCCTCGCCACCGATGCCATCACGCGGCTGCGGCCGCGCCCGCTGACCCGCGTGCTGCTGCTCGCACTGTGCATCGGCGGCGGCATCGCTGCGCTGCTGCACGGACCTTTCGACAACCTGTCGGTGATGCGCGAGTACGCGGTGAATGCGGGACGTTTCGAGGTCGAGCTCCTGCGTCACATCCGCCTCGCGGCGGGCTCACTGCTGGCGGCGGTAATCGTCGCTCTGCCGCTCGGCATTCTCTGTCACCGCACTCCGCGGCTGCGCTCGGCGGTACTCGGCACCCTCAATGTGATCCAGACGATTCCGGCCATCGCGCTCTTTGGCATCCTGATGGCGCCACTCGGTGCGCTCGCCGCGGCCTGGCCGGTGGCCGCGGCGCTCGGCATCCGCGGCATCGGCGCCGCGCCCGCCGCGGTGGCATTGTTCCTGTACGCGCTGCTGCCGATCGTCGCCAACACGGTGGTGGGCCTGCGGCGCGTCTCGCGCGCGGCGGTGGACGCGGCAGCGGGCATGGGTATGACGGCCGCACAGGTGCTCGCGCGCATCGAGCTGCCGCTCGCGCTGCCGGTGATCCTGGCGGGCATCCGTGTGGTGCTGGTGCAGAACATCGGCATGGTGACCATCGCCGCGCTCATCGGCGGCGGCGGCCTCGGCACCTTCGTTTTCCAGGGGATCGGGCAGACGGCGATCGATCTCGTCCTGCTCGGTGCCATACCTACCGTGGTGCTTGCCTTCTCCGCCTCGGTGCTGCTCGATGCGCTCATCGAGGCACTCGAGCGCACGCCCTCCGGCCCGCTGGAATCCGCGGCGTGATCCAGATCGAGAACCTCAGCAAGCAATACGGCGCGACCACCGTCGTCGACGGCGTCTCGCTCAGCATCGAGCGCAACTCGATCGCGGTGATCGTCGGCACCTCGGGTTCCGGCAAGTCGACGCTGCTGCGGATGATCAATCGTCTCGTCGAGCCCACGAGCGGCCGCGTGCTGCTCGATGGCGCCGATACCCGCAGCGAGCCGGCGCATCTGCTGCGGCGGCGCATCGGTTACGCCATCCAGGGGCATGGGCTTTTCCCACACCGCACGGTGGCGGAGAACGTGGCGACCGTGCCCCGGCTGCTCGGCTGGCCGCAGGACCGCATCCGCGCACGGGTGCGCGAGTTGCTGCAGATCTTCCAGCTCGATCCGGCGTTGTACGCCGATGCATTCCCGCACCAGCTCTCCGGCGGCCAGCAGCAGCGCGTCGGGGTCGCCCGGGCTCTGGCCGCCGAGCCGGCGGTGCTGCTGATGGATGAGCCTTTCGGGGCTCTCGATCCCATCATCCGCGCCAAGGCGCAGGAGGATCTGCTGGAGATCCAACGCCGCTTCGGCACGACCATGGTGCTCGTCACCCATGACATGGACGAGGCCTTTCGGCTCGGCCACCGGGTGGCCGTGATGAGTCAGGGGCGCGTGCTGCAGTACGATCGGCCCGCGGTCCTGCTGACGAACCCCGCGGATCCTTTCGTCGCCCGCATGACCGGAATCAGCGATCGGGCCCTGAAGCTGCTCGCGCTGACGACTGCGGGCGAGGCGGCGATGCCGGGCAGCTCCGATGGACCGAAGGTCGCTTCGTCCGCGTCGCTGCGCGAGGTGCTCTCGGAGCTGCTGTGGAGCGGGGCGCGATCCGCGCAGGTGGTGGAGGAGGGTGGCGCGGTGCGCGGCGAGCTCAGCATAGCCACGATCCTCGCGCGGGCCCGGCCCTGAGCATGTCGGCCACGAATCTGCTGCGCGCGGCGGCGCTCGGACTCCTGGTGGCGTTCCTGCTCTTTCCGCACAGCTTCGCGCCGGTGTTCGCCCCGCTCACCCATTATGGCGCACCGCCGATCTACGATCAGGGGAACCTCCTCGCGCTGGCGCTCGCGCAGCTCGGCACGGTCTGCTGTGCGGCCGCCGCGAGCACGGTGGTGGCGGTGGCCCTCGGCATCCTCGTGACACGGCCCGCCGGCGCGCAGTTCCTGCCGCTCTCGCGCACGCTGGTGAACATCGGGCAGACTTTCCCGCCGGTCGCGGTGCTCGCGGTCGCGGTGCCGCTGGTCGGCTTCGGAGAGAAGCCGACCCTCATCGCGCTCTTCGCGTATGGTCTGCTGCCGATTTTCGAGAACACGATCGCGGGGCTGCGCAGCTGTCCGCCGGCGGTGCTGGAAGCGGCGAGCGGCATGGGCATGAGTGAGCGCGAGCGGCTGGGACAGATCGAGCTGCCGCTGGCAATGCCGCTCATCCTCGAAGGCGTACGCCTCTCCCTCGTCATCAACGTGGGCACGGCGACCATCGGCTCGACCGTCGCCGCCAAAGGTCTCGGCGAGGTGATCATCGCCGGTCTCCTTTCGAGCAATACCGCCTTCGTCCTGCAGGGCGGGCTCGTCACCGGCCTGATGGCGGTGCTCCTCTACGATGGCCTCGCCGCGCTCGAGCGCCGCGTGAGCCGCGCCGTGCCGCTCGACTGAGACGGCCGTAGCACAAAGCGCTGCCTTGGGCGACGCCTGGGTGGAACCCGCGTTACAATGCGCGCGAGGTTTCCGACGCCCGGTAGGTGGACTGGCCCTTGCTCCCCAATTTCCGTGCTGCGGAAACAAGGGGGTTTGCGAAGGTGAGGCCATACGAGCTGACGGCGGCTGAGCGCAGGGTGCGCACTGGGCGCACGGTCGCGAGCCGGCCGCGTGCGGCCGTCGAGATTCCAACTCTCCTGCTGATCCTCGCGACCTACGCCGCCTGGCTGGTCATGACGTTCGAGTATGGCCGTTGGCCGCCGTGGGTCGCCGTTCCGGTGACCGCGGTGCTCCTCACGCTGCACGGCTCGCTGCAGCACGAGATGGTCCACGGTCACCCGACGCGATGGCGGCACATCAATCGTCTGCTGGCGCTGGTGCCGTTGTCGCTGTGGCTGCCGTACCGGCGCTATGAGCAGAGCCATCTCGCGCACCATGTCGATGAGCGGCTCACCGACCCGATAGATGATCCGGAGTCCTACTACTGGACGGCTTCGGACTGGGCGCGACTCAGCCGGGTGAGCCGCGCCCTGGTGCGCACCCAACAGACCCTTGCCGGGCGCATCACGCTCGGACCGTTCTGGACCATCTATCGGTTCGTGCTCGCCGAATGGCGCCTGGTGCGGCGCAAGGCGCGCGGGGTGCGCGGCGTGTGGATCGAGCACCTGCTGTGGTGCGTGCCGGTCATCCTGTGGGTGAGCATCGTCTGCCGCATTCCGCTCTGGGTATATCTCGGGACCATGGCCATCCCGGGCCTGAGCCTCACGCTCGTTCGATCCTTCGCCGAGCACCGCGCGCGGCCGCCCGTGCGCTACCGGGTCGCCATCGTGGAGGGCTCCTGGATACTCGGGCCGCTCTATCTGTTCAACAATCTCCACGCGCTGCACCACGAGGCGCCGTGGATTCCCTGGTACGAGTATCCGGCACGCTATCGCCTGCACCGTGAGCGTCTGATCCGCGAGAATGGCGCGCTCCTCTACAGGACCTACTTCGATGTGGCGCGCCGCTTCCTGTTCCGAGCGCACGATGCGCCCGTGCACCCGACCAATCGCGTGCCGATCGAGCCCACCGAGACCCGTAACGCCGCCTGAGCCGCTATCGGCACGGAATGCGTGCTCAGGCCGGCAGCTCGTAGCCCGCCGCGCGTGCCGCGCGGTCCCACTCGAGCAGTGGCGCGAAGCACTGCGCGTCCACGGCTGCAAAGCCTGAAAGCAGCAGCTGCATCCGAAAAGGCGCGAACCAGGCTCGTCGCGCCGCGCCGGCGAAGGCGGCGCGCAGCCGCTGGATGAGCTCCGGGGCCATTCCCGCCGCGGCGACGAAGGGCGGCATCGGCGTGAGCGGTGTCGAGGCGAGAACCCGTACTCCTTCGACGAGCTGCGGCGCGTGCTGCGCGATCAGCAGATGCCAGTAGGCATCGAGCGGCCCGACGTCGATGCGACGCTCACGCACGGCATCGAGCACGTTGCGTGCGGTGACGAGGTTGCCGATGACCTCCGCGTAAAGCGTGGGACGCGCCGCCGAGCGGTACCGCAGCAGCTCGTGTCGGAAAGCGTTGAAGCCGGACTGCGAATGCGCGACGGTCCAACCGGCGCGCCCGCCGAAGGTATCCTCCAGCCGGCTGAAGGGCGCGCCCTCGCGCACGATCAGGTCCGTACGATAGACGGCGCGGCCCGCTGCCCAGGGTGCGCTCGGGATCGGCGCGGCGAGCGGCACGACGGATGCAAGCTGCATCGCGATCGGATAGCCACACATGAGCACCGCTCCCAGATCGGGCCGCGACCAGAGTTGCTCGAGCGGCTGCGGCGCGGGATACGGAACATAGCTGAGCGCCATGTCCGCGTCGCGGGCAATGTGCCCGAGCAGCGCACGCCACAGCGACTCGACTTCCGGAGTCACCGAGTACATGCGCGCGTTCGCGATCCAGCCGCTCACCGGCTTTCACCGGACGCCTGGCCGAGCTCGCGCGCGCGGCGCGTGAGGTAGTCGGCGATTGCCTCGCGCACCGCAGGATCGAGCGGCGGCGCCACGTACTGCGCGAGCAGCTTCTTCCAGATCGCGGTCGCGCGCGCGGTCGCGTCGCGCGAGCCGGCTTCGGTCCAGCTCTCGAAGCTCGACCAGTCCGAGAGCAGCGGTCGATAGAACGCCGACTGGTAGCGTGCCAGCGTGTGGGCGGCGCCGAAGAAGTGACCGCCCGCCGCGATTTCCTTGATGGCATCGACGGCGAGATCATCGTCCGTGAACTCGAGCGGCTTGAGGATCTCCGCCCAATTGCGCAGCAGCTCGGCGTCGACGACTACCTTCTCGAGCGAAGCGGAAAGGCCGCCCTCGAGCCAGCCGGTCGCATGGTTGATGAGGTGGCTGTGACTGAGGATGGCGGCCTGCAGCGAGAAGGCGGTCTCGTAGGTCGACTGCGCATCCACCGCCGGGGAGGCATTCACCGCGCTCGTGCGCACCGGCAGCTTCAGGCGCCGGCCGAGCTGCGCACCGGCGAGCACCGCGTGGACGTATTCGGGGGTGCCGAAGGCGGGCGAGCCGCTGCGCATGTCGACATTGGAGGTGAAGCCGCCGAGCACGCAGGGGGTGCCGGGGCGCAGCAACTGGCACAGCGCTATGACCCCCAGCGATTCGGCGGTCTGCTGCACCAGGGCGCCGGCGAGGGTGACCGGCGCCATCGCGCCCATGAGCGTGAAGGGAGTGATGACCACACACTGGCCGTGGCGCGCCATGACCATGATGTTCTCGAGAATCTCCTCGTCCACGCGCCGCGGCGAGTTGACGTTGGTGACCGTCATCAGCGTCGGCCGCGCGGCGAGCGCCTCGATCGTGCAGCCGTGCTCGATGGCCGACATCGCGATCGCATCCTGCGCCTGCACCGCGCCGATGCCGCGCGCCGCCCACACGATGTCGGCGCACTCGATGTGCGCCTGATAGGTGTAGAGGTGGCGCGTGGCGACCGGCAGGTCGACCGGCTCGACCACGATGCCGCCCTGCCAGTGCAGCACGCCGAGCGCGTGGGTGAGCTTGAGGATGTTGCGGAACGCTTCGAGATCGCCGTAGCGGCGGCCGCCTTCGAGGTCACGGATGTGCGGAGCGCCGTTGACCGGCCCGAAGTTCACGACGTCGTCCCCGACATGCAGGTGCCGGGCGGCATTGCGCGCGTGCAGCACGAAGCGCTCCGGGGCGAGCCGCAGCTGTGCCTCGATCAGGCCGCGCTCGAGGCGGACCATCTGCGTCGGCTCGTCGACGAGCGCGCCGGCGCCGCGATAGACCGCGCGCGCTGCGGCGCTGCGGATCTCGAGGCCCGCTTCCTCGAGCACGCGGTAGGCTGCCTCGAGGATGCGCTCGAGCTGCTCCGCACTCAGTATCTCGAGCGGCGCCCAGCGATTCCTCAGCCGCGGCAGGGGCGTGAGCGATGTGGCGCTGGCGCGCCCCGCGCGGGTCCGGTCGCGCCTGCGGGAACTGGCCGGAGCGTCGCTCGTCATGCGCCGGATTCTACTCCGCGCCGCTCAGGAGCCGCCGGCCGCAGGCGGCTCGTGCTCGCGATGGTAGCGGTGGATGGCCCACAGGTAGCTCTCCATGAGCGAGTCCTTGCCGAGGGCGGCGAGCACGGCGCGCCGGCGGCGCGGGCTGCTGATGCGCGCGAGCTGCGAGCGGGCGTGCTCGAAGTGCCGCAGCTGATTGCGGTACTGCCACAGCAGCTCGCGGGTCGCCATCTTGTCCTGGTGCAGCTCCCATACCCCGAGAAGCACCGCCAGCGTCCCCATCGAGAACATCAGCATGTTGCGCAGGGGCACCCCGAGCCCGATGTCGATTCGATGCAGGCTGTCGCCGAAGGCGAACAGCACCGAGATCACGCTCAGGATGGCGACGAACAGGGCGCGCCGCAGCGCTCGTACCCGCCGGCTGCTGCGCTCGAGACTGGCCACCTTCCTCGTGAAGTAGGCATGCTGGCTGTCGATCCAGGCCTGCTCGACGCCGGACTCATCCGCCGCCTCGCTCTCGCGCACGCGGTCAACGCGCGTCTCGGGGGGCTCGATGCCCTTCAGGACGAAGGCGATCCAGCCGAAGCCACGGAAGCGGTCGATGCCGGAGAGCGCCAGCAGCTCCGCCGCATCGACGGCATGATCGGCTCCGGCAAGCCGCAGATAGAAGCGCGCGCGCAGCGTCTCGGCGAGCGCGCGGTAGGTGAGGTGCTTGCCGAACCAGCGTCTGCCCTGGAGCACGTAGTACACGCACAGGCTCGTCAGGAAGATGAGCAGATACGCGATGAGCAGCACGCGCGACTCGGTGAGCTTCTCGTACACGAGATAGGCGAGTCCCATGGTGAACGCCATCACCGCAAAGAGATCGAAGAGACGGTCCGAGCGGCGCTGGAAGTAGACGGCGAGGGTGTCAGCCTTGCCGTACTGCTCGTCGATGTCCGCGAGCAGCCGCCGCTCGGCTACGGCAAAGCGCACCGGCAGCACGCCGAGGAGCGAATGCGGTCGCGCGAGCCGCCCGGCTGCCGTCAACTCGCGAAACTCGGCGTTGTAGTGGTTGAGCTCGGCGAGCTGACGGCGCAGGAGCTCGGGCATGCCGACGCGCATCTGCAGCGTCTGCTCCCCGGCGGCCTGCAGGAAGCAGGGCGACCTCGGCTCGCAGGTGCCCGTGCCGGTGCGCGCGGTCGGCGCCCAGTAAACCAGCCGTTCGGCCGCCTCCGCCTCGGCGGGCGCCTCGAGGAACTCGACGGTCGTCGGACCCGGATGCTCATCGTTGCGCACCCCGAGGAAGCGCAGCACCGTGTCCGCGGTGCCGCCGGGCAGCTGTGACACCCGGCCGTCCCAGAGCGCGAGCAGCAGGCTGCTGCGGCGGATGAGGGTGCTCGTGAGATTCGCATAGAGTGCGTCACGCTGCTGCGCGGAGTGCGGCTCGGCCGCCGCCGCGATGCCGGGCGGGGGGCTGAGCTCCATGCAGCGTACGCGCGGATGACGCAGCAGCGTCTGCAGCTGCGCGAGCGCCTCGGCGTCGAAGTCGCTCGCATGGCAGGTGAGCGGCATCGGCAGCACCGCCTCGACCTCGACACCGAGCGCTACGGCGGTTTGCGCCACCAGCAGGTCCGCTCCCGCCGCCATGCCGATGATCAGGCGCAGGTCGGTGTCCGGCAGATGCTCCTTGAGCTGGCGCACGAAGCCGCTCACCGCCTCGCGCAGCTGCGGCAGCTGCTCGGCATCGAGGTCGCGATGACCCGAGACGCCCACCAGGAAGGGCGAATTGGCGATCGCGCTGGAGTTGGCTACGTGCAAGAGTGCATCCGAGCTCGCAGGCCCGCACCGATTGTGCGGGCGGCGCCGTCTCGCCACAATGCCGCTCGGCTTGCACCGGACGCGAGGTCATGACGCCAACAGCCGCTGCCGTATCGGAGACCGAGGTCGGCGCATTCCAGGCCGACGGTGCGCTCGTGTTGCGTCAGCTGCTGCGCCCGGCGGAGGTCGAGCTGCTGCGGACCGGCATCGAGCAGAACCTCGCACAGCCGAGCCCGCGCGCGAAGGTGGCGAGCGACCGTGACGATCCGGGATGGTTCATCGAGGATTTCTGCTGCTGGCAGGAGAACCCGCACTATGCGCGGGTGATCTTCGAGTCCGCGCTCGGCCGGGCCGGCGCGGCGCTCATGCGCAGCCGCACCGCGCGGCTTTATCACGATCACATGCTCACGAAGGAGCCCGGTACCCGCCAGCGCACCCCCTGGCATCAGGACCAGCCCTATTACAACATCGCCGGCCGGCAGAACTGCAGCTTCTGGATTCCGGTCGACCCGGTGAGCCGGGAGTCGACGCTCGAGTTCGTCGCGGGCTCGCACCGCGGACCCTGGCTCATGCCGCGCTCGTTCCGCGACGCGCAGGCGCGCTGGTTCCCGGAGGGCAGCCTCGCGGATCTCCCCGACATCGAAGCCGACCGCAGCGCCTTCCGCATTCTCGGCTGGGAGCTCCAGCCGGGCGATGCGGTGTGCTTTCACATGCTGACTCTGCACGCGGCCGCGGGGGTCGCTGCCGGACGGCGCCGCCGGGTGTTCTCCGTGCGACTGCTGGGCGATGACATCCGCCACGCGCCGCGCCGCTGGCCGACCTCACCGGATTTTCCGGGGCTCGAGGCACAGCTGCCCGCCGGCGCGCCCATGGAGCATGCGTTGTTCCCGTTGCTGTGGCCGCGCTGAGCAGCTTCAATCCGCGCCGCTCATGTGGCGCACGAAGCCGCTCAAGTCATCCCGCCGATCCTCCCACAGCTCATAGGTGAGGGTCGCGCCGTCAGTGTCGGCGCGCAGCGCGAGATGGCGTGACGCCGCGAGGAAGCGGAGCGTGGCGAGATCCAGCCCGTACACGTTCGCTGCCGCGTTGCCGACCGGCGGCGCGTGCACCGCAACTCCGATGCCCGCTTCACGCGCGGAGTGGCCGCGCAGGCTGAGCGCGATGCGGCGATCGTCGGCCTGGAGCACGAGCGACCCGGCATCGGGCTGGGCGATGCCGCGCAGCCGCGGATCGACCGTCGACCAGAAGTACACGATCAGCACGTAGCTCACCTTGCCGCCGCGATCGACCGCAGCCGCGGCGAGGGTGGCGTAATCGTGGGCGTTGGCCGCCAGGTCGCGGCGCGGGTACTCGAACACCAACGGCCGGTCGACGACGGTGACGGTCGCGCCGGTCTGCTCATCGAGGTACTCGCGTGGCGCGACGGGCGCGGCGAGCGCCGCGCACATGAACAGCAGCAATGCCGCGGCCAGCGCACTCGCGCGGTGAGGTTTCACGGCGGGACTATCGGGCACGATGTTCGCAATCGCGAGGACCAGCCGCCATCGTACGGCTCTGCGACAGGCAGGTGAATAGCAGTGCCGCCGGGAGCAGCGTCAATGATTGAAATTGATGCGATACGACAGGCTGACGTAGTAGCTGGTCGTATTCTGAGTCTGCACGACCTGTCCGTTGGCAAGCTGCAGGAATGACTCGCGGCTGCCGAGTTGCGCGCCGGTCTCGAGCTGCACCAGGTAATTGCCGCGCTGATAGTCGAGCAGCGCCGAGGGAATGTAGCTGGTCTCGTTGCCGCCGTCGCTGAGCTGACTCAGCCGCTCGACGGTGAAGCGGGGCGCGAGCCGCCAGGCCCCGCCGAGCGGAAAGCGCAGGGTCGCGCTGGCTGAGTCGATCTTGCCGATCTCGGTATCGCCGTGCTGGAAGGTGAGCACATTGAAATCGCCCTCGTGCCAGAGGTTCGATGCATACAGCTGCAGCTGATAGTTCGGCAGCTTGCCCGTGGCGGGCTGCGCCGGGACGCCGCCCGAGGCCGGCGTCGCCCCGGTCTGGCTGGCCGAGACGATCGCGGTGAGCTGGAAGCGCTGGCCGAGCGGACGGGTGGCGGTGACGCTGTAATAGGAGCTGACCGCAGTGCGATCGCGTGCGAGCTGGTAGATCTCCTCATCGGTGAACACCTGCTGCATCTCGTGCAGATCGCTGAAGGACTGGCCGATCAGCGCATTGCCGGTGGTGAGGACGGGCGCATTGCGGTGCTCGGTATCGAAGCTCAGGTTCCAGCGTGCCGGCAGCTGCAGAGTGCCGAGCAGGCTCGCAGTATTCAGGGAGCGGTAGAAGGTGTCGTAGTCGACCACCGCGACGAGGGAGCCGCGCGAAGCCAGATAGCGCCCTTCGAGGCCGACCGCCTGGCGATCCCGCAGCCCATCGTACTGCTGTCCGGCGACGAAGAGATTCGCGTCCCAGTGTGCGTTGCGCGGGGTGTATACGAGCGCCACCGTCTCGAAGCTCTGTTGCGTCTGCGGCGACACGTTCAGCAGGTTGACCGGGAAGCCGCCGGCCACGTTGACCGCCCACGAGGGCGAGAATTGCCACGACAGGAACAGGCCGTCGAAGGTGCCGAGGATGCCGTAGCTGTTGCTCGCCTGGCGTCCCAGCCGTGCCAGGAGTCCGAGTGACCGGTCGAGCAGCTCCATCGAGGCGAGGCTCACCCGCGTCGGGTCGATGTTGGTTCCCGACACGAACGACTTGTCGTAGCCGCCGCTCAACCGGCCGATGAAGTCGAAGCTCTCCCCGCGCCGCCGCGCCACCAGGTCGACGTCGGTGAACAGCGCACTTTGCTGTGCCGCCTGCGCCTGGGCCGCGGTCGCTGAAGTCCCGCCGTTGGACGGTGGCGCGCTGTCGGTCACGCGCAATCCGTCATAACGGCCCGTCTGGGAGAAGTCACCGTTCAGCAGCCAGCCGCGCGGCTCGCTACCCACCTCGCGCCCGGTGCGCGCCTTCGCCTCGGCGGCCTGGAGAGTCTTGAGACGGAACGCAACCCGCCCGGCCGCCTCGCCGTTCGGATAGCGACGCAGGTATTCCTCGTATTCGGCCTTCGCGTGTGCCAGCTGTCCGGAGCGCTCCCGCGCGAGACCGAGCAGCTCCTGTGCGCGTGACCGGTCGGGGAATTCCGGCTGGCGCTGCAGCTTGGTGAGCAGCGCGATCGCCTTCGGGTAGTCGCGCGCCGTCATGGCGGCACGCGCCTGCGTCAGCATCTGACGTTGCTGCTCCGGGGGCAGTGGCGGGTCGCTGCCGAGTCGCTCGACCGCCGGGAGCGCCCCGGCCGTGGTAGCGCTCAGATCGCTGGTCACCGCATCATCGCCGATCGCGAGCCAGGCGCGTGGATAGTCCGGCAGCGCGTTATTCAACAGCCGCTCGGCGTCCGAGCGCCGCTCGATCGGACCGGCGCGCAGTCGGTACCACTTCTCGCCATCGACCATGGCCTCGGAGACGAACACCGGCACCCGCAGGCGTTGATGCGCGAGCTCGACCTCCTCCGGCGGGAAAGCCTTGGGACGCGAGTCGAGATTGATGGCGAAGTTGGCCACCATGTCGGTCGGCGCGACCAGCACGCGCCCGGCGGCACTCGCATGGTCGACGAGACGCACCCGCAGTCCGCGCGGGTCCACGCCCTGCGCGAGCACGAAACGCTCGTTCTTTCGGAAGCTGAGCGTGAGCGTGATCTGGCCGGGCGCGAGGGACTCCACGCGTGCCGCGCTCACGATCCCGGTGCCGCCCGACAGCGGCGGAATCTCCGACGGGACCTGCCCGAAGGGATTCACGCCGCAGTCGCTCAGCGGCACGAGCTGGATGTGAACCTCGCTCCCCTGGCTCGCGGGCAGATTGGTGACGAAGCGCATCGAGCAGTTGAAGACGACGGTCACATCCACCTGGCCGTCCCGCTCTGCCACCTCGATCACATCGACCATTCGCTGCGGCGCGACCGGCATCTGTGCGGGCGCGACGCCCACGCCGAACCCGGCGAGCAGTGCCAGCCAGGCGCTGCAGCGCCGCTCAACGCTTGAGCGTCGCATCCGTTGCCCGGTGATGCGGACCCGGCAGGCTCCGTATGACCGTCGACTGCGTGGTATCGCTGTAGATGTGGCAGGCACCCGCGCAGTCGGCAAGCTCCTGAGCGCTGTAGCTCACGCCTTTGGCCGTCCGCGGGTGCGCGGCCGGCTTGAAGTCCTTCGCATGACAGCCGGCACAGCGGCCAGCCCCGGTGGCGGAGGTGTAGGGCGGCTCCTCGGTGCCGGCCGTGTGGCAGCCCACGCAGCTGAGCTTTGCGTGGCCGCCCGGATAGCGGCTGCTCGTGTGGCGGAAGCTGACCACGCTCCAGTCCGGGTAGGCATGGCAGCGGGCGCAGTCGAGTTGCGTGCGCAGGTGCCCGGGCGAGAAGCCCACGGCGCCGACATTGTTGTGACAGGTCGCACAGCTCGCGCTGAGGCGGGCGTGGTCGACCTTAACCGGGCTCCAGGCGAGCGTGCCGTGACAGCTGTCGCACGGCTGCGCCGTCGGAATATGTGTGCGCGGCATGCCGATGGCGCGGACGGCGTTGTGACAGCTGGTGCAGCTGTGTGGCGTCACGGCCGCGTGGTCGAAGCGGGCCGGCGTCCAGGCATTGGTGGTATGGCAGGTGTCGCACGCGGAGCTCGCGGGCAGGTGGCGCGAGCCCTTGCCGGTCGCGATGCTGCCGTTGTGGCAGCTGGCGCAGGCGCCGAGCACCTGCGTGTGATCCACCCGGACCAGCGGCAGCCAGGCGAGTGGCGTATGGCAGGCGTAGCACGCCTCGGTCGTCGCGATGTGACCCGCCGGCTGGCCTCTGCCGCCCGATCCGCTCGCGCTCGTGGCGACCGCGCGCGTGCCGGAAAGCGCTGCGGTGGCGCGCGCCGGCGCGGTGCTCGTCGGGGTGGTCTGGCGCGAGAGCGGAGCGCGCACCACGTACTTGTCGCGCGAGCTGTGACAGCCGCTCCCCCCGCAGTCCTGGCCAGCGTGATGACTGGGCTGCGGCCGGGTCCACAGGTGCACTCCGCTGTTGACCTTCCACTTCATGCCGTACTCGTGGCAGCTGTCGCATTTCATCGAGGTCACGTAGGCGTGCTTCATGACCGTGCCGGAGAAGGTCGTGAACTGCGTCGGCGAGTGGCACAGCTCGCAGGCGATCGCACCGGTGCCGTTGGGTGGTACCGCCGGGATGTGGCCCGTCGCGCCCGAGGGCGGCTCGACCAGTGTCGGAGGCGCCATGTTGTAGAAGCTCAGGCCGTAAGCGTGGCACTGCGCGCAGTTGCTGGTGATGCCCGTATGCCCGGTCGCACCCATGACGTAGGCGGCATAGTTGCCCGCAGTGGTGTGACACTGCGTGCAGGCGGCGCTCGTCGGGATGTGGTTCGCCGGCTTGCTGCCGCCGGTCTGGTTGGAATAGAAGGTCGGCGAGGTCGTGTGACAGCCGCCGCAGTCTCCTGTGGTCGGGTGTGGATTCTTGTCGTACGTGGCGGTGGTCGGCGGCCGCGAGTCATTCCAGGCGCTCGCGGTGCTCGCGGCCATGCCCATGTAGGGTGCGCTCTCGTGGCAGGGCTGGGCGCAGGTCGTGATGCCGGCGGCATTGATAGTGGCGTGTCCTGCGGTGTTGAGCGTCGGGCTGCTCGGGCTGCCGCCGCTGCCGGCGCCGATCTTGAAGCCGCCCGTCGCGCCGCCATTGGCGACGTGGCAGCCCGAGCCGTTGCAGTCGAGGCTGTTGATCGGAATGTGCTTGGCCGGCGTGGTGACGATGTTGACGTTGGCGAAGGTGCTGGCGACCCCCGGCGCATGACACGCGAGGCAGGTCGTCACCCCGGTGTGCACGGCCGCCACCGAGTAGAGGGCGTTGTTGCCCGCGGTGGTGTGGCAGGTGGCACAGGCGGGTGCGCTCGAGTAGGGCGGTGTGCCCGTCGGGATGTGGTTCGAGGGCTTGGCGCTGCCTGTCTGGTTGGTGGTGAAGGTCGGGGTGGTCGTGTGACAGCTGCTGCACTCCGGTCCCTGCGCCGCGGTCGGATGCGGTGTCTTGTCGTACGAGGCGGTGGTCGGCGGCCGTGAATCGCCCCAGTTGGTCGCGGTGCTCGCCGCCATACCGATGTAGGGTGCGCTCTCGTGGCAGGGCTGGGCACAGGTCGTGATGCCGGCGGCGTTGAGCGTGGCGTGGCCGGCCGTACCGAGCGTCGGGTTGCTCGGACTCCCGGCGCTGCCCGCGCCGATCGCGAAGCCGCCGGGGTTGACGTTGACGGTGGTGTGACAGCCGGAGCTGGCGCAGTCGGCCGTACCGATCGGGATGTGATTGGCCGCAAGACCGACGATGGAGATGGTGTTGCTCGGCGGTGGCCCGGCGAAGGGCCCCGTGCCCGGTCCGTGGCACTGCGCGCAGGTGGTGACTCCCTGATGCACGCCACTCACCGAGTACACCGCGAAGTTACCCGGCGTCGTATGACACTGGGCGCACACGGCGGTGGTTGGAATGTGGTTGGAGGGCTTGGGCGCATTGGGCAGCAGGTTCGCTGCGAAGGTCGGCGTCGTCACGTGGCAGGTTCCGCAGTCCTGCGGCGCCGCCGGATGGCTCGGCAGGTAGGAGTTGGGACGCGAGTCCGCTCCCGGGGCAGCGGTGCTCGGCACCATCCCCATGTACGGCGCCGACTCGTGGCAGGCGTTGCATCCGGTCACGACCGCCGCGACGGTCACGTGACCGGTTGCCGTGAGCGTCGGGTTCGAGGGACTGCCGCCCGAACCGACCCCGATCTTGAACCCTCCCGTCGCACCACCGTTCGTGACGTGGCATCCGGACCCATTGCAGTCGAGGGCACCGGGCGCGCCGATCTGGATGTGGGTCGCCGGCGTGGTGACCATCGTCACATTCTTGAACGTCGTATTCACGTTCGAGGCATGACAGGCATTGCAGGTCGTGACCCCCTGATGCACGGCACTCACCGCGTACTGGCCGTAGTTGGATGGGGTCGTGTGGCAGGTCGTGCAGGCCGGCTGCGCCGCGTACACCGGCGGCGCGATCGGAACGTGGCCGGCGGGCAGCGAGCCGCCGGTCTCATTGGTAGCGAAGGTCGGTGCAGTCGTGTGACAGGTGTTGCATTCGCCCTGTGTCGGGTGGAGCGCGTCGAACGCGGTGGGGCGCGAGTCGCCCCAGCTGCCCGTGGTGCTCGGGCTCATGCCGAGATACGCTGCGTTCTCATGGCAGGCGATGCAGCCCGCGACCCCCGCCGCCACCGTCGTATGGCCTTGCACGCTGAGGCTCGGGGCGGTGGGACTCGCCGCGCCGAGCCTGAAGCCGCCCGCCGCGCCACCGTTCGCCGCGTGACAGCCCGAGCCGTTGCAGTCGACCGCGGTAGCGCCCGTGCCGATCGGAATGTGATTGGCCGGTGTGGTGAGCGGCGTGACATTGAGGAAGGTGGTGTTGACGCTCGAGCCATGGCAGACGGCGCAGCCGCTCACTCCCTGGTGCACCGCGCTCACGGAAAACTGAGTGAAGTTGCCGGCCGTCGTGTGGCAGGTCGGGCAGGCGGGCTGCGCACCGTAGGTGGGCGGCGCGATCGGAATGTGGCCGGTCGGCAGCGCGGTCGAGCGCTGATTGCTGCCGAAGGTCGGCGTCGTCGTATGACAGGTGCCGCAGTCGGCCGGCGGGAGGGGATGCTTCGAGTCGTAGGCCGTCGGCCGCGAATCGCCCCAGGCGGCCGAGCTGCTGGCAATCATGCCGCTGTACGGCGCGGTCTCGTGGCAGCTGCTGCAGGCGCCGACCGCGCTCGCGACGGTCTGGTGTCCGGCGACGCTGAGGGTCGGATTCGTGAGATTGCCGCTGCTGCCGGCGCCGATCCTGAATCCGCCCGGGGTGACATTGGCGGTGGTATGGCAGCCCGAGCCGTTGCAGTCGAGGCTGCCGATCGGGATATGGGGCGGGCTTCCCGGCCAACCGACGATGGTCACGTTGGCGAAAGGACCTGTGCCCGGACCGTGACAGCTCAGACAGCTCGTCACCCCCTGATGAACACCCACCACGGAGTAGAGCACGTTGTTTCCGGGGGTGGTGTGGCATTGCGCGCACGGCGCATTGGTGGGGATGTGGTTGGCGGGCTTGAGACTTGCGCTGAAGGAGCTCGTATCGTGACACTGGCCGCAATCGCCGGTCTTCGGATGATTCGGGTCGAGCGTCGCATTGGGACGCGAGTCGGCGGCGCTGGTATTGGTGCTCGGATGCATGCCGAGGTAGCTGGCGGTCTCGTGACAGCTGGCGCAGGCCATGCCCGTCACGGCCGGATGATTGATCTTTCCACCGAGCCAGTTGCTGAAGTTGGTGTTGGAGTGACACGCCTCGCATGGCGTCGCGGGCGTGCCGATCGGCATGTGGTTGCCCGGCATGCCCTGCGCCGAGACGTTGTTGTGGCACTCGGCGCAGCCACCGGTCACCCCCAGGTGCGTGAACGTCGCGCCCGTCCAGCTGACGGTGGTATGACACGCGTCGCACTCGAGATCGGTGACGATATGATTTGGCGGCTTGCCCTGCGCCTGCACGTTGTTGTGGCAGGACGAGCAGCTGCCGAGCGCCTGCTTGTGATCGAAATTGACGGCAGGCTTCCAGGCAACCTCGGTGTGGCAGCCGTCGCACTGATCGGTCGACATGATGTGGCTGGCCGGCTTGGCTGTGGCACGCACGGTGGTGCCGACCCCATGGCAGGCGCTGCAGCTTTTCGGGGTTCCCTTGAAAATGGCGTTGACGTGGCAGGACTCGCACTGCAGGTCACGGTGCTGTCCGAGGAGCTCGAAGCCCGTCGTGAGGTGATCGAAGGAGCTGCGCGCCGGTGCCGCGGACCGAGCCGGCACGTGGGCGAGCGCCCCGACGAGCGACAGCGCGAGCAGCAGCAGCAGTCGCCGCAGGGAAGGCGAGCCGCGCGCGCTCGAGTGCCCTGGCGCGGGTGCCGGCATGCTATTGCACCCTCGCGCCTTTCCAGCTGACCGCGCCGTGGCAGCGGTCACACTGGCGGCCGTACTGGCCGACGTGCACGTCGTCCTTCTGGTGGCAGGACAGGCAGTCCTGTCTCAGCTTCACCTCATCGGGCGGCCGGCGATGGCAGGCGGCACAGGCGAGCTTCGCGTGCGCGCCGGCGAGTGCGAAACCGGTCTCCTTGCCGTGATCGAATTCCCATTGCCGCCAGCTGTTCGGCGAGTGGCAGCGCGTGCACTCTTTACCGAGCTTGCCATGGTGCACGTCATCGCCCGCATGGCAGTCGCTGCACTCGTGGCCGACGTCGCGGTACTCGCGCGTCAGATGACACTGCTCGCAGGGGACGGCGACGTGCAGTCCGACCAGCGGAAAGCTGGTGAGGTCATGGTCGAAATTGACGATGCCGCGCCAGCCATCGGGGGTGTGGCACTGATCGCAGCCGCGCCCGAGCCTGCCTGAGTGCACATCGCTCGCGCGGTGACAGCCGGCGCACTCGGTGGGCAGCTTCTGGGTTGCGACCTCCGCGGTATGGCAGCTGTGGCAGGAGAGCTTCGCGTGCTTGCCCTGCAGCGGCCAGTGCGTGTCGCGCGAGTGATCGAAGCCGGCGGGCTTCCACTGCTCGTTGCCGTGGCACTTGGCGCAGTCGCTGCCGAGCCGTCCGGCGTGCGCGTCCTGTCCCTGGTGGCAGCCGCTGCACTCGCGCGGCAGCTCGTCCTTCAGATTGCCCGAGCGGTGGCAGTCGTTGCAGGCGATGCGGTCGTGCACGCCTTCGAGCGCGTAGCCGGTCTCCCGGCCGTGGTCGAATCTGGAGTTCTTCCAGCCGCGCGTGTTGTGGCAGTCGGCGCACTTCGTGCCGCGCTCACCATGGTGCACATCGTCCGGCTCGTGACAGGCGACGCACTCACGCGGCGTGCCCTTGTAGCGATTGCCGAAATGGCACGCCGCGCAGGCGATCTCAGCGTGGCGATCGTGCAGTGGGAAGGCGGTCTTGTCGTGGTCATAGCTGATGCGCCGCCAGGCGGAGGCTTCGTGGCAGGCGCCGCAGTCGTGCCCGAGCCGACCGGCGTGCGGGTCCTCCCGTTGGTGACAGCCGCTGCACTCGCGCGGCGCCTCGCGGTACGGCTTGCCCGACACGTGACAGGCATCGCACGGCACGCTGGCGTGGGCGCCGTGCAGCGGGTAGTCGGTGTTGGCGTGATTGAACTGCTCGCGGCTGAGCTTGACGATGTCCGCATTGCGGCCGAGATGCTCGGAATGGCACGCGCGGCACTGCGAGCTATCGATCGCGGGCAGCCGCCCATGGAACCCCTGGCGGGTGCGCACGTCCGCGGCGATCTCCTTGTGACAGGCGAGGCACAGCGCGCTCTGGCGGTTGCGGTCGCTGCGGTCGTGGCACTGCGAGCACTGTTCCTCGTACTTCGCGTGCGCGCTGGTGAGCTTGCCGGGCATGAGGAGGGTTTCCGGGTTGACGGCCTCAGCGCGCGGCGGGGTCAGTATCCCCGCCAGCAGTCCGAATATCAGCCATGCCTGCCATCGTGCCTCCCGCATGTGTTGTGGTGGTGTGCCGCTCAGTAGACGTTGACGGCGACCACGTGCACGACCGCGGCGATGATCAACATGAAGATCAGCGGTATGTGCAGCGCATGCCACAGGGAGAACAGCCGCTCATACCCCTGGAACTCGGCGACGCGTCGCGTCGCGGCGAGGCGCCGGTCGACGTAGGCGCGCGCGGTGCGCCGCAGCCGCCGCGATTCGGCCGCCACCACCGGCGAGTTGCGGGCGCTCTGGCGCAGAGCACGGCGGATGTATCCGTGCAATTCCCACCGGGCGCGCACGGTGGCGGCGGCGACCCGCAGCGGTCGCAGAACACCGAGCAGCGACAGGTGCGGGCCGGCGCGCAGCAACCGCTGCTCGGCCGCCTCGAGCCGTGTGACCAGATCCGGCAGGAATGCGACGCTGCCGGAGAGCTCGCGCAGGCCGGCGGCACCGGCCTGCAGCTCATCGAGCTCGAGCTTACGGCCATAGAGGCCCTGGTGGATGTGGGCGTAGAGATAGCGGCCGATGAAGCCGCTGCCGGCGACCGTGAGCATCGAAAATAGCGCGACGTTGCTGTTGGCCGCTCCGGTGCTGAAGTTCGCGTGAAACAGGATGCATAGCGGTCCCACGATCCCGAGCACCATGTGGAAGCGAAACCAGCTCGGGGTCGGGCCGAGGAAGCTGAGCCAGCTGAAGTGCTTGCGGGCCGAGTACAGCAGCAGCACCAGCATGAGGCTGCCGCCGATGATCCCGAGCGCGTAGCCGAGACCGCGGGTCGGGGTGATGTAACGCTCGGTCGGGAGCGCCCAGCCGAGATACAACACGAGCAGCATCGCCGCAAAGCCGGCGCGGCTCCAGGTGAAGAGCGGCGGGCGGCGCGTGCTCGCGGCACGCAGGGTGGGGCGGCGCCTCGGCGGCGGCGCCGGGGCGCCGACTGCCCTCGGGGGTCGCGTCTGCCGTACCGGTGCGTCCACGGCGCGCCTCAGCCGATTTCCTGATTGATGACGAGCGCCAGCCGTCCGCCGGCACCCGGGCGCACGACCCCGCTGCGCACGTACAGGTCGCCCGCCGCTGGAGCGGCCTGTCCACTGCGCGAGATGCGCGCTTCGACGATCACCTTGTCGAACTGCGACAGGCGGCGTGCCGGCAACATGGCCTGGGAGTCATCGAGCTGGAAGCTGACCGGCCAGCTGCTCGCGCTGAGACGCAACACCGCGAGCGGCGGCCCGGGAGAGTCGACCGCCTTCGCATAGATGAAGAGTGTCGCCCCGGGCGGGACGCGACTGCGCAAACGCGCATCGAGTGAGACGGTGCCGGAGAGCGTGCCGGAAGCCTGCGCAGCGGTCGCGTCGCCTCCGGGCGAGCCGGCCGGCGCGGGCGCGCCCGTTCCCTGCGCGAGTGATTCGGCTTCGGCGATGTTGGCATCGATGATGCGCGCATCGGCTGAGCCGGGTGGCAACACCGCCCGCAGACGTCGCCACCACTTCAACGCCTCGGAGAACTGGTGCGCCTCGTGCGCCTGGCTGGCCTTGAGCCACAGCGCCTTGGAGTTGCTCGGATCAAGATGCAGCGCGTTGTCGATCGCCGTTGTTGCGGGCGCACCCGCGAGCGAACCGCCGGCGAGCGAGCCGAGCACATCCGCGTAGTCGGCCCAGGACTGCGCCGTCATCCCCTGCAGCTCGACAGCACGCTCATAGGCTGCGCGCGCGCCGGCGTAATCCTGTTGCGTGCGCCGCTGCTCGGCGAGCGCGAGCCAGCTGCGCGCGTCGGCTGGCACGGCGGCGGCCGCCGGACGGCCCGGCGCGACAGTCGCGGCAGCGGCCGCGGCGAGACTCGCGGGGCTCATCTCGCCCGCCGGCGTCACTGCGGCGGAAGCGATGTGCGCGCGGGCGCGCTGGGCGTCCGCGGCGCGCCCGAGAAAATCATAAGCCTGGGCGAGAAGTGTCCAATCCCCGTCCGAGCCGCCCTGGCGCGCGAGGCGCGTGGCGAGCGCATTCGCCTCGAGCTCCATCGAGCGCGCGGCCGGGCTGCCGGCCGCGGCGGCATCAGGGACGCTGCCGGTCGATGAGCCGGCCGCCGACCGGGCGGTCGCCGGTGTGGCCGCCGACCGTGCTCCGATCGCGAGATAGATGGCGCCGGCGGCGAGCGCAAAGGAGACGAGCAGCCCGACCGCCAGCAGGTACCGCAGGCGCAGCAGCGCTGCGCCCGCACGCCGCCACAGCAGCGCCGCGAGGGCGGCCGCCACCGCACCGGTCGCGAGCCCGGCGAGGAAACCAACAGGAATGACCACGTGACCTAACACCTGCAGTTACCAACACGGCGCCGCGCCGCCCTGCGACGATAGCTGCGTGCGCCGCGCTTCTCACCATGTCGGCCGGTCACGACACGATTGTCGCCAACACCCGACACAACACCGTTGAAATGAACGGCGCGCACACTTCGATACAGTGTCAGAGTGTAGGATCCGACTCTGTGTTACATGCAGCAGCAATCCGAGCCCTCGTGTGATCCGGGTCACACTGTCCGGAGCGCGAGGTGTTGACATAGCGAGGCTGGCCGCGGTGTGGCGCCTGTCGGCACGGCTGCGTTCTGGCGGATGATCGGGGTATCGGCCGCGTGGACTACCTGACTTATCTCATCTACGGACTGCCGTGCGTGCTGCTGCTCGGGTGGCATCTGACGCGGCGCCGCCGCCTCGAGTCGCGCAGCGCCGAGATCCAGCAGCGCACCGGCTCCGCCGAGCCTGCATCGCTCCACCCGGTCATCGATCCGGGGCGCTGCATCGGCTGCGGCTCGTGCCTCAAGGCGTGTCCCGAGCAGGAGCATCATGAGGTGCTCGGCATCGTCCGCGGACGTGCGGCGCTCATCAATCCGGGGGACTGCATCGGCCATGGGGCCTGCAGGACCGCCTGTCCGGTGGAGGCGATCACGCTCGTGTTCGGCAGCGAGCGGCGCGGCGTCGACATTCCGCTCGTCTCGCCCGCATTCGAGTCGACCGTGCCGGGCATCTTCATCGCGGGCGAGCTCGGCGGGATGGGGCTGATCCGCAATGCCCTCGAGCAGGGCCGCCAGGCGGTGGAGGCCATCCGCAGCCGCGGCAAGGCGAGCGGGGAGCTGCTGGACCTGGTCATCGTCGGCGCAGGACCGGCCGGGTTCGCCGCCTCGCTCACGGCACTCGCCGGCGGGATGCGCTGCGTCACGCTCGAGCAGGAGTCACTCGGCGGCTGTGTATTTCAGTATCCGCGCGGCAAGCTGGTCATGACCGCGCCCGCCAACGTACCGCTCGTCGGCAAGATCAACTTCCGCCAGACGAGCAAGGAGCAGCTGCTGCAGTTCTGGCGCGACGCGGAGCGCAAGACCGGGGTAAAGATCAACTATCAGGAGCGGGTCGATGAGATCACCCGCGAGGACGGCGGCTTCATCGTGAAGTCGAGTCGCGCGCAGTACCGCACCCGCAGCGTGCTGCTCGCCATCGGCCGGCGCGGGTCGCCACGCAAGCTCGAGGTGCCCGGTGAGGATCTGCCCAAGGTGGTCTATCGCCTCATCGACCCTGAGCAATACCGCGGACAGGAGGTGCTCGTGGTCGGTGGCGGCGACAGCGCGCTCGAGGCCGCCGCATCGATCGCCGAGGTGGGTGTCGGCGGCGTGGTGCTCTCCTATCGCGGCGAGGCGTTCGACCGTGCCAAGGCTCGCAATCGCGAGCGCATCGAGCGGGCGGCACGTGAGAAGCGCCTGCAGGTCTTCCTCAAGTCGAAGGTCCGGCAGATCGAGCGTGAGCAGGTTGCGATCGAGCGCGATGGCAAGGTGGTCAACGTGACCAACGATGCCGTGATCGTCAGTGCAGGCGGCGTGCTGCCGTCAGATTTTCTGCGGCGCATCGGTATCTCGGTGGAGACGAAATATGGCACCGTTTAGAGCCTGGGCGCTCCCCGTGCTGCTCGCCATCGGCCCGCTCGCCGCGCAGGCTGCCAGCGCGCTGCACGAGCCGGACCCGCTCGAGGAGGTGAAAGCGGCGATCCGTCTCAAGAACTTCAGCGCCGCGCAGGGAGATCTGCAGCGGCTCGCGAGCGCGGGCAACGGCGAGGCGCAATACCTGCTCGCGGTGTTCTATCTCAATGGCCTCGACGGGCCGCGCGATTTGCCGCAGGCACGCGCGCTGCTCGAGCAGGCGGCCGCGCACGGCAGCGCGCGCGCCGCATTCAGCCTGGCCTCGCTCCTCGCTTCGGCCGATCCCCCGGACCCTCAGGGCGCGGCTCGCTGGCTGGCACGCGCACGCGAGCTCGGCTTCAGGGCCCGCGGCCGTACGCCCTCAGGCACGCCGGCACATTCGCCCGAGCCGGGTGAGGCACTGCTCTTACCAGCCAGCCAGATCCGCGATCCGCAGGTGAAGCGTGAAGCGCTGTGGCTCGCGGCGAGCCAGGGCGATCTCTCGAGTCTCGAGGTGCTGGCGACGCCGGCGCTCGTGAACGAGTGCGATGAGTTCGGGCGTGGCGCTCTGGTACGCGCCGCCGAAGCCGGGCAGGCGCCGGCGCTGAGTCTCTTGTTGCAGCGGGGTGCCGCCATCGACGCCGCGGACCGCCACGGCATGACGGCGCTCATGCTGGCCGCGCGCGCCGGCAGCCCGGAGGCGGTGGAGGCGCTCCTTGCGGCACACGCGAATGTCAACGCGAGCGATGCGAGCGGCAATACCGTATTGATGCACGCCGCGGCCGGCCGCAGCGTGCAGGTCGTCGAACGGCTGCTGGCCGCGGGAAGCACGGTCGCGCCGCGTAATGCGCAGGACTGGTCGGCGCTCGATTTCGCCCAGGTCGCAGGCGCCAATGAGCTCGCCCTGCGGCTCCGGGAGAAAGGCGCCCTTGCTCTGCAGCGCAGTGCGGTGAGGGAGAGCTCGCTCACCTCGGTGCAACGCGCCGGGCAGGGGCGCGACCTCTACTCCGGCTGGCCGGACCTGGCGGTCGCCGCAGCGCGGCCATCGCCGGATCTGTTGCAGCTATTGCTGGCGCACGGCGCGGATCCCAACACTGCCACTGCCGATGGCATGCCGGTGCTCACCGTCGCCGCGCTGGCCGGCACGCCGGAATCGGTCGGCGTGCTGCTCGAGCGCGGTGCGCAGGCTGCTCTCCCGGATCGCAGCGGTGCATCGCCGCTGCTCGCGGCGGCCCGTGCCGGCCGCGATGACATCGTCACCTCCATGTTGTCTCACGGAGTCTCCGCCGATGGCCGGGCCGAGGATCCCGAGCCGCCGCTGGTCGCTGCCGCCAAGGCCGGACATACGCACATTGTGCGTGCGCTCATCGAGGCACATGCGCATCTCGAGGCGCGCGATGCGCACGGCCTGAGCGCGCTGATGCTGGCGGCCGAAGCCGACAACGCCGATGAGCTGCGCGCGCTGCTCGATGCCGGCGCGGCAGCGGAGGGGATCGACAAGGCCGGCCGCACGGCACTGTGGCACGCTGCGCACGCCGGCCGTACGCGGATGGTCGCGCTGCTGCTCGGCCACGGGGCGAGCCCCGATCACGCCGACGCCGCCGGCGAGTCGCCGCTCGCGGCCGCCTGCGCGGCCGGGGCAGCCGAGAGTGTCGATCTGATGCTCGCGCACGGGGCGCACGTCGACGCACGCACCGCGCACGGCGACACTCCGCTGCTGCTCGCCGCCGGTGCCGGCGATGTCGGCATGGTGGAGCATCTGCTCGCGAAGCGGGCCGACAAGGACGCACAGAACGACTATGGCGACACCGCGCTCATCATCGCGACCCGCGCCGGCAACAAGGCCGTCGTCGCGCGGCTACTCGAGTCCGGAGCCAGCACGCGGCTGCGCAATCGCGACCGCCTCACGGCAGCAGACATCGCGGCGGCACGTTCCTTCGATGCGATCGCGCACGCGCTGACGGGCGTCTGAGCTGGCGTTGGCTGGACGCCTCGAGGCGTTCCGTTAGAATCGGCCCCGCAATCCCATGCCTGGGTGGCGAAACTGGTAGACGCAAGGGACTTGAGACACATTGAGCACCCGGCGCGGAAACGGCCGGTGTGAATGGGGTCAAAGTCGGTGGAACAGCAGCATGTAACGGTGGCTGCAATACCGAGCTAAGCCCACGGTGCGGCGCTTGCTGCGGCAGGCCGGTGGCGAAGTTCTCAGACCTCGGCTCCGGTACCTGCGTCGCTGCGTCTCACCCGGGAAAGTGTAGAGACTTGACGGCCCCTGCCTAATCCGCGCTGCGCAAGCGGCTGCGGGATGGCAAAGGTAAAGTCCAGACCACAAATGCGCGCGCGTTCGCGTGCAGCAGCGAAAGCTGCAGTGGTATGAAAATCCCTTGGGGGAAACCCCGTGCCGGTTCGATTCCGGCCCCAGGCACAAGCTACCCCCGCGCGGTACCGGCTGGTAGAAAGGATGCTTGCGATTGTGGCGATAAGGTGCTGAATTTGCGAGACTTCGCACCTTGTCCGCAGCTCGCTTCGTTTTGGCGGTGGAACCGGACACGCCTCAGAAGGCCCGAAGAAGTTAA
>DATKMV010000031.1:0-31671 GCA_035541695.1 Steroidobacteraceae bacterium
TCACGCGCGCATTGGCAACACCGAACCCCCCCTGCTGCACGACCGGCAGGTCCGTCAGGTTGAACCAGAAGCTCGAGAGGTAGTTGCCATCGACCTGTAAGGACACATGTCCTGATCCGACGGGAAATGTATAGCGGGCGAGCGCGTTTCCGCTCCAGCGCGGTGCGTTGCCCGGCACGAAGTCGCCACTGATCCGATTACCCGCCGCGTCGCAGCAACGGGCGAGCACGTTCTTGACGATCGCGTCGACGTAGGCGACCCCGGCCCCGAAGTGCCACGACTCGTTGGGTGCCCACTCGAGCTCGAGCTCGGCACCCTTGTGGGTGGCGTCCGCGTTCACGACCTGTTGCAACAGGCCGATCACGTAGAGGAGCGCCTGGTAGTCCTTGTAGTCGTAGTAGTAGGCGGCGGCGTTCACCCTCAGCTTGTGGTCGAAGAACTCCGATTTGGCACCCACTTCATAGGAGGTCAATTTCTCCGGCCTGAAAGTCATGCCGTTGATATCCGCGATGAAGGCCGGGAACAGCGGGGCATTGTAGCCACCGCCCTTGACACCGCGGTTGTAGCTCAGATACGTGAGTACGTCCGGCGCCAGATGGAAGTCGAGCTCTGCTTTGCCGCTCGTCAGAGTGTCCGAGCGGCTGTTGCTGTAATCAGTGAGCGGGACGCCGGCGGGTCGCGTAAGTGTCACGGTATCACCGGTGGTGCTGTGCGGAAAGTACACGTACGGGTACCAGGTGAAATCGAAGTCCTTCTTGTCCTTGGTGACCCGGCCACCGAGCGTCAGCCCTATGAGATCGGTAAACCGAAATTCCACCTGGCCGAAAGCGGCATACGAAGTGGTCTTGAGGTCATAAGGCGAGCGCGTGGCGGGGTAGCCGCCGGCGTACGGGGAGCCGGGCGGAGCGACCGTCACATCGTTCCCGGCCGGGTCGTGCCAGAACGGCGCCGGGCCGTAGGGCCACGAGCCGAGGCCGCCTGTATAGCCGGCGTTCGGATTGCCAGGCCCGCTGAACTCCTGCGCCGCGAAGAACGCCGGTCCCAACCAGCCCTCGTAGTATGAGCCGTCGATCCGCAGGCCGTAGAGTCCGGCCGTCCAGTTCACATTCTTGTCGCCACCGTTGAGCCGCATCTCGAGCGAATACTGATCGACGTTACTGCCGTTGAAGAACTGGAATACCGTGTCCGGGGAGGCATCCGAGTCTTCCTGGTAGTCCTTGCGAAGCGATGTGTAATCGCCGACCACCGTGAGTACCGTATTCTGCGGAAGACTGCCGGTGTACTTCGCTGTGATGCCGCTCCCTTTGAGCCGGGTAAAGCCGCTGATGTTGTCGCGAATGACGAACGGCCCGCTGTTAGGCAGGCCGGACCCGTTGCAGCCTGCGCAGGTGTTGTAGGGATTCTCGTTCGGGCCGACGAAGACGTCGACTCCGTTGCCAATGTACTTCGTCGCATACTCTTCCCAGGATCCCGCGTGTACGTCGGTGCGGCTCAACCGGCCGAGCAGCAGAAGCTCGGAACCTTCGGCCAGTTTGAACAGCAACTGGCCTCGCATAGCCCAATCGTTGCCGTTTTCGGCGTTACTCGCAGGCCCGAAAATGTTCTTGAAGAGCGGATCGTAGTGATTCGACACGAAGGCAATGCGTCCGTCGATCCCATCGCTGATCGCCCCACCCCACGCACCTTCAACGCGAAACAGGTTGCGCTCACCGACGGTCACGTCCATGTAGCCGCTCGATTCATCGGTCGGGCGGTGCGAAATGAAGTGTGCAAGGCCACCGGTGGCGTTGCGGCCAAAGAGAGTTCCCTGGGGTCCGCGCAGGACCTCGACCCGGTCGAGGTCGAAGGTCGAGAAGGCCAGCCCGATCATCTGGCTCACATACACATCATCGACATAGATCGCAGCGGGGCTCTCCTGGTGGTCGGCGAAATCGTTCTGCACCACGCCGCGGATGGCGAGGCTGAACGAGGAGGGACCGTTGGGCTGGGTCAGCACCACGCCCGGCATGGACTTCGTGACGTCCGTGGCAGTCGAGATGCCGAGATCGCTGAGGTCCGCACCGCTGAGGGCCGAAAGCGAGATGCCGATCTCCTGCGGGTTCTGCTCGCGCTTCTGCGCGGTGACGACGATCTCCTCGAGTCCGCCGCTGGCCGCCGCGGCGGTCTGCTGTTGGGCATCCGCGACGCGAGCGCCGGCAAGGGCTGCCATCGCCAGGACACCCAGAACGGGAATGCAAAGCGCTCGAACACTTAGCGGCTGCATCATCTTGCTCCTCCCCATACGCCACGCATCAGCCACCCCCCGCCGGTCTGTTTGTTGGTTGCGGCCGATCGCTTCGGGGGCGGTGCACCCGCACTCTATCGCTTCGGCCGGACGGAGGGAACCGGTTGCGGCGGCCGTACCTGTCGCGGGCCTTACTTGTCGCGGTGATACAACTCGCGACGCCCGGCGACGCTCGGCTTTGCGGGCTTCGGGTCAAACCGCTAATGTCGAGCACCGGTTTCTTGAGGGGTCACCATGAGATTTGTGCTTGCACTCGCCTTCGTTGCGCTGGCCGAGCCCCTCGGAGCGCAGATTTACGCCATTCACGCGGGTGCGGTCATCGACCCGGCCCGCGGTGCGGTGGAGCGCGATCAGACACTGGTGGTGGCCGGCGGCCACATCACAGCGCTCGGGGCGCAGGTGGCAGCTCCTGCGGGTGCGATCCCGATCGACCTGTCGAAAGAGTGGCTGATGCCCGGACTCATGGACGCGCATACCCACATGACCCTGACCGAGGTCGTCGGCGGGTCGGCGCCGTTCGAGTCGTTCTACATCCTCGAGAGCACCGCTTATCGTGCCCTGCGCGGTCTGCGCAATTCTCTGGAGGTGCTCGCCGCGGGGTTCACGACGCTGCGAGATGTCGGCAACGCCGGCGATTACGCGATGAACGACGTCCAGCGGGCGATCGATGCGGGATGGTACATCGGACCGACCATCATCAGCAGCGGCAAGATCATCGCGCCATACGGTGGCCAGTCGCATGGCATTCCGCCGGAGCAGGGCCGTTTCTGGAAATATGAGTATCTCGATGCCGACAGTCCCGATGAGATGCGCAAGGCGGTGCGCGCCAATCTCTACCAGGGTGCCGGCGTCATCAAGCTCGTGCTGGATAACAATCGCTACCACTCCTCGGTCGAGGAAATCCGCGTCGCCGTCGAGGAAGCGCATCACGCCGGGGTGCCCGTCTCGGTACATGTCTTTGGCGGTGAGGCGGCCGACAACGCCATCGAGGCCGGCGTCGATTCCATCGAGCATGGTTTCTTTCTCACCGACGCGCAGCTCAAGCGTCTGCGCGACAAGGGAATCGTGCTGGTGAGCACGGACTTTCCGCGTGCGCACCTCGACGTCATCGGGACCTCGGGCGGGATCCTGCCACCGCCCGAGGTTCTGGCACCGAAGATCGTCGATCGACTGCGCCGCGCCCATCGCCTCGGGGTGCGCCTCGTTTTCGGCAGCGACACCGTCATGGACATCGCGGGCCGCTCGCGCGCCGACCTGATGTTCGACTATCTCGCGGTGTGGCGCGAAGCGGGCGTACCCGCGGCCGATCTGCTGAAGGCGATGACCAGCGAAGCGGCGAAGTTGCTGCGTGTCGATAGCGAGCGCGGCCGTATCGCCGTCGGCCTCGCCGCGGACCTGGTGGCGATGCCGGCCGACCCGCTGGCGGACACCGAGAGTCTGCGTCGCATCGACTTCGTGATGAAGAACGGGCACATCGTGCGGCAGGGCCCGCCCGCTCAGCCGCGCTGAGACTCCGCTGGCGCCCCGGAAAGGGGGGTTGGCAAAGGCAGCGACTACCGAAATAATCCCGGCAACAATAAAGACTACGCCGCAACCGACGGACGGAGCATGCTGCCCGTGCACGTTGCCGCCCTCTGCAGGAGTGCCCCATATGTGGATTCGCCCGAGCTTCTCCGGTCTCAGCGCGCTGGCGGGCGTTGCTGCCCTCAGCTTGGGCCTGGCGCTCCCGGCGCGAGCGCAGGATGTCAAGGACGCTCCTGCGCCTCCGGCGCACACTGCACGCCACGGTGAGGGCGCACCGGCGAGGCCGGGCGGGGACTTGCAGGCCGTCTATGCCAGGCTCGCCCGCGCGCGGTTCGTCGATCTGACCCACTCCTTCGGCCCCGACACGCCGCACTGGAAGGGGTTCGGTGAGATGAAGGTGCGCACGCTCTACACCATCCCCAAGGACGGCTTTCACGTGGATGAGTTCTGCCACGTGGGTCAGTGGGGAACCCACGTCGATCCGCCCGCTCATTTTCACGACGGCCTGAAAACCGTCGATCAGATCGATCCGAAGGACATGTTGCTGCCGCTCGTGGTGCTCGATGTGCACGAGAAAGTTGCCGGCAATCCCGATTACCTGCTCACGCTCGAGGACGTGCAGGAGTGGGAGACGCGTCACGGGCCGATTCCGCAGCATGCCTTCGTTGCGATGCGCACCGACTGGTCGAAGCGCTGGCCCAACGACGCCGCCATGCAGAACCGGGACGCCAAGGGTGTCGCGCACTACCCCGGCTGGAGCATGCCGGTTCTGAAGCTCCTGTACGAGCAGCGACACATCGCGGCTTCCGGCCATGAGACCACCGACACCGATGGCGGTATCAATGCCACCAAGGACGACTATTCGATGGAGTCTTATGTGCTCGGCACCAACCACTATCAGATCGAGATGCTCGCCGACCTCGACAAGGTGCCCGAGTACGGTGCCTTGGTGATGGTGAGCTTCCCGAAGCCGGCCCAGGGGAGCGGCTTTCCGGCCCGCGTGATCGCCATCTTGCCCTGAAGCCCATATTGTCCTGAAGCGCGCCGAGTCCGACTGTTGCAGGAGGTGCTGCGATGAAACCAGGATCCACTCCCGTGCCTCATTACCGCTGGAACGAGGTGCGGCTCGAGCCTCTCAAGGGCACGATCTCACGCCGGGTGATCACCGGCGAGCGCATGATGATCGCGCACGTCTATCTCAAGAAGAATGACGAGGTGCCGCAGCACTCGCACGAGAACGAGCAACTCACCTACGTCGTCGAAGGTGCGCTGCATTTCTGGTTCGGCGAAGACGAGGCGCAGCAGCTCACCGTGCGTGCGGGTGAAGTCATCGTGATTCCTTCTCACCTTCCGCACCGGGCGCTCGCACTCGAGGACACGCTCGATGTGGACGTGTTCTGTCCGCCGCGGGAGGACTGGCTCACTGGAACCGACGCCTATCTGCGGCGCTGAATGAGCACCTACGACATCGCACCCGGAGTTGCAGCAGCGCTCGAGCGCTTCGTGCTGCCGGAGAAGCTCGGCTTTGGCCTGGTGAACGCGCCGGTGATGTTCAGCGCCGAATGGCGCGAGGGTGAGTGGCAGCGCGGCACGCTGCTCCCGTACGGCCCCATCGAGCTGTGGCCCGGCTCGCGGGCGCTGCAGTACGCGGAGCTCGTCTTCGAGGGCCTGAAGGCTTACAAGGTCGAACGGTCGCGGCCGAACTTCTTTCGCGCCGGGGATAATTGCCGTCGTATGGAGCGCTCCGCGCAGCGCCTGTCCATGCCGACCGTGCCGGAGGCGCTCTTCTTCCAGGGCATCGAAGCGGTAACTCGCGCCTGCGCTCCGTTCATCCCGGGCCGCAGCGGCCAATCCTTGTATCTGCGGCCCTTCCTTTACGGAACCGAGAGCGGCTATCTGCTGCGCAATTCGCTGACGTTCCGCTTCATGGTGATCGCAAACCCGGTCGAGGCATACGCCACTGGCGCCCCGACCATCGCCATCGAGCGGCGCGAGGTGCGCGCCGCCAGCGGTGGCATCGGCGCCGTCAAGGCAGCTGCCAATTACGCCGCCTCACTGCATGCTTCGAGCGCCGCTCTGGCGCGCGGCCATACGGTGGCACTCTGGCTCGATGCCGTGGAGCATCGCTACATCCAGGAGCTCTCGGGGATGAACTTCTTCGCCGTCATCGACGGGGAGCTCCACACCCCGGAGCTCGACGGCGCGATCCTGCCGGGCATCACGCGCGATTCGCTGTTGGCACTCGCCCCGCGCCTCGGCTACCTCGTGCACGAGCGGCAAATGCAGCTCGATGAGCTGCTCGCGCAGATTGACAGTGGACAGTGCAGCGAGCTCTTTGCCTGCGGCACCGCGGCCATCGTCATGCCGATCGCCGCGCTCGCCGAGCCGGACGAGCGTGCCTACCGGCCCGCGCGGACCAACGAGATCGCCGCCCGATTGCGAGCGGCACTGCTCGCCATCCAGGAGCGTCGCGAGCCGGATCCTTTCGGCTGGACGCGCGAGCTCACATGACGCAAGCGATCGTCCTGCACGAGACGGGCGGTCCGGAGAAGCTCCGTTGGGAGAAGGTCGAGGTCGGTGACCCCGGAGAGGGTGAGCTGCGCGTCCGCCACACTGCGATCGGCGTCAACTTTCACGATACCTATGTGCGCAGCGGCTCGTACCGCACGTTGTCGCTTCCGGGGATCCCCGGGGTCGAGGCTGCGGGCATAGTGGAGCGTGTCGGCCCCGGCGTGCCGGGCTTCGTTCCCGGCGACCGCATCAGCTACATCAACGAGTGTTATGGCGGATATGCCGAAGCGCGTCTGCTGCCGGCGCGTCTGGCATTGAAGATTCCTGACTGGCTCACGGACGAGGCAGCGGCCGCGCTCACCGTTAAAGGCCTGACGGCCTGCATGCTGCTGCGGCGTGTGCACGCGGTGCAACCCGGCGAGAGAGTTCTCGTGCACGCCGCCGCGGGTGCCGTCGGGCAGCTGCTGGTGCGCTGGGCCAAGCAACTGGGTGCCACGGTGATCGCCACGGTCGGCTCGGCCGAGAAGGCGCGCACCGCGCGAGTGTGTGGGGCGGATGAGGTGATCCTCTATCGCGAAGAAGACTTCGCCGCTCGCGTTGCGCACTTGACCGATGGCGCAGGCGTCGAGGTCGTGTACGACGGGGTGGGCGCGGATACCTTCATGGGGTCGCTCGACTGTCTCGGCTATCTCGGCACGCTGGTCAACTTCGGCCAGTCCTCAGGCCCGGTCGCTCCGTTTGCGGTCTCGCGCCTCGCCATGCGCTCGAATACGCTGGTGCGGCCACTCCTCTTTCACTACATCCGCGATCGCGCAGCGCTCGAGGCGATGGCACAGGAAGCTTTCGCCGCAATACGCGCCGGGGTGCTGCCCGTCACGGTGGGCCTCAAGCTGCCGTTGGCCCGCGCCGGGGAGGCACACACGGCGCTCGAGTCGCGTGCGACGAGCGGCGCCATAGTACTCGTGCCGTGAGCCTCGGGCTGTTCGCCATCAAGCCCGTATCCGCGGCCGAGGGAGAGGATCATCAGCTCATCCGTACGCTCTCGCTTCCGGCGCTCACCGCGTTCGGCATCGGCTCGATCATCGGCACCGGCATCTTCGTGCTGACCGGAACGGCGGCGGCCAACCATGCGGGGCCGGCGCTGGTGATGTCGTTCCTGCTCGCCGGCTGCGCCGGCGCCTTCGCGGCACTGTGCTATGCGGAGCTCGCTTCCATCATTCCGGTCGCCGGCAGCGCCTACTCCTATGCCTATGCGACGCTCGGCGAGGTCGTCGCCTGGTTCATCGGCTGGAACCTCGTGCTCGAATACACTTTCTCGGTCGCTACGGTGGCGGTCGGCTGGTCGGCCTATGTGGTGAGCCTGCTGGCACAGTTCGGCATACACCTGCCCGCGGCACTGATCCAGGCACCGGTGGACCGCGGCGCGGGTGATGTCGGGCTCATCGCCACCGGTGCCCTGCTCAATCTGCCGGCGGTCCTGATCGTTGCCGCAGTTGCGTACGTCTGTTACATCGGCATCCGGGAGTCCGCGGCGCTCAACTCCGCGATCGTGGTACTGAAGATCTCCGTCGTGCTCGGCTTCGTTCTGCTCGGCGCAGGCTTCGTGACTACCGCAAACTGGCATCCCTTCGTGCCCGCCAACACCGGGCACTTCGGGCATTTCGGCTGGAGCGGCGTGCTCGCCGCGGCCGGCATCATCTTCTTCGCCTTCATCGGGTTCGATACCGTCTCGACCTGCGCGCAGGAGGCGAAGAATCCACGGCGCGACGTACCGCTCGGCATCATCGCGAGCCTCGCGATCTGCTCTGTGCTGTACGTGGCGACTGCACTCGTGCTCACCGGCATGGTGCCCTACACGGAGCTCGACGTGGCCGCGCCAGTGGCGCTCGCGATCGATCGCCACGCCCCGCTCCGCTGGCTGGGGCTGCCGGTCAAGATCGGGGCGATCGCCGCGATGATCTCAGTGATGCTGGTCATGACCGTCGGCCAGGCCCGGATCTTCATGGCGATGGCGGCCGATGGCTTACTCCCCGGCTGGTTCGCCGCCGTGCACCCGCGCTTTCGCACGCCCGCGCGCTCCACCGCAGTCACCTGGATCGCTGCCACGCTCATCGGGGGTCTGCTGCCGGTCAGGATCCTCGGCGAGCTCGTGTCGATCGGCACATTGCTCGCGTTTGCGACGGTCTGCATCGGCGTGCTGGTGCTGCGACGCCTGCGGCCGGAGCTGCCGCGGCGCTTTCGCGTGCCAGCGCCGTACTTCACCTGCATCGGCGGTGCGCTGGTGTGCTTTGGGCTGATGGTGGCGCTGCCTCCCGATACGTGGATCAGGCTCGCGGTCTGGACCGTGATCGGTCTGCTGATTTACGCCCTCTATGGCTATCGCAACAGCCGATTGCGGGCGGACTACCGCCGTGTAGCCTGATCCGTCCACCGAGCCTGCTTCGCCACCAAGAGTGCGGTGCACGAGCGCCGCGGAGGTCAACGAGATGCCTGCCAAACGCGAGCCCATTGAATACGCGAACGCGTCCGCCGAGGTCCGCGCCGTGTACGATGACATCATGCTCACCCGCAAGACCGACTGGGTGAACAACTTCTGGAAGGTCCTGGCGCATGATCCCGCGACACTGCGGCGCATCTGGAACAACATAAAGCAGGTGATGGGCCCGGGCGCGATCGATCCGCTCACGAAGGAAATGCTGTATCTCGCGGTCAGCGCCAGCAATGGCTGCCGCTACTGCATCGCTTCACACGGCGCCGCGGCGCGCAACAAGGGCATGAGCGAAGCTCAATACTCCGAGCTGCTCGCGATCGTCGGCCTGGCCAATGAGACCAATCGCCTCGTCACCGCACTCGAGGTGGACGTCGACCGCCAGTTCTTGTGAGCGCGCCCGATCCGTGTCGGCCAGCCGAGCAAGGCATGCGACGAGGCCGCTGGCACCACCCTCGAGTGGCGGACGATACTGTCCGGGCGGAGGTGAGCGTGCAGCGCCTTGGATTCGTGGTTCTATTCCTGCTGAGCTCCGGCACGCAGGCCCTGACCTGCGCAGCGCCTGAGAACCGGCAGTTCGACTTCTGGCTGGGAGACTGGCAGGTCCACAACCCCGACGGCTCCTTCGCGGGGATGAATCGCATAACGCTCGAGTACGGGGGCTGTGTCGTCCATGAGCACTACGCCAACGGTCGAGGCTACAGCGGCGAGAGCCTGAACACCTACGACGCCGCGCGGAAGGTCTGGCATCAAACCTGGGTCGACAATAGCGGTCTGCTCCTGATACTGGAAGGTCACTGGGACGGCAGGAGCATGGTCCTGGAGGGGGTTGCTCCTGGAGCAGACCGCGCCTCGACCAGACAGCGAATCACCTGGTCGCCGAGTGCCGATGGCAGCGTGCGGCAGCTCTGGGAGTCGGCAGACGGTAAGGGCGCCTGGGCTGTCGTGTTCGATGGTCGTTACACGAAACACTGAGCGCAACGCGCCAATCACCGCCGCGGCGGCCGGCGCGGCGAACCGTGTGTTAGTCTCCCGGCGTGCAAGAAAGCCACCGGGACGCAGGGCTCATCCGCGCTATCGGGCCGTGGGCTCTGGCGGCAGGCGCCATCGGCATGATCGTCGGCGCGGGCATTTTCGCAGTGCCTGCTGCGCTCGCCGCAAGTGTCGGATCATACGGCCCGCTCGCGTTTCTTGCGTGTGGCTTTGCGGTCGGGGCGGTCGCGATCTGCTTCGCCGAGGGCGGTAGCCGCCTGCCAACCAGTGGCGGCGTGTATGGTCTGATCGAATCGGCGTTCGGGTCCTGCGTCGCTTACGTCGCCGGCACGTTGCTTTGGGTCGCTTGTGTGCTCGCATGTGGTGGTGTCGCCGCCGCCCTCGCGGATGTGGTCGCGACAGTGCTCCCGGCACCGACCCGAGCGCTGGCGCAGCCGGCAACGGTGATCGGCGCCATCGGCACGATTGCGCTCGTCAACGTCAGAGGAGTTGCTCGTGGCGCGCGACTCGTCGCAGCGACGACCACTCTCAAACTGGTGCCGCTCGTCATCTTCGTGGTTGCCGGGCTCGCCGCAGCCGTGCAGGGACACGGCATGCCGCTCACCACGCGCCCGGATGCTCAGGATATCGGTCGTGCGCTGATTCTCGGTATGTTCGCATTCATCGGTATGGAGACACCGCTGTGCGCAAGCGGCGAGGTGCGGCAGCCCAATCGTACGATTCCACGTGCGCTGGCCATAGCGATACTGACGACGACAGCGCTCTATGTGACCATTCAGTTCGTTGCGCAGGATCTGCTGGGAACTGCTCTGGCGAGCTCCAGGGCACCCTTGGCCGACGCCATGGCGCGTGTGCACCCCGCGTTGCGCGCACTGATGGTAGCCGGCGCGGCTCTCTCGATGCTCGGCTACCTCGGCAGTGACATCCTCGGTAGCCCGCGACAGCTGTTCGCTCTCGCACGCGACGGCCTGCTGCCCGCGGCGCTCGGGCGGCTTCATCCCCGCAGCCACGCGCCGCACATTGCCATCCTGGTGTACGCGCTGATTGCGATGGTGCTCGGGCTGACGGGAACGTTCGCCGAGCTGGCGGTGTTGGCGGCACTCGCCATGGCGCCGTTCTACATGGCTGGCTGCGCGGCCGCCTGGGTGTTGGCGCGCCGCGGCATTGCACTCGCCGGCCCCCCGCTGCAGTTTCGCTTCCTCGGTACTGCTGCCATCATCGGCATCGCCAGCATGCTGGCCCTCATCCTCTTCGGTTCGCGCCGCGAAATACTCGGCCTCGCGACACTCATTACCGTCAGTACCGCTGTGTATGTGCTCCAGTCCCACACGTCTCTGGCGGGCGCTCGCCTCACGGACCGCCATGAATGAGCTCGGAGCAAGCCTCATCGGCATGGGCATCGCACGCTGGAGATCGGCAGCTGCCTGATTGGCGCTGGCGAGCGGTCGCGGTAGGCTCTCGGAGGTCCTGGTCCGGAGGGATAGCAGTGGCAATCAAACGTCCATCCAAGAGCCTCGGAACCCCGGTGCGCAAGACCGTGACCTCACCGGGCTTGCGCCACGTGGATGTCAGGGTGCCGCACCAGATGGTCCGCGGCGATGTCTACCTGGGCTGGCTCTGTAAGAACAAGGCATGCGGCCGTGTCATCGCAATTGCGGTCCCACCCGCAGAGAGCAAGCCGGCCTCTGCCTCGGAAGACCAACTCGCTGCGATCAAGTGCCCGCATTGCGGCGATGAGGATCTCTACCGATGGAGCGCCCGGAGTGAGCATAAGTACGCCGGCGCTGCGGCCGGTCCCTGAGCCCACGCCCTGAAGCGTCGGCCGGCGAACTGTGAGCGGCGCACTCTTTTATATAGGAGTCCCTGGCGGACGATAGCTCCACCTGGGAGGGATTGGTCGCGGTTTCAGCTCGCTACGCTCGAGGCTGCGACCGCGGATCTGCATGCGCTGTATGGCGCCGCACTCGAGCGCGCAATCGACGAGGAGCGCCTCGGCGAGCTCGCGGTACCTGAATCGTGATGGTGGCCCCTTACCGCTCACTCCGCGCTCGCGGCTGCACGGCACGCTGACTTTCGCTCGGCGTGTTGTCAGGCTCGTCCTACGCTGCGCGGGGGATGGGGACCGACAAGCGATGAATTCCAAGCGGGTATGCTTCGGCAACTTTCGCAAATCCCTGATAGCCGCTTCGGGGGGAACACGATGACTGACAACGGCGCTGCGGCGGCTGCGGCCGAGCTGTGCACGAGTGGCGTCGATGGCCTGGACGAGGTCCTCGGCGGTGGGCTGCCGCGCAACTGCCTGTATCTCGTGCACGGGGATCCGGGCTGCGGCAAGACGACTCTCGCGCTGCAATTCCTGCTCGAGGGGGCACGCCGCGGGGAGCGGGTTTTCTACATCACGCTATCGGAGACCAGATCCGAGCTCGAGAAAGTTGCCCTGTCACATGGTTGGTCGCTCGAGCGCATACCACTCCTCGAGCTTTCGGCCATCGAATCGCTGCTTCGTCCCGAAGCCCAGACCACCGTCTTCCACCCCTCCGAGGTGGAGCTGAATGCGGTCACGAAGTTGCTGCTCGCCGAAACGCGCAAGCACCGTCCCGCACGGGTTGTGTTCGACTCATTATCTGAGCTTCGCTTGATGGCTGAGACGCCGCTGCGTTATCGGCGGCAGTTGCTCAGTCTGAAGCAGGAGCTTGCCCGGCAGTGCAGCACTGCGCTGCTGCTCGATGACAAAATGGTTAACGAGGGTGTGGGGTCCGATCCGCACGTGCTGAGCGTCACCCACGGTGTGCTCGAGATGGAGCAGCTCTCGCCCGAATACGGCAAGTCGCGCCGGCGCTTGCGGGTGATCAAATTGCGAGCAGTGGCCTTTCGCGAGGGCTATCACGATTACCTCATCGAGAGGGGCGGATTGCGCGTCTTTCCACGGCTGATCGCTGCCGAGCATCGCGGCAACTTTCTGCGTGAGTCGGTGCGCAGCGGCATTCAGGAGCTGGATGAGCTGTTCGGTGGTGGACTGGACCGGGGCACGACTACGCTGATCGTCGGCCACGCCGGGACCGGCAAATCGACCCTCGCGCTGCAGTACGCCACACAGGCGGCCAGCCGGGGCGAGCGCAGCGTGGTGTTCTCGTTCGACGAGGCCCCAGGCATCGCCCTCGCCCGGGCGCAGAAGCTCGGGCTCCAGTTCCCCGAGTTCCTCAGCAAGGGCACGATCACTTTGCAGCAGCTCGACCCGGCGGAAATTTCCCCGGGGGAATTCGCCGATCGCATACAGAAAAGCGTGCAGGCGGGATGCCGGCTGCTGGTCATCGACTCACTGAACGGCTATCTGAATGCCATGCCCGGTGAGAGGTACCTGAGCAATCAGCTGCACGAGCTATCGAGCTACCTGAACCAGAATGGGGTGCTGACGCTCTTCATCCTTGCGCAGCACGGCTTTATCCTCTCTGCCGAAGCGCCGGTGGACATCAGCTACCTCGCCGATACGGTCGTCAGCCTGCGATTTTTCGAGGCGATGGGAGCCATACGGACTGCGCTCTCCATTCTCAAGAAGCGCAGCGGACAGCATGAGCGCACCATTCGGGAATTCATGCTCGAGGCCGGCCGTGGGATCCGCATCGGCACACCCTTACGTGAGTTTCAACAGGTTCTCACTGCAGCTCCGGTTTTCCGCGGCAGCGGCGAGCAGATGATGACGCGCTCCGATGGTGAGTGACACCCGCAGCGAGCGCGTCCTCATCGTTGCGCCGGTCGGGCGGGACGCGGCAGCCATCGCCGATCTGCTGAGCGCCAACGGCTATTGCGCGCACGTCTGTAGCGGAGCATCCGAGGCCGCAGCGCAGGCGGGAGCGGATACGGCCGCGCTGCTGCTCACCGAGGAGGCGCTGGTGCCCGAGCAGGTGCCGGCCCTGTTGAACCAGCTGGGTGCGCAGCCCGCCTGGTCGGAGTTACCGGTCATCATACTCACGAGCGGCGGCGAATCCCGATCGGCACGTCTGCTCGACCTTACCGCTGCAGCGGCCGGCAGCGTCACGCTGCTCGAGCGACCGCTGGCGGCGGCTACTCTGCTGCGCACCATCGAAGTCGCGCTGCGCTCGCGCCGCCGACAGTACCAGGTGCGCGCGCTGCTCGAGGCGCAACTGGCTCGCGAGACCGCCCTGCAGGCGGCCGACCGCCGCAAGGACACCTTCCTCGCCATCCTCTCTCACGAGTTGCGCAATCCACTCGCTCCCATTCGCAACGCCGCCGAGCTCCTCGGCTCCGCGCAACTCACACCGACGCAGCTTCGCTGGGCACAGAGCGTCATTCGCCGGCAGACGGGGCACATGGCAGCGCTGCTCGATGATCTGCTGGATCTGGCCCGCATCACCCAGGGCAAGCTGCGTCTGCACAAGGACCCCTGCTCATTGCGAAGCGTGATTGAAGCTGCGGTCGAGACGGCGCGCCCGCTCCTCGAGAAGAAGGCGCATCATCTCTCGGTGCGCTTACCGGATGAGGTGCCGGTCCTGCTCGTCGACGGCGTCCGCCTGGCTCAGGCAGTCGGCAATCTCCTCACCAACGCGGCCAAATACACCGATGGCGGCGGCTCGATCGACCTCGAGGCACGACTGGAGAATGAGCTGGTCATCACCGTGACCGATAACGGGATTGGCATTCCGGCGGACCAGCTCGGAGGCCTCTTCACCATGTTCTCGCAGGTCTCCTCGGGGAATCGATCCGAGGGCGGACTCGGAATCGGGCTCGCGCTGGTGAAGGGGGTCGTCGAGCTGCACGGTGGACAGGTCGAGGCGCGCAGCGCCGGTTCGGGTAAAGGCAGCGAATTCAGCATTCGCCTGCCTGTTACCTCGCCACCGACGGATCCCGAGTCGACGGAGGTCCAAGCGCAGCCCGATCGGCTCGGCAAACTTCGGGTTCTGATTGCGGACGACAACAAAGATGCCGCCGACAGCCTCGCCCTGCTCCTCTCGCATGACGGCCACGAGGTGCGCACCGCTTATGGCGGCCACGCCGCAGTCTCAGTGGTAGAAACCTTCCGACCGGAAGTCGCTTTCCTGGACATCGGCATGCCGGAACTGGATGGCTTCGCGGTCGCGAATGCCATCCGCCAGCGACGCGCGGGTGCGGAGGTGTGCCTGATCGCGGTTACCGGATGGGGCCAGGAAGAAGACAAGCGTCGGGCGCGCGAGGCAGGTTTCGCCATGCACTTGACCAAGCCCGTCGATCCGGACCGGGTACGCACCGCCCTGGTACGACTGCAGAACGGCGAGGTACTCGACCGAGGCTCTGCGGTCCACCGAGTCGACTGATCCGGCCATCCGAGGGCGCGCTGCGCCTCGCTGGTGTCTCTGTCCAGTCAGTAAGAACACTTACTTGCCTCACCCGCAGTTGTCTGCTTAGATGAAGTGTTGCTGCGCGAAAAAGCCTTCGGGCTCAATGGGCTATGAGACTCGCCAAGTACACCAAGTTCCGCGAGGAGAAGTTCGGTGGCGTCCTCTTCGAGACCCGCAGCGAGAAGGTGTTCGCACTGAATCCGACCGGCGCGGCCATCGTGCGCGCCATCGGCGCCGGCTGTGATGAGGCGCAGCTGATCGCCCAGCTGCAGGAGCAGTTCTCGGACTCCGGCACCGGTCTGGAGCGCGAGGTGCACAGCTTCGTCGCAGATCTGCGCAAACAGGGGCTGCTCGAGGACTGAGCTGGTGGATGCGATCGTGGCCACCGCAGCGCAGCTGCCCGTGCCCGGTACGACTCCCGCTGCGACCGGCTCGGGCGACCTTGGCGCTCCTCTATACATCGCCTGGCAGGTGACCAACGAATGCAACCTCGCGTGCCTGCATTGCATCGAGGAGAGCGGCCCCGGCAAGGCGTTTCGCGACGAGCTCAGCGAACAGCAGATCTTCGACTTCCTGCGGCAGGTGGTGGAGCAGCAGGTCCCGTATCTGTCTTTTTCCGGCGGGGAGCCGACGCTCCATCCGCTGTTTTTCCAGATGGTCGAATACGTCTGCACCCGGAACGCCCAGCTCAAGATAGAGACCAACGCCCACGGTCTCACACTCGAGAAATGCGCGCGGCTGAAGAGCCTCGGCGTGAAGGCGGTGCAGGTGAGTCTCGATGGGGCGAGCCGGGATACCTTCAATCGCATGCGGGTGCGCGGTGACTTCGATCGGGCGCTCGAAGGCATTCGCAACCTGCGCACCGCCGGCGTGCCGGTCGAGATCAACTACTCGCCGACGCTTTTCAACGCTCATGAGATCGGACGGGCGGTCGACCTCTCCTACGAGCTGGGCGCGGAGAGCTTCTACACCGGGCGCACCATGTATACCGGCAACGCCACCAAGACGTGGCACCGGCTCGCGCCCTCCGAGGAGCAGTACCGGGACTTCTTCGCGGTGCTGCATGCGAAGACGGATGAGTATCGCGGACGCATGCGCGTGTATTTCCATGAGATGGGGCTGCTCGAAGAGCTGCGCTATCGCCTGCACCACCCCGCCGCGCTCCTCATCGTGCTGCCGAATGGGCTCGTGAAGCTCATCAATGCACTGCCTTTCGTGTGCGGAGATCTGCGGCGGCAGTCGCTCGCGGAGATCTGGGCACATTTCCAGGTTGCCTGGCAGAACCCGCAGGTGGCGCGCTTCGTAGAGGAGCTCGACGCCGATCCGACCCGAACCTCGACGCTGCACCGATGGGTCTATCTGTAACCGCATTCCCGCCGCCTCACGGGCGGCCGGGCTCCGCAGCTGCGATCGGTCCGGGCCGGCGCCTGCTGCGGGTGCTGAGCCTGGTCCGCTACCGGTTCTTCCTCTATGCCGGGCTCCTGCCGTATCTGCTCGGGGCGGCGTGGGCCTACGCCATCGGTGGCAGCTTCGATGCCCCCATTTTCTGCAGTGGCCTCGCCGGCGTGGTGCTGGCGGTCATCGGGGTGGAAGCTTTCAACGAATACTTCGACTCGCGCCTCGGCACCGATCGCGTTTTCAATCCACAGGACGCCCCACCGGTGGCGGACTGGGTCATGTGGCTTGGTGTCGCGGCGTTCGCGGGGGCATTCGCGGTCGGTGCTTATCTTGCGGTGCGCCTAGGTTGGCCCATCCTCGCACTGGCGCTGCTCGGAGGCATGGCCGCGATCTTCTACGCCGCCCCGCCGATTCGCTGGGCGTATCGCGGTCTCGGCGAGGCGGTCATTGGCCTCTCCTATGGCCCCTGGATGGTGCTCGGGAGCCTGTATCTGCACACCCGCTCCCTCTCAGGGTCCGCCCTGTGCGCGTCCCTGGTGCCGGGACTCCTCATCATGGCGCTCGCGGTCGTCAATGCGATTCCGGACTTTCACCAGGATCGGCTGGTCGGCAAGCGCAACCTCGTCGTGCGCCTCGGCCGTGCGCGCGCCGTGCGACTGTATGTGGCGCTCGCTGGCGCAGCTTTGGCCGTGGTCGTCCTCGGGGTGATCGCGGGAGTATTCCCCTGGCCGTGCCTCGCCGCGCTGCTGGCCGTGCCGCTGCTCGTCTCGAGCGCGCGACGGGCTGCGCACACTTTCGATTCTCCACGGCAATTCGTACCCGCCATCCGCGCGATCGTCGGTTGTTATGCGCTCGCCGTGACCCTCTTTACCGCAGGCGTCCTGACACATGCCTGGCACTGAGGCGCTGACGGGAGGCGGACAGCTCTGGCGCCTCAAGGGGCCGCTACTCGTCGCATGGCAGATGACGCGCGACTGTGACCTCGCGTGTCTGCACTGCTGCACCGGGTCGGCCCCCGGCAAGCGACTGCCGGACGAGCTCGACGCCGCTGAGTCGCAGCGTCTGGCCGGTGAGCTGATTGCGAACGAGATCCCCTACGTTCTGCTCTGCGGCGGAGAGCCGCTGGTCGTACCGCATTTCCTCGCCGTCGCGATGCGACTCGGGCGTGCCGGCGTCCAACTGAAGATCGAGACCAACGGACAGCGTCTCGATGCGGCGCTGTTACAAGAGCTGGCGAAGCTGCCGATCCGCTCCGTGCAGGTGAGTCTCGATGGCGACACCCCCGAGGTCTATGCACGTCAGCGGCCCGGTGCTTCGCTCGAGAAGGCCCACGCCGCGTGCCGCGCGGTGCGCGCCGCTGGCTTGCCTCTCGAGATAACGTTCGCACCGACCCGCTTCAACATCCACGAAGCTGCGGCGGTGATCGAGCGGGCGCGCTCGCTCGGGGCGTTCCGTTTCAACACCGGCGCTTTGATGCGCATCGGCACGGCTGCCCGTTTGTGGCAGCGCCTGCAGCCGAGCGCGCAGCAGTACCGCGAGTTCCGCGGCCTGCTCGAGCGCACGGCAGTCGCCATGGCCAAGGAGCCGCTCGAACTTTGCTACACTCCATTCTCGATTGCCGATGCACTGCGCAGGAGCATCGTCGACCCTCCGGCGACGCTGCTGGTGCTGCCCAACGGCTGGGTCAAGGTCGCCGGAGCGTTGCCACAGATCTGTGCGGACCTGCGCCGCGACACGTTGCAGGACGCCTGGACACGCTATCGTACCGCGTGGTGCGACGCGGCAATGGTCGACACGGTCCGGCATGCGGCGACCGATGAGGCGCGGCAGGCCGATGCGAACGCCTGGCAGACCGATACGGTCGTTGCGTACAATTGACTCGAGTAGGAGACACAGCATGACTCAAGCGACGCAGAGCACACAGAGCCGCCAGCCGGCGACACCCTCCGCGAGCGGGCCGCGCAAGCTGTCCGACAAGCCTCGCTGGGAAACGCCCAGGATGGAGGATGTCTCCAAGGAAGTCATCGCTCAGCCCTACATCCGCTTCACCTGAGCGATCCGACCCGGCATTCCGAGAGCGTGCGGCCCGAGGCGGGCCGCGCGCTCGAGAACTATTCCGCACCGCTCTTCATCGCCTGGCAGCTCAGCAACCGCTGCGGTGCGCGCTGCCTCGCCTGCTGCGAGGAGTCCGGTCCTGAGAAAGCGTGGCGCGATGAGCTGACACGCAGTGAGGCCCTGTCCGTCGCACAGCAGATCGCAGCGGCCGGCATTCCCTACGTAGCCTTCGGAGGGGGTGAGCCGCTCGCGGTTCCCCATTGTTGGGACCTCTTCGACGTCCTCGCTGCTGCTGGCGTCGCGCTGAAACTCGAGACCGACGGGAGCCTCATCGACGATGCCACGGCGGAGCGGCTCGCGGGCCTGGCATTCCGCTGCGTGCAGATCTCGATCGATGGTGCGACCGCCACGACGCACGAGCGCGTCCGCCCTGGCGGGCGGTTCGCTGCCGCAGTCGCCGCCATCGAGCGCCTCGTGTCACGCGCAGCGCCACCACAGCTGGTGTTCGTTCCCACCCGTTTGAACATCCACGAGGCGATTGCCACCTATGAGCTCGCGGTCCGCCTGGGCTGTGAGGCATTCGTCACCGGTCCGCTGATGCGCATCGGGCGCGCCGCCGCGGCATGGCAGGAGCTCGCCTGCAGCGAGGCGGAGTGGCAGCACGCCGCCGGGGAGCTGCGCGAGCGCGCCGCTTCGCTCGGTGGCGGTACACGTCTTGCCATCTACCCCTGGGACATTCTCACGGAGCTGGACGTGCGGCGCGCCAGCCCCCAGGCGATGCTGCTCATCGTCCCGAACGGAAAGGTCAAGCTCCTCAACGCACTCCCCTTCGCCCCGGCAGATCTCCGCCGCGACTCATTGGCGGATGCATGGCATGCCTATCGCGAGGCGTGGCGCTCGCACCAGGTCGGCGACTTCATCGACCGCTGCCGGAGGGATCCGGCGCTGCTGCGGCATGCCAACGAGACCTGGCCGGTGTAAGGCAACAGGGGCGTCGTCACTGTACCGCCGCCCGCCGGCGCGAGCGGAGCACGAGGCGTGGATAGTGCTCGGCGGCAAGCGCCCAGAGCGAGCGCGCCACCCCACCCTGCCGCAGCGAGCGGGCAGCGCGCGGGAAATCGCCGCGAGCCAGGGACTGCGCCGTGTCGGTGACGGCAATCGCCCCGTGCATGAGCGCACTCGCGTTGCGATAGCACGACATGGTGCAGGCGAAGCACGCGTCCCGTTGATCCTCGAACTTGTCCAGATCAAAGACCGAGCCCAGCGGCTCCTTCCACGCTTCGCAGCGCCAGATATCCAGATTCCAGTCCAGGTAGAAGTATTTACGTCCGCCGATGCACGGAATCAGTTGCTTTTCTCCGCGAATGGATCGGGCCACCTCGGCCAATGACATTGCCGGATTGAGAACCGGAAATCGCTTCTTCATGCGCTGGATCGCGGCCAGGGCTTCCAGCAGCTCTTGCGGCTGCTGGTCGATGAGCCGCGACTCCTCACTGTAAACGAGTGAGCTCGACCCAAACGGCTCGCGCCGCGGATACGAGAAGGTTACGGCGCGAAAGCCGAGCTGCTCGAGCGCCTCAGGGAGGGCTTCGAAGTCCAGCAGCCGGCTCACGGTGACACTGGCCGAGGCCGGAATACCGAGCGTGCGCGCCCGCGCGACGCCCGCCGCGATGCGCCGATGCAGGCCCTCGAGGCCGCGATTGTCGTCGTGCTTCGACATGCTGTCACTGTCGATCGAGACCAGCAGCCGGTGCAGGCCCGCATCGGCAAGTGCCTCGATCTGCTCGGGCAGGAACCAGCCGTTGGTGATCAGGCCGCAGCGCACCCCGGCCTCGGTGGCAGCCCTGACCAGGGCAGTGATGCCAGGATGAACCAGCGGCTCGCCCCCCTGGAAGGTCATGTAGCGCACCCGGCGCCGGCGCAGGATAGGCAGCGCGCGCGCAAACTCGGCAACATCGATGTAGCGGCGTGGACCGCCGAGGTTCTTACCGCGCGCGAAACCGCAGAAGTCGCAGGCGGCGTTGCACACGTTGGTCACGGAAACATCGCAGATTGCAGGCAGCAGGTTGCGCTGCATTCGCGGCGCGGCGGGGGCAAGGGAAGATTTCACGAGCAACGGTCCTCTGCTGTCGGTCCCTGTTCGCTGAAGCCGCTGCAAGGCTGCCGCAGCACGCTGCGGCATCATGCGCGCGGGGGCTTTCGCCGATCAAGCAGCACTGCAGGGACGGAGGACTGCCGGCGGCTGAGGCTTTGAGCGCGGCGCGTAGGTGTCTCCCGAAGCAGCGAGGCGCCACACATTGAGGCATGATGCATCGGTCAGGGCCCGGACAGCTCACAAACGACACCTGAGCATCGAAATGCAATGAGCGAGCCAGCCGGCAAATTGCCGTTGCCGTATGTCGCGGATGCACGCACGGCCACGCCTCCGCTTCCGCTGGTGGTGGATCTCGATGGCACGCTGATCGCGAGCGATCTGCTCATCGAATCGGTCATCAGGCTCTTGCGCGATAAGCCATTGGCGCTTCTTGCTCTGCCACGCTGGCTGGTGCAAGGACGAGCACACCTGAAGCGGGAGGTTGCGCAGCGAGTCGATTTGGACGCGACCCTGCTTCCCTATCGGACCGAGCTGGTCGAGTACCTGCGCGCCGAGCGTGCCAGAGGCCGCAAGGTCATCCTGGCAACCGCGAGCGATGAGCGGCTTGCCCGGCAGATCGCCGCGCAGGTCGGCTGCTTCGATGAGGTCCTGGCGAGCGACGGCGTCACCAACCTCTCCGGCGCGCACAAGCGGGCGCGCCTGGTGGCGGAGCTCGGCGAGCGAGGCTTCGATTACATCGGTAATGAATCGCGGGATCTGCCGGTATGGTCCTCCGCCAGGAAGGCACTCGTCATCAGCAGCCGTGCGCGACTGCTGCGCCGTGTCGCGCGGGTAGCCGACTGCGAGAGCGCCTTCAGCGACCGCCCGGCCAGCCTGCGTGAATACGTGGGCGCACTACGACCCGAGCACTGGCTGAAGAACGTACTCGTCTTCGTGCCGGTGTGTGCCGCGCACCTGTTCTTCGCACCGGAGGCGCTGATGAGAACCCTGATGGCGTTTGCGGCGTTCTGCTGCTGCGCCTCGGGTGGTTACCTCGTCAACGACCTGCTCGATCTGCAGGCGGATCGCCGTCATCCGCAGAAGCGGCTGCGCCCCTTCGCCTCCGGGCGCATATCGCTCGTGTATCCGCTGCTCATGGCTCCTGCCCTGATGATGCTCGGGGCACTCCTCGGGGCCATGCTCTCCCCGCTGGTGCTCGCGATGCTGCTGGTCTACCTCGGGCTCACCCTCGCCTACTCGCTGCGGCTCAAGCACGTGGCGCTGCTCGACATTCTGGTGCTCGCCACTCTTTACACGCTGCGTATCGTCGCCGGCTCGGCCGCAATCGCCCTGTGGCCGTCCGTCTGGCTGGTGGGATTCGCGCTGTTCCTGTTCACCAGCCTCGCGTTCGTCAAGCGCTACGCGGAGCTCGTCATCATGCGAGACATCGAGGGCCAGCGCGCCACGGCGCGTGGCTACGAGCTGAGCGATGCCGAGTTGCTCGCCTCCAAGGGCACGGCCAGCGGTTATGCGGCGGTGCTGGTGCTCGCCATTTACATTGCGAGTGGCGCAGCCAACGTCCTCTATTCGAGACACCAGCTGATCTGGCTCGTGTGTCCGCTGCTGCTCTACTGGCTCGGGTATCTGTGGCTCGTCGCGCATCGCGGCCGGATGTATCACGATCCTCTCGTGTTCGCCCTGCGCGATCGCACCAGTCGGATCCTCGTGCTGCTGATGGTCGCGACGGTGCTGTTGGCCATTTAGCCCGGCAGGAATATCCCTGAGCGCCGGCTTCGAAATGCAACCTGCGACTCGCACACGCCGCTGCGCTCTGCGTCTGGGCCTCGGCCTCCTCGCTCTCGGGGTCGTGACACTCTCACCCGCATTGCGCGGCGTCAGGGCCAGTGAGCTCCCGGCACCGGAGGTGCCAGCGTCATCGCCGCAAGCGGTGCCTGCGAGCTCCATCCTCGACCTGCAACCTTTTCGCCAGGTGAGCTCCGGCAGCATCCGCGCGGATTCGGGGCTGTCAGGGACCGCGACGCTCGTCAACCTCAACCCAACCATCAATGTCTGGTATCTGCTGAACGTGCTCTGGCAGGATGGCTCCCACGCCTCCTACCACCTCGAGAACGCCAGGCCGGCGTCGCAGACTCTCGCGCTGGACCCGAAATATCCGATGGGTGTGCAATTGCTGGAAGGCAAGAGCCGCGACCCTTGCAAGCTCTTCGGCGATGCGGCCAACGGGCCGCTCGCCGCGGCCAGCAGGTCGCACCTGCCGTACGCGTCGCTTTGTGACGGGCGGCTCTGGCTGCGCAATCCCGTCAAGGGGCACCTCACGCGGCTCGAGGCCGAGGCGGAGTTCGTGCGCACGCAGCTGTGGGGTGGCGAGAAGATCACGGTCATCTTTCATCACCTTCTCGGGAACACGCACCGGGAAACGACCGAGCTGCGGGCCGCCCCGGGCGATGCTGCGGAGACCGCGGCGCCTGCAACGCAACAACAGCCTCTGGTCGCGCTCATCGACCCGAAGTACGCTGACCGGGTCATCACGCCCACAGGGCTCGGGCTGACGCTCGAGAATGCAACCGGAACAGTGCGACCGGGTGCATGGTACGCGGCACGCGACAATCCGGGCGTGTACGTGAGCCTCATCGAGCCGCAGCTGATCGATGCGGCGATATTGGAAAGTCACAAGGCGATGGTCAATGCCCTCGACCCGGTCGAGGCGACTTCGCTCTGCTACCTCATTGCATTCGACCTCGAACGCTACGATCTCGGCTACTCGCTCGGCACCGAGCATCCCTCCGTCGAGTGGTCGGAGCATATCCAGCCGCAGATGCGGGACCCACGGCTCCCGGGTCCCGATGGCATCGGCACGATTGCGCCACTGGTAGCGACCGGGCTGGTGAGCCCGGCAGCCGCCCGCATCACGGTGGCGACCTTTGCCGGCGGATTCAAGCGCGTACATGGCGCTTTCAAGTACGGGCCGCTGGCGACGGTGAACCACGGCAGCCATTACGGCTTTCTGCAGGAGGGCGTGGTGGTGAGCCGGCTGCAGCCCGAGCTGGCAACCCTGCTGGTGCTGCAGGATGGCTCGGTGCAGATGAAGTCCTGGGAGCCACAGGACGAGCAGCTGCTCCCGAGGATCCGATACGCGCGCCAGAACGGGGTGCCGTTGGTCGAGTTCGACGAGCGGTCTCAGTCCACCGTGCCGGGACGCTGGGTGAACCAGTGGGGCCCGGGCAATTGGTCGGGGTCGGAAGACACGAAGCTGCGCACGCTGCGGGCGGCCGCGGCACTGCAGCTCAACGGCCGCAAACGTTTTCTGGTCTATGCCGTCTTTTCCGATGCCACGCCCTCGGCGATGGCGCGTGTTTTTCAGGCGTACCGATTTCGCTATGCGATGCACCTCGATATGAACGCACTCGAGCACAGCTATCTCGCGCTCTATCGTCGCGCTGGCTCGCAACTGTTGGTGGAATACCTGATCGATGGAATGAGCGAGGTGGACAAGACCAATTCCGGGGCAACGGTTCCGCGCTTCCTCGGCTACCCGGATAACCGCGACTTTTTCTTCGTCACACGACATGTCCAGTGATACCCGGGAGAAAACAATGCACCTGCAGCGTGTCTCGTTGTCCGGACTGTTGGGGCTCCTCATCGTCGGCCTCAATCCGCCAGGCTTACGTGCCGACCCATCCCAGACACTGGCACAACAGAACGAGACGCTCTTTCAGGCGCTGCAACGCGGACATGGGCTCTCGGATGAGCAGATGCAAGCGGTGCGACGGATCTTCGCCGGCTCGCGGAGCATCGGGCAGGGAAATCCGGCGGTGACACGGCATCCGGTCACGCCCGAGGAGTGTACCGGGAAGCTGTCCCAGCTCGGTATCCATTACGAGAACCCGACCTTCGAGAAGATCTGCAATGCGAAGTACATGGCTCCTCTGTACGATCCGGCGAAGCAGAAGCCCGAAGACGCCAAGGCCTGTATCGATCAGTTCGAGTTCCCGGACCTGCCCTGCACCTACCCCGTCGTGTGGGTCAAGGCACGCGAGGCGGCGCAGCTCTGCGCCGCCATCGGCCGTCGCCTTTGCGATGCGCACGAATGGGAAGGAGCTTGCGCCGGAGCGCTCGAGCCGCCGGACTACCATTTCGAGCTCGCCAGGGGCGTGGCTCCCGAAGAGGCCATTCGCCGCATGCGCTTCGCACACAATCAGGTGGCGAGCGCGCACAAATCCTGGAGCTATGGACCGGACTACCGCACCGGGATCTGCGCGACCAACAGCAGCAAGAATGCCGATTGCAATGGCGGCAGCTGGACTGCTTGCGGCTCCAACACGTACCCGACCGGCGACTTTCCGGCCTGCAAGAGCTCGCTCGATGTCTACGATCTGAACGGCAATGCGGCGGAGCACATGAACCTGCCCCTGAATGAAAGCCAGATGTCGAGCCTCGGCAGCAAGGAGCTCGGTTACACCGAAATGAAGGGCAGCTGGTTCATTTTCGACAAGTATCGTGCCCACGAGGACTGGTGCCGCTGGCGCGCACCCTTCTGGCATGGCACGCGCGTGATGGACGAGCACAGCCATGCGAACTACCACCTGGGCTTTCGCTGCTGCAAGACACTGAACTGATCAGAGGCTCGCGGCGAGGTGCGCGCGCAACAGCGGACCGACGCTCAAGGTCGTGATGCGCGAGTCGTTGAGGCTCGCGCAGGCGGGCACGGTGTCCGTGCAGAAGAGACGTTTGACCGGCAACGACCAGAGATCCCGCCAGCGCGCTCCGGTGAACAGACCGTGGGTCACGCAGATATAGAGCTCCTCGGCACCCGCTTCGACCAGTCTCTGGCAGGCCGAGACCAGCGTCGCTCCGGTGTCGAGCACGTCGTCAACCACGATGGTGCGGCGCTGCACACGGCCGATGAGCCCATGATGCGTAATGCCGCTCGCGGTGCGCTGCTTCTGGAAGTAGGCGACCCCATGCGCGCTCTTCCCGCAGGCCGATTGCACGGCCTCGCAGCGCGCCACAGCGCCCTCATCGGGGGCCACGAAGCCCGCCTCGCTGAGTCCGGCCTGCTCGAGGCATTCACCGAAGACTCGAGCCGGCGAGATGGACTCGAGAGACAGTGGCAACAGCTCCCGGTCATGCTCACTGTGCACATCGACCGACCACACCTCATCGAGCGCCGAGGCGTGCAGCAGTGCTCCGGCCCACTGCGTCGCGAGGCTCTGGCCTGGCTTGATCTTGTCCTCGCGGGCATAGGCGAGGTAGGGCAGCAAGCCGGTGATGCGGGCCGCGCCCTGTAGCCTCAGCGTATGCGCAAGCAGCAGGAGCGACAGCATCTGTCCATCGGGGGGCGCGATGCTGCCGAGGATGAAGCAGTGCTCGCCGGCGACCGGGCTCTGGATGTCAGCATGCCATTCCTGGTTGGCATGGCGCAGCAGCGCCATGCGACCCGGCTTCAAACCGCTGAGATCACGCAGCGACGCGCTGATGTGCTCGAAGTCGGCAAAACTGAAGAGTGTCGGCATTGGCGCCGGACCCGCGAGCCCGCGCGTCGAGCATCAATAGCTCGTGGGCGCAGCGACCTTCGCGCTCTCGAGCCGCGCCGCGGTGAGTGCACTCCAATCGAGCTGAATCGGGCCTTCATCGCTCAACACCCGGGCGGTCGATGGGTCCTGCAGAATGTCCCGCACCAACCGCTGCTTGCCATCGACCACTGCCCAGCGGCTGACGAGGCGAATACCATGACTGTAGTCGGCGTAGTTCGCACCATGGACGGTGCTCAGCGGTTGGATAGGCTGCCCGTCGCTGCGGTGCCAGCCATAGATGGCGATTCGCCCGATGTGCTGTGCGAGCCGATTCGTCAGGACCACGTCTTTCTTGTCTCCGGAAACGAGCTCGCCCAGTCGCGCGCCGAGCGCCTGCTCCTGCTCATCGATGAGCGAGTTATGCGTCGAATAATATTGGGTCGATCGCATCTGCTCGCCGGCCGGGAGCGGCTGGGGAATGAGATGATGACGCGACTGCAGATAAATGGCGTCCACCATCTTGCGGGTGGGCAGCACGAAACCAAAGCGCTCGGCGATGCTGACTGCGGTATGCAGATTCATCGGAATCCGCAGAAAGTCGCTATCCGATCCGATCGAGAGGTAGTCGGGTGTCACGAACACGGTCGCCACCAGCTTCCTGCCGCTCGCGAGCTCGCCCTGCACGGCGACCGGCACGAGCTTGCGCAGAAAGTCGGGCAGGTTTCCCCTGGCCAGTTGCGCGAATATCGCCTGCTCGCGCGCGGCGGCATCCATCATCGAGACGTGGCGAACGAACTGTGATCCGGTCAGGTCCTGCCATGAGCGCACCGGAATGGCGCTCGTCAGGTCCTCCATTCGCACCGAGCTCAGATCTGCGGCTGGACCGGTGAGTGGGAGAGCGAGCAATAAAAGCAACTGAAGCAGCGGTCGGCGCAAGATACGGCCCCCCAAGGAGATCATTTCGCTTTAAAAGCAATCGGTTAGGATACTCCTTATCGGTCTTCTCCGCAATGCATGGTATTACCGGTTTGACGCCCGGGATGCGTAAGACGAGCCTGCCGGGGCGCCGGAAAAACGAGGAAGCGTGCGATGCGGAATCTGCAGTCCGGATCTGAAGGCAGTGCCGCCGCACGCGCCACGCCGGCGGTGCTCTCCTGGGGGCGCTACCCGCAACTGCATCATCGTGCGCTGCATAAGCCCGCCTGGAGAGATCAGCTGCCGCGCGTTCTCGAGGCCGCGGCGCCCGGTGCGCTGCTGCCCTTTGGACTCGGGCGCAGCTACGGCGACTCGTGCCTGAACGGCGACCGCGAGCTCCTCGACTGCAGTCGTCTCGATCGCGTTCTGGCTTTCGACGAGACGACGGGCATCGTCCGCTGCGAAGCCGGCCTCAGCCTCGCCGACCTCGTCGGGATATTTTTGCCGAAGGGCTGGTTCCTGCCGGTCACGCCCGGCACGAGCCTCGTGACCGTCGGAGGCGCAATAGCCAACGATGTGCACGGCAAGAACCATCATTGCGCCGGCACCTTCGGCGCCCACGTGCCGCGCATCGCGCTGTTGCGGTCCGATAGTGGCCTGCTCGTGTGCGATGCGGCCGAGCATCCCGACCTCCTGCGCGCCACCATCGGCGGGCTGGGTCTCACCGGTGTGATCGCCTGGGCGGACATCAGACTCAAGCGGGTCGATGGTCCCTGGATCAACAACGAGTCCATTCCCTTCCGATCCCTCAAGACCTTCCTCGATCTGAGCCACGAGAGTAACGAGCGTTTCGAGTACACCGTCGCCTGGATCGACTGCTTTGCCGGGCGGAACGCGCGCGGCATTTTTTTCCGCGGTAACCACGCGGCGGGTGACCGACAGGAGTTTCGTCCCAGGCACGGACCGACCGTGCCGTTCGCGCCTCCAGGCTGGCTGCTCAATCCCTGGTCCATACGCGCCTTCAACGCCACCTTCTATGCCCTGCACGCTCACAAGCGGGGCGCCGGTCGGGAGTCCTACCAGGCATTCTTCTACCCGCTCGATTCCATCAACGACTGGAACCTCCTCTATGGCCGACACGGCTTCCTTCAATACCAGTGCGTGATTCCGGAGCAGCGGCTCGATGCATTCGAGGAGCTGCTCGAGCGAATTGCCCGCTCCGGCATGGGCTCCTTCCTCGGCGTATTGAAGCAGTTCGGCCCGGCACCACCGCCGGGCATGCTGTCCTTCCCGCGACCCGGGCTCACCATCGCGCTCGATTTCCCGATGCGTGGGGAGAAGACGCTGAGCCTGATGCGCTCGTTCGATGAGGTGGTGCGCCAAAGTGGCGGCGCGCTCTATCCCGCGAAAGATGCGCGCATGAGTCCGGAGCTCTTCGAGGTCTCCTACCCGCAGTGGCGAGACTTCGTTCCTTATCTCGATCCGAAGATGTCTTCCTCTTTCTGGCGCCGCGTGACGGGACTCGGCTGATGAACAAAGTTGTCGTACTCGGCGCCACCTCGGGTATCGCTCTCGAGGTGCAAAAGCAACTCGCCCGGCGCGGCTGCGATCTGCTGCTGGTGGCGCGCTCCGCGGAGCGCCTCGCCGCGCTCCAGACCGACCTGCAGTTGCGCGGTGCGCGACGGGTGCTGGCCCATTGCGCAGATCTCGCGGCGGTCTCCGAGCACGCGGGTGTGCTCGCCTTTGTCTCGGGCACACTGCCCGATTTCGACACGATGCTGCTCACCTACGGCACCATGCACGATCAGCTGCTCGCGGCCAGGTCGGTCGAGGCAGTGATAGAGGAGCTACGGGTGGATTTCGTGAGCGCCGCGGCGATCCTCACCCTGTTCGCGGCCGACCTGGAACGACGCCGCGGCGGGTGCATAGCCGCCATCACCTCGGTTGCAGGGGAGCGTGGGCGCCGTTCGAATTACGTGTATGGCTCGGCCAAGGGCGGGCTGTCGCTGTTTCTGCAGGGCCTGCGCAGCCGGCTTCATCCGGCCGGGGTGCGCGTCATCACGATAAAGCCGGGGCCCGTGCGCACCTCGATGACGGACAACCTGCCGACCGCGGTGAAGCTGGCCGACCCGCGCCGGGTGGCCGCCGACATCGTGCGTGCGCTCGAGCGCCGCTCACCAGACATCCTCTATACGCCGCCGGTCTGGCGTCTCATCATGGCCGTGATCCGCCTGATTCCAGAGAGTCTCTTCAAGCGATTGGCGCTCTGACACGGCGCCTGCGCCTCGGCCGCTGCTCGCCGGAGCCCGACCCGATCGTCAGGCTCCGGCGCACCGCCCTCATTGCTTCTCGAGCGTATAGGTCGTCGTCTGTCCGTGTGCCACATCCTTGTCGGTCACGGCGATGCTCTTACCATCCTGTGATGCCGCCAGATGAATCTCATCCACCACCTTGCCCTGCCGGCGGTCCGTTTCCTCGACCGAGTTGGCGTCGAGCTTCTTGAGTGACACGGTCGTCTTGCCCGGATCGCCCACGATCGGATACTCCTTGCCATCAAACTTCGCGTCATAGCTTTGACCGTTCCAGTGCATCTGGAAACCATCGGTGGTCATCCGATACTTCACCGTGCGCGCGGTTTCATCTCCTTTGAATGCAGCCGGCTGCCAGGACCCCGACACCGGATGCGCGCCGGCGGGCGCGGGGGCCACGCGCTTCTCGGTCAGCTCCACCGTCACCGGCTTTGCGCCGGCGTAGCTCGTGATGTGTTGCGTGAGCGTATTGCCGTCGGCCGAAACCGATTCGACGATGCGGGCGATCGACTTATCTCCCTGCTTGAGCAGCTGCTCGTCCGAATTCGGGCCGGTGACTTTCACCGAGGTCGTGTCGTAATAGGCATGCCCGCTCACCTTGTGCTCGGCACCGTCCGCTTTCACCTTGAGCTCCGGAGAGCAGCTGGAGCAGAGGTATTCTCCGTTGGCAAGCAGGTACACATCGGGCTTGCCGGTCGTTTTCACCGAGTCCAGATTCTGCTTCCAGGTTCCGTCGAATGCGCTGGCGGCGAACGCCGTTGCCGGCACCAACAGCAGCGCCGCAATGAGAGTCTTCATAGCTTCCCCCTTTCTGCAGGTGTGGTTTTGTACGGGGTCCCGGGCATGTCCGGGGAGGCGCGCAGTGTAGGACGCGCGCTGCGGCCCTGACCAGCTCGCAGTGCAACAGCGCCACACCTCATTCCGGCCGGAGCGTGCGCTGCCTCGTGCGTCAGCTCGGCAGTCCGGTCCGGGCCAAGCGCCTGGCTACTGTTGCACTTGCCCGCGGACGGGCGGCAACACCATGCCGACCAACAGCTGCCCGGCCTGCAACGTCTCCAGATCGAGTTGCTGCAGGAATTCCTTCAGCGCCATGCATTGCCACCCCTCCCAGGTTCCATCGACTGCTCGCAGCAGGACCATCTGCTCATTCATATATGAGCCTCCCGGGTGATCGCGCCTCGACACGAAGGCGCAGCGCTTTGCTGAAACTCACGACAGCAGCCTAGGACCCCCCCGCGACGCGCACAATCCTTCTCGCGGAATGCACTGTTTCGCGAGAGGAAACGCCACGGCGATTCAATCGCTCGCGCGCATCGCTATCCCGACCGCGTCGGGCTCCGCGCACAGGCCCGTCATCTGCACGATGTGGATGCGGTAGAAGATCGGCGCACGTTGCTCGCGGCCACGCCGCGCAACGCTCGCCGGCTGCCACCAGAGCTCACGCCGCTGCAGCAGCTCGAGCGCGTGCGCTCGTGCGCCCTCGCAGGCGGCGCTCTCCGGGAGCTCCTCATAGCGCCCCATCATTACGATGCTCAGCCATCGCTGGTGACTCGAACGCTCGTCGACCTCGAGGCAAACGCACGGGTTCGAGCGCATCCAATCGATCTTCTGCCCGGCAGTCGTGAGACCGTAGCAATGCTCACCATCGTATGCGAAGTGGATCGGAACGATGTACGGTTGCGCGTCGCGAGCGCAGGCCAGCCGGCCCACCTCCGACCGCTCGAGGACCGCCGCGCACTCCCCCAGGGTCATTTCGCGAATCCTCATGTCAGTAAACCTCCGGCACCAGCATTCCCGGCGGCACCGCCTGGCGTGAATAGTGCTCATGGTGCTCCCGCTGCGGGAGGACGACCGGGTCCTTGTGCACGGGCGTGTACGGAAACTGCTTGAGCAGGTGGTCGATGCAGTTGAGTCGTGCGCGCTTCTTGTCGACCGCCTGTACCACCCACCAGCGCGCTTCGGCAATGTGTGAGCGCTGCAGCATGACCTCCTTGGCTCTGGTGTAGTCCTCCCAGCGACGGCGTGATTCGAGATCCATGGGACTCAACTTCCACTGCTTCAGCGGATCGTAAATACGGCCGAGGAAGCGCAAATGCTGCTCCTCATCCGTAAGCGGCGTCACGCCCCTCGAACAGGATGACGACCTTCTCGCGTGCCGCCACCACCCAGTCCTGGACCTTGATGAGCTCGGCCTGCAGCCGGAAAAGCTGGCGGAAGTAGTCGCGGCGATACTCCTTTGATGCAACGTCCGCG
>DATKMV010000032.1:0-14930 GCA_035541695.1 Steroidobacteraceae bacterium
AGTGTCGCAGCAGTGCCCGCCGCCGTGCCGATCGATGCGGCCTGCCAGCCGCCGCCGAGCGCCTGGATCAATGCGACGCTCGCCACCAGGCGGTTCTGCCGGATGGTGAGCAATGTCTGCGCATCGCCGAGCGCCACTGCCTGCGCCGTCACCACCGAGGTGTAAGCCACCGTGCCGGCGCGGTACTGGTTGAGCGTCAGCTGCACGGCGAGATCTGCGGACTTGACCGTCTGCTCCTGCACCTCGACCTGCTGCTCGAGGATGCGCAGCGTGGCGAGCTCATCCTCGACCTGCTGCAACGCCGTCAGCACCGTCTCGCGATAGTTGGCGACCGTCTGATCGTAAGCAGCCCGTACCTGGCGCACCTGCGCCGGTCGCGCCCCGAAGTCGAGCAGCGTCTCGTTCAACGTGCCGCCGACCGACCAGAAGTTGTTGGAGGAGTGCAGGAGCCCGGAGACGACATTGTTGGCGAACCCGTACTGGCCGCTGAGAGTCAGGTCGGGAAAGTAGGCCGCGATCGCCACACCGATCTGCGCGTTGGCCGCCGCCATGCGCCGCTCGGCCGCCGCGACGTCCGGACGCCGCTCGAGCAGGCTCGAGGGTACGCCGGTCGGGATCACCGGCACCGTCGCGCTGAGAGCCTGCGGCGGGAGCGAGAAGTCTGCCGGTGCCTTGCCGATCAGCACGGCGATGGCGTGCTCGAGGGTTGCGCGCGTGACGCCGATGGCGATGAGCTGTGACTGCGCGCCACCGAGCTGGGTTTGCGCGGTGATCACATCCGACTTCGCGACCACCCCGACGCGGTACTGGTTCTGGGTGATCTCGAGCGCGCGCTTGTAGCCGTCGACGGTTTTCTCGAGGAGCTGGCGCTGCTCGTCCGCGACGCGCAGCTGGATGTAGTCGCTCGCCAGGGTCGCCTGCGCCGAGAGGCGCGCCGCCGCGAGGTCGGCCTCACTCGCCTGCGCAGCGGCCACATCACTTTCGATCGTCCGGCGGATCTTTCCCCAGATATCGAGATCCCAGCTCGCGGTGCCGAGCAGCTCGAACTCGTTCACCGGGTGCTTGAGCGGTGTGACGGTCCCACCGGTGGTGGCCGCCGTAGCGCGCCCTCCGGTGCCGCCGGCGCGCGTAGCGCTCGCGGTCACGCCGATGGTCGGGAAGAGCCCCGCGCGCGCCTGGCTCACGAGCGCGGTCGCCTGCCGCCAGGCAGCCTCCGACGCCTTGAGCGTCTCATTGGAGATGTCGATCTGCTTCTCGAGCGAGTCGAGGGTCGCGTCCTGGTAGATCGACCACCAGTCGCTGCCGCTTGCCGCTTCGCGCGGCTCGGCGGGCTTCCAGCCCTCGGCCTCCTTGAAGCGCTGCGGACTGGCAGCGCTGGGGCGATGGTAATTGGGACCGACCGCACAGGCGGCGACGGCGAGCCCGACACAGGCGGCCGCGGCAATGGTCTTCAGGGATGCTGGAGCGTGTCTCATATTCCAACCTGCGCGGGTGGTGCCGAGGGCCTCTGCGGGTACGTGCGCGTCCACAGCGTCCTGCACCACCGCCCGAACCGATCGAGATACAGATACATGACCGGAGTCGTGTAGAGCGTCAGCATCTGGCTGACGATCAGCCCGCCGACGATGGCAATGCCGAGAGGCTGGCGGGTCTCCGAGCCTTCGCTGCTGCCGAATGCGAGCGGCAGCGCGCCGAGGAGCGCGGCCATGGTCGTCATCATGATGGGCCGGAAGCGCAGCACGGCGGCCGTGTAGATCGCCTCCGCGGGCGAGTGTCCGTGGCGCTGCGCATCGAGCGCGAAATCGATCATCATGATGGCGTTCTTCTTCACGATGCCGATGAGGAGAATCACCCCGATCAGCGCCATGATGCTGAACTCGGTGTTGAACAGGCGCAGGGCCAGCACCGCCCCGGCTCCCGCCGACGGCAAGGTGGAGAGAATGGTCACGGGGTGAATGTAGCTCTCGTACAGCACCCCGAGCACGATATAGACGGCAGCGAGCGCCGTGAGGATCAGCACCGGCTCGTTCGAGAGCGACTCCTCGTAGGTGCGCCCGGTGCCCTGGAAGCTGCCGTGCACCGTGCCCGGCATGTGAATCTCGTCGATGGCGCGCGCGATCGCGGCCTGCGCATCGCTCAATGAATGATTGGCTGCCACGTTGAAGGACAGGGTGGTCGCGACGAACGGTCCCTGATGGTTCACCGCCAGTGGCGTGTTCCCCGGTGCGTAATGGCTGAACGCGGCGAGCGGCACCATCTGCTCCCGGGCGATGCTGACCGCCGCACCGGTCGACACTGCGCCATGGCCGGTGTTGGCGAGACTGTTGGTCGCCTGGTTTCGGGCGGTATCCGCGGCGACCGCCGCGGCGCTGTTATTGGCCGCGGTCCGGGTCGAGACCACGGTCCCCGCGACCGCGTTGGTCGACTGGGTGCCACTCACCGTGCCGCCGGCGGTGCTCACCCACAGATTGCTGAGCGTATCGGGGCTTTGCCAGTACTGCGGCGCCACCTCCATGACGACGTGATACTGGTTGAGCGCCTTGTAGATGGTCGAGACGTAGCGCTGGCCGAAGGCGTCATAGAGCGTGTTGTCGATCGTTGCCGGATTGAGCTCGAGTCGCGCCGCGGTATCACGATCGATGACGAGCTCGATCTCCTGGCCGTTCTGCTGCTGATCGGAGTTGACATCGGTGAGCGCCGGCTCGCGCTGCAGCGCGTCCGTGAGCAGCGGTGCCCAGTGATAGAGCTCGGCGATGCTGTCGGCCTGCAGCGTGTACTGGTACTGCGAGAGACTTTGTCTGCCGCCGGTGCGGATGTCCTGTGCAGCCTGCAGGAAGAGCCGCGAGCCCGCCACCTGGTTGAGCTTCGGCCGCAGCCGTCCGATCACCTGGTCGGCGCTCACGTTGCGCTGCGAGCGGGCCTTGAGCGATGCGAACAGGAAGCCGCTGTTGGTCTGTCCGCCGCCCTGCGAGCCGCCGCCGGTGAAGCCGACCACGGATTCGACCGCCGGGTCCGCCTGCACGATGGCGAGGAACTGCCGCAGCTTGCGCGACATCGACTGGAAGGAGATGGCCTGGTCGGCCTGGATGCCGCCGATCAGCCGCCCGGTGTCCTGCTGGGGGAAGAAGCCCTTGGGGATGTAGATGTAGAGGTAGATGTTCAGCGCCACGGTCGCGACGAGCATCAGCATGACGAGGCCGCGGTTCTCGAGCGACCAGCGGAGCGAACGGCGGTACGCACTCAGCACCGCCTCGAACGACCGCTCGCTGGCGAGGAAAAATCGTCCCTGACGCTGCAGCTCGCGCCGGCGGATGAAGCGCGAGCACATCATCGGCGTCGTGGTGAGGGAGACCAGCAGCGACAGCAGCACCGCGACCGACAGTGTCACCGAGAACTCGCGGAACAGACGCCCGACGATGCCCCCCATGAGCAGGATCGGAATGAAGACGGCGACCAGCGACAGGCTCATCGACAGCACCGTGAAGCCCACCTCGCGAGCCCCCTGGATCGCGGCCTCGAAGCGCGCTACGCCGGCTTCCACGTGGCGGGTGACGTTCTCGAGCACCACGATGGCGTCATCGACCACGAAGCCGGTGGCGATGATGAGCGCCATGAGCGAGATGTTGTCGAGACTGTAATGCAGGAGATACATTGCCCCGAGCGTCCCGAGCAGCGAGATCGGCACGGCCACGGCCGGCACGAGCGTGGCGCGCCAGTCACGCAGGAACAGAAATACCACGAGAATCACCAGCGCCACCGCCATGGCGAGCGTGCTCTCGACCGCGCGCAGCGAGGAGCGGATGGTGGTGGTGCGATCCATCGCGACCGTGATGTCGATGTCGCTCGGAATCGAGGCCTGCAGCGCCGGCAGCAGTTGCTTGACCGCATCGACCGTGGCGATGATGTTGGCATCGGGCGCCTTGTAGAGGATCACCAGTACCGCCGGGCTGCCGTTGGCGAGCCCGAGGTTGCGGACGTTCTCCACCGAATCGAGCACCTCGGCGACATCGCCGAGGCGCACCGCCGCGCCGTTGCGGTAGGCGATGAGCAGGCTGCGATACTGGGCGGCGAGCGTCGCCTGGTCGTTGGTGTAGATCTGGTAGCGTTCCGAGCCGATGTCGATGGAGCCCTTCGGGGTGTTGGCGTTCGCGGCCGCGAGTGCCGCGCGCACGTCCTCGAGGCCGATCCCGTACTTGAAGAGGGCCGTCGGATTGAGCTCCACGCGCACCGCTGGGAGCGAGGAGCCGCCGATATTCACCTGGCCGACGCCGCGGACCTGCGAGAGCTTCTGCTGCAGGATGGTGGAGGCGGCGTCGTAGAGCTGGCCCGGTGTCAGCGTGTGCGAGGTGAGCGCCAGGATGAGGACCGGTGCGTCCGCGGGATTCACCTTGCGGTAAGTCGGATTGCTGCGCAGCGCAGTCGGCAGATCGGCACGCGCCGCGTTGATTGCGGCCTCGACGTCGCGCGCCGCGCCATCGATGTCGCGGTCGAGGCCGAACTGCAGCGTGACGTGCGTCGCACCGGTGGAGCTCGAGGAGGTCATCTCCGTAACATCGGCGATCTGCCCCAGGTGACGCTCGAGGGGGGTCGCGACCGTCGCCGCCATCACGTCGGGGCTCGCCCCCGCCATCGACGCGTTCACCGAGATCGTGGGCAGATCCACCTGCGGCAGAGGCGCCACCGGCAGCAGACCGTAGGCGATGACCCCGGCCAGAGCGACGCCGAGGCTCAGAAGAGTGGTGGCCACCGGACGGCGGATGAAAGGTTCGGAGAGGTTGACCCCAGGGCCCTGCGGCACCCCGCCGTTCGCAGCGACGGTCACGGCGTGTCCTCCGGCCGCCGCAACGCCGATGGGCTCATCGCACCGGCAGCGTCCGCATCGGGCCTGCCCCAGCGGGCGAGGCGCCGCTCGAGGCGATCGAAGTACAGGTAGATCACCGGCGTCGTAAACAGCGTCAGCAGCTGCGACAGGATGAGTCCGCCGACGATGGTGAGACCGAGCGGCCGGCGCAGCTCCGCGCCCGTACCGGAGGCGAGCATCAGCGGCAGAGCGCCGAGCAGCGCCGCCATGGTCGTCATGAGGATCGGCCGGAAGCGCAGGCAGGACGCATGGTGGATCGCCTGGCGGGGCGCCATCCCCTGCTCGCGCTCCGCCACCAGCGCGAAGTCGATCATCATGATCGCGTTCTTCTTCACGATGCCGATCAGCAGGATGATGCCGATGATGCCGATGACACCGAGATCCATGCGGCCGAGCAGCAGCGCGAGCAGCGCCCCCACGCCGGCGGAAGGCAGGGTGGAAAGAATGGTGACCGGATGGATGAAGCTCTCGTAGAGCACCCCGAGCACGATGTAGACGGTGATGATCGCGGCGATGATGAGGAACACCTCGTTGGCGAGGGTCGCCTGGAAGGCGAGCGCCGCGCCCTGGAAGGTGGTGATGACGCTCGCTGGCATGTGGATGTCGGTTTCCACCGCGCGGATCGCCTTCACCGCCTCACCGAGCGCCGCACCCGGGGCGAGGTTGAATGACACCGTGGTCGCCGGAAACTGGCCGAGATGATCGATGGAGAGCGGTGACAGCCGGGTCGATACACGCACCAGCGCCGAGAGCGGCACCTGCCCGCCGATCGCGGTCGAGGAGGGCAGGTAGATGGTGCCCAGCGCATCGAGTGAGGCCATCACCGAGCTGTCGGCCTGCAGGATCACCCGGTACTGATTCGACTGCGTGAAGATGGTCGAGACGATGCGCTGGCCGAAGGCGTCGTAGAGCGCGTTGTCGACCGTCGCCGGCGTGATGCCGAAGCGCCCGGCGGTGTCCCGGTCGATGGTGAGATAGGCTGCGAGCCCCTGATTCTGCTGATCGCTCGCCACGTCCTCGAGCTGCGGCAGCTGCTGCAGCCGCGCGACCAGCCGCGGCACCCAGGTGTCGAATTCCTCCGGATTCGCATCTTCCAGCACGAACTGATACTGGGTGCGGCTGACAGTGGTGTCGATGGTGAGATCCTGCACCGGTTGCATGTACAGCGAGATGCCGCTTACCTCCGCCGTCTCGCGCTGCAGCCGGCGGATGACCTCGCTCGCGGATGCCGAACGCTGATCGACCGGCTTGAGGTCGATCAGCATGCGGCCGCTGTTGAGCGTGACGTTGGTGCCATCGACGCCGATGAAGGATGACAGGCTGACGACGTCCTGGTCTTTGAGGATCGCAGCCGCCAGGGTCGCCTGGCGCCGCGCCATGTCGCTATAGGAAACCGATTGTGGTGCCTCGGTGATCGCCTGAATCAGGCTCGTGTCCTGCACCGGGAAGAATCCCTTGGGCATGAACACGTACAGCAGCACCGTGAGCACGAGGGTGCCGAGGGCGACCGCGAGCGTGAGCGGCTGATGCTCGAGCACCCAATCGAGGCGGCGGGCGTAGTACTCGATGAGCGCCTGGAATTTCTCGTTCGACCAGCGGGCGATGCGGCTTTCCGCGGCGGCATCGTGGTGCCGCAGCAGCTTCGCGCACATCATCGGCACCAGAGTCAGGGAGACCACCGCCGAGATGACGATGGTGACCGCGAGGGTGATGGCGAACTCGTGGAACAGCCTCCCCACCACATCGCCCATGAACAGCAGCGGGATCAGCACGGCGATCAGCGATACGGTGAGCGACACGATGGTGAAACCGATCTCACCCGCACCCTTGAGCGCCGCTTCCAGCGGCGGCACGCCCTGCTCGATATAACGCGAGATGTTCTCGATCATCACGATCGCGTCATCGACCACGAAGCCGGTGGCGATGGTGAGCGCCATGAGCGACAGGTTGTTTAGGCTGAAGCCCGCGAGGTACATCACCGCCAGCGTGCCGACCAGCGAGAGCGGTACCGAGAGACTCGGAATCACGGTCGCCGGCACGTTGCGCAGGAACAGGAACATGACCAGGACCACCAGCACCACCGCCAGGCCGAGCTCGAACTCGACATCGCGCACCGAGGCGCGAATCGTGTTGGTGCGGTCAGTGAGCACGGACACCTCGACCGCGGCCGGGAGCGAGGCGGACAGCTGCGGCAGCAGCTGTTTGATGCGATCGACCACCTGAATGACATTGGCACCCGGCTGGCGCTGGATGTTGAGAATGATCCCGGGCGTGTCGTTCACCCATCCGGCCAGGTAGATGTTCTGCGGACCGCTCGTGACCGCGGCGACATCCGACAGCCGGATGGCATTACCGTTCTTGTAGGCGATGATGATGCTGCGGTAGGCATCGGGACTCTGGATCTGGTCATTGGCGTTGATGGTCCAGGAGCGTGAGGGCCCATCGAGCGTCCCCTTGGGAGCATTCACGTTGTTGTTGGCAATGGTGGTGCGCAGGTCATCGATGTTGAGCCCATAGGCGGCGAGCGCCCGTACATTGGCGATGATGCGCACCGAGGGCCGCTCGCCGCCGCTCACCGTCACCAGTCCGACCCCGGGAAGCTGCGAGATCTTCTGCGCGAGGCGCGTGTCCGCAAGATCCTCCAGATCGGTGAGTGGCAGCGTCTTCGACACCAGTCCGAGCGTGAGCACCGGCGCATCCGCCGGGTTGACCTTGGCGTAGATCGGCGGCGCGGGCAGGTCCGAGGGCAGCAGGTTGCCGGCAGCGTTGATCGCGGCCTGAACCTCCTGCTCGGCCACATCGAGGCTCAGCGAGAGATTGAACTGCAGCGTGATGACCGAGGCGCCGCCCGAGCTCGCCGAGGACATCTGGTTGAGTCCCGGCATCTGCCCGAACTGTACCTCGAGCGGTGCCGTGACCGCGGAGGTCATGACCTCCGGGCTCGCGCCCGGATAGAACGTCTGCACCTGAATGGTCGGGTAATCGACTTGGGGCAGCGCGGAGAGCGGCAGGAAGCGATACGCGACGATGCCCGCAAGGAGTATCGCCACCATCAGGAGCGAGGTCCCGACGGGCCGGAGAATGAAGATACGTGAGGGGTTCATGGAGCGCCCGAGGAGGCGGCGAGTGCCCGCAGCCTCAGCTGCCGCTGCCGCCCGGCGGAGCGTGCCGCCGCCCGCTCTGGCGCTGACCGCCCGGTCCACGCTGGCCCGGCCCGCGCAACATGACTTTGGCGCCGTCCTTGAGCTTGTCGGCACCGTCGACGACGATCACGTCCCCGGGCTTGAGCCCTGCGGTGACCGCGACGTTGTTGGGATCGCCGGGGCCGAGCGTGACCTGGCGCACACTCACGGTCTGGTCCGAATTGTTGACGAGAAACACGTACGTGCCGGGCGCGCCGCGTTGCACGCCCGCCTGTGGGATGAGCGTGGCGCCGTGCAGCGTATCGAGGAGCAGCACGACGTTGACGAACTGCTGTGGGTAGAGACTCTGATCCTCGTTGCCGAAGGTGGCCTTGAGCCGGATCGTGCCGGTCGTGGTGTCGATCTGGCTGTCGATCGATTGCAGCGTGCCGCTCGCCAGCTGGTGCGTGTTGCTGCGGTCCCAGGCAGTCACCGGCAGGCTGACACCCGCATGCATGCGCTGCAGGAGTGCGGGCACGTCGTCTTCCGGCAAGGTGAAGACGACGGTGATGGGCTCGATCTGAGTCACCACGACGAGCCCGTTGGGTTCCGCCGGGGTGACGTAGTTGCCCACGTTGATCTGCTGCAGGCCGACGCGCCCCGAGATCGGCGACACGATGTGACAGTAAGTCAGGTTCAGCTTCGCGGCATCGATCTGGCCCTGATCGGTGAGCACGGCTCCCTTGTATTGCGCGACCAGAGATTTCTGTGTGGCGAGCTGCTGCTCGGCGATGGAATCCTGCGAGAAGAGCGTCTGATAGCGATCGAGGTCCACCTGTGCATTGGCGAGCAGCGCCTTGTCGCGCGCCAGCGCACCCTGCGCCTGCTCGAGCGCCACCTGGTACGGTCGTGGATCGATCTGGATCAGTGGGTCGCCCGCCTTGACCCTCTGTCCCTCCTTGAAAAAGATATGGGTGATCTGGCCGTTGATCTGGCTCTGCACGGTCACGGTGGCGAGCGGTGTGACGGTGCCGAGCCCGATGAGCGTGATCGGCATATCACCCGTGCTCGCGGCCGCGGTCACGACCGGCATCGGTCCGCCGCCGCCGAAGCGCCCGGCCTGTGCGGATGGCGTCGCGTGCGGCCGCAGAATCCAGGCGAGAAGCAGCAGCGCGAGCAGGATGAGTACGACCAGCAGCAGCCGCCGGTGCGTCTCGGCGAGCCTGCGCCAGGCGGGGCGACTATCGGGATCCGCCACCGTGAGGGGCGGGGTCAGGCGATTCTCGTCATTCATTCGGGCAAGCGCACGAGTCCACGCACCTCGAAGCTCAGCGGCGCTGCGACCGGCGCCGATAGCGTACATAAAAAAATGGGGCAGCACGGACCGCCCGGCCGCCCCTCCAGGAGGAGACCTGCCAACGGTGGCACATAGGCTCCGCCCCCGGTACTGGTGCGGGGCAAAGAAATGCAAAGAAATGTGGAATTCCCGGACCGCCTCTCGGTCCGCGGGAGGGCGCTCGCCGGCCCGATCGAGGGGTTTCTCCGACTGCCGGGCGAGCAGGTCGCCGATACGCGGGGGTATCCCACGGGCTTGCGTCGTTCGCGGCAGCTCCGAGTGCAAAGAATTCTTTAGTTTGTCCGCGGCGGCAGTGCGGCAGCACGAGGGGCGTGTATCGTTCCGCTCGTGGAACCTCATGATCCGAGCGGGCCCAAGCCGCAGCTGCTCATCATCGATGATGATCAGGAGCTGTGCGCCATGCTGGTCGAGTACCTCACGCCCGAGGGCTTCCTCACCAGCACCGCGTTGACGGGCCCCGAGGGACTCGAGCTGCTCGCGCGCGCGCCGGTTGATCTCGTGATCCTCGATGTGATGCTGCCGCAGCTCTCGGGGTTCGAGGTGTTACGTCGGCTCCGCGCCGTGAGCCGCGTGCCGGTGATCATGCTCACCGCACGCGGCGATGAGGTCGATCGTGTCGTCGGCCTCGAGATGGGTGCCGATGACTATCTGGGCAAGCCTTTCAGTCCGCGCGAGCTCGTGGCGCGCATCCGGGCGGTTTTGCGCCGCGCGCCGGGTGATGGAGCGGCGGCTGCGGGTCTGCTGGTGTTCGGCCCGTTGCGTCTCGACCTGCGCGCGCATCGCGCGCACGCCGACGAGCACGATCTGGAGCTCACTGCCGCGGAGCTGCGCATCCTCGAGCTCCTGGTGCGGGCGGACACACGCACCGTGACGCGCGATGAGCTCATGGTGCAGGCACTCGGGCGGCGGCTGTTGCCGACCGATCGCAGTCTCGACACGCACGTCTCGAACCTGCGCCGCAAGCTGGCGCGCTTCACGGAGCGCGTGAGCGTACAGAGCGTGCGCGGCACGGGATATGCGCTCACGCTCGTGCCCGCCCGCGCCGCCTCGGGCATCTCCCGGGACTGAGCATGCACTCGCTCTACTGGCGCATCTTTCTCGCCTTCTGGGCCGCGCTGGCGCTCATTCTGGTGGGCACGGTCACGGTGGCCGTCAATGCAACTGCACATCGCACCGACCGCCCCTGGATCCAGCGCGGACAGCTCTACGCACAGGCGGCCCGTGCATTCGAATCGGGCGGGGCGGCCGCGCTCGACAACTGGCTGCAGTCGCTGCCGGGTGAGCTCTTCAGCCGCACCTTCGTGGTGGGTCCGGATGGGCGCGAGATCCTGGGCCGGCCGCTGCCCGCGACGCTGAGCGCACCGGCGGCCGGCACACCCACTCCCGGCTCGAATCGGGAAGCCTCGGCCGGCGCCATCGCTCCGATCGGCGGGGCGCTCGTGCTGGTGGAGGCCAACGGCCAGAGCTATCACGTCGTCGTCGGACCCGTGCGCGACACCCCGCGGCTCTTCGGCGAGCTCGAGCTCCCGGGGGTGCCGCTCGCGATACTTCTCATCGCCATCGCCGCGAGCGCGGCAGTGTGCTATTTCCTCGCACGCTATCTGGCAGCTCCCGTCGATCAGCTGCGGCTCGCCATCGGGCAGATGGCCTCGGGCGATCTCGATGTGCGCGTTCCGCCTGCATTGCGCGCCAGGCAAGACGATCTCGGCCTGCTGGCGGGCGACCTCGATGCGATGGCACAGCGGTTGCGACAACTCCTGGAGGCAAAGCACCAGCTGCTGCGGGACGTCTCGCACGAGTTGCGCTCGCCGCTCACCCGGCTGCAGCTGGCACTGTCACTCGCGCGGCGCGAGCACAGCGGTGCCGACCGGTATCTGGCGCGGATCGGCTGCGAAGCCGACCGTCTCGAGCAACTGATAGCGCGCACCCTGCGCCTCGTGCGGCTCGAGCGGGCCGCCGATGCGCTCATCGAACAGCACACACTCGATGCCGCAGAGCTGTTGCATAACATCGCCGCGGACGTTGCCATCGAGGCGGACGCGCGCGGTTGTCTCGTGAACGTGCAGGCTCCGGAAGGGCTGTGGGTACGGGGTGACCCGGAGCTCCTGCGCAGTGCGTTCGAGAATGTGATCCGCAATGCGGTGCGCTTCAGCCCGACCGATGCAGTGGTGGTCGTGAGCGCCCGCCGGGTTCCGAGCGAAACTCGCGGCGAAGCGGTCGAGATCGCAGTACATGACTCCGGACCGGGAGTTCCGGAGAAGGAGCTCACCGAGATCTTCGAGCCGTTCTACCGGGTGGACGCCGCTCGAGAGCACCAGGGAAGCGCCGGGGAGGGGTTGGGACTCGCGATCGCTGCCAAGGCGCTCGCGGCGCACCGGGGCTCCATCCGCGCCGAGAACATGCCCGGCGGCGGGCTCGCGGTGGTAATCACGCTCCCTTACTGCGAGAGGGTTTCGGCGAGTGTGGGCGGGGTGATGGAGCGCGATGGCTCGGGCACGGCCTCGGCCGTGCAGGGGACATAAATAGGAACGGCTCCCCGACGGGGAGCCGTTCGTTACGAAACCTCAAAGCCGCGCAGCGGCTACCGATGCGGATCGCTCAGTCTTTCCGCGAGCGGCGACGCAGCGCCAACCCGCCGAGGCCCAAGGCCAGGAGCGCCATCGTGCCGGGCTCGGGCACCGTAGGCGTCGTCCCGGAAGGACGGGAGACGGAGCGGTAGTCCTTGTCGTGGAACTGGAACACACCGGCAGAGGCCGGCACGCTCCACACGAGAGCCGCAACAGCGCAAGCGCTGGCGATCGCACCCAAAGTCAGCTTCTTCATCGCGCTACCCTCATATCACCGATCCCTGGCCGTTAGTGGCCGACCGGTACGTATCCTAACAGTGCAAGGGACGTGCCGTCACGACATAACCACTCAGCCATCAGAGACTTGCGAAACGTCATTAACATAACACCAGCTCGCAAGACCCCGTTTTGTAAACTCTGCCGACGGGCCCTCGCGGGTCACGCCTCCGTTCAACACCTAACAGTTACCACAACGTGACAGCCGTCACAAGGTGACACGAAAGCGTGGCACTGACACTCCATGTCAGTGTGCCGCGACAGGCCGTTTTCATCTCAAGATCAAGGACTTAGGCTTTCCAAAGGTTCCGCCTCAGTTCAAGCCGTCGTTGCGCCGCGACGCGCCTGATGGGCACCTGCCATCGCATCCGGGTGCCACCAGCACCCGAGTCACTGAAAAGAAAGGATTTTTTGCTCATGGCATGAGCCTTGCTTGAGGCTAAGCCACTGCTACGGCTTTGCTTGTGCCGCTGCAGCTTGCTTGGGACGCGGCGCCGGTTTGCGCGTAGCGCATCGGCCAGTGGGGGGGGTTGCGTGAAGAAATTGAGTGCGCTCGGGGCGTCGATCGCCCTGTTGGTTCTGGCGGGGTGCATCGATCCGGGACCGGACCACTCGGCCAACGGCACGCCAGTTGCGGTGCCCCGCAGCCATACCGCCACGCTTTCCTGGGAGGCGCCCACCTCCAATACCAACGGCACGCCACTCACCGACCTCGCCGGCTACCGCATCTATTACGGCTCCAGCCCTGGCTTGCTGACGCGTACCATCGCGATCCCCACCGAAGGCCTCCAGACTTATGTCATCGACGATCTGGAGCCGGGTACCTGGTATTTCGCCGTCATGGCCGTCGCCTCCAACGGATCCGAGAGCTCTCTGTCGGACATCGTGCTCAAGACGATCACCTGACTATCACGGGTCCCACCCGGGGCGCGCCGCCCGCCTGCTGCTGGTGACAGGCCCGTTTTCCTCCCGCCACGTAAGATAGCCGGATGCGGGCGATTCCTGACGTGCGGCTGTGTTGGATTGCGGCGCTGGCAGGTTTAGTGGCAGTGGTCTACTGGCCGAGCACCGTCTTTCTCTATGAGAAATGGACGGAGGGGAGCGAGAAGACCTACACACACGGCTGGCTCATCCTCCTCATCTGCATTGGCCTCGTGGTTCGCGCGCGGCACGACATCATCGCAGCCCCGCTGCGCCCCTCACCGGGCGCAGCCGCCGCCCTGGCCGCGGCGATCATTGCCTGGCTGATCGCTTACCGTGCCAGCATGGAGGGGCTGGAAGTGCCGCTGCAACCGGTGCTCTTCTGGCTCGCGGTGACCGCAGCGTTCGGCCGCGCGGTCGGCACACTGCTGCTCTTTCCGGTCGCGTACCTCTATTTCGCCGAGCCCGTTTGGTACGGGGCCGCGCTCCAGCACCTCACCGTACTGGTCACCCGCGTCGCGCTCGCGCTGACAGGGCCGCCGGCTGTGGTCGCGGGCGATCTTATCCATCTTCCCAATGGAACGTTCCGCATCGAGGAGGGCTGCAGCGGGCTGCACTTCATGATCGTCGGGCTCGCCGTGGCAGCGCTCTACGGCGAGCAGCGCCGAGACCGCTGGCCGGTGCGCATCCGGCAGCTCGCCTTCATGGCGGCGTTAGCGTTGCTCGCCAACTGGGCGCGCGTCTACACCGTCATCGAGGCCGGCTATCTCACCGACATGCAGAGCTACCTGGTCCGTGTGAGTCATTATGGTTTCGGCTGGTGCGTATTCGCGGTGGCGTTGCTGATTTTTTTCTGGCTCGCGCCATACCTCGGTCAGGAGCCGACGCGAGCTCCGCCCGCTGCGCCGCCGGCCGATGGCGGCGTGCCGCGTGCAGTGCTGCAGGGACTCGCCGTCGCTCTGCTGCTGCTGTGCGCACTGCCGCTGCTCAACGCCGGGCTGCGCCTGGCTCATCCGGCGGCGCCGCTCGCTCGCCCGGCGGCCTCGTTGGATCCAAGCCCTCCCTGGCACGCGCTGTCGCTCGACATGCGCTCAGCGTGGATGCCGATATTCGTCGGCGCAGACGAGCTGCAGCGTCGGGCCTTCGGCGACGGCGCCGGGGAGACTATCGAGGTTCTCGGGGTTGCGTACCGTACGCAGCGTCAGGGTGCGGAGCTCGTTGGTGAGAGCAGCTCACTGCTCGGTGAGGCGCTGGAGCCCGTTGCCGAGCAGCTCATCCGCAGCAGCTCCGGGACGTTTCGCGAGACCGAAGTTGCCGATGCGAGCGGGGCTCGCTCGCTCATCTGGTGGCGCTATCAGGTCGACGGTCGCAATCTGGTGAATCCCTTCACTCAACAGGTGTGGTATGGAGTGAACGCGCTGGTGTGGCGGCCGCCGGCCGGCTTGATCGCGCTGCGCACGGACTGTCACGCCGACTGCGGCAGCGCGCGGCGCATCCTCGAGGATTTCGTCGCCCGCAGCGGCATGCATTAGCCCCTGACGGTGACCGCCAAGCTTTATGTCGTAACGGGGAGACGCTCTGTTCAACTGACAGTCATGCACGTTGCGGCAAACTGGTGCAGCGGAACCCGGGGTAGCTGCTCGGCGGCGTGCAGCCGAGCGCCGCGGGGCATTTGAGCAAGCTGAGCCGGTGCGCTTTCTGATACGCTAACTTCGGGGATACAGGAAGACACAGGAATAAGGATGGGACGCTCGCGCGCACTGGTGCTGACCGGTTGGCTGCTGCTCAGCCTGCTGTTTCTCGGCTGCGCGTCGACTCCAACTCCC
>DATKMV010000033.1:0-5240 GCA_035541695.1 Steroidobacteraceae bacterium
TATCGGACTTCCAGCCCACCCGCAATTACGCCGGCGGCGCCGCGGTGCCGGTGTGGTACGACGCTCTCGGGGGAGCGTGGAGTCCGACCTGGAGCCTTGGCGCACTGAAGCCCTGAGGCGACTCGCGCGCCGCTGCGAGAACCCGCCGACACTATCTTGAGGGCTCGGCCGTCCGCGCGCGCAGGTCCACTGCCACAGACTGCGGACAGAATGGCCAGATCCAGACACGGCAGTCCCGCGGCAACCCTGCGGTCTGGGTGGGCGCGCCTCGGAGCCGGACTCATCACCGGAGCCGCCGATGATGATCCGAGCGGCATCGCCACCTACTCACAGGCCGGCGCCCAGTTCGGCTATCAACTGGGCTGGACACTGCTCTTCTCCTATCCCCTCATGGTGGTGATCCAGGACCTCAGCGCCCGCATCGGCCGGGTTACCGGGCGCGGCATCGCCGGCAACCTGCGTGGGCACTATCCCGTGTGGGTTCTGCAGCCGATCGTGTGGCTGCTGTTTGCCGCCAACGTGCTGAACCTCGGAGCCGACCTCGGCGCCATGGCCGAAGCGGTTCGTCTGCTCGTGCCTCGAGTGCCGGCCTGGGTCTGGATCATCTGCTTCGGGCTCACCTGCACGCTCGTGCCGCTGCTGCTCTCACACCGCCTGTACGTCGGCGTGCTCAAGTGGTTGACACTCGCACTGTTCTCCTACTTCGGGGTGCTCGCGGTGGTTCATGTCGATTGGGGCAAGGTCGCCGCAGCCGTTCTGATTCCGCGTTGCTCCTTCGACATGCAGTTCTGGCTGATGGTGATGGCCATACTCGGCACGACCATCAGCCCGTATTTGTTTTTCTGGCAGGCGACGCAGGAAGTGGAAGACACCAGGGCACATCCGCAACGCCTGCCGCTGAAGCGCAGACCCGGCCAGGCGCCCGCAGCGCTGGCGCGCATTCGACTGGACACGCTGGCCGGAATGGCGTTTTCCAACCTGGTGGGGCTCGCCATTCTCATCGCCACCGCGAGCACCCTGGGAACCGCGAAAGTCGGCCACGTGCAAACCGCGGCTCAGGCCGCTGAGGCGTTGCGACCGTTGGCCGGCAATTTCGCGTTCGCGCTTTTTGCGCTGGGCATCGTCGGCACAGGTCTCCTGTCGGTGCCCGTATTGGCCGGCTCGGCGGCGTACGCGCTCGGTGAAGCTCGTCGTTGGCCCGTCGGCTTCTCCCGCAAGCCACTGCAGGCGCGCGCATTCTACGCGGCGCTCGCGCTCGCCATGCTGCTCGGTAGTCTGGTGAACGTCGCGGCCGTCAATCCGATGCAGGCCCTGCTGTGGGCCGCGGTGCTCAACGGGCTGGTCGCAGTGCCGGTAATGGTGCTGATCGTGCGCATGGCCGCGGATCACAGCATCATGGGTCGCTTCGTCGCGCCGGGTCCGTGGCTGCTGCTCGCGTGGGTGGCGACGGGGGTGATGGCGGTCGCAACACTCGGGTGGCTGTTATCGGTCGCTGCCGCGCACTGAGTCGAGCCCGAGCGGGTCCTGGGCGACCCCTTGCAAGAGGAGTTTGCTTCGGGACAAGATGCGCGCTCCCGAACGACGGCTACCCTGCCGTGAGCAGGCGAGGCCGCACCACCCGAGGGCAAGAACCAGGGCATGAGCAGCAACCAGGGCACGAGCAGCGTCTCTACGACCAGCGTCAAAATGGACCCGGAAGCGCAGTCGCTCTGGCACGAAGTCGCCATCGCATCCGATGAGGTCGCTGCGCTCGTCGATCGCATTCCCGGCCTCACGGTCACCGGCGTCGAGACGCGCAACGAGCTCGAGCGCGCGGCCGCCCTCCTACAGGCCGTCGCCGCCATCCTGCGTCGCACCGAGCGGCGCGAGGGCGCCCGCTACGCGAGCGTGAATCGCAGCATCCTGGGACCGGATCCGGTCGCCTGACTGGGGGAATGGCCGAGCGCAGCGCTGCGCGGCTCAGTGCGAGATCTGCAGCTCCGCAATCAACTGCTCGCGCTCTGTCTGCCAGCGCTCGGCGGCGCCGGCGAGGAACGGCAGCTCGCGCGCCTCGCGGATCCAGGCCTCGAGCTCGAGTATCCGTCGCAGCTTCTCGCAGTGGCTGATCGCGCTATCCACCACCGCATCGCTCGCGCTCTGCAGGCTGTCCGCTGCCGCTTCCATGCGACGTTTACTCTATCCTATGGCTCACAGCAGTACCTTGAGCAGCCTCACACCGCGACGTCAGTCCCGGCCGCATCCACGAGTAGGATCGCTCTGACGGGGCGATGAGAGCCGTATGACCAGCTGGCTCATATTTCCTCTTTGGCTCGCGCTGATCCTCTATTGGGTGCTCGCGCACGGTCGCGCTCCGAATGAGCCCGTGCGACCCCGCTGGATTTGGTGGCGGGAGATCGCGTTGCGCCTGGGCTTCTTTGCGCTCGTCGTGCTCGTGTTGGATATCGCGGCTTTCTGCCATCTGCTGCCCGGCGCCGAGCCGCTCGCAATCAGCAGAGGTCCGGGGCTCGCGCTGACCGGATCCGCGTTGGCGGCGAGCGGTGTGGCGCTCGCGATCGCAGCCCGCCGCTCTCTCGGCTCGCCTGTCCCGGACAGCTCTCTCGGCTCGCCTGTCCCGGAGCGCGCGCCGGCCTCCGCTCCGCAGCCGCTCACGCGCGGCCCCTATGCGCTCGTGCGCCACCCGCTTTACGGCGGATTACTGCTGGCGATGCTGGGCTCGGCGCTCGCCCAGAGCTCGCTCTGGCTTCTGCCCCTTCTCGTCTACCTACCGGCATTCATCCGCAGTGCGCGCCGCGAAGAGCAACAGCTCCTGCAGCAGTTCCCCGAGGCTTATGCCGCCTACCGCAGACGGACGAAGATGCTGCTGCCCTTTGTGCTCTGACGCGGGATATGATCGCGAGCGTCACGTCAGGTGACCCGAAGAGTGGTCCAGCTCAGGCTGGAGCTCCGCTTCGCCTGCCAATCAAACAAAGGAGCAGCGGCTATGACTGATGTCAAGACACCCTTCCTCAGCGACGTGAAGACGCTGCGCGATCGCGCGCGCAAACAGCTCGACCGTGGTGCCGTGACTCAGACATACGTGGGTGATGTGAATAAGACGATCGAGCTGCTGCAGAACGTGCTCGCCACCGAGATCGTGTGCGTACTGCGCTACACCATGCACTCGATCGCCGCCACCGGCATCACGAGCGAAAGCGTGAAGGAGGAGTTCGCCCAGCATGCGAAGGAGGAGCAGGAGCACATGACTGCGGTCGCCGAGCGCATCAATCAGCTCGGCGGCAGGCCCAACTTCAATCCCGAAGGCCTGGCGATCCGGTCCGCGAGTCAATATGTGGAAGGTAGCAATCTCATCGAGATGATCAAGGAAAACCTGATCGCCGAGCGCATCGCCATCGATCACTACCGCGAGCTCGTCAGGTACTTCGCCGACAATGATCCAGCCACACGCGTGCTGCTCGAGCGCATATTGGGCGTCGAGGAGGAGCACGCCAACGACATGCACGACCTGCTCGTCTCGCACGAGGGCACCCCGATGCTCGAGCGGTGAAGCCACCGGTCCGCATGAGCCGGCTCGCGCTTTGCGCGTGCGCCTGCGTGCCGCTGCTCACAGCGGCGGCGCAGTCGGCCGGTGAGGGAAAGGACTACCTCAAACGGGTCGAGGCTGCCCTGCTCCTGCAGACACTCAATGCGGATCTGCTGAGCCATGACAGCGCGAGCCTCACGCTGGAGCGCTGGTGCAGCGACCACCATCTCGCCTCCCCGGCGCGCATCACTGCCGAGCGGGTACGCGATGCCGAGAAGCCAGCCACCGACCCGCAGCGGCAGCGCCTGCGTCTCACCGCAAGCGATGAGGTCCGCTATCGCCGCGTGCGGTTGCGGTGCGGTACGGTGACGCTGTCGGAAGCCGATAACTGGTACGTCCCCACGCGTCTCACACCGCAGATGAATCGGCTGCTGGAGAGCACCGATACGCCCTTCGGCATCGTGGTGCAGCCGTTGCGCTTTCAGCGGCACACGATTGCCTCAGAGCTGCTGTGGCAGGCGCTGCCCGCCGGATGGGAGATGAGCTCGCCGGCGCAGACGCAGCCCACCAGTGAGCTGTGCTTTCCGGAAGAGGTGCTGCAGCATCGGGCATTGCTCACCCTGAGCGATGGCACACCCTTCAGCGAGGTCGTGGAAACCTATACGAGCAGCGTCCTGGCGGTGCCGCGGCTCGCTCCGTCACGCCGTTGTGACCTATGAACGCAGTCGCTCGACACCCGTCTCGAGCCTGCGGGCCGGAGCCGCCTCACCAGGGGTACTCGCGGCCGTCGTAACTGTAGAAGCGTCCGCTGTCGCGCGGACCGAGCCTGGCGATGACGCGGCGCATGGCGCCGACGCTCTCCTCCGGGGTCAGCCTCGCGTTGGGCCCGCCCATGTCGGTCTTCACCCAGCCCGGATTCAGGACCACACAGGTGATGCCGCGGGCCTTCAGATCGATCGCCGCGGTGCGCATCAGCATGTTCACGGCGGCTTTCGAAGTGCGGTAGAGCACGTCCCCGCCCGAGGTGTTGTCGGCCAACGAGCCCATGCCGCTCGTGATCGTCACGATCAGCCGCCGCTCACTGCGCGTAACGTGCTCGAGGAACGCCTCACACACGCGCGCCGGGCCGAGCAGGTTCACCTCGAGCACCTTGATCCAGTCCTCGTAGTCGAGATCGCCGATGCTCTGGCCGTTGCCGCCGAAGACTCCGGCGCCATTGATCAGCACCTCGATCGGGCGGGATCCCAGCGCGGCGGCGGCGCCCCTGACGCTCGCCGTGTCAGCAACGTCCATCCCGAGGATCGTCAGCGCACCACGCGGCTGTGCCTCGAGGCTCTCGAGCGCCCGAGCCGCGCGCGGGGTACGGCAGGCGGCGATGACATCCCAGCCCTCCGCGAGGTACTGGCGCGCGAACTCCAGTCCCAGGCCACGGCTTGCGCCCGTGATCAGCATCGTCGGCATGGCTCCCTCTCCAGGCAAGCAGCACGCAGATTACCCTGCCGAAGCTGAAATCATAAGCGCAGCGGCCGGTGCGGGCGAACGAGGTCAGGCTCGCGGTGCGGCGGGACCCGGCCTACATGACAACGACCGCATGACCGGTGCCCGCGCTTTCTCATAGCCGCGATCATTGGCATCCCAACGATATGGAGGTGTGTCATGGCCAATGAGTCACAACGTGGCGGATCGGGCAACTTCGCCAACGATCCGGAGCGCGCCAGCG
>DATKMV010000034.1:0-15380 GCA_035541695.1 Steroidobacteraceae bacterium
TGAACGCGATACAGCGCGCACTGGAAGAAGCGGAGCTGATGGCGGACTGCAAGATTCGCGACGTATTTACGGGCATTGCCGGCAGCCATATCAAGAGCATCAACTCGCGCGGCATGGTGGCGATCAAGAACAATGAGGTAACCCAGCTCGATATGGAACGTGTCATCGAAACTGCAAAGGCAATCCCAATCCCCGCCGATCAGCAAGTGCTGCACATTCTCAATCAGGAATTCATCGTCGACGGACAGGGCGACGTGCGCGTGCCGCTCGGCATGAGCGGCGTTAGGCTCGAGGTCAACGTGCATATCGTCACCGGCGCGGTGTCGGCGGCGCAAAACATCATCAAATGCGTGCGGCGCTGCGGGCTGGATGTGCGCGACCTGATCCTGCAGCCGCTCGCCTCCACCATGGCCGTGGTGTCGGAGGACGAGAAGGAACTGGGCGTGTGCCTGGTCGACATCGGCGGCGGCACCACCGATCTGGCGGTATTCGCCAACGGCGCCATCCGCCACACGGCCGTCATCCCCATCGCGGGCGACCAGGTGACCAACGACATCGCGGTATCGATGCGCACCCCGACGCAGTACGCGGAGGACATCAAGATCCGCTATGCCTGCGCGCTCTCGCAGCTCGCCAATCCCGATGAGAGCATCGAGGTGCCGAGCGTCGGCGACCGGCCGTCGCGCCGCCTGGCGCGCCAGACGCTGGCCGAGATCGTGGAGCCGCGCTACGAGGAGCTGTTCGGCCTGGTGCGCGACGAACTGCGCCGCAGTGGCTTCGAGGAGGTCATCGCCGCCGGCATCGTCCTCACGGGCGGCAGCGCCAAGATGGAAGGCGCCATCGAGCTGGCCGAAGAGGTTTTCCACGTGCCCGTGCGTCTCGGCCTGCCGCAGTCGGTGCAGGGCCTGTCGGACGTGGTGCGCAATCCCATTTTTTCCACGGGTGTGGGGCTGTTGCTCTACGCGCGTGACAACGCCATGCCCGTGCGTCGCGGGCGCTCCCTGGGCGGCAACGCCAAGACGGTCATCGACCGGATGCGCTCGTGGTTCCAGGGCAACTTTTGAAGCTGACAGACCCAATGAAGAGGAGCACAACCTATGTTTGAGCTGATGGACGCGTATAGCCAGAGCGCCGTCATCAAGGTGATCGGCGTGGGCGGCGGCGGGGGGAACGCCGTCGCACACATGGTCACCAGCGGAATCGACGGAGTCGAGTTCATGTGCGTCAACACCGACGCACAGGCCCTGAAGCACGCCAAGGTGAAGACGGCGCTGCAGATCGGCACCAACATCACCAAGGGCCTGGGGGCCGGCGCCGACCCGGAAGTGGGCCGCCAGGCCGCGATGGAGGACCGTGACCGCATCGTCGAGCTCGTCGAGGGCTGCGATATGCTGTTCATCACCGCTGGCATGGGCGGTGGCACCGGCACCGGCGCCGCGCCGGTGGTGGCACAGGTGGCGCGTGAGCTCGGCATCCTCACCGTCGCGGTCGTGACCAAGCCCTTCGAGATGGAGGGCAACAAGCGCGGCTACGTGGCGGACCAGGGGATCGGCGAGCTCGGCAAGTACTGCGACTCGCTCATTACAATTCCTAACCAGAAGCTGTTGACCGTGTTGGGTCCGCAGACGACGCTGCTCGATGCATTCAAGGCGGCCAACCAGGTGTTGCAGGGCGCGGTCCAGGGGATCGCGGAGCTCATCACCCGTCCCGGGCTGATCAATGTCGACTTCGCGGACGTGCGCACCGTCATGGCCGAGACCGGCATGGCGATGATGGGCTCGGGCGCGGCGAGCGGTGAGGACCGCGCGCGGGCTGCGGCCGAGGCGGCGGTGTCCTCGCCGTTGCTGGAGGACATCAATCTCGCCGGAGCCCACGGCATCCTCGTGAACGTGACTGCGGGCATGGACCTCTCGATCGGCGAGTTCCAGGAAGTCGGGCAGATCGTCAAGCAGTTCGCCTCCGATGACGCGACGGTGGTCGTCGGCACCGTGATCGATCCGGAGCTGTCGAATCAGGTGCGCGTCACGGTCGTCGCCACGGGCCTCGGCAGACCCGCGGCGGCTCGGGTGCCCCTCACCACTCCGCGAGAGCGCGAGGCCGTCAGCGTGCGTGAGCGTGAGCCGCGTGCCGAGGTAGGAATGCGCGTTGTGCGGCGCACTCCGCTCTCGAGCAGTGACTACGCGGCTCTCGACAAGCCGACCGTGCAGCGCCAGCGGGCGGTCGGGGATGGGCTGCGGGCCGAGGCGGACCCGGAGGAGTTGCTCGACATACCGGCGTTCCTGCGGCGGCAAGCTGATTGATGTGATACGGTAATCAGCCTTACGTTAGCGCTTCGGAGGGGTCTCCGGGTCGCGAGGCGTCCCTGCGGGTCGCGCCGGGGTGCGCCTGTCATCCGCGCGCTGGTGCGGTCGTTAGGAAACAGTAGGCATGGTCGGACAACGCACCCTCAAGAACTCGATTCGCGCCACCGGCGTCGGACTGCACACCGGCCAGAAGGTGCTGATGACCTTGAAGCCCGCCGACCCCGACAGCGGCATCGTCTTCCGTCGCACGGACCTCGCCCACCCGGTCGACATCCGTGCGACGGCGGACAATGTCGGGGACACGACGCTCGGCACTACCCTGGGGCGCGGCGAGTCGCGCGTCTCCACCGTGGAGCATCTGCTTTCGGCCTTCGCGGGCCTCGGGATCGACAACGCCATCGTCGAGCTCTCGGCCGCGGAGGTACCCATCATGGACGGCAGCGCGGGGCCCTTCGTGTTCCTGCTGCAGTCTGCCGGAATCGAGGAGCAGCGACGGCCGAAACGCTTTATCCGCGTGAAGAAACGGGTGCGCGTCGAGGACGGCGACAAGTGGGCGCAGTTCGAGCCTTTCGACGGCTTCAAGGTGAACTTCGAGATCGAGTTCAACCATCCGATCTTCAAGCGCCGCGCGCAGCGCGCCTCGATGGATTTCTCCACGACCTCCTTCCTCAAGGAAGTCAGCCGCGCGCGTACCTTCGGCTTCATGCGCGACCTCGAGACGATGCGGGCGCGCAATCTGGCGCTCGGCGGCACGCTCGACAACGCCATCGTGCTCGATGATTTCCGGGTGCTCAACGAGGATGGGCTGCGCTACGAGGACGAGTTCGTCAAGCACAAGATCCTCGATGCGATCGGCGACCTCTACCTCCTCGGCCACAGCCTGATCGGCGAGTTCTCCGGTCACAAGTCGGGCCACGCGCTCAACAACCGTCTGCTGCGCACGCTGCTCGCCGACACCTCGACCTGGGAAGAGGTGGTGTTCGAGCGCTACACCGACGCCCCGATCTCCTACACCGAGGCGCCGGCGCTGCATCCGCCGCACGGTTGACGCGTTGCGGACCGCGCTCGCGGGCGTCGGCGAATCGCGGGCGTACGCTCGTCAGTCGTTCAGTCGCCGTTCAGCTTCGCGGCAGCACGCGTACTTTCACTGCGATGAGCGTCCGATCCGCAGCGCGCATCTCGCTCTCGAGCTCGAGCACCGCGTAACGCAGCCGTGCAGACCAGGCCGCGGTCTCGGCGAAAATCACCAGTGTGCCGGCGCGCTCGTTGACGCCGGACACGCGCACGGCGATCTCCGCGGGGAGACGCTCCGACAACCAACAGCTCCAGAAATTCTGCCGTGCCGACTGGGCTGTGACGCGCATCAAGCTCGGCGAGCGCCGTGCGAGCAGGTCCTTAACAGAATGCACGCGCGAGGCAACAGAATGCACCGGCGCGGAGATAAGAGCGGTCCTACTCCTCATCGGGAACTTCGCGCGCTTGTTTCGACTCATGTTCTTCGGCATATTGCCTGAAGCTGATTGAGCAAACCCGCCGAAAGGCGGGGACGCAAAGCCACCGGTCTAAAGCGAGGAGCCATGACAGCGGGGTTGCCAGCATCTGCAGGCAGGTACGGGAAAAAAAACAGGGCGAAGCCCTCGCGGGGCTCGTCCGGACGCCCTGAAGGGCGCCGCCTTGCAGGGGACATAATTCGTTGGATAAGCGGGGTATGAACGTCATTTTTCTTTCCAGGCGCGAGGGCAAGGCCCGCCAGCTCGATCTCGCGCGCCCGCTTACCTCGACGGTCCTCGGCGCCATCGTGCTCACCTTCCTCGGCAGTGCTTTTGCGCTCGGCTTGCAGCTCGGGCGCGGCGACCACGAGCGCCTGGCGCTGAGCGACACCGTGCGCCTCGGCGCGCTCCTCGCCGGGCAGAAAAAGGACATCGCCGATCTCAGGCAGCAGCTGCAATTGCGCGTCGATGCCATGGCCATGCGCCTCGGCGAGATGAACGCGCACGTGATCCGTCTCGATGCCCTCGGCAAGCGGCTCACCGAGATGGCGGACATCGACAGCCGGGAATTCAACTTCGACCGCGATCCGCCGGCCGGCGGCCCCGAAGGGGAGGGCACGAGCGCCCAGATTCCGGATCTCTCCGCGATGCTCGCCGCGCTCGAGCAGCGCGTCGACCTGCGCGAGTCACAGCTCTCCGCGCTCGAGAACGTGATCCTGGCGCGGGAGCTGCACGAGGCGATTCATCCCGAGGGCCGGCCGGTCGCGAACGGCTTCATCTCCTCGTATTTCGGTGAGCGCTCCGATCCGTTCGACGGCCGCGATGCGTTCCACAAGGGCGTGGATTTCGCGGGCGCGGCGGGCTCGAACGTCACCGCGGTCGCCGCCGGGGTGGTGACCTGGGCGGGCGAGCGGACCGGGTACGGCAAGCTCGTGGAGATCAACCACGGCGATGGCTTCATCACGCGCTATGCGCACAACGAGCGCACGCTGGTGAAGGTCGGCGAGACCGTGACGCGCGGCGAGCCGGTCGCGCTCATGGGCTCCACCGGACGCTCGACCGGGCCGCACGTGCACTTCGAAGTGCTGCGCAACGGGCGCAACGTCGACCCGCTCTCCTTCATCGGCCGGTAGCCGCGGGCATCGGCCCGGTAGCCGTCGGCATCGGCCGGTAGCCGCAGGGCCGCGGGCGCCTTCCCGCGAGGCGCCGCCGATCGCGCCATCCCCCTTGAATCGCCCCGCAGCGAACCAATTGCACGTCCTCGGCGTCTTATGCCGTACAATACGCCGCTTTCGAGTGCCCGCCTGTACTGTAAGTGCTTGTCGGGAAAGATTTTTTCCCCCAGGCGAGTCAGACTTTGCGACAGCTTCTCACACGCGTTTTCGGCAGCCGCAACGAGCGGATCGTTCGCGGTCACGGCCGCGCCGTGCGCACCGCGCAGCAGCTCGAGCCGCAGATCGAGCAGCTGAGCGATGAAGCGCTGCGCGGGAAGACCGCCGAGTTCCGTGAGCGGCTGAAGCAGGGGGCGACCCTCGATCAGCTCCTGCCGGAGGCGTTCGCGGTCGTGCGCGAGGCGGCCCGGCGGACGCTGAAGATGCGTCACTTCGATGTGCAGCTGATCGGAGGCATCACGCTCCACAAGGGCATGATCGCCGAGATGCGCACCGGCGAGGGCAAGACGCTGGTGGCGACGCTCCCCGCGTACCTCAATGCGCTCACCGGCGAGGGCGTGCACATCGTCACCGTGAACGAGTACCTGGCGCAGCGCGATGCGGACTGGATGGGTCCGGTGTACCGCTTCCTCGGACTCAGCGTCGGTGTCATCAAGAACGCGCAGACCGCGCAGGAGAAGCGTGACGCGTACGCCTGCGACATCACTTACGGCACGAACAACGAGTTCGGGTTCGACTACCTGCGGGACAACCTCGCCTACCGGCTCGATGAGCGCGTGCAACGCGGGCTCGCCTTCGCCATCGTCGACGAAGTCGACTCGATCCTCATCGACGAGGCGCGTACACCGCTCATCATCTCCGGTCCGGCGGAGGAGAGCACGGAGCTCTATCTGCGCATCAACCAGCTCGTGCCGCAGCTGACGCGCCAGAAGAAGGAGGACGGCCCCGGCGATTTCTCGGTCGACGAGAAGACCAAGCAGGTGCACATCACCGAGGCGGGTCACGAGCACGTCGAGCAGCTCATGCTGCAGTCCGGGCTCCTCAAGGAGGGTGAGAGCCTCTACGATCCGGCCAATATCCGCCTCATGCATCACCTCAACGCGGCGCTGCGCGCCCACGCGCTCTACAAGCGCGACGTCGAGTACATCGTGCGCGGGGGCGAGGTCATCATCGTCGATGAGTTCACCGGCCGCACCATGCCCGGGCGGCGCTGGTCCGATGGTCTGCATCAGGCGATCGAGGCCAAGGAAGGCGTACGGGTGCGCGAGGAGAACCAGACGGTCGCCTCCATCACCTTCCAGAACTACTTCCGCCTCTACAAGAAGCTCTCCGGCATGACCGGCACCGCCGACACCGAAGCGCCGGAGTTCCTGCAGATCTACGGGCTCGAGGTGGTGGTGATTCCCACGCATCGACCGATGGTGCGCAAGGACAATTCCGACTTCGTCTACCTCACCCAGAGCGACAAGTTCAAGGCCATCATCGAGGACATCCGCGACTGCGTGACCCGCGAGCAGCCCGTGCTGGTCGGCACGACCTCGATCGAGACTTCCGAGTTCCTCTCCGGGCTCCTGCAGAAGGAAGGGGTCGCGCACCAGGTGCTGAACGCCAAGCAGCACGAGCGCGAGGCGCACATCGTCGCCCAGGCGGGCCGTCCCGGCACGGTCACCATCGCGACCAACATGGCCGGGCGCGGCACCGATATCGTGCTGGGCGGCAATCTCGAAGCCGAGCTCGCCGCCGCGGGCCCGATCGACGAGCCGACGCGCGCGGCGTTGCGCACGGAGTGGCAGACGCGGCACGACAAGGTGGTCGCGGCCGGAGGTCTCCACATCGTGGGCACCGAGCGGCACGAGTCGCGCCGCATCGACAATCAGCTGCGCGGCCGCTCCGGCCGCCAGGGCGATCCGGGCTCGAGCCGCTTCTATCTGTCGATGGAAGACAACCTCATGCGCATCTTCGGCGACCCGCTGCGCACGCAGCGCCTGCTGAAGATGGCCGGCATGAAGGAAGGCGAGGTGATCGAGAGCGGCATGCTCACCCGCCAGATCGAGAAGGCGCAGCGCAAGGTGGAGTCGCATAACTTCGACATCCGCAAGAACCTGCTGTTGTTCGATGACGTCGCCAACGACCAGCGCAAGGTGGTGTACGCGCAGCGCACCGAGATCATGGCGACCGAGGATCTCTCCAACGCGATCCATGGCCTCATGGCGGATTCCGTCGGAACGCTGCTCGAGCAGTACCTGCCGCGCCAGGCCTCGGCCGAGGATTGGGACCTCGAGGGACTGCGCGGCGCCGTGCAGAAGGACTTCAACGCCGGCATCGACCCGCAGGGGTGGCTGCAGGCCGAGCCCGAGCTCAGCGCCGAGGCGCTGCGCGAGCGGGTGGTGCGCTCGGTGCACGAGGTCTACGACGCGAAGGTCGCACGTGTCGGCGTGCCGATCATGCGTCACGTCGAGAAGGAGATCATGCTGCGCAAGCTCGACCAGCACTGGCGCGAGCACCTGGCGGCCATGGACTACCTGCGCCAGGGCATCCACCTGCGCGGCTACGCCCAGAAGGACTATCGCTTCGAGTTCAAGCGGGAGGCCTTCGAGATGTTCGCCGCCATGCTCGAGCGCATCAAGTACGAGACCTCCTCGCTCATCGCCACCATCGAGGTGCGCACCCAGGAGGAGATCGAGCGCGAGGAGGAGGAGCGACATCGCCGCCTCATGCGGGCGCTCCAGGCTCAGCACGCGGAAGCGGCTTCTGCGCTCACGGGCGTCGGTGTCGCGCCCGAGCCGCCGCCCGGAACGGCACCGTCCCTGCCCGACCGCCGGGCGCCCGGCGCGCCGCCGGCTGCGGCACCGCTGCCGCCGCCGGAGCTTCCCGGCACCTTCGTGCGCAGCGAGCGTAAGGTCGGTCGCAACGAGCCCTGCCCGTGCGGCTCGGGAAAGAAGTACAAGCATTGCCACGGCGCGCTCTCGAGCGTCGAGTAACGCGTCCTCACGTGCTCGTGGTCGCGGCAGCGCTCTTCGATGGCGCCGGCAGGGTGCTGATCGCGCAGCGTCCGCAGGGAAAACCCCTCGCCGGGCGCTGGGAGTTCCCCGGTGGCAAGGTCGATGCCGGCGAGAGCGAGCGCGGCGCGCTCGCGCGCGAGCTGCGGGAGGAGCTCGGCGTGGAGGTGCTCACGGCGCGTCCCTGCATGCGCCTCACGCACGCGTACGCGGAGCGCCACGTGGAGCTCTCGCTGTGGATCGTCGAGCGCTTTGCGGGCGAGCCCCGCGCACTCGATGCCCAGGCCCTCAAGTGGGTGTCGACTGCTGCGCTCGGCGATGAAGACATGCTCGAGGCCGATCAGCCTTTCATCGAGGTGTTGCGGCAGCATGCCGCGCCCTGAGCCGGAGGCATGGGTCGGACGTGTACAATGGATCGGAAATTCAAGGCGGAACCTCCATGGCAGCGCAGACTGATCTTCCCGAGATCCAGATCGATCCCAAGGGACTCTACCGCGAGGACGTGTTCACCGATCGCCGCGCGGGCAGCATCCGCCGGCTGACGCCGGTGACCCTCGATGGCGCAACCGATACGACCCGCCCGGTGCTTTTCTCGGGGCAGACGCAGCTGCTGACGCCGGCCGGCGTCCTGCCGCTCGGATTCGACATCGAGGCGAAGACACTCGAGGAAGCGCTGCAGAAATTCCCGGAAGGGGTGAAGGCGGCGCTCGAGCAGGCCATCGACGAGGCGCGCGAGCTGCGCCGCGAGGCGGCCTCGCGCATCGTCGTGCCCGAGGTGGGCGGTGGCGTAGGCCCGGTGGGGGCGGGTCCGGCCCCGGCTGGCGGCAAGATCAAGTTCCCCTGAGCCGCCTCTCAAGCGCCCGATGAGGCTTCGGTGGAGTCTGGCGAGGGCCGCAGCGCTCCTGACCGCGAGCGGCCTGATCGCGCTCGTCGCGGCCTGCAGCATCCGTGGCGGCCCGCACACCTTTCCGGGCAGCGGCCCGGGCGGGAAGCCCATGACGACCGCCACGGACTCCGCGGTGGGTATGCCGCCGGCGGCGAAGACCATCGTCTATCCCGTGACGGCTCGCGTCGGGGCGTCGGACACCTATTCCGGCACCAAGGTCGAGGATCCGTACCGCTGGCTCGAGAAGCTCGACTCCAACGAGGTGCGCGCGTGGGTGAAGTCGGAGAATGACCTGTCGCGGCCGCGCCTCGCGGCGCTGCCGGCGAGGGGCTGGCTCGAGGCACGCCTCACCGAGCTGTGGCATTACGAGCGCTACGAGCTGCCGGTCAAGCGTGGCAGCTACTACTTCTACCTGCACAACGACGGCGGCCAGAGCCAGAGCGTCCTGCAGGTCGCCGATGCTCTCGAGTCACCCGGCCGGGTGCTCGTCGATCCCAACGGCGCGGGCGCCGACGCCGGCGTTGCCATCTCCGGTTTCGTGCCGGACCCTGCAGGGAGCGTCGTCGCTTTCGCCCTCTCCGACTCCGGCAGCGACTGGCAGGAATGGCACTTCAGGCGGGTCGCCGATGGGCGCGACTATGCCGATGTGCTGCGTTTCACGAAGTTCTGGGCGGTGTCCTGGGCCCGGGACGGCTCCGGCGTCTACTACAGCCGCTATCCGGCGCTCCCCGATGGGCACGGCGACGATGCCGGGCGGCCCGCAGTGTACTTCCACGCGCTCGGCACTCCGCAGGACCGGGACCGGCTGATCTACGAGGTGACCGGCCATCCCACACACGTGCCTGTGGCGCGGGTGAGCGATGACGGGGCATATCTCATCATCACGCTGTTCGAGGGTTATGCGAGAAACGGCGTCGAGCTCATCGACCTCAACGGCGGCGGTGGCAGGGCGCAGCCGCTCTTCACCGACTGGGACGCGGTGTACCGGTTCGTCGGCTCGCGCGGACACGAGCTGTACTTCCTCACCACCTATCGCGCCCCGCTCGGCCGGCTGATCTCGGTCGACGCGCGTGCGCCGGTGGCACGGCGCACCATCGTGCCCGAGGAGAGCTCGGCGCTTGCGGAGGTGACCTGCGTCGGCGGACGCTTCATCGCGAAATACATCAGGGACGCCCACGGCGTCGCGCGGCTCTACGAGCGTGACGGCCGGCCTGTCGGGGAGGTGCCGCTCCCCGGGCTCGGTCGCATCGAGGGGTTCGACGGGGAGGAGCGGCAGTCGGAGACCTTCTTCTCCTACACCGACTACCTCACCCCGCGCCGCATCTACCATCTCGATGTGGCGGCGAACCGCGCCACGCTCTGGCGTGAGCCGCATACCGCCGCGCTGAGCGGGGAGTTCCATACCGAGCAGGTCTTCTACGAGAGCAAGGACGGCACCCGCGTACCGATGTACATCACGCAGCGCCGGGGCACTCCGCGGGATGGCAATCAGCCCGTCCTGCTCTACGGCTACGGCGGGTTCGACGTGTCGCTCACCCCGATGTACCGGCCCTCGGTCGAGGCATGGCTCGAGATGGGCGGCACGTACGTCGAGGCGAACCTGCGCGGCGGCGGAGAGTACGGCGAGCTCTGGCACGAGGGCGGCATGCTCACCAACAAGCAGCGCGTTTTCGATGATTTCATCGCCGCGGCTGAATTCCTCATCAAGCAGGGCTACACGCGCAGCGCGCGACTCGGCATCTACGGGCGCAGCAACGGCGGCCTGCTCGTGGGCGCGGTGCTCACGCAGCGTCCGGAGCTCTTCGGCGCGGCGCTGCCCGCGGTCGGCGTGCTCGACATGCTGCGCTACCAGACCGCGGGCGCCAACGCGCGGCAATGGTCGTCCGACTACGGCCTCGCGGATAACCCCGAGCAGTTCCGCGCGCTCTACGGCTATTCACCGGTCCAGAACGTAAAGAACGGCGTGTGCTACCCGCCGACCCTGATCACGACTGCCGATCACGACGATCGGGTGGTGCCGTGGCACAGCTACAAGTTCGCCGCGGCACTGCAGGCCGCGCAGCTCTGTCCCAACCCGATTCTGCTGCGTGTCGAGACGCGCAGCGGGCACGGCCCCGGCACGCCCGCTGCCATGCAGATCGAGGAGTTTACGGATGAGTTGGCGTTTCTCGCCAACTCGCTGCAGGTGCCGGCGCCGGCGCCGCCTGGGGTGGCGCAGTAGGTCGCTGGGCACCGGGCGGCTGCGGTCCTCAGTCCGCTTTCAGCAGCGCGCGGACCGCCACGGTCGAGGGGTCGAACACGACCAGCATGCGGCGGGTGCCGTCCCACATGACGAGCGCATTCCGCTCATCGGCGGAGAGTCCCCGCTTCGAAAGGCGCGCGCGCAGGGACTGCTTCTCCATCTTGTTGAAGTTCTGGATGTCATCGAGCTTCTTCAGCTGCTCGCGCAGCTTCGGCAATCCTTCCGACCAGGGCCGGTAGTACCGCGGCATCTCGATGACGTCCTTGCCTCCGCCGAGCGCGGCCTGGTTCACGATGTGCATGGCTTCGTCCGGATCATCGGGCAGGGGCGCCCACACCCACCGTGGCAAACTGTACCAGTGGGGCGCGAACGCCGGGTTGTGCTGCAACGCCAGCGCAATCTCATCGGCCTCGAGGTCCGAAGCCTGCACGCAGTCCATCTGGTTGACGGAGAAGGTGTAGTAGAGAGGCCGGCCTGCCCACAGCGTCGCCGCGCCGTAGACGAGCGCGACGAGCTGCACCGTGACGATCATGGCGATGTCGCGCGCCAGCTCGCGGCGCGGCTTGCGCGGATTGGCGATGACGAGCGTGAGTGTCGGGCCGAGCACGAGATCGACCAGCACCACGATGCCCACCACGTGCAGCACACTCGACAGGTACCACCCCGGCCAGCGGTACCAGCCGAGATACATCCCACCGATGACGAGCGTGAGCGCGGTCGCGCTGCCCGCGAGATGCAGGCCGAACGCCTTGAGCCGAAAGCGCATGAGTCTAAGTGTCGTCTTTCGGCCGGCGGTCGTCCGTGATCGAGTTCTCCGGCGGTGGCACGCTCTCGCCGGGGATTGCCCGCTGCCCGGACACCCAGGCACCGAGGTCGATCAGCCGGCAGCGCTCGGAGCAGAACGGGCGGAAGGGGGCAGTGTCCCAGTCCAAATCGCGGTGGCACGTCGGACACTTGACGCGTGCAGGGCACATCGACAGGCCCTCGATAAGGCGCTCAGGGGCAGCAGCTCAGCATGAAGGTGACGTCTTCCTGCGTCTGGGTCGGACGCGCACTGAGCCCGTGCCAGCTGAGGAAGCGGACGCTGCAGCGATGATGGCTGCCGCTGATCTCCGGGTAGAGCCCGAGCGAGGCGGGCAGTGAGATGCGCAGCAGCTGCAATGGGTTGTCGCGCTCGAAGGTGATGTTGAAGCTGCCCCCGGTGGCCACTTCCTGGCGCGTGCGTCCGTTCTGGCGCGTCAGCCAGAGCAGCTCCGCGATCGCATCGCACATCGGCCGCAAGAGGCCCAGCCACTGGTTGAAGGTGCGCATGCGCGCATCGTCCGGCTGCGCCAGCCAGAAGGTGTAGTCCGGCAGATCGAACTCGCAGGTTCCGCCGGGGATCGCGCTGCGGTGCTTGATGGCGCTCAGGAACTCCGAGTCGCGCAGCGGCTGCAGAAACGCCGAGCCTGCGCTCATGAGGTCGGCGCGCAGCCGCAGAAGATTCGCGACGAGTGTCTTAAGCCGCTGCGAGTCGACGCCGGGACGCGACTGAAACTCGTTCAGGATCGACAGATGGCTCTCGAGCTCCTTGAGGACGTCGGAGCGCACATCCCCGCGGGTCGTGATCGCAAGAATGTCGATCAGGCTCGACATGGCGGCGCGGCTTCCCCAGGGGCTCGCCCTCTCGTTGTGGTGCAGCGCCTGGTTGTAGAGGAAATCGAGCCGCAGGAAGGTGCGCATCCGCTCGTTCAGCGGCTGCTCGAAAACCAGCACCGCGGGTGCGGCGACCGGCTCCGCGGAGAGCTCCGTCTCGGGGGCAGCAGATTGCATCAGGCCGCTATTCTGCTTTACGCGCGCATCGCACGTAAACGGGCGCTGCGACTTCAGCCGCGCGGCGCGGCAGCGAGCTCGAGGTAGCGCGCGTGGAGCGCCGCCACCTGGTCACGCACCGCGCTCATATCCGTATCGTTGTGGATCACATCGTCCGCAGCCTTCAGCCGCGCTGCACGCGGAGCCTGTGCCTTGAGAATGGCCTCCGCCTGCGAGGGCGTGGAGCCGTCGCGGTCACGCAGACGGCGCACCTGCAGCTCCTCCTCGCAGTCGACCACGAGCACGCGGTCGACGTGGGCACCGAGGTTTTTCTCGACCAGAAGCGGTATCACGAGTATCTGATAAGGCCCACCCGCCGCAGAGGAGCGTGCCTCCATTGCAGCCCCGATGGCGGGGTGGGTCAGCGCTTCGAGATCCGCGCGCGCCCTGGGATCCGAGAAGACGATGTCGCGCAGCGCGGGACGATCGAGATGCCCGTCGGCGGTGAGGATCTTGCGGCCGAAGCGCTCGATCAGGCGCTCGAGCGGCGGTTGTCCCGGCTCGACCACATCGCGTGCGATCTGGTCGCTGTCGAGGATCGGTACCCCGAGGGCACCGAAGAATTTCGCCGCGGTCGACTTGCCGCTGGCGATGCCGCCAGTGAGGCCCACCCGGTATGCACGCGTCGCCAACTGCCCGCCTCAGCCGTGGGCAAAGAGGCCGAGATAACTGCCCACGAGTCGCTGGCCGAACATCAGCATCAGCCAACCGGCCGCCGCCAGGAACGGGCCGAACGGGATCGGGGTGGAGCGATTCTGGCCGCGGAGAGTGATCATGACGATGCCGACCACGGCTCCGACCACCGCCGCGATGAGAAGCGTCGGCAGGAGCATCCGCCACCCCAGCCACGCCCCGAGTGCGGCGAAGAGCTTGAAGTCGCCATATCCCATGCCTTCCTTACCGGTGATGAGCCGGAACAGATGATAGACGCTCCACAGGCTGACGTAACCCGTCATGGCTCCGATCAGGCTCGAGCGTGGGTCCACGGGCACCGGATCCCCGGACCCCGGCACGCTCCAGAGACTCGCGGCCAGCCCACACCAGAGGAGCGGCAACGTCAGGCTGTCCGGCAGCAGCTGGTGGTCGATGTCGATGAAGGTGAGTGCGATGAGGAACCAGGTGAGAACGAGCGCGGCGAGGCCGGCTGTGCCGAAGCCGAATTTCCAGGCAACGGCCGCCGACAGGATTCCGGTCAGGACCTCGACCAGCGGGTAGCGCGGGCTGATGGGCGCGCCGCAGCCCGCGCACCGGCCGCGCAGCAGCAGCCACGAGAGGACCGGAATGTTATGCAGCGCGCGGATTGGCGCGCGGCAGGCCGGGCAGGCCGAGCGCGGCACCACGAGATTGAACGGCTCGGCTGAGGGGACCGCCGCGGCTGGCACCGCCCCGGTGGGCAGATCCTGCGCCGCCTGCTCGCGCCATTGCCGCTCGAGCATGACCGGCAGACGATAGATCACGACGTTCAGGAAGCTGCCCACGATGAGCCCGAGAACCAGGCAGAAGCCAATGAATACCGGCGGGGACACTGCGAGCAGCTCGAACGCGGACATTATTCTCCTATCCTAATGAAAACGCCGCGCGGAGCGCGGCGCTTCATGGGCCACGGCCGGTCGGAGGATCAGACGACCGAGGCGAGCTTGAAGATGGGCAGGTACATGGCGATCACGAGCCCGCCGACGAGCACGCCGAGCACCACCATGATGAGCGGCTCGAGCAGGCTCGACATCGCATCGACTGCGTTGTCGACTTCCGCTTCGTAGAAGGTCGCCACCTTCCCGGACATCTCATCGAGGGAGCCCGACTCCTCGCCCACCGCGATCATCTGGTTAACCATGTTGGGGAACAGCCCAGTATTCTCCATCGCCCGCTGCAGACGCTGACCCGTCGAAACTTCGTCGCGCATCTTGAGCACGGCGTTCTCGTACACGATGTTGCCCGTGGCTCCGGCGACAGAGTCCAGCGCTTCTACGAGCGGTACGCCCGCGGCGAACATCGTCGACAGCGTGCGTGCATAGCGCGCGATCGCCGCCTTGTTGAGGATCGGGCCGATGACCGGGAACTTCAATATCAGGCGGTCGAGGAACTCCCGCATCACTCTCGAGCGCTTCTTGAAGTAGAAGAATGCCCAGCCCATACCACCGAGCACCATAGCGATGAACAAGCCATCATGCTGAACGAACTGAGAGATATGAATCACGAACTGGGTGAACGCCGGCAGGTTCGCGCCGAAGCCCTTGTAGAGCGCCTCGAACTGCGGGATCACGAACACGAGCAGGACGACCGTCACGATCACCGCGACCAGCAGTACCGCGGCCGGGTAGAAGAGCGCCTTCTTGACCTTCTTTTTCAGCGCCTCGGTCTTTTCCTTATAGGTGGCGACCTTGTCGAGCAGTGACTCCAGCGCACCCGCCTGCTCACCGGCTTCGACCAGATTCAC
>DATKMV010000035.1:0-5132 GCA_035541695.1 Steroidobacteraceae bacterium
TGGTGCGAGGCCGGTGGGCGCGGCTGAAGGTGCGCTACGCTGCGGGGCTCGTGCCGGTGGGTATGAACCGGCACATCGTGTGGACTCGGTACTACACCCCGCGCGAGTTCTATCGGCAATTCGAGGAGCAGTTCCGCCTGGAACACTACCGTGGCCTTTGCGTTCTGGCACCGCCACCTTACCTGACCGGAATTCACGAGAAGCATCGCGGCTGGTACCAGAGACTGTGGCGAATGGATCGGCTCATGGCAGGCTGGCCGCTCGTGCGTGCGCTCGGTGATCACTTCCTCATGGTAATGACGAAGCGCTGACGCTCGGTGCTGGCAACCGGCACAGGGACCTTTGTATCGATCAGTGCCTCATCCAGAAAGCCCCCTGCCTCGCGCGCCCAGCCCGCCCGTACATGATTGGAGTCCACATAGAGCGGCAGGCCATCGGCGCCGACCGCCGCACAGCTCGTGCCGGCACACAGCGTTGAGCGCGGATCGAGGACCTTGGCGCCGGCACGGGCGGCGATCTGTCGCAACCGGTCCATCAGGGGCGCGACGAAGCGTTCGTAGTCCGTGCTGTCGACCGCGGTCGAATCGATCGGAAGTGGATCCGGTACCTGCAGTGACAGTCGCAGCCCCGGTGGAATTCTCGCGGCCGGATCGAACCGCGGCGAGGTTGGATTCGACAGGACCAGAAATACCCGCCGGCCATCGGCTACCATCCGCGCGAGAGTGAGCTCGAACCGTTGCAAGGCACGCTCAGTCGCGATCGATTGAAGCTGCAGCGGCCTGCGCAGGCGATCGGCGGCGCTGAACACGCCCTGACGGTGGCCCGTCTGAAACTCTCCCAACAGGTAGACCTCCCAGAACGCGCCGAACACCACCGTATCGACATCCTCCCGCGCTGCGAGCCCGGTGGCGTACGCAAGAAACCCCACGCAGTTGCGCGGCTGCCGCAGGCTCTCCACTCCAGGCAGCGGCAGGCATGCGGTGTTGGTCGCGAACAGCGCCGAGCGCGCAGCGTGGTTCAGCTCGGTTACGGCGCGGACACGGGCCCAGTATTGTTGAAGGTGGGAGTCGCCGATGAAGAGCGCCGTACCCGAGCCACCTCCGCGCGCGAAGAGCGTGATGAAACCCGTACGCGCGTCGACGCGCGTCTCCCCTTCAAAGGACCAATCCCCGGTCGCGGCCGTCCAGCGCGAAAAGGCAGGGCCCGTCAGGCGCCCGGTAACCCGCTCCGTCGCCATAGCCGCACCGATGGCGGTAAAGCCCACGAGCCCTGCGAGCAAGGCCGGCACCGCCCGGTGGCCCTTCCGTGCACCGTAACGAATCGGCACCTCGACCAGCTGATAGCTGCTCCAAGCGAGAAACACGTCGAGGCTGATGATCGCCACGACCTCGGTGGCAGAGAGCTCAGTGCCCGCCACGATGCGCGCAAATGAGAACAAGGGCCAGTGCCACAGATACAACGAATAGCTGATCTTGCCGAGCCAGATCATGGGCGCGGAGCCGAGGATGCTGCGATTCACGAGCGTCTGCGGTCCGGCTCCGATGAGCAGTGCGGCGCCGCCGGCGGGGATCAGCGCCCAGACTCCGGGAAAGGCATTGCGCTCGTCGAGGAAGCACGCTGCAGCAACGATCAGCGCAAGCCCTGTCAGTGCGCAGACCGCGCGCATGCGGGGTCGGCCCCCCGCGGCCGACGCGGCACCGCACCCACCGCGAGCAGCGAGCAGCGCACCCAGGGCGAGCTCCCAGGCGCGCGCGCCGGGCAGATAGAAGTGCACGATCGGGGCGTGCCAGCCCCCCCATGCACTGATCGCGAGGGACGATGCGAACACGGCAATCAGTACGCGCTGCACTACACCGTACGACACCGCGAGCATCAGCAGGAGCGGCCAGGCGAGGTAGAACTGCTCCTCGACGCCAAGCGACCACAGGTGCAGCAGGACGTTCGAATCTGCGCCGGGGTCCCAGTAGCCGGTGTAACGTCCAAAGAACACGTTGGCGAGGAAGGGGGTACACCACAGGACTTGCTTCCCGAGCCAGGTGAACTCCGCCGGCAGGAGCACGAACCATCCAAATAAGCAGCAGGCGCCCAGCATCACCAGCAGTGGCGGCACGATGCGCCGCACCCGCCGTCGGTAGAAGTCCGCCAGCGTGAAGCTACCCTGCTCCAGTCCCTGCAGAATGAGCTGCGTGATGAGGTACCCGGAGATGACGAAAAGAATGTCGACACCGATGAAGCCGCCCGGGACGAGGGCGGGCCGGGCGTGGTAGGCGATGACGAGTGCCACCGCAACCGCGCGCAGGCCATCGATGTCGGCCCGGTATGGCGGTGCGGCGCGGCTCGATCCCATCAGCGGGACGCCGGGCGCGCCGCGCCCGCCGACAGCAATTCCTGCAATGCCTCGACCGAATCGCGTGGATGCGCGCCGCGGCGCAGCTCGTAGGCGGGCAGCCTATCGAGCTGCTGCATGAAGCGGCTCCAGCCAGGCTGCTCGGCGGCATAGCGTTGAGTCGAGATGAGGCGCCGCCGCACAACGGATCGGCGCAGCGGTCTCAGTAGTGGCGCTGCGCCGGCGCCGCGGGCGGAGAGGAACGCGACTGCGCGGACCCGCAGCGGCGCGGCCAGGCGATAATCAGCGCCGCGCACGTCGATCTCGAGCTTCTCGACTCCGCTGCGCCTGCGGATGGGCGAGGACGCGCGCAGCAGTCGCGCACGATCGCGCCTTGCGAGAAAGTGCAGCGAGTCGGGCCGCAGGTGGACGAAGTTAGGAACTCCGGTCGCACGCAGCCCCTCAGGTCGCACCAGCACGCTGTCTTCGGCGAGGAAATCCAGGCCGGCGAGCAGACATTGCGCAACGAGTGTGGATTTGCCCGAGCCGCTCGGGCCCACGAGCAGAATACCCTCCCCGTTGCGCCCGACGCACGCCGCGTGCAGCGGCAGGAGCTTCTGCACGCGCGCCGCGAGCACGTACACCGCGAACTCGAGCAGCTCGTAGCGGAGGTGATAGGGATAGCGCAGCAGCTTCCCCGGGATAACGATGAGTGCGGCCCGTTGTTGCGGAACGATTGCCGCAAGCGTCGCACCCTGCAGAGCGCCGCACAGGATTCCTCCGGCGGCCAGCGTTCTTACGGCCGGCGGCTCGCGCGCGGCGCACCGGCGTGCATGCCCGGAGCGCTCCGCCGGGGTCAGCATCAATCGCACCCGCAGCCGCGGCGCGGGACCGGGGAAGCGGTGCGCGGGCAGCCGCGCGTACGCCAGGCGCACGAGGCGCAGCAGGCGGGCGCTGTCGGTCTCGAACCAAAAGTGGCCGCCGAGCAGCTGCCGACGCTCTGTGTACAGCACCGGCCTGTGTTCCCCGAAGGGATCGCGCGGCGGAGCCGCGAGCGTCAGACGCTGGGGTGCAATGCGCATTCCCCTTTCATGGTCGGTTGCACGCCTTCGGCCACATCGTCGTACATCGCGGCGAGCTTCGTGCCGAGCGCCCCGAAGGACAGCTCGCGCTCGAAGTGCGCGCGCACCGCGGCGCGAGCTGCAGCGTCGGTGCGGGGGGCAGCCGTCTGCAACGCAGCCGCGAGAGCACCGGCCTCGCCGCAGGGCCAAAGCGTGCCCACTGCGCCGCGGCCCGTTAGCACGCGAAAGGACGGAATGTCGGTCACGACCGGCGGCAGCCCGCAGGCGAGCGCCTCGATCAGGGCATAGCCGCTGCCCTCGCGATGGCTGCCGAGCACGAACAGGTCCGCCGCGCGCATCAGCTGTTCGACTCTTTCATGCGGCACGCGCCCCAACAAGTGGATGCGCGCCCGCAGTTCCGCGTCTGCGGTGATGAGCGGCTCGACTCGCGCGCGGAGCGGCGCCGCGCCGAAGCAGCAATACAGCTGCAGCCGCGGCAAGGCCCGGATGGCTGCTTTGACACCGGCAAGCACCGTCAGCGGGTCCTTGTTGGCATCGAGATGACCGACCCAAAGGACCGCCGGGTCGCCTTCGACCCCGGTGAGCCGACGCGCTTGCGTACGATCGCCCGGTGTGAAATGACTGGTCGATTCCGGGATCTCGTAGATCCGCGTCGCCGGTCGCAGCAACCCTGCGTGTGCGAATGGCCGCGCCTGGTCGATGGCGCAGAATGCAACCCCGGCTGCAACAGCGATCGATCGGCGCCAGAGTCGGCGGTGCCACGGCCGCGGCAGCCGACTGGCGTGATCCTGCAGAATGATCGGCAGCTCGAGTGCCACTCGCGACAGCGACAGCACCTCACGCGGAAAGTCCAGGCCGTGCACGTGCAGGACATCGGGGGCCAGCTCGCGCAGCAGCTCAGCCAGTGCCCGCCCGGGTGTTGCCGCACTCCGCCCGAACGGCCCGAAATAGTACTGCACACCGTTGATTTCCAGACGCTCGGCCTCGGCGGCTGCCTGGACTACCGAGACGCGCAGGCCCGCATTGCAGGCGGCCTCCGCGACATCGCCGACAGTGCTCCAGGACTTCAGCAGCTCGCGCGCGGCGCGCTGGTACGGATCCTCGAAGAAGCCGATCTGTGCGATGTGCAACAGCCGCCGCGGTGCGAGTCTCATAGGCTCATCACGCGCGGGTCCCACTGCCGTATGAGCTTCCTCGAGACGCGCAGCTCCCAGGGGTTCTCGTAGCGCTGATAGCGGTACCGCCAGGACGCGAGACTGCGCAATGCCCTCTTGCCCCAACGGGACGCGCGGATGTCCATGATGGTCGGGAAGCGGCATCCGAGCACGGTCGTGAAGTCCACGATGCGGCGGCGCAGACGCTCGGAGAGCCACGGCGCATCCTTGTGGCACCAGTAGGCGAGCCAGTGCGGCTCTGCCCACCCATCGGCGGTGGAAGGAAACTCGACCGGTCGACCGGCGGCATCCCGCAGCGCAGCCGCCGCACGCGCGGCGGTCGGGTTGGTGTTATCCCGCCGCAGTGGCAGCGGCGTGTAGATATAAATCATCACCTCCGTAACCGGATGCAGTCGTTTGATCGTGCGGATGAACTCGAAAGTCCGTTCGGTCTCGCCTTCCGGATCCTGCGGTGGGGCCAGCATGAAGGACAACTCGGGCACTACGCCGTGACTGCGGCACTGCTCGATCGCCGCGAGAGTCTGGTCGGAGCGGGTGCCCTTGCGAATG
>DATKMV010000036.1:0-38709 GCA_035541695.1 Steroidobacteraceae bacterium
GTCGCAGTACCTGCGCGCCATCATGGCGCAGCGCCTGGTCATCGGGGTGGACAACAAGCGGCTCGCGGCGCTCGAGGTGATGATCAACACGCCGCACATCCAGACGCTGGTGAAGAAGGGCGACGTGGTGGGCATCAAGGAGGCCATCAACGCCAGCTCCGAGCGCGGCGTGCAGAGCTTCGACCTGGCGCTCTTCAACCTCTATCGCGCCGGGCGCGTGCCACTGGAAGAGGCGCTCACCAACGCCGATTCGCGCGCCAACCTCGAGGCGAAGATCAACTTCGGCTAGCGGGTACCGCGGACAGCGGTAGGCCATCCAGTGAACTCCCCGCACCCCCGCAGACGCGCACACACCTGGGCGGCAGCGGCGGCTGCCTGCGGCTTACATGCGACGGCGTTGGCTCCTGCGGCCGCGTATGCGCAATCCGTGCAGCATCCGGATGTGCAGGTTCTGGCGGACGTCGCGCTCGCGAAGGAACGCGCAGTTCTAGCCATTGCTGCCCCGGGTGGCGGGCTGTTTGCTGTCCGCCTGAGCGACGGGTACGTCCCGCAGTACCTCAAGGTCTCAGCCGACGCTCGCCTGGAGTGGCAAACATCACAGCCGGCGCCCGCTCCGCATGAGAACCCTCTGATCGCGATGAATGCACGCGATGGCGGTTACTGGGTGGTCGGGACCGCGCAATCCCAGGAGCTCGACGCGCGCGCCCGGACCGGGCCCGGCTGGGTCGACCGGTTGGCCGCCGTGCAGTACGACTACCTGCGGCACATCGATGCTAACGGCCAACCCGGCCCCGCCCAGACGCTGGCGCGCACGCCGCACATGCATTTTGTGTACTGCGGGATCGAAGTCGCCGACGGCTATGTGCTCGCTGGTGCCAACGGGGGCGGCCCGGCGCTCTCGCCGCAGGTTCCCTGGATCGAGAAGCTCGATCGTGCGGGTCGACGGATTTGGGAGAAGCAGTTTGCGAGCGACAACGGCCAGGAGATGTGGGGTCAGGATGTCCTCGCCGGCTGCTCGGGCCTGCTTCCCGGTACCGATGGGCGCATCACGTGGGCCACGCCGCTCAAGACAGTCGAAGCCAGCCCCGACTCCCCGGACTGGGCGCAGGTGCTCAATGACCGGCAACGTAACCACGGCGCCACGTTTGTCGTCCAGCTCGCAGCGGATGGCACCGAGCTCGGCCGCACGAGGCACTATGAGGTCGGGAACGCGCTGCTGGTGCCGCTCGGCAACCGCATCATGTTGATCGAGCGCATCGTGCCCATGCTGCACCAGGCACCGCGCGGTGCGACGCCCCAGCAGATCACGCAGACCCTGCGCGAGCTCCGCCGCGTCCAGCTCGAGGACCTGGGAGTGCGACTGACGACTTACGAAGGGTCGTTGCAAGAGATCGACAGTCGAAGTGTCCGGATGCCCGACTTCTACCAGGACCTCAATGCGGCCTACCGGACTCCGGAGGGCGGTCTGCTGCTGAGCGGCTGCGAACAGGGCTTCTACAACTACCTGACTTTCATCGACAGCAGCGGCCAGGTCTCGCCGCGGCGCACATGGAGCTCGTCTGGACCGCAGACGTGCGCCAGAGTGGCATTTGCCCCAGGGACATCACGCGATCAGGTCGCTATGCTGTCGTCCAGCGTCCCAGCGGGGCTGCACATCCTTACACTGCGCTACACCCGGTGAGCCGACTGTGCGCACGCAGCAGCGCTAGTTGCCGAAGACCGTGTCAGCTTCGAACACCGGCCCGTCGACGCACACGCGCTTCATCGCAGGCCCCGCGGGCGTGCGCACCTCGACCGCGCAGCCGGCGCAGCCGCCCACGCCGCACGCCATGAATTCCTCGAGCGACACCTGGCAGGGCACGCCGTAGCGGCGCGCCACCTGCGCGGTGACTTCCAGCATCGGTGTCGGTCCGCAGGCGAAGATCTCGACCTCGCCGAGCTCCGCCGGGCCGAGCGATCCGAGCCAGGCGTCGGCGAGCTGCGTGACGAACCCGGGAAAGCATCCCGGGAAGTCCGAGCGGCTCGCGAGGCGGCTCGGCACACCCCATTCATCGAGCAGCGGCATGCAGGCGATCGTGCCGTCGGGGATGCCGGGGACGATGAGGGTCGATGGCCTGGGTCGGAACGGAAACGGGATCTCCGAGCCCATGAGGACCAGCGGCTTCCAGGGGCCGCCGGCTGCGCGCAGGCGCTCCGCCAGGAACACCATCGGCGGGATGCCGACGCCGCCGCCGACGAGCAGCGTGCGCGGCCGCTCACGATGCGCGCCGAAGGGGCGGCCGATCGGCCCGAGCACCGAGAGCGTGTCGCCCGCCTTGTGCGCGGCGAGCGCGTGCAGACCGCGCCCCTCCACCTTGTAGAGGATCTCGATCCAGCCGGCGGCCGCGTCCGCCCGCATGATCGACAGCGGCCGGCGCATCGGGATGGCCTCATCGCAAGTGATGTGAGCGAAACTGCCGGGGGCCGCATGCGCCGCGCACTTCGGCGCGGCGAGTCGCAGCACGAACTGCTCGCCGTCATAGGCGAGCTGGGACAGGACGCGGGCCTGCTCGAGGTAGATGCTGCCGCGCGTCGCCGGGCTCATGGACGCCCGCCGGTGAGAACCTCGGCGAGCACCGCCATGCGCACCGCGATGCCGTTGCGCACCTGGTCGCGGATCACGGATTGCGGCCCGTCGGCGACCTCGGAGGCGATCTCGATGCCGCGGTTCATCGGCTGCGGATGCATCACGATGGCGTCGGGGCGCGCGAGCGCGAGTCGCTCGGGCGTCAGGCCCCAGGTGCTGAAGTACTTCTCGCCGTCCGGCACGTCGGCAGCGCCGAAGCGCTCCTTCTGGATGCGCAGCATCATGATGACGTCCGCCCCCTTGATGCCTTCGGCGATCTTCCGGTAGCGGGTGCAGCCGTCGAACTCGTTCGCTTCCGGCATGAGGGCGGCGGGGCCGACGAGGCGCAGGTCCTGGACGCCGAGCGCGCGCAGCGCGTGCCAGGCCGAGCGCGCCACGCGCGAGTGACGGACGTCGCCCACGATCGCGACCGCGAGGCCGGCGAAGCGCTGCTTGCGCTGGTAGATGGTGAGCGCATCGAGCAGTCCCTGCGTCGGATGCGACAGATGCGCCTCGCCCGCCGACAGCACGCTCACGTGCGGTGCCACATTGGCGGCCACCAGCTCGGGAACTCCGGCCTCGGCGTCGCGGATCACCAGCGCGTCGACGTGCAGCGCCTCGAGCGTGTACACGGTGTCGAGCATGCTCTCGCCCTTGACGCGCGAGGAGAGCTGCACCTCGAGGTTGACGACCTCGGCGCCGAGGCGCTTGGCGGCGAGCTCGAAGCTGACGCGCGTGCGGGTCGACGGCTCGGTGAACAGATTGGCGACGGTGAAGCCGGCGAGCGCGGCGGAGCGCGGCGGCCGCTCGCCGAGCGGGCGCACGAAGGTCTGCGCACGGTCGAGCAGTCGCTCGAGCTGCCCCCGGGAGAGCGTCTCGAGGGTGAGCAGGTGGCGGAGCGACCCGTCGGGCCGCAGTTGTTCGGTCATCGCTCCCCCTCGCCCGCGAACCAGCGCCCGAGTATCACCGCCGCCGCAGTGCTGTCGACATCCGCGCGCGCGAGGCGGCGCCGGCGCGTGCCGCTCGCGCGCTGTGCCTTGAGCCGCGCGCTCGCCTCGAGGGAGGAGAAGCGCTCGTCGACCAGGTGAACGGGCAGCGCGAAGCGGCGCTCGAGCTCGGCGGCGAAGCGGCGCACTCGCTCGCCGAGTGCCCCCTCGCTCCCGTCCTGATTATACGGGGCCCCCACTACCAGCTGCCGCGGGCCGAGCGCGCGCACCTCGCGCTCGATCGCCGGCCAGTCGGGCCCCGACGCACCGGTAAGGACGGCCGGGCGCGGCGCCGCGCTGCGCGTCAGGGTGTCGCCGCAGGCGATGCCGATGCGCTTGAGTCCGAAATCGAAGGCGAGGACGGTGTGAGCCGCCGTCATGCCCGCGGGCGCCAGGGGCCGCGCTCAGGCATGACCGGCCTCGGGGCTCAGGCGGTCGACGTCGATTCCCATGAGGCGCCACGCTCCCGCCCAGCGCTCCTCGAAGGGCAGCTCGAACACCACACGGGCATCCACCGGCATCGAGGCCCAGGCGTTCTCCTTGAGCTCGCGCTCGAGCTGGCCGGATTCCCAGCCGGCGTAGCCGAGCGCGATGAACGCATCCGACGGCCCCTCACCGCGCGCCATGGCCGCGAGCACGTCGCGCGAGGTCGTCACCTGGATCGCGTCGGAGACCTTGTGCGTGTGGTCCCACTGCCCGCCCGGCCGGTGCAGAACGAATCCGCGGTCGGTGTGCACCGGCCCGCCGCGCAGCACCGGCTGCTCGCCGATGTGCTCGCTCGTGGGCTCGAGCTTCATCTGAGAGAGCACGTCGGAGAGCTTCATCTGCAGCGGCTTGTTGAGCACGATACCGAGCGCGCCCTTGTCAGTGTGCTCGCAGATGAGCGCCACCGTCTGGGCGAAGTTCGGATCGTTCAGCTGCGGCATCGCGATCAGCAGGTGATTGGTGAGGCTTCCGGCGGCGCCGTCGGCGAACACGGGGGAGCTGCCGCGAGGCTCGCTCCCTGAGCCACTCTCGGGTGCACTGGCGCCGCCGCCGGATGAGTGCTTGCGGACCATGAAGCCAAGTATGGGCACGGCGGCCCCGAGTCTCAAGGAACCGTGGATACGGAGCCGCGCTGTGCGCGGCCGCCGACGAACTGCCACTCGTAGGCAAAACGCAACACGCTGTGCTCGGCGGCGAGCTCGGGAGGGAACGGATCGAAGGGACTCGCGAGCTTGAGGATCGAGAGCGCCGCCTGGTCGAGCTCGGGGTTGCCGCTCGAGCGGCGAATGACGGCCCGATCGAGCTTACCGTCGGCATTGATCCCGACCTCGAGGACCGGGCTCGCGGTACCGAGGGCGGTGCGGGCGGCGGCGGGGAAATTGAGCGTGCCGATGCGCTCGACCTTGCGGCGCCAGGAGTCGAGGTACGGCGCGAGCGAAGCCGCGCGCGTGTCGGCCGTGACCCAGAGCTCATCGCGCCTCGGACCCGTGAGCTGTGCCGGCCCAGGCTCGTCCGGGCCCGGCTGGGCGGCGGGCGGCTCGTCGACGAGGAGCGGGCGGTTGCGCTGCGAGCCGGTGCTGCCGGTGTCGGCGAGGTAGCGCACCTCGGTCACCCAGGCGGTGGTCGCCAGGACGCGATCCGCTTCCGAGCCCTTCATGTCGCCGCGCGCGGCGAGCGAGTCGCCCTGCGCAGAGCCGGCGTGCTTGAGAGCCGGCAGGGCGCTCGGCGGGCTATGGGGCGCCACCGGCTCGCGCGTGTTGCCGGAGCCGAGCTGAGTGCGCTGCGCGAGATAGCTGGCGGAGGCGTTCTCGGTCGCCTCGGGCAGCTCGTCCGAGACCAGCAGCACCTTCAGGCCGGGCGCGCCGCCCTCGTCGTCCGCCTGGGCGTTGAAGGTGATGCCGAGGATCACGAGCCCGTGGAGCAGGGCGACGAAGAACACCATGGCGAGGAGCCGGTCCCACGCCGGGGGCCGCCCCTCGCGCAGTGCCAGCGCCCGGCGTGCCATGGGTCTCAGCCGCTCCGGCGCGGCGCCGCCGCGAGGCGCCGGCCGATGGCGTCGATCAGGAGTCCGCCGATGTCGGTGCCGAACTGCTTGTCGAGCTCGCGGATCCCGGTGGGACTCGTGACGTTGATCTCCGTAACGTAGCCGCCGATCACGTCCAGGCCGACGAACAGCATTCCCCGGCCGGCCATCGCCGGCCCGATCTCGCGCGCGAGCCAGCGGTCGCGGTCATCGAGCGGCCGCCCGACGCCTTTGGCGCCGGCGGCGAGATTGCCGCGATGATCCTCGCCCGCCGGCATGCGGGCGAGCGCATAGGGCACCGGCTCGCCGTCCACCAGCAGCACGCGCGCATCCCCGGTGGTCGCGATCTCGGGCAGATAGCGCTGCACGATCGCGAAGCGCCGGCCGTAGTCGGTGAGGGTCTCGAAGACGACGCGCGCATTGGGGTCGCCCGCACTCAGCACGAAGATGGAGCGCCCGCCCATGCCCTCGAGCGGCTTCACGACGATGCGGCCGTGCTCGCGCAGGAACGCCCCCATGTCGCCCATGTGGCGCGTCACCAGCGTCGGGGCGCAGCACTGCGGAAACCAGGCGGTATAGACCTTCTCGTTCATGTCGCGCAGCCCCTGCGGCCGGTTGACGACCAGCGCCCCCTGGGCTTCCGCGCGCTCGAGGATGTAGCTGCTGTAGATGTACTCGGTGTCGAACGGCGGGTCCTTGCGCATCAGGATGCAGTCGAGCCGGCCGAGGGGCTCGGCGACGGGCTCCCCGAGGGCGAACCAGCCCTTGGGGTCGGCCCGCACGCTGAGCGGGCGGCTGCGCCCCCAGGCGATGCCGTCGCGCAGCATGAGGTCGCTCTGCTCGAGATAGCTCAGCGCGAAGCCGCGCTGCTGCGCGGCGAGCAGCATCGCGAGGGTCGAGTCCTTCGCGTAGGCGATGGCGCCGATCGGATCCATCACCACGCCGAGTCGTCTGGCCGTGCTCATCGGGGGCCGATTATGCTCAGGGCGGCGCAGATATGTCTGCCCCGCGTGCGGCGGCTCCTCGCACGGGCCCGCCGACCTTCAAAAACGTGACGTGCGTGGCATAGCAGGGGGTGTACCGATATGTTAAAACCCCGCTGCGCTTGCCTCAGCGTTGAGGGGCCCGTGAAACTACGGCCGCTTGTTTGGAAGGTGCGCCGCCGGTCGGTGTCCCGGCCTGATTTCGGGCGGTATTTTCGCGGCGATTTCTCTAGCCCGCCACGCCCGGCCGGCGTGGCCTGTAAGGAAGGAGTTGCCTGACCGTGACCGGCAGCAACGCGAAGCTCCAGGGACTCAAAGTACTGGTTATCGACGACAGCAAGACGATCCGGCGTACCGCCGAGACGCTCTTGGCCAAGGAAGGTTGCGAGGTGTTCACGGCGATCGACGGCTTCGACGCGCTCGCCAAGATCGCCGACCATCAGCCCGACATCGTCTTCGTCGACATCATGATGCCGCGCCTGGACGGCTATCAGACCTGCTCGCTCATCAAGCACAACAAGGTCTTCCGCGCCATTCCGGTGATCATGTTGTCCTCCAAGGACGGGCTGTTCGACCGTGCCCGCGGCCGCATCGTCGGCTCCGAGCACTACCTCACCAAGCCCTTCACCAAGGACGAGCTGCTCTCCGCGATCGAGACTCATATCGGGAGATAGACGGCAATGCCCCTGATCCTGATCGTCGACGACTCTCCGACCGAAGTGCACGTCATGCAGAAGGCGCTCGAGAAACACGGCTACCGCACCGCCGCGGCTGCGGATGGCGCCGAGGGCGTGCGGCTCGCGCGCGAGATGAGTCCCGACCTGATCTTCATGGATATCGTCATGCCGGGCATGAACGGCTATCAGGCGACGCGCGCGCTGGCGAACGATCCGCGCACCCGCACCATCCCCATCATCATGGTCACCTCCAAGGGCCAGGAGACCGATCGCATCTGGGGCCTGCGCCAGGGTGCGGTCGACTACATGGTGAAGCCCGTCTCCCCCGACCAGCTGGTCGCCAAAGCCCAGGCGACGCTCGCGGGCTAGGCCGCCCGCTCGCCGCGTGCCTTCGAGTCTTCGCCCATGCCCGAGCCGGTAAACAGCACCGACATAGACCTCAAGTCCCTGAGGGACCGCCCGTTCGAGCTGCTCGCCGAGCTCGAGCGCCGCGGACGCGCGGTCTCGGCGCTGCAGAGCGAGCAGGCCGTCACCGGGCGCGAGTGGGTCGGGGTCGCGCTGCGCATGGCGGGTGACCTGTATCTGGTGGCGCGCGAGGAGACCCGCGAGGTCCTCGGCGTCCCGAACGGCACCACGCGCGTTCCGGGCGCGAAGCCCTGGATCCGCGGGCTCGCCAACGTACGCGGGCAGCTGCTGCCGATCGTCGACCTGCGGCAGTTCCTCGGCAGCGGCGTCACTCCGGTCACGCGCAATACCCGTGTGCTGGTGGTCAATCACCGCGAGATTCCCGCCGGACTGCTGGTGGACGAGGTGCTCGGCTTTCGCCGCTTCGCCGAGAGCGAGTTCTCGGGCGATGCGCCGCCGACCGTGGCGCGCTGTGAGCGCTATCTCGCCGGCGCCTTCCGCCGCGCGCAGGAGCAGTGGCCGGTGCTGTCGCTGCGCTCGGTGCTCGAGAGCGCGGCGTTCGCGGAGGCGGCGGCATGAGCCTCATCCCGCTGCTCATCCTCGCGGCGCTGCTGGTCGCCTCCGGCGGAGCCGCCGACTATCTGCTCAACCCGCCCGGGAGCGCGCCGCTCTCGTGGCTGCCGCTCGCGCTCGCGGTCGTGGCCCTGGTCGCCTTGCTGGTGGCGCTCATCGTGGCGCTGCGCACGCGCCGCACGGTCGAGCGGCAACGCGCCTCGGCCGACGCGCGGCTGCAGGAGAACGACCGCAACCAGCAGGCGATCCTGCGCCTGCTGGACGAGCTCTCGAGCCTCGCCGACGGCGACCTAACCGTGCAGGCGACCGTCACCGAGGACATCACCGGCGCGATCGCGGACTCCATCAACTACGCGGTCGATGCGCTGCGCGGCCTCGTGACCACCATCAACGCCTCCGCGATCCAGCTCGACTCGGCCACGCGGCAGACGCAGGCGCTGTCGCAGCACCTCGCCAAGGCCTCCGGTGCGCAGTCGAAGCAGATCGCCTCCGCCACCGAGTCCGCGGCCAGCATGGCCGGCTCGGTCGAGGAGGTCTCGGGCAACGCCGAGCGCGCCTCCGACGTCGCACGCCACTCCGTCGAGGTCGCGCACAAGGGCGGCGATGCCGTGCGCCGCACGATCGACGGCATGAACACCATCCGCGAGACAATTCAGGAGACCAGCAAGCGCATCAAGCGCCTCGGCGAGTCGAGCCAGGAGATCGGCAACATCGTCGAGCTGATCAACGACATCGCCGAACAGACCAACATCCTGGCGCTCAACGCGTCGATCCAGTCCTCCATGGCAGGCGATGCGGGTCGCGGCTTCGCCGTGGTGGCCGATGAGGTGCAGCGGCTCGCCGAGCGCGCGGCGAACGCCACCAAGCAGATCGAGGTGCTGGTGCGCACCATTCAGACCGATACCAACGAGGCGGTGGTGTCCATGGAGCGCAGCACCACGGACGTGGTCGGCGGGGCGCTGCTCGCCGAGAACGCCGGCGCCGCGCTCGAGGAGATCGAGCAGGTGTCGAACCAGATCGCGAGCCTCGTGCAGAACATCTCCTCGAGCGCCCGCGCCCAGACCAGCGCCGCCCAGGGAATCGCCCGCAACATGCAGGTGCTGAAGGAGATCAGCGCGCAGACGGCCGAGTCCACCAACGCAACCTCGGTCGCGATCGCCAAGCTCGCGGAGCTGTCGGCCGGACTGCGCAAGTCGGCGGCCGGCTTCCGTCTGCCCGGCAGCGGCGCCGCCGGCAGCAGCGTGCGCCTGAAGAAGATCGAGGAGAGCACGCTCACGACCGCCAAGCTGCGCCAGATCTCGGCGCTCGGCGGCTCCTGAGGGTCACGAAGCCTTAAGCCGCATGCCCGAAATCGCCTCCCAGACGCTCGAGCTCGTAGGCCGCGAAATCTCCGCCACGCTCACCGAGGCGCGCGGCGCCCTCGAGAACTACGTCGAGCAGCCCGACAACGTGCCGCTGCTCGAGCGCTGCGCGCAGGATCTGCACCAGGTGCAGGGGGTGCTGCGGGTGCTGGAGATCTATGGCGCTGCGCTGCTCGCCGAAGAGATGGAGCACGTGGCGCAGTACCTCATCGCCACGGTCGACGAGCGCAAGGGCCAGGCGGAGAGCCTGGATGCGCTGATGCGCGCCATGGTGCAGCTGCCGAGCTACCTCGAGCGGGTGCTCGCCGGCGGGCGCGATCTGGCGCTGGTGCTGCTGCCGCTGCTGAACGACCTGCGGGCGGTACGCGGCCACGCGCTGCTCTCCGAGGGCACGCTGCTGCTGCTCAACCTGAAGTCGGACAAGCAGGCGCAGCCGCAGCCGGCCACCGCGGGCGAAGCGCCCATGACGGTGGAGCAGTGGGCGCGGCGGCTGCGCGCGCGCTACCAGAGCGGGCTCATCGGCTGGATCCGCGGCGAGCGTCCCGAGCAGAACCTCGAGGTGCTGGCGGCCGTGGCGCACAAGCTCGAGCAGGTCGCGACCCGCCAGCCGGTGTTCCAGCTGTGGTGGGTGATCGGCGCGGTGATCGAGGCGCTGCAGCACAACGGTCTCGAGGGCGGCCAGTCGGTGAAGCGCCTGCTCGGCCTCGGCGACCGCGAGATGCGCCGTCTCTACGAGCAGGGCGAGGCGCGCTATTCGCAGAATCCGCCGATCGAGCTGCTCAACAACCTCCTCTATTACGTCGGGCGCGCGGAGTCGAGCGGCGGCCGGGTGAGCGCCGTGCGCGGCTCTTTCCGGCTCTCGGAGCTGCTGCCGGTCGACGAGAGCATCGAGCAGGAGCGCGAGAGCCTGTCGGCGCCCTCCGTGAAGCTCATGCAGACGGTGGCCGCGGCGATCCGCGAGGACCTGGGCCGGGTGAAGGACGTCCTCGACATCTTCGTGCGCCGCGGCGCCGGCCAGCCGGGCGAGCTCGCCCCGCAGGTTGAGATGCTGCGCAAGATCGGCGACACGCTCGGGGTGCTCGGACTCGGGGAGCTGCGCACCAGCGTGCAGAGCGAGACCGAGCGGCTCGAGAAGATCATCGCCGGAACGCTGCCCGCGGACGAGACCTCGCTGGTCGGGATTGCGGCCACGCTGATCAGCGTCGAGGATCGCCTGGACGACCGCCTGGTGGGGCTCATCCTGCCGAGGGACGCCGCGGCCGCGCCCGCTGCAGGGAGCGATGACACCGAGTTCCAGCAGGTGCAGGCGGCCGTGCTGCGCGAGTGCATCGTGAACCTGGCGCGCATCAAGGAGGCCATCACACAGAGCGTCGGCGGGACGCTCGATGCGGCCGGGCTCGACAGCTGGCAGGACCTGATGCGCGGCATGAAGGCGGGCCTCCTCATGCTCGGCAAGGCGCGCGCGGTCGAGGTGATCGAGGCGATCACTGCGCAGCTGCGGCGCGTCATGCAGCCCGGCATCCACGTGCTGCCGCCGGGGTTCGTCGACCGTCTGGCGGATGCCATCGTCAGCGTCGAGTACTACATGGAGACGCTGCAGGCCGGCCGCGCCGATCCCTGGTACATGCTCGATAACGCCCAAGCCTGCGTGCAGGCCCTCGAGCAGCAGCCGACGCCGACTCCGCCGACCGTGCCACCGCTCGAGCCGGCGGCCTACGCCAAGACCGTGCAGATCCCGAGTATCGCGGCCGCCAGTCTCCCGCAGCCCGATGCCCGCACCGTGGGGGCGGCTGCCCCGACTCTCGCCGCCTCACCGGCAAAGCTGCCGGCAGTCGAGCCCGCGGATCCCGAGCTGATGAAGCTGTTCATCGAGGAGGCTCACGAGGAGCTCGCCAAGATCCAGCAGGGCTTTCCGGTGTGGGACCAGAACCCGCTCGAGCGCGATTCGCTCATCACCGTGCGCCGCTCGTTCCATACGCTCAAAGGCAGCGGCCGCATGGTCGGGGCACGCGAGCTCGGGGAGTTCGCCTGGTCGATCGAGAATCTCCTCAACCGCCTGCTCGACAACACCCTGACGCGCTCGCCGGCCATCCTCGAGACGCTGCGCGCAGCCGTCGCGGCGCTGCCGGAGCTGATCGCGCAGCTCGCAGGGGGTGCGCCGCTACGTGCCGATGTCGGGGCCATCTCCGCGCGCGCGCATGCGCTCGCCGCCGGCCGCGCCAGCCCGCGCGCCGCCGAGGCGGAAGAGGATGTTGCGGCCGAGACTGCTGCGGGGCCGACACGCTCCGGCAGTGCGCCCGGCCCGCTGGTGCATGGCGCGGCTGGAGATGCGGCTTCGCCGCGTGCCCCTGCCGGGGCGGCTTCCCGACCCGGCGCAGCCGCGGCCCGGTCGCTCGCGGACGAGACGCTGCGCGACATCTACGCGCGTGAGACGGCGGCGCATGTTGCAACGGTGCGGGGCTTCCTCAAGCGCGAGGCGGGCCGCCCCGAGCCGCATCTCCTTCCGGAGGAGGTGTACCGGGCCTGTCACACGCTCTCCGGCAGCTCGAAGATGGCGCAGGCGCGGCACGGTATCCGGCTCGCCGAGCCCCTCGATCACTGGTTGCGGCGTGCCTTCGCAAGCGGCGCGGGGCTCGGCACCGAGGAGCTGCAGCTGCTGCAGGACTGCATGGAGGCCATGGAGTCGGTCGCGACGCATCTGGACGAGGCCACGGGATTTTTCGTCAATCACTGGCAGCTGCTCGAGCGCATCGGCCGCGCCGACCAGCGTCTCGAGGAGCGCATCGCCGCCGCCGCGGTGCCGGCGGCTGCCGCAAGTGCGGCCGCTGCGGGCGGCACCGGGCTCGGCGAGCCGGCCGAGGAGCCGATGGATTTCGATCCCGAGGTCGCCGCGATCTTCACTGACGAGGCGACCGAGCTCATCGATGCCTCCGAGCATGCGCTCTCGGACTGGCGCTCGCAGCCCGGCAGCGCCGAGTATCGCCTGGCGTTGAAGCGCCCGCTGCACACGCTCAAAGGCGGCGCGCGCATGGCCGGCATCGCGCCGATGGGGGATCTGAGCCACGAGCTGGAATCCCTCGTGATGCTGGTCGATACCGGCAAGGTCGGGGCCGAACCTGCGCTTTTCGACGCGATCCAGGCGAGTCTGGATGAGCTCGCGCGGATGCGCGAGCAGGTCGCGACGGGCCAGCGCGTAGCGCCGGCGCGCGCCATCATCGCCCGGCTGCAGGGCCTTGCGCTCGCCGGTGCGGCGAGCGGGGAAGAGGGGGCTTCCGAGCCGCAGGAGCAGACCCCGGCGGTCGTTGCTCGCGATGACGCGCCGCCTTCCGCGGCGCGACGCGCAGCGGGCGAGCTCGAGCTCGCCGAGCCGCTCGGCAGCGGCACCGACACTGCGCTCGCCAAGCTGAACGCCGAGCTGCTGTTAGGGGACGAGGGCGGTTTCGAGGTGCCGCAGCATCCGGAAGCGGCTCCGTCCCTGACACCGCGATCCGCGGCGCCGCCGCCCCCCGCGCCGGCCGCGCCACCGACTCCTGCCGGCTCCGCCGCGAAGCGCGAGCCGGCAGTTTCGCAGCCCGTCGCTGCCGCTGCGGCGCGCGTCGCTTCCGAGCCCACATGGACTTCGGCTGCGGCGCTCGCGAGCGCCTCGCCGCTCGCACGCGCGCGCACCGAGGCGCCGGGCGAGGAAGGGCTCGCCGCACCCCAGCCGGTGCCCCCGGGCCGGGAGCCCGTGAGCGGGGGCGAGCGCCAGGAAATGGCGCGGGTCGACGCGGAGCTGCTCGATCAGCTGCTGAACATCTCTGGCGAGGCGAGCATCGCGCGTGCGCGACTCGAGCAGCAGCTCGGATCCTTCGATTTCAACCTGGGCGAGCTGTCGCGTACCGTCACCCGGCTGAAGGAGCAGCTGCGCAGCCTCGAGATCGAGACCGAGGCGCAGATTCTGCACAAGCACGAGGACGAGGGCGCGCACCGCAGCGAGTTCGACCCCCTCGAGCTCGACCGCTATTCCTCCATTCAGCAGTACTCGCGGGCGCTCGCCGAGACGGCCAACGACGTCGCCAGCATCCAGCAACTGCTCGAGAACCTCGCCAAAGACACGCAGAATCTGCTGCAGCAGCAGGCGCGCACGATCACCGAGCTGCAGAACGGGCTCATGCGCACCCGCATGGTTCCGTTCCAGCGCCACGTGCAGCGCCTCGCGCGCATCGTGCGCCAGGCTGCCGCCGACACCGGCAAGCGCGCGGAGCTCACCGTCGAGGGCGCCTCGGGCGAGCTCGACCGCCAGGTGCTCGAGCGCATGCTGCCGCCCTTCGAGCACATGCTGCGCAACGCAGTCGTGCATGGCATCGAGAAGCCCGACGAGCGCGTCAAGCGCGGCAAGCCCGACACCGGGCGCATCGTGCTCGAGCTGCATCGCGAGGGCGCCGAGGTCATGGTGCGCCTCACCGACGATGGCGGCGGCATGAACCTGAAAGCGATCCGCGACAAGGCGCAGGCGCTCGGGTTCATCGGCAGCGGCCAGACGCTGAGCGACGAGGAGGCGATGCAGCTCATTCTCGAGCCGGGCTTCTCGACCGCCGGCGCCATCACGCAGCAGGCGGGACGCGGCGTCGGCATGGACGTGGTCGCCACCGAGATCAAGCGTCTGGGCGGTGCGCTGCACATGGAGACCAAGGCCGGCGAGGGCACGGTGTTCACCATCCGCCTGCCGCTCACCCTCGCGATCAGTCATGCGCTGGTGGTGCGCACCGGCGAGGAGTACTACGCCCTGCCGCTGCCCACCGTCGAGGGAGTACTGCGGCTCTCCAAGAGCGAGGTCAGCGCGCATCTCGGCCGCGACGCGGGCGCATTCGACTACGCCGGGCAGAAGTACCGCTTCCAGCAGCTCGCCACCTTCGTGGGCCTCACTCCCTCGGAGCTCCCGGGGCAGGACGTCACGATTCCGGTGGTGCTGGTGCGTGCCGGCGAGCATTCCACCGGCATCGTGGCGGATGAGCTGGTCGGCAGCCGCGAGATCGTCGTGAAGTCGGTGGGGCCGCAGATCTCGAGTATCCGCGGCATCTCCGGCGCCACCATCCTCGGTGACGGCCGCATCGTCATCATTCTCGACATCGGCGCGCTGGTGCGTGCCGAGTGGCGCACGCGCGCGCAGGCGCCCACGCCGACGCCGGTGGCGAAGGAGCGTGGCGACCGGCGCATCTTCGCGATGGTGGTGGATGATTCGATCACGGTGCGCCGCGTGACGCAGCGCCTGCTCGAGCGTAACGGCATGCGCGTGGTCACCGCGCGTGACGGCATGGACGCGGTGTCCCTGCTGCAGGACAACGTGCCGGATGTCATCCTGCTCGACATCGAGATGCCGCGCATGGACGGCTACGAGGTGGCAGCGCACGTGCGCAACGACCCGCGGCTGAAGGAGGTCCCGATCATCATGGTCACCTCGCGCGTCGGCGAGAAGCATCGCGCGCGCGCCATCGAGCTCGGAGTCGATGACTACCTCGGCAAGCCCTACCAGGAAGCGCAGCTGCTCGATGCGATCGCCCCGCTCGTGGAGCGGCGGCGCGCCGCCGGTCGCCAGGCGTACGGGAGCTGACCGTGGCCGAGCGTGTCGCCGAGATCTACAGCCTGCTGGTGCCGCTCACCGAGGGACGGCTGATCATTCCGCGCTCCTGCGTCGCGGAGGTGATCGGCTTCCAGACGCCTTCGGAGATGACCGGTGCGCCGCCCTGGTATATCGGCACGGTGCCCTGGAACGGCAAGGCGGTGCCGCTCGTCTCTTTCGAGGGTGCCTGCGGACAGTCCATTCCTCCGGCGAGCGGCCGCACCCGCATCGTCATCCTGCACGCGCTCGGCACGCGTGTGGAGGGCGGCAACTTCGCACTCATCTCCCAGGGCTTTCCACAGCTGGTGCGCGTCAGCTCCGATGTCGTGCGACCGGATAACTCGCGCGTCTTTCCCGAGCGCACGCCGGTAATCTGTCAGATCCGCATGGTGAACGAGACGCCGCTCGTTCCCGACCTCGAGCGGCTGGAAGAGATGATTGCCGAGGAGACCAGCATCGCGGCGTAGCCTCCGCGGCCGCCGCCGGGACCCGGCTACGGCGCCTCGAGACGCATTCCGATCTTCAGACCCTGAGCCGCGGCATACGCGGCACCCGTCGTCTTCTCCGCCCCGTCGGCGCGCAGCCTGAGGATCTCGAGCCGACCGCCCTGCAGCGCCACCTCGAGTCCCTCAGCAGCTATGGCGATGATCTCGCCGGGCCTGCCTCTCACCTCGGAGAACTGCCGCGCGCGGTGCTTGCGCGCCTCGAGGATACGGAGCTTGCGGCCACCGCAGAGCGTCCATGCGCCGGGCGCCGGACTGCAGCCGCGGATGAGGTTGTAGGTGATGTCGAGGTGGGCGTGCCAGTTGATCTGCGCCTCCGCATCCCGGCACCAGCCTTCATAGCTCGCCTGTGACTCATCCTGGAGCGTCTCGCGATGCCGCCCCGCGACCACCAGGTCCGCCGCTTCCAGCAGCGCCTCGACCCCGAGCGGGAACAGCCGCTCGAAGTAGACGCTGCCGAGCGTGTCATCCGGCCCGATCGCGATCTCCTTTTGCAGGATGACCGGACCCTCGTCGAGGCCGTCGGTGGGGCGGAAGATCGTGAGGCCGGTGCGCGTCTCTCCGAGTATCAACGGCCAGTTGATCGAGCTCGGCCCGCGAAACCGCGGCAGGAGCGAGGGGTGGTACTGGATGGTGCCATGACGCGGGATGCTCACGAACTCCGCCGGTGCATGCTGCAGTACATAGGCCATCACCCCGAGCTCGACATCGAGCGCGCGCAGTGTGTCGGCGGCTTCGCGACCGCGCAGCGTCGGCAGCTGGAACAGCCGCACCCCGAGCTGCTCGGCTGCCTGGCGCAGCGGATCGGGCCGGGCACCCGGCTTCTCGGGCGCACAGAACACCGCCGCCACTTCATCGCCGCGTGCGTGGAATGCCTCGAGCACGCTCTTGCCGAAGGCCTGCTGGCCGATGATGGCGATCTTCATTCCGGTACCTCCCGTCTCGTCAGCTTCGCTGGTTCGCTGCAGCCGATCCGAAGTCTCCGAACTCCCGCTGCAACAGTGCCAGCGCCGCGATCGCTGCGGTCTCGGTGCGCAGCACGCGCGGACCGAGGTTGACCGCGGTGAAGCCGGCCGTGAGCGCCTGCTCCTGCTCCGCCTCGGACAGGCCCCCTTCGGGACCGATGAGCACCATCGCGCCCTTCGCCGGGCGCGCCACATCCTCGATGCGGCGCGTCGCCGTGGCCGAAAGCAGCAGCCGCACGGCGTCCCCCGCGGGTTGGCGCAGGAACTCGTGCAGCCGCGCCGGGAGCGCGACCTCGGGCAGGCGGTTGCGACCGCACTGCTCACAGGCGCCGATGACGATGGCGCGCCAATGACTCGACTTGCGGTCGGACTGCTCCTCATCGAGCCGCACCACGCTGCGTTCGGTGAGCACCGGCACGAGGCGCGACACGCCGAGCTCGGTCGCCTTCTGCACGACCAGGTCCATGCGCTCGCCGCGCGAGACGCCCTGCGCCAGGGTGAGCGGGAAGGGTGACTCGCGCTCGATCGGCACGTGCTCCCCCACCGTGAGGGTGACCGCGCTCCCCCGCAGCCGGGTGATGGTGGCGGCGTATTCGCCGCCGCGACCATTGAAGACCGTCACGGCCGCACCGGCCTTCAACCGCAACACGCGGGTAAGGTGCCCCGCGGCACTCGCGGGCAGCGTCACGCTCGCTCCGGGCTCGAGCGCCGCATCGAGGTACACGCGCGTCAGGCGCATGTGGCGCGCTCGATGCCTTCGCGCGCCACATCGACCATGAGCTCGAGCTCCTGCGGCGTCACCACGTAGGGTGGCATGAAGTACACCACGTTGCCGATCGGTCGCAGCAGCACGCCACGGGACAGCGCGTGGCGATACACGGTGAGACCACGACGCTCCTGCCAGGGGTAGGGTGTGCGGCGCGCCTTGTCCGCGACGAGCTCCACCGCGACGATCATGCCGCGCTGGCGCACCTCGGCGACGTGCGGGTGCGCCTCGAGCTCGCGTGCGCGCGCGCCGAGGTGGGCGGCGAGCACACGGTTGCGCTCGAGCGTGCGGTCCTCACGGAAGATGGCGAGCGTCGCCAGGGCGGCCGCACAGGCGAGCGGATTGCCCGTGAAACTGTGCGAGTGCAGGAAAGCGGTCAGCCGGGTGTACTCGTCGTAGAACGCCTGGTACACCTCTTCCGTCGTGAGGACGGTCGAGAGCGGCAGGTAGCCACCGGTCAGTCCCTTCGACAGGCACATGAAGTCCGGACGGATGCCCGGCTGCTCACAGGCAAACAGTGTCCCGGTGCGGCCGAAGCCCACGGCAATCTCATCGGCAATGAGGTGGACGCGGTGCGCGTCGCAGGCGGCGCGCAGCAGCTCGAGGTACACCGGATCGTACATGCGCATGCCGCCGGCACACTGCACCAGCGGCTCCACGATCACCGCACAGGTCTCCTCAGCGTGACGGGCGAGCAAAGCCTCCATGTCGGCGAAGCGCCGCCGCGAGTGCTCCGCCCAGCTCTCGCCCGGGCTGCGCTCGAAGCAGTCGGGCGAGGGTGCAGTGATCACCTCCATGAGGAGCGGCCGATAGATCTCCTTGTAGAGCTCGACATTGCCAACGGCGAGTGCGCCGAGCGTCTCGCCGTGATAGCTGTTGGCGAGAGTGATGAAACGGCGCTTGGCGGAATGGCCCGTGTTGCGCCAGTAGTGGAAGCTCATCTTCACCGCGACTTCGACCGCGGATGAGCCGTTGTCGGCGTAGAAGCAGCGGGTCAGGCCCGCGGGGGCGAGCCCGGTGAGCGCCTCCGAGAGCGCGATGACCGGCTCGTGGCTGAAGCCGGCAAGGATGACGTGCTCGAGCCGCTCGAGCTGCGCGCTCACGGCGGCGTTGATGCGCGGATTGGCGTGACCGAAGAGGTTCACCCACCAGGAGCTCACCGCATCGAGATAGCGCCTGCCCTCATAATCCTCGAGCCATGCGCCTTGACCGCGCCGGATCGGGATGAGCGGCAGCTGCTGCTCGTGATCCTTCATCTGCGTGCACGGATGCCACACGTGCGCCAGGTCGCGGCTGATGTAGGCGGCGTTCGCGGAGCTCATGCGGTCGATTGTGGCATGATCGGCGCGATGAGGATCGATGCCGCCACCGGGCTGCTTGCCGGAGCCCGTCAGGTGTTGTCGCCGCACTTCGACTCGCGGCCCGCGGGGGTGTTGCCGGAGCTGCTGGTGGTGCACGGCATCAGCCTGCCGCCCGGAGAGTTCGGTGGTCCCTGGATCGATCGGCTCTTCACGGGCACGCTCCCCGCGGATGCCCATCCTTACTTCCAGGGCATCGCCGCGCAGCGGGTGTCGGCGCACGTCCTCATCCGCCGCGACGGCGAGATCGTGCAGTACGTCCCCTTCGGCGAGCGCGCCTGGCACGCCGGCCAGTCCGCCTGGCGCGGCCGCAACGCCTGCAACGATTTCTCGATCGGCGTGGAGCTCGAGGGGACCGACGACACGGCCTACACCGAGGCGCAGTACCGGTCGCTCGCGGGCCTGATTGCGGCGCTGCTCGCGACCTATCCTTCGCTCGGCCGGGACGCCATTGCGGGTCACAGTGAGGTCGCACCGGGTCGTAAAACCGATCCGGGCCCCTCGTTCGAATGGGCGCGGTTGCGCGGGCTGCTCGATCAGGCGTTGCAGGTGGGCGCGCGCGGCTGAGCGCCCCGGGGCGTGGACGCGGTCAGGCCCCCTTGCCGCGCTCGTGACGCCACAGCACTTCAGTCCCCCGCTCATGGCGGGCGAGGACACGCGCGAGCACGAACAGCAGATCTGACAGGCGGTTGAGGTATTTCGGCAGCTCCGGCCCGACGCTCTCCGCTCTGGACAGCGCCCACACACGCCGCTCGGCGCGCCGCGCAATCGTGCGGGCCATGTGGCATGCGGCCGCAGCCGGCCCTCCGCCCGGCAGGATGAACTCCTTGAGCGGAGGCAGCGCATCGTTGAACTCATCGAGCGATCTCTCGAGACGCTCGACCTGCTGTGCGGTGATGATGCGGTGACCGGGGATGCACAGCTCGCCACCGAGATCGAACAGCTCGTGCTGCACCTCGGTGAGGCTGGCGGCCACCGCGGGCGGGACACCGGGGGTCGCGAGCAACACGCCGATGGCGCTGTTGAGCTCGTCGACGCTGCCGAACGCTTCCACCCGCGCGCTGTCCTTCCTGACGCGGCTGCCATCGCCCAAGCCCGTGCTGCCGTCATCACCGGTGCGGGTGTAGATCCTGCTCAGGCGGTTGCCCATGGACGTATCCTAAGCGATATGCCCTCGAAAGAACTCGCCGCCGCTGTGGAGGCCGCGCGCGCCGCGGCGGAGATCATTCGCGCCTGCTACGGACGGAACCCGAGTGTGCGCCTCAAGGCCGATCAGTCCCCGGTCACCGAAGCGGACCTGCGGGCCGAGGAGGCGATCCGCAGCATCCTGGCGCGCGCCTTCCCCGGTTACGGCTTCTTCGGCGAGGAGACCGGCCGCGACCGGATGGAGGCCGAGAGCATCTGGCTCGTCGATCCGATCGACGGCACCAAGTCGTTCGTGCGCGAGGTGCCGTTTTTCTCCACGCAGATCGCCCTGATGCGCGCCGGCGAGCTGGTGCTGGGGGTCTCGAGTGCCCCCGCCTGCAACGAGCTCGCCCGGGCCGAGCGCGGCGGCGGTGCCTACCTCAACGAGCAGCGCATCCGTGTGAGTGGGGTGGGGCGGCTCGAGGCGGCGTTCTACTCACTCGGCAACTTCAAGAGCCTGACCCGGCCGCCGCACTGGGGGCGCCTCGGCGAGCTCCTGGGCCGCGCCGAGCGCGTCCGTGGTTACGGCGACTTCCTGCACTACCATCTGCTGGCGCGCGGCTCGCTCGATGTGGTCATCGAGTCCGACGTCAACATTCTCGACATCGCCGCGCTCGTGGTCCTGGTGCGCGAAGCGGGCGGCAGCTTCACGGATCTCGCCGGCGCGCCGGTGGGACTCGGCACGACGAGCGTGCTCGCCACCAACGGCGCGCTCCACGCGGGAGTTCTGGCCGCACTCACGCCGTGACGAAGACGCGCCGACCGTCGTGGCCGAGCTCGGTCATGGGTGTGAGGTAGAGCTCCGCTAGAGTCGCGGCAGTGAGGGTCGTCCCGACAGGCCCGAGCAGCCAGCGGCCGTCGCCGTAGAGCAGCAAGGCGCGGTCGGCGAAGCGCGCCGCGAGCGTCGGGTCGTGGAGCGTGGTGATCACCGTGCTGCCGCGGTCGGCCAGCCCGCGGAACAGCTCGAGGACTGCCAGCTGGTGATGCGGGTCGAGGTGATTGGTCGGCTCATCGAGCAGGAAAATTCGAGGCTCCTGGGCGAGCAGTGCGGCGATGGCGACCCGTCGCTGCTCGCCTCCCGAGAGGGTATGGATGCGCCGCCCCGCGAAGGCCTCGAGGTCCACGGCACGCAGTGCCTCGCGTGCGATGCGCTCATCCTGCGCGCTCTCCCACTGCCACAGCGAGAGGTGCGGATGGCGTCCGATGAGCACCGTCTCGATGACCGTGCTGACGAAGGCGTCCTCGAGGTCCTGTGGCAGCAGACCGAGCCGCAACGCGAGCGCGCGGCGGCGCAGCTCGGTGAGCTCCACGCCATCGAGCGACACCGCGCCCGCCGCCGGCGGCCGCAGCCCGGCGAGGGTATGCAGGGTGAGGGTCTTGCCTGAGCCGTTGCGGCCGAGTATCGCGACCACCTCCGCCGCTGCGAAGCCGACCGTGAGCTCATGCACCAGCTCGCGGTGGCCGGCGCGAACGCTGATACCGGCCGCGGCGAGCCCGGCAAAGGCGGTTGCGCGCTTGCGGCTCAATGCGTCCACCGGATCTCCCGCGCGGTCTCCGGCCCGAGCACGACCGCGGCGAGCGAGTGCGGCATCTGCCACTGATAGGCCGACAGCGGACGCCGCCCCGCCATGATCTCGGCGCGCTGCTGCGGGTAGAGCGGATCCTGGTCACGGTCCGCGTAGCCGCTCGGGAACAGCGGGGCGCCGCTGCCGAGATCGTACTTGTCGGTCGCGCCCACGGTGTGCAGCAGCTCGTGCGCGATGACGATGTTGTTTTGTGCAGCCATGCCGGCGTCGGCGAAGAGGTGTACGACCCCGACCAGTCCCTTCTGCAGTCCGTGCGAGTCCGGAGCGCGCGGCAGGTTCTGCGGATCATGGTAGAGAAGGAACAGTCGCACGCGCGGTGGCGCGCGGCCCGCCACCTTGCTGGCATGGGCCGCGTACCAGCGCAGCTTGAGGCTCCACCAGGCGATGCCGAGCGGACCCGCGCCCGACTCGAGCGCCGGCGGCAGTGTCGAACCCTGCGGGTAGAGCTCCACGTGCACCGGCTCATCGAGCCCGAGGCCGTAGCGGCTGGCCTCGTGCCTGAAAAAATCCTCGAGTGCGGTGAAGTCATGCGCCTGCAGCGTGCCGAGGTACGCGTCGGTCGCGGCACTGCCATCACCGTTCAGTGGAAACAGACCGACCCACAGCGGCTCGTGCCAGCTCTGCGTCGCGACGCGATCGAGCCAGGTGTGCAGGACGACTGCAAGCAGCACCAGCAGGAGCAGCGCGATGCGGATGCCCTTCCACATGGCGCTCAGCCGTCGCGCCGTGTCGCAGGTGCAGGGCGCTTCACGGCTGCAGCCGTGTCGCCACCCACGCAACGGCCTCGAATGTGCCGCCAGCCGTCTGCTTCAGGCTGCGCTGCCAGCGAGCCCGATCGTGGATGCGGGCGGCGCCCTCCGCCCACAGCTCCACGCTTTCCGCCCACAGCCGGTAGCCGCCCCAGTGCGGCGGACGCGGCACGCTCACCTGCAGCGAGTCATCCGCTCCGGGCTCGCCCGGGGTCGGCGCGCCGAAGCGCCGCGCACTGCGCTCCACCGCCTCGAGCAGCAGCGCACGCGAGGCGATCGGCTCGCTCTGTGCGCTCGCCCACGCACCGATGCGACTCTGCCAGGGACGTACTGCGAAATAAGCATCGCTGTCGCGCTCCGGCGCCGTTACCACCGGTCCCGCGATGCGCACCTGACGGTGCAGCGCATCCCAGTGCATGACCGCCGCGGCGCGCGGGTTGTCCTCGAGCTGCCGGCCCTTCGCCGAGCGGTAGTTGGTGTAGAAGACGATGAAGCCCGGCTGGGGCACGATGTCCTTGCACAGCACTACGCGGGCGCTCGGCTCGCCAGCGCGGCTGCTGGTCGCGAGCACCATGGCATTGGGATTCGGCTGGGTGCGTGCCGCCTGCGCCTGCGCGAGCCACTCCTTGACGAGCGCCAGTGGCTCGGCCGGCAGCGGATCGGGCAGCAGCTCGCAGTAGTCACCCATGGCCACCAATGGGACCATAGCCGCCGTGCACGAAGCAAACGGTGACCAGCGGGGCTCCGGCGTGCCCGCGACAGCAGGAGTGCTGGTACGCGTCCTGCGCTGGCTCGCCCTGGGCGGGGTCACACTCGCTGCTCTCGCGGCGGTGCTGCTCGGCTCCGCCGTGCTCCTCAATGCACGTGACGAGGCGCTCTCGTCCGCCGCGCGCGCGCTGCTCACTGCGCCGCCCAACCGCTACAGCCCGGCGGACAATATCTATGTGGCGCTGCAGGGCTTCGACGCCCCGCCCGCCGAATCGGTCGTCGCCGTGGGGCAGGCGCGTCTCGAGAATCCCGATGCGACGCGGGGCGAGGAGCCGCAGCGCCTCGGCTTCCGGGGCGATATCAGCTTCATACGGCCGCTCGAGACTTCGGTGTGGGACGCCGCTCCGCAGCACGAGGCGCAGATCGGCGGCCTGCTCGCAGAGAACCGCGAGCTGCTCGAGCGCTATCGCGACCTGTTGCTGCTGCATGGTTATTACGAGACGGCGCAGCCGAGCGTGCGCGTGCCGGCGGCGGCCGCGCCGAACGAAGTGCGGCGGCTGTTTCTGACGCAACTCGCGCTGCAGATGCGCGCGCCGCGGCGCTTCGAGCGCCAGCTCGGTCTCGCCGAGCTCGAAAGCGACATCCAACTGTGGCGTCGGGTGCTCACTGGCGAGGGGACGCTGCGGTGGAAAATGCTGGCGATCGCCAACCTGCAGTCCGACTATCTGCTGCTCGCCGACCTGATCGCCGATCCGGACGTGCAGCTCGCCGCGGGTGGCGATTACGGCGCGGCGCTGGTCCCGCAGTTCGATGCCGCCGACTTCGATCTGGGGCGGGCTTTCGCGGCCGAGTTCCGCATCCAGGTCGCGACGCTGCGCGCACCGGATGCCGGAGCGTATCGGGGCGCGGCGAGCTGGTCCGAGCGGCTCGCCGGCCGGGCGACGGATTACTTCCTCAAATCCAATGCCACGGTGAATCTCCTCGCCCGTGACACGCTCGCCTGGATGGCCGCGGCAGCCGATCCACGCAGCTTCCAGAGGCTCGGCTCGCCGACCGCACGCAACGCGGGCGTTGCGAGTCTCATCGGCTACAACCCGCTCGGCACAGCCATGGCCTCCGAGCTCACGCAGTCCTATCGCCGCTATCCCCCGCGCGCCTGGGACCTGGCGGCCCTGCAGCGTCTGGTACGGTTGGGTTACGAGATCCGCCGCCAGCGCATCGCCGCGGCAGCCATTCCGGCGTTCCTCGCCGCGCACCCGCAGTGGTCGACTCATCCGGCGAGCGGCGCCGCATTCCTCTGGGACGCCCACACCTCGCAGCTGCAGCTGCAGACGGTGGCCCAACACCCTCGGGCCTGGCGCTTCGGCATCCGCATCTGGCAGGCGCCGCAGCCCCTTGCACCCCAGGCGACGCCCCGATAGAAGGGAGTGGGCACTTCAGGAGGCCCTCCCATGACCGGCGATGCGGTGACGCTGGAGGATCTGCGCCAGCGAATGAATGATCTCGACCGCCAGCTCATCCAACTGGTGGCCGAGCGCAAGGCGCTGAGCGAAGAGGTGGCACGCGTCAAACGCTCCACCGGCAAGCCGACCCGCGATTACGAGCGCGAGCGCGAGGTGATCATGAGCGTGCGCGCGCTCGCCGGCGAGCGCGGCGTGTCGGCGGAGCTTGCCGAGCAGCTGCTGCGGCTGCTCATCCGCTCCTCGCTCACCACACAGGAGCAGGCGAGCGTCGTCGCGCACGGTGCGGGCAGCGGGCGGCGTGCGCTCGTCATCGGCGGCGCGGGCAAGATGGGCGGCTGGTTCGTGAGCTTTCTCCTTTCCCAGGGCTTCAGTGTCGAGATCGCCGACCCGGCGGCGGCCACCGCCGGGGTTGCGCGCGTCGATGACTGGCGCCTCACCGACCTGCGGCACGACTTCATCGTGCTCGCGACTCCCCTCGGCATCACCGACGCGATCCTGCGCGACCTCGCGCTGCGCCGTCCGCCGGGAGTGATCTTCGATGTGGGCTCGCTCAAGTCGCCGCTGCGCGCGGGACTGCTGGCGCTCAGATCGCACGGCTGCAAGGTCACCTCGGTGCACCCGATGTTCGGCCCGGACACGGAGCTGCTCTCCGGGCGGCACGTGGTGTTCGTGGATCTCGGCAACGCGCCGGCGCTCGCGGCTGCGCGCGAGCTGTTCGCGGCGACCATGGCCGAGCAGGTCGTCATGAGCCTCGACGATCACGACCGGCTCATCGCTTACGTGCTGGGGCTGTCGCACGCGCTCAACATCGCGTTCTTCACCGCGCTCGCCGACAGCGGCGAAGCGGCGCCACGGCTCGCACGCATGTCGAGCACCACCTTCGACGCGCAGCTCGATGTGGCGACGCGCGTCGCCCAGGAGAGCCCGGAGCTGTACTATGAGATACAGAGCCTCAACGACTACGGCGCAGAATCGCTCGAGGCCCTCGCCCAGGCCGTGGAACGGCTGCGCACCGCCGTACTGTCGCAGGATCACGACGCCTTCGTTGCTTTGATGCGCCGCGGGCGCGATTATCTGGAGGATCGGCGCAGCGTGACGCAGCGTCGCGCCTAGAGGAGGAAGCTCGCGCGATGCCCCGATCCCGGCCCGGGCCGAACGCAACCGCCGGCGCCCATCAGTCCGATCCGGAATCGGAGGTGGCGCGACTCGAGGCGGACAACCGCCGCCTGCAGGCGCGGCTGGCTGCGCTCACCGAGGAGGTGGGGCGCAACGACTCGCTGTTGCGCAAGACCCAGGAGCGCGAGCTCGAGTTGCTGCGCGCCGGCTCGCTGACACAGTTGTTCGAGCGGCTCATCGTGGGACTGCGCACCTCCTATCAGCTCGATGAGGTGGCGCTCATCCTGCATGACCCGCAGCACGAGATCCGCCATCTGCTCTCCGGCGACGGCGTGACCGCGAACGAGCCCCCGGGGGTGTGCTTCGTCGATGCGCTGGTGAGCGTCGCGCCACAGCTCGCGAGCCTCGAGCGCCCCTGGCTCGGTCCCTACCGCAAGGCCGACCACGAGCTGCTCGTGCCGGGGCTCGCCGCCCCGCCCGGCAGTCTCGCGCTCATTCCGCTGCGGCGGAGCGAGCCGCTCGATGGTGTGTTGGTATTCTCGAGCAGCGACCCGCAGCGCTTCACTCCCGAGCTGGCGAGCGATTTCCTCGCCCATCTGGGCCTGGTGGCCGCGATCTGCGTGGAGAACGCCGTCAACCGCGCACGCCTGCTGCGCAGCGGACTCACCGACTTCCTGACCGGCTTTCACAACCGCCGCTACCTGCACGCACGGCTGCGCGAGGAGCTGTCCCGTGCGCAGCGCGGCCGGCATTCGATCGTCTGCCTGATGATCGACGTCGATCACTTCAAGCGCATCAACGACGCGTACGGCCACCTGGCGGGCGATGCCGTGCTGCGCGAGGTGGCGCAGCGCATCGACGCGGAGATGCGCCTCAGCGACACCGGCGCGCGTTTCGGCGGTGATGAGTTCGCCATGGTGCTGTCGCAGGCCGCCATGAGCGATGGCGAGAGGGTCGCAGCGCGCGTGCTGCAGGCGGTGCGCGCCGATCCGGTCGTGGTCGGGCGTGGAGCGAAGGAGACCGTGACGCTCTCGATCGGCGTCGCCGCTGCCAAGCCCGGCCCGGGGCAGCGTGACTACAAGGTGCTCGCGGAGCGGCTGATCGCCGAAGCCGACGCGGCGCTCTATCGCGCCAAGAGCGCGGGGCGCAACCGTCTGGCGATATCGCCGAACGTCGTCTCCTGAGAACGGCGAGCCCTGCGTCCTAGCGCGCCTGTCCCCGCAGCAGCGCGACGAACAGCGGCGCGCCGAGGAGGGCCATGATGGCGCCGACCGGCAGTTGGCGCGGGCTCGCAACGGTGCGCGCGATGAGATCGGCCGCGGCGAGCAGCATGCCGCCGGCGAGCGCGGCGGCCGGCGCCACGATGCGGTGGTCGCTCGTGCCGAAGCTCAGGCGCACCGCGTGCGGCGTGATGAGACCGACGAAGCCGACCGTGCCGGCGCTCACCACAGCGAGCGCGGTGAGCGCTGCGCAGGCTACGAACAGCACGGTGCGCCACGCCTCGAGCGCCAGGCCCAGGGTCCGCGCCCGCAGCTCGCCGGAGGCGAGCACGTTCAACGGACGCGCCACCAGCAGCGCCACCGGCACGGCGAGCACTGCCGCACCGGCACTCAACCATGGATTCACCGCCCACTCCAGATCGCCCGCGAGCCAGAACACCATGCCGCGCACGCGCGAGGAGTCGGCGAGTGCGAGCAGTACGCTCACCAGGGCGCCGCAGGCGCTCGCCAGCACGACTCCGGTGAGGAGCAGCCGCGGTGTTCCGCCGCCGCGGGCGAGGAGATACACGAGGGCGACGGCCCCGAGCGCGCCCGCCACCGCTGCGCTCTGCACGATGAGCACCGCCGCCCCGACGATCATCGCCAGCAGCGCACCGACCGCCGCCCCGCCGGAGACACCGAGCACATACGGATCGGCGAGCGGGTTGCGGAACAGTGCCTGCAGCAACACTCCGGCGAGCGCGAGGAGGCTCCCGACTCCGAAGCCGGCCAGCACTCGCGGCAGACGCACCGAGAACAGCACCGTGCGCGTCGCCTGATCGCCATGCCCGGCGAGCGCCGCCAGCTCGGTCGGCACGCTGATGCCGGAGCTGCCGATCAGCAGTGCGCACAGGAACACGCCGATGGCGAGCAGCAGCAGCAAGCCGAGCCCGCGCAGGCCTGCATGCGTGAAAGACCTCGATGCCGCTGGCGGCGAGGCGTTGGCACCGGGTGCTGACACGGGGCGTAGCGTCACGGAATTTGTTGGAAAAGGCCATCCCCGGAACACCCGCGCACCTCCGGCAAGCACGCGTCTCGCCGCGGCGGCGCTTGTGGCAGACTGTCAGGGCCAGATGAGCGACCTCATCGACGCCGACGGGTTTCGCGCCAACGTGGGCATCATCCTGATGCATCACGAGCAGGTCTTTCTCGGCGGTCGCACCGGCGGCCGGGGCTGGCAGTTCCCGCAGGGCGGTGTGCGCCGCGGCGAGTCGCTCGAGCAGGCCCTCTATCGCGAGCTCGAGGAGGAGATCGGGGTGCCCAAGGACGGCGTTGCGCTCCTCGGGCAGACGGATCGCTGGTTGCGCTACCGCCTGCCGGCACGCTACGTGCGCCGCAACCAGCAGCCCCTATGCATCGGCCAGAAGCAGCGCTGGTTCCTGTTGCGGCTGCGGACCGCAGATCCCAAGTTCGACTTCACTCGCACCGCCGAGCCCGAATTCGATCAGTTTCGCTGGACGGACTACTGGGAGCCCGTGAAGGAAGTGATCTACTTCAAGCGCGCCGTGTACGCGCGGGCACTCACCGAGCTTGCCGATCTCGCCTTTCCCCGGGGGCGGCAGCCCCCGCACCCTCCCTGGTGGGAGCGCATGACCACGCGCCGGCGGCACCAGGCTCCGGCAGCTGCCGACTGATAGGGACGGTTGGGCCCGCTCGCATCCATGCTGCGGAAGGAAGGTGCACCCCTGGTGGTGCGGCCGCGTGCGCCGTTGCTGCGCACCGTGGTGCTCGCCGTCGCCATCCTGCTCGGCCTGTTCACGCTCTACGTGGTCTACGAGCTTGGCCGGTACGACGCAGGCTACGACCGTCAGGCGGCCGCACAGCGGCGCACCGCGCTCGAGGTGCGCATCGAGCACCTGGAGAAAGACAACCGCGAGCTGCGCACGCGGCTCGCCGAAGCCGACACCATCCGCGCCGGGCGAGCGCGCGAGCAGGCCGAGGTGGCGCGCAGCCTCGGCGAGCTGCAGGCGCAGGTCGACCGGCAGTCGCAGGACCTCGCCTTCTACCGGGGCGTCGTCGCGCAGAACGCCAGCACTCCCGGCGTGAGGATCGAGCAGCTGCGCATCACACCCGGCAAGCGCCCCACGACCTTCACGGTCCACATGTCGCTGGTGCGCTCGGGCCGGGCGGACGGCACCGCCTCCGGCACCGTGCAGCTGAGCCTCGAGGGCACCTCGGGCGGGGGCAGCCGCTCGCTCGACCTGGCGGCGCTCAGTGGCGGACAGGTGCGCGAGCTGCGCTATAACTTCCGTTATCTGCAGAGCTTCCAGCAGGATCTGTCAGTGCCGGTCGCTTTCAAGCCCGAGCAGCTCGTGGTGGAAGTGCACTCGAGCCACCACGAGGTCGCGCCGCTGTCGCAGACTTTCTTGTGGACCGTCGAGGCGTCGCCTTAGGTCCTCACACATATCATTGGAGTCACCATGTTCACCCGCGACCCCCGCCAGGCCCGCATCGACACGCTGATCGGCAAGGCCGCCAGAGTGCACGGCGATATCGACTTCCAGGGTGGACTGCATCTCGACGGGCACGTCACCGGCGCCGTGCGCTCGGACGAGTCGCGCGAGTCCACCTTGTCGGTGAGCGAGACGGGGTCCATCGAAGGGGCGGTCCAGGTGGCGAACGTGGTGCTGAACGGCACCATAAGGGGAGACATCCACGCAAGCGAACGGGTCGTGCTGGGCGCGACCGCCCGTGTCGAGGGGAACGTTTACTACGGAGTCATTGAAATGACGCTCGGCGCCCAGATCATCGGTAAACTGGTGCGGCTCGAGCCCGAGACCCCCCCCGCCTCTCCGGCGCAGGGGTCGACCGCGTGATGGGCCTGTGAGCGGCTCGCTTTGACCGGAGGGGAGCGGCCTTTTAGACTCATTTCGTATGGACAGCACCCCTCGTATGGACAGCACCCCCCAGACCCCGTTGCCGGAGGAGCCTGCGCTCAGGTTCACGGACGCAGCCGCCCGCAAGGTGGGGGACCTCATCCGGGCCGAAGGCAACCCGAAGCTCATGCTGCGGGTGTTCGTGCAGGGCGGCGGCTGCTCGGGGCTCCAATACGGCTTCGAGTTCGACGAGATCCTTCAGGACGGGGATACCTGCGTCGAGAACCTCGGGGTGAAGCTGCTGGTCGACCCGATGAGCGTGCAGTACCTCACCGGCGCCGAGATCGATTACCGCGACAGCCTCGAAGGCGCGCAGTTCGTCATCCGTAATCCGAACGCAGTCACGACCTGTGGCTGCGGGTCGTCTTTCACCGCTGCCTGAGCCTGCGCACCGAGCGTGGCTCAGCCAGCGGCTACCGCCCGATCGACCGAGCCCCGAGTCACTTCCCGCCCCGCGCCGAGGTCCGTGCCGGACGTCTTTGCCGCGGTGGACCTTGGATCGAACAGCTTCCACATGGTGGTGGCGCGCCACTCGCATGGGCAGCTGGTCATCATCGATCGCCTGCGCGAGATGGTGCGCCTGGCGGCCGGCGTCGCCGAGAACGGCCGCATCGACAAGGACGTAGCGGCGCGCGCGCTTGCGTGCCTGCAGCGCTTCGGCCAGCGCCTGCGTGACATGCACGCGGACAGCGTGCGTGTCGTCGGCACCAACGCCCTGCGCCTGGCGCACAAGAAGCAGGCCTTTCTCGAGCGCGCCCGCGAGGCGCTCGGTCATCCGATCGAGATCATCGCCGGAATGGAGGAAGCACGACTCATCTACTCCGGTGTCGCCCACACGATGCCGAACGAGCCCGGCAAGCGCCTGGTGGCCGACATCGGCGGCGGCAGTACCGAGCTCATCATCGGCGAGGGGCTGAACCCGCTCGAGCTCGAGAGCCTGCAGATGGGCTGCGTGTCCTGGAGCGAGCGATTCTTTCGAGACGGCAAGATCTCCGCGAAGCGCTTCGAGCGGGCGCGCCTCGCGGCGCGCCTCGAGCTCGAGCCTGTGCAGGCCGAGTTCCGCCGCCGCGGCTGGGACAGCTGCGCCGGCAGCTCAGGGACGGTGCGCGCGATCGGTGATGTCATCCGGGCGCTCGATCCGGCCGCCGCCACCATCACGCCGGCGGGAATCGCCCGGGCGATGGACTATTGCATCGATGCGGGGCACATCCGCGAGCTGACGCTCGAGCCGATCACCGAGGACCGCCGCCCGGTATTCCCCGGAGGACTGGCGATCCTCGCCGAGATCTTCAGCGTGCTCGACGTCAGGGAGATGCGCATTGCCGAAGGGGCGATGCGCGAGGGGCTGCTGTACGACATGCTCGGTCGCTACCGCCGGGAAGACGCGCGCGACCGCACCGTGCGGGCCATGCAGCAGCGCTATCACGTGGACACGATCCAGGCCGAGCGGGTCGAGGCTACGGCGCGCAATTTCCTCGAGCAGACGCGGGAAGCGTGGAAGCTCGAGGAGCCGTTCGCACGCTTCGCACTGAAGTGGGCGGCGCGGTTGCACGAGATCGGCCTCGATGTCTCGCACAGCGGCTACCACCGGCACGGTGCGTACCTGCTCGAGAATGCCGACATGCCGGGTTTCCCACGCGAGGAGCAGCGGCTGCTCGCGCGCCTGGTGGGCGCCCATCGCCGCAAGCTCGTGCTCGAGGGCGTCGAGGAGCTCGTGCCACCGTGGGACCGCGGCGCGCTCTATCTCATCGTGCTCCTGCGTCTCGCCGTGCTCCTGCATCGCGGCCGCAGCTCCACCGCGCTTCCGTCGATCGAGCTCTCGGCCACCCCGCGCTCGCTCGAGATGCGTTTCCCGCCCGGCTGGCTCAAGGACCATCCGCTCACCTCCGCGGATCTGCAGCAGGAGGTCGACTACCTGCGTGCGAGCGGCTTCCGGCTGCGCGTGTTCAGCGGCCGTCAGGCGTAGCGTCCCGAGCTCGTTTCACATAATCCGCGGCCCCGGCTGCGCTGCCGCCCGGTCCCGGTTATGAGAATTCGATCGTGGCGGCGCGGCCGGCGGCAACCGACAGTGCGCGGTGAATCGTATGAGTGGGGTCAAGCTCATCTTCTCCGCAGTGGCGGCCTTCAACCAGGTGGTCACCTTTGCCGGAGCGCTGCTTTGCTGGGGCATCGGCTCGCTGCTCCTCGGCAACGCCATCTACTGGCGGCTGCATGCGCTGCGCGTGCAGGGTGAGGTCATCGGCGTGCGCCGCAATGGCAACTCTTTCACCTCGGTGTACCGCTACGCGACACCCTCGGGGCAGAGTTTCGAAGCCACCTCCCTCGAGGGCTCGAGCAGCACCGCCGGCAGGGAGACGGGCCGGCTCGTGCCGCTTTGGGTCATTCCCGAGAAGCCCAACGAGGTTCAGGAGGCCGGCAATCACCTCTTCACGATCCTTGGCGCGGCGTTGCTCGGCATGGGCGCGGTGTTCTTCTGGTTCGGCGCGACGGCATGGCACACCGGGCCGATGACCTGGGTCGTCGGGGCTCTGTGCTGCGTGCATCTGCTCGTGAAGCTGCGCCGGATTCTGGCGCCAGTGGAGAAGACGCTGCCGCCTGCGGGCTGGCGTGGGCTGCCGGCACTGCTCGAGGCGGCTGCGACTGCGCAGGCGGGCCGCTCCGCACAGGCACCCGTGCAGCGGATGGAAGAGCTCACCGCGACGCCCGAATTTCACCTCGGCCAGATCAGACAACGGGCGCAGCTCGCGCGGCTCGCGCCTTTGCTGCTCCTCGCGGGCATCGGCCTGCTTGCGTTCGGGGTGCACGAGTCGCGTGCGCTGCTGAGCCTCGAGGCGTCCGGAGTCAGGGCCAGTGGGTCCGTCACCGGGCTGAGCACATCACGAAGCTCCAACGGCGGGGTCACCTACCGCCCGCTGATCTCCTACCGGGATGGCAACGGGCGAACGGTCGTCTTCTGTGACTCCACCGGCACCAACCCGCCGCTCTACCACGTCGGTGAGAGCGTGAGCGTCCTCTACCCGCCGGGTGAGCCCGGCCGCGCCATCATCGATCGGGGAGCGTGGAACTGGTGGCCCGAGGTGATTCTTTATGGGCTGGGCGCAGCGCTTCTCGCGGCGGGACTTGCCGCCCGGAGAGCGCCTCAGGGCGAGGAGCCGCTGGCCGCGAACGGCTGATCAGACGCTCAGGGTCGGCCCTGCGGCGTACGCCGCGAGGAGCTCGGCCTGTGCATTCACGGCGCGCTCGTCGCCGCGGCTGATGCGCTCGTACCGGGCATCGGCCTGCAGCCGCCATGCCTGGGAGTTGTCCTTCAGGCACATCTCGAGGTCGCGCAGGATGCGCGCGCGGTGCTCGGGCCGGCGGATGGGGAAGGCCACCTCCACACGACGGAAGAAGTTGCGCTCCATCCAGTCGGCGCTCGCGCAGCACATGTCCGGCTCGCCGCCGTTCTCGAAATAGAACACGCGCGAGTGCTCGAGAAAGCGCCCGACGATCGAGCGCACGCTGATGTTCTCGGACACGCCGGGCACCCCGGGGCGCAGCGCGCACACGCCGCGGACGATGAGCTCGATCTTCACTCCGGCACGCGAGGCGCGGTACAGCGCCTCGATAGCCTGCGGATCGACGAGCGCATTCATCTTCGCGATCACGCGCGCCGGCCGCCCGCTGCGTGCGTGCTCGGCCTCGCGGCCGAGCTTCTCCAGCACCATATCGTGCAAGCCGAACGGTGACTGCGTCAGGCGGCTGAGCTTGGGCGTCTGGGTGAGGCTCGTCAGCTGCAGGAACAGCTCGTGCACGTCCGCGCCGATCTCGTCATCGCAGGTGAGCAGTCCGTAGTCGGTATATTGTCGCGCCGTGCGCGGATGGTAGTTACCCGTCCCGAGGTGACAGTAGCGGCGGATCCCGCTCGCCTCGCGCCGCACGACCAGCAGCAGCTTGGCGTGCGTCTTGTAGCCCACGACACCGTACATGACGTGCGCGCCCGCTTCCTGCAGGCGGTTGGAGAGCTCGATGTTCGCCTCCTCATCGAAGCGCGCCCGCAGCTCGACGATCACCGTCACGTCCTTGCCGGCATTGGCGGCGGCGACCAGCGCATCGACGAGCGGCGAGTCGTGACCGGCACGGTAGAGCGTCTGCTTGATGGCGAGCACCTGAGGGTCGGCAGCGGCCTGGCGCAGGAAGTCCATGACCGGTGCGAAGCTCTGATAGGGATGGTGCAGCAGGATGTCTTTCTGACGGATGCAGGCGAACAGGTCGCTGCTGCCCACCAGGCGCTTCGGTATGCCGGGTGTGAAGATCGGGTACTTGAGGTCCGGCCGCTGCACGAGGTCGTACACCGCGGAGAGGCGGTTGAGGTTGACCGGGCCGGCCACCGGATAGGTATCGAGGCCGTTCGAGGCGAACTGCGCCTGCAGGAACTTCACCATGTCCTCGGGGCAGTCGTTGGAGACCTCGAGCCGCACCGCCGCGCCGTAGCGGCGGTGCGCGAGCTCACCCTCGAGCGCGCGGCGCAGATCGTCGATCTCCTCATCGTCGACGAACAGGTCGCTGTTGCGCGTGACCCGAAACTGGTAGCAGCCGATCACGCGAATGCCGGTGAAGAGCTTGTGGACGAAGGCCTGCATGATGGAGGAGAGCAGCACGCAGGCCCGCGTCGCTCCCGCCCCCGGCAGGGGTACGACGCGCGGCAGCGAGCGTGGCGCCTGCACGATCGCGAGCTCGCTGTCGCGGTTGAACGCGTCCTTGCCCTCGAGCCGCACGATGAAGTTGAGGCTCTTGTTCTGGATACGCGGGAAGGGACGCGCCGGGTCGAGCCCGAGCGGCGAGAGCACCGGCTCGATCTCACGCTCGAAGTACTGCTCGAGCCACTCGCCGTGCTCCGTGCTCCAGTCCGAGCGGCCGAGCAGCGGCACGCCCTCACGCGCCAGCTTCGGCAGCAGCAGCTCATTCAGGCAGCGGTACTGATCGGCGACGAGACGCGTGGTGCGGTCGTGGATTGCGGCCAGCTGCTCCGGCACCGACATCGCATCGGCGGCGAGCTGCCCGCCGCCGAGCTCCTGTAACTGCTTGAGGCCCGCTACGCGGATCTCGAAGAACTCATCGAGATTGCTGCAGGAGATGCACAGAAACCGCAGCCGCTCGAGCAGCGGGACCGTCTCGTCGAAGGCCTGGTCGAGCACCCGCTGGTTGAACTCGAGGAACGAGAGCTCGCGGTTGATGTAGTGCTGTGGTGCCTTTAGATCCGGCGCATCCATGAAGGGGTGACTCGTCCTACCCCGTGGCGGTGATATCTCTCAAGCATACCAGCGCCGACAGGTCCGACGGCGTGTCCGCACCCGCACCCGCACCCCGCTTCAGCGCGAGACCAGCATCGGCCCTGCGGGGGTCTCGAGGGTGGCGAGCAGCGCAGCGGAGCGGGCCAGGAAGTCCTCGCGCCAGCGAGCGTCGATCGGGGCAGCTGCGGGCAGGGCGACCGTCTGCGGATTCTTGAACACTCCGTTCACCCGGTACTCGTAGTGCAGGTGGGGCCCCGTGGCGAGCCCGGTCATCCCAACATAGGCAATCACGGTCCCCTGCGTCACGTGAGCCCCCGCACGGGTGCCGTGCGCAAATCGCGACAGGTGGCCGTAGACGGTCATGATGCTGCGGGAGTGCTCGATCTCGACACAGTTGCCATAGCCGCCGAGACGTCCCGCGAAGAGGATGCGACCATCGCCCGCGGCGTGGACGGGCGTGCCGATCGGGGCGGCGTAATCCACGCCCTTGTGAGCACGAATCAGGTTGAGGATGGGATGGTAACGCGCCGAGTTGAAACGCGAGCTGACGCGGGTGAATTCGACCGGCGCGCGCAGGAACGCCTTGTGAAGACTGCGCCCGTCCGGGGTGTAGTAGTGCGAATGGGCCTCGGCATCGGTGTAGCGCACCGCGCGGTAGCTGCGCCCCTGGTTGACGAATTCCGCCGCCTCGATCGGACCGTCGTGCAGGTACCGGCCATCCCGCCACACTTCCTCGTAGGTCACCGCGAAGGTGTCGCCGGGCCGCACATCCAGCACGAAATCGATGTCCCAGCCGAAGATATCCGCGAGCGCCACGGCGGTCTGATCGTGCGCGCCGGCCGCCTCGACCGCTTCGAAGAGCGAGCTGTCGATGGTGCCGCGCACGGTACGGCGGCGCAGGTCGAGCGGGTTCTGCAGCACGTCCGCCTTGAGGGCCTCGCCCTGCCGCGACACCTTGAGGGTCTGGGTCTCGTTGAGACGCCGCTCGAAGCCGAACAACGCCCCGTTGCGATGCGTGAGGTGCAATGACTCGCCCGGCCGGAGACTGTCGAGCGTGCCGCGGATGCCGGGAAGGCTGCGCAAAGAGGCGAGGTCATCCAGGTTGAGCTTGAGGCGCCGGAAGATCCGATCGAGCGTGTCGTTGCGATTGACGGTGACGTCGATGCTCGAGAGTGCGAGTGCCGCCTGCCCGAGCAAAGGGGTGCCTGCCGTGGCATGGGTCCCTGCGCTGCCACCGGCGGCAGCAGCGGTGGAAGCGGCGGGGGTACTCCGTTCGGCTGCGGCGGCAGCACCGCGCCAGCCCTCGGTTTGCTCCGGGGAGACGGTGCGGATATCGCCGTCGAGAAGCGACCAGGCGACGACGGCGCAGGCGCCGGCCTGCAGCCAGAAGCTCACCGAGAGGGTGCGGCGAGCCAGGTCTTTTGCGGCGTGCTTGAAGTCGAATGACATCGACAATTGTTATGCAGATGATTTAAAAGGCCGGACCCTACCGGAGGCACGAGCTATGCGTCAATGTATGTCAAGTCCGCACGCTGGACTCCTGCTCACCGGCGGGTCAGCTTACGGGTCAGAAGGATTTCGATACTGCATGCGCGTCACGAGAATCACATGAACCTCGAGGACCAGATAGCAGAGCTCGAGCGTGGCGCCAGCGAGGTGCTCACCGCGGCCGACCTGCGCAGGAAGCTCACGCGGGGCACGCCGCTACGGGTCAAGGCAGGCTTCGATCCGACCGCACCGGATCTGCATCTCGGCCACACGGTGCTGCTCAACAAAATGCGGCAGTTTCAGCAGCTCGGCCACGAGGTGACGTTCCTCATCGGTGACTTCACCGGCATGATCGGAGACCCGACGGGTCGCAATGCGACGCGTCCGCCGCTCACGACCGAGGAGATCCACGCCAACGCCCGCACCTACGAGAGCCAGGTGTTCAGGATCCTCGACCGTGAGCGCACGCGTATCGACTTCAACTCCCGCTGGCTGTCGAAGCTCACCTCCACGGACATGGTGAAGCTCGCGGCCCACTACACCGTCGCCCGCATGCTCGAGAGAGACGACTTCGCGAAGCGCTACAAGGCGGGCCAGCCGATCTCCATTCACGAGTTCCTGTACCCCCTCGCCCAGGGCTACGATTCGGTCGCCATGCGCGCGGACGTCGAGCTCGGCGGCACGGACCAGAAGTTCAATCTGCTCGTTGGCCGCACGCTCCAGGAAGCCTATGGGCAGGAGCCGCAGGTCGTTCTCACCACTCCGCTGCTCGAGGGGACCGACGGCATCAACAAGATGTCGAAGTCCCTCGGAAACTACATCGGCATCACCGAGGACCCGGACAGCATGTTCGGCAAGCTCATGTCGATCTCGGACGAGCTGATGTGGCGCTACTTCGAGCTGCTCTCGTTCAGGCCGCTCGGCGATCTCGCGACGCTGCGCCGGGAGGCCGCTGGCGGGCGCAATCCGCGCGACATCAAGTTCGAGCTGGCGCGCGAGATCGTGACGCGCTTCCACGATGGGCCGGCGGCCGAGCGTGCGCAGCGCAACTTCACGGCCCGCGTGAGCGAGAAGGCCGTGCCGCAGGACCTCCCGGTCAAGGTGGTCGCGGTGCAGGCGGGCGGGCTGCGGCTCGCGAATCTCCTCAAGGAGGCCGGACTCGCCGCGAGCACCTCGGAAGCCACCCGAAAGATCGAGGAAGGGGCGGTGCGGATCGATGGCGCTCGGGTCACCGATCGGAGTCTCTGCGCCCGGGCCGGCGCCGAGCATGTGCTTCAGGTGGGGTCAAAGCGCTTCGCCCGGGTTAAGCTGGAGCTTCGCAAGGAGCCTTAGAACGATCCTGGCCCAATGAGAACAACGAGTTGGGCGGCGCAGCGCCGCCCCGGCGGGGGCGACGGGCCTGCCCCCAGGGCTCGGGCAAGAGGGTCGGAAACTCTCTTTCCGTGGCGGATGACAATACGTTGACAAGCCCAGATTGGGGGCTATACTGCGCGCCCCCTGCAGCCTTGGCCGTGAGTGGCGGAGGCCGCAGGTTCGTGCGTAATGCACTTATGTTGACGGGGGGTCTGCTGTGGCTATACTGCCCGCCCCCTTCCCCCAGCCATCGCCGCTGCGGGGTGCTTTTTAAAAGTTCGGATAGGTAATTTGTGTGGGGACTCGCGTCTCAAAGCCTTTGGCGCTTAAGACCGAGTGACCAAAATGTCCAGCAGTAAGTTGGAGCCATTTTGGATCCACTCCTTCGCTGATGATTCTCGAAATCCTCAAGTGAAGAGTTTGATCCTGGCTCAGATTGAACGCTGGCGGCGTGCCTAACACATGCAAGTCGAGCGGTAACAGGTGTAGCAATACATGCTGACGAGCGGCGAACGGGTGAGTAATGCTTCGGAATCTGCCCAATGGTGGGGAATAACCAGCCGAAAGGTTGGCTAATACCGCATGAGTCCTACGGGAGAAAGCAGGGGATCGCAAGACCTTGCGCCGATGGATGAGCCGAAGTCGGATTAGCTAGTTGGTAGGGTAACGGCCTACCAAGGCGACGATCCGTAGCTGGTCTGAGAGGACGACCAGCCACACTGGGACTGAGACACGGCCCAGACTCCTACGGGAGGCAGCAGTGGGGAATATTGGACAATGGGGGAAACCCTGATCCAGCGACGCCGCGTGTGTGAAGAAGGCCTGCGGGTTGTAAAGCACTTTTAGTGGGGATGAAAAGCTCAG
>DATKMV010000037.1:0-132826 GCA_035541695.1 Steroidobacteraceae bacterium
GACCCACTGACCCCACTCGCCCAGGAGCAGGAAAAGTTGGCCGCCGGGGCGGGCCCTGCTCCGAGGAGGCCGGCGAGCAGGGCGAGCGGGGCGACTCGGGAGAGAAACTTCATGATGGGCACTCCTGCCGTCGGTCTGCGCGTTCGTCGACGTCGATGAACGCGCCCCGGCGCGGCGCTCCGCCGGGCGCTGATCCTCACGGGGCTGCGCCGCTGGTTGGTGTTTGGGTTATGTTGCCTGGGTTCGAAAGAGACTCCGTGCAATATTCGTGCCCGCCGAGTGATAGGGCCGTGTAATCAGACGCCTGACATCAGCATCCGACATGACAGCGACGGCGATCGGGCGGTGGGCAGTGCGCGCCACCGCATCGCTGTAAAACACGCCGACGACGTCCGATTGCAGCCTTGCAACGCTGCTCTGCAACAACCAACAGGTTGGATTTCTTTCACCTTGCGTTGCTCTGCAGCAGAGGTGGACGACCGTAGCCGACGTCACTTTCGCCTGGCAGTAATGTTTCAGTGAGACTTCAGTAACGCAGTCGCCGCCACGATCGGCCGACCCGGTGCGCAGACACTCCACCAGCTGGCATTTCCCTGACGGTATCGAAGTGCGCAAGGACCCGAGCGTCGATTTTCGCTGTAAGGATTTTCGACGCGGCCGTGCACCCGGCCGCGGAGCCGAAGGCGGCTCAGGCCACCGGAGTCTCGACGACCGTTTGCTGAGAATGCTGGAAGTCAGCCGCTTCAGCGGTCGCGATACCGTCTTTGCCGTTCTTCTTGGCGCGCCGCAGCGCCGCCTGACAGGCTTTCAGCAACACCTCGAGCGGCAGCGCCCTTGGGGGCACGAGGCTGGCGATCCCGGCACTCATGGTCACGTAACGGCCCGCGCCCGCGGTGGGATGGTGCATCAGCAGATCGCGTACCCTCTGGCGCACGACCTGCGCGTAATGGTGTGCCTTCTCCGCCGCGTCCCCCTGGGTCAGGACGACGAACATCCCGCCATCCCATCGGCCGACCAGATCGCCGCCGCGGCGGTACGAGGCGGCAATCACCCGCGCGATGCGCCGGATGCAGGCATCGCCGGCTGAGCGGTCGAACTTCTCGTTGTAAGCGCCGAGATCGTCGATGTCGAAGAAGGTGAGGCCGATCTCGTGCGAGTCGCGCTGCGCAAGCTGCCAGTCCCGTTGCAGCAGCTCCTCGAAGTAAGCGCGCGAGTGGAGGCCGGTGAGTCGGTCCTCCCGCAACCACGATGGCAGCCCCGCCGGCAGACGTTCGGCGTGCTTCAGGCGGTCGCTGGCATCTCGGTGGTAGCCGATAAAATGAGTGAGCTTGCCCTCGGCGCGGACGGGCTGGATGACCGTCTCGTTCCAGAACATCGAGCCATCGGGGCGGTAATTGCGCACCAGCACCCGGGCGGGCTGGCCTTTGCTCACGGCCTCCGCAAGCCGAGCACGTGCCTCCTGCTCTCGATCCGTCCCCTGCAGGATGCGCAGGTTGGTGCCGAGGAGCGCGGCTGCCGGGTAGCCGCACATCTGCACGAAGGCAGGGTTGACGTAGACGGTCGGGCAGTCGGCCGATGTGGCGTCGCAGATCACGACGCCTTCGGGCGCACCCTCGACCACAGCGCGCCAGGCATCCGCCGGCCAGTTGTTCATGCAGGAGTTCCGGGATCGAGCGTCAGCGGCGGCGCCGCGGTGATGCGGCCGAGCAGCTCACGAGCCCGAGCCCACTCCGCTGATGCCTGCAGGGCGTCGCGGCCAGGCGAGCCCGTACGCCCGTGCAGGCGCACGAGGCGCAGGCTGGAGGCCGGCCGGGGCTCGATATCGAGGCCCGCCAGGAGCTCCAGGACACTCGTCCGATTGTTGCAGACCGGTAGCATGTCGCAACCTGCTGACAGGGCCTGCCCCGCCCGGGTGAGGATGTCCCCGTAGGCGGCGGCTGCCCCTCCCATGGACAGATCGTCGCTGAACACTACCCCCTGGAACCTCAGCTCTCCGCGCAGCACGTCGCGAATCCAACGTGCCGACAGGCTTGCCGGGGCCGAATCGACCGCCGGGAAGAGCACATGGGCCGCCATGACGGCTGGAAGCCCGTTGGCCATGAGCCGCCGATAGGGCGCCAGATCCGGGGCGAGGTCCGGGAGGGTCCGCCGGTCGACCGGCAGGGTATGGTGGGAATCGGCCACCACCGCTCCATGACCGGGAAAGTGCTTTGCGGTCGCGGCCATGCCCGCCTCGCGCATTCCGTGCATCCAGGCCCCGGCAAGCTGCCCCACCGCATCAGGCCGGGCATGGAAGGCGCGCTCGCCGATGACCTCGCTGACCTTGAGATCGAGATCGACGCACGGTGCGAAGGAGATATCCACCCCGTGTGCCCGCAGCTCCGCCGCCATCAGCCAGCCGAGGGTGCGGGCGAGCGCCACGCCGGCGCGCGGATCGAGATCGAATTCGTGGCCGATACGCCGCGCCGGCGGCAGGATCGAGAAGCCGCTGCGGAAGCGCTGGACCCGGCCGCCCTCCTGATCGACCGCCACGATGAGCGGCGGGGTGCGCACGGCGTGAATGGCGCTCACGAGCGCGCTGAGTTGCGCCGGGTCGATGTAGTTGCGGGTGAAGAGGATCACGCCACCGATCAGCGGATGACGCAGCAGCTCGAGCTCCTCGGGAAGCATCTCGGGCCCCGCAAGATCGATCATGAGCGGGCCGAGGCTCATGCGGGGCTTTCCGCGCCGGGCGAGCTGTCCGCGGTCAGCAGCGCCAGCGATTCGATGTGAGCGGTGTGTGGGAACATGTCGACCACGCCGGCCGCGACGAGCGTCAGGCCGTGCTCGTGCACCAACACGCCCACATCGCGCGCCAGACTCCCGGGGTGGCATGAAATATACAGCAAGCGCTGCGGCGCGAGCCGCGCCACGGTCGCGAGCACGGCGCGCGCGCCGGTGCGCGGCGGGTCGAGCAGCACGTGGCTGTAGCGGCCGCGTGCCCAGGCCGGCGTCGCCTCGTGCGGCGTCGCCTCGTGCGGCGCGCCGAGGTCGGCGCAGTGGAACTCGGCGTTGGCAATGCCATTGCGTTGCGCGTTGTCGCGCGCGCGCTCGAGGAGCGCCGCGTCACCCTCGACGCCTACGACCCGCGCCGCGCGACGCGCGAGCGGCAGCGTGAAGTTACCGAGCCCGCAGTACAGATCGAGCACCTCTGCCGCGGGACTCGGCTCGAGCAGCTCCACCGCACGCGACACGAGCGCCTCGTTCACCGGCCCGTTCACCTGTATGAAATCGGTGGGCGCGAACTGCAATTGCACATCGAAGCGCGGCAGCGCGTAATGCAACGGTGCCTCGCCGGGCGAGAGCGGGTGCACGGATTCGAGACCCCCCGGCTGCAGGTAAAGCCGTAGCCGGTGCGCGGCGGCGAACGCCGCGAGCCGCGCGGTATCCTCGGCCGACGGCGGTCGCAGCACCCGCAACACGAGCGCGGTGGCATTCTCCGCGACCGCCACCTCGATCTGCGGCAACTGCTCGCGAATGCTGAGTCCGGTGAGCATGGCGGCGAGGGGTGCGATCAGGTCCCCCGCGGGGGACGCGAGCACGGCGCAGGAGTGCAGCTGCGCGACGTAGGGCGCCGCGCGCTCGCGAAAGCCCACCACCACAGTGCCTTTGCGATGCACGTATTTCGCGCCGAGCCGCGCCCGACGCCGATAGCCCCACGGCGGACCCTCGAGCGGCGCGAGCCAGCGCGCCGGTGCAACCCGGGCAACGCGGCTCAGCGTGTCGCGCAGCTCCTGCTCCTTCGCCGCGAGTTGCGCCTGCGGCGAGAGATGCTGCAGCACGCAGCCACCGCACACCCCGAAATGGGGACAGCGCGGCTCGATGCGCAGCGGCGAGGCCTCGAGCACCTCCAGCAGCTCGCCGTCATCGTGCTGGCGGTGGCGTCGGGTGCGACGGAAGCGGATGCGCTCCCCGGGAAGCGCGCCGGGAACGAAGACCGTCTTGCCGCCATGGACCACGCCCTCGCCTGCGTGCGTGAGCCCATCGACCGCGGCGGTCTCGAGCGGTGCGCCCGCGGGCGCGCTCAAGGGTTGACGCCCTGCCAGGCGCTCAAGAACTGCGCGAAGTGCGGCTCACGCCCGCTGCTCAGACAGGCGCGCACCCGCTCGAGCTCCTCCTCGTGCTGCGCACGGCTGAGCTGGCCGCGCAGCTGCTGGAAGCGCAGGTAGATCAGCCAGGTGTTGAGGACGTCGGTCTCGCAGTAGCGGCGAATTCCGGCGATGTCACCCGCCTGCCAGGCCTGCCACACCTGAGCGCCGTCGAAGCCGAGCTTGCCGGGAAGCCCGAGCAGGCACGCCATGTTGGCGAGCGAGACGCGGTTGCGGTGGTGGAAGCCGGAGAGCACGTCCATCAGGTCGGTGTGGCGCCAGTGGTAACGATTCAGATAGTTGTTGTAACGAAAGGCATCATCACTATCGCCCATCTCCCAGAAGCGCATCGCCTGCACGCCGCTCGCCAGGCCGCGATACGTGAGGACCGGCAGGTCGAAACCCGAGCCGTTCCAGGAGACCAGGTTCGGCGAGAACTTCTCGATGCCTTCGAAAAATCGCTGTATCAGCTCGCCTTCGCCGCTCGTCAGATCACCGAGGCTCCACACTTTGAAAGCATCGCCGCTGCGCAGCGCGCAGGAGATCGCGACCACACGCTGCTGCTCGGCGGGCAGGAAATCGCCGCCGGAGTGCTGGCGGCGCAGCGCAAACATGGCTTTGGCGACCTGCGCGTCGGGGATACCTTCGAGCCCATACAGACGCCGGCCCAGGGCGACGTCCGGCACCGTCTCGATGTCGAACACCAGCGTATTCATGCGGCCTTGAGCAGCACCGCTACCGCGACTACCAGCCCACGCTCATCGCTCAGCGTCACGTGAGCGTCGCCGACGCCGAGGCCGCGCCGCACGCGCTCGCCACGCGCAGAGAACACCACCTCCGGCTTGCCCCAGGAGTTCTGCACCACGCCGACGTCCCGGATCCAGACTCCGTGCGCAAAGCCTGTGCCCATGGCCTTTACGATGGCCTCCTTCGCCGCGAAGCGCATCGCGAGAAAGCGCGCCGGCCGCGCAGTCTGCGCGAGCTGCGCCTGCTCCTCGGGCATCAGCAGGTGGTCGATGAAACGCGCGCCGAAGCGCTCGAGCGTCTGCGCGATGCGCGCACTCTCGAGCACATCGACGCCGATACCGAAGATCACCGGCGTGCCTCCCGCATCAGCGCCTTCATCTCGCGCACCGCCGCGGGCAGCCCCACGAACAGTGCCTGCGCCACGATCGCATGACCGATGTTGAGCTCGACGATCTCGCGCACCGCGGCCACCGGCTGCACGTTGTGGTAGGTCAGGCCGTGGCCGGCGTGCACCTCGAGGCCGAGCCGCGCGGCGAGCACTGCCGCTGAGCGCAGCCGCTCGAGCTCGGTCGCCGCGGCCGCGCCGCGGGCTTCGGCATACGCCCCGGTATGCAGCTCCACGACCGGGGCCCCGGCCGCGTGCGCGGCCTCGACCTGATGACGCTCCGGATCGATGAAGAGTGCGACCCGCACGCCGGCAGCGGCGAGGCGAGCCGTGGCCGCTGCGATCCGCGCCAGCTGCGCCGCGACCTCCAGCCCGCCCTCGGTCGTGATCTCCAGACGCCGCTCCGGTACCAGGCAGCAATCGGCCGGGCGCACTTCGAGCGCGATGGCCAGCATCTCCTCGCTCACCGCGAGCTCGAGGTTCATGCGGGTCTGCAGCAGTCCCCGCAGCGCGCGTACGTCGTGATCCTGGATGTGGCGGCGGTCCTCGCGCAGATGCAGCGTGATGCTGTCGGCACCGGCGAGCTCGGCAGCGAGCGCGGCATGCACCGGGTCGGGGTAGCCCGCACGGCGCGCCTGGCGGAGCGTGGCCACGTGATCGATGTTGACGCCGAGCTCGATCGCGACACTCATGGTGATGCCTCACGCTTCATCGCCCTCGCGACCAGGCGCGTCGCCAGCGGGCGCCCCTCGAGACAGGCCGCGAGTGCCGCCCTGAGTATCCGCCGCGCGTCCTCGAGGGTGCGCTCGTCATCGAGCCTCTCGCGCGCCAGGCTCAGGAGTGACTGCCCGCACAGCGCCGTCGTAGCGCTGCTCCGCGCGGGCAGCAGTCCGACCCCTGGCTGGAAGTCGTACCACGCCTGCGGCTCGAGCGGGCGTCCGGAGCGCGCTTCGGTCGCGAGATCCAGGCCGTAGCCGAGGACCTCGAGCAGGCGCTTCTCGAACAGCCGCAGCATCGGCTCGAGCGGCGCACCCCCGCGCAGCTGCTCGAGAGTGGCGTGATAGTGATCGAAGAGCTCCGGCAGCGCATCGTGCCGCGTCGTGAGCTTCAGCAGCAGCTCGTTCAGGTAGAAGCCCGCCAGCAGGCACGGCTGCGGCAGTGGGGTAGCCGGTGCGGCACGCTCGGCGCCGGTGAGCTGCGGCGCCTCGCCGCGGCCGCTCCAGCTCAGCAGCAGCAGCTGGAATGGCTGCAGCACCGGTGCGAGCTTCGCCTGCGGCCCGCGCACGCCGCGCGCGAACAGCGTGAGGCGGCCGTGCTCGCGTGTGATGACCTCGAGGATGCGGCTGGTGTCCCGCCACGGGTAGTGATGCAGCAGGTAGGCGGGCGTGAGCGTGACGCGGCGGGAGCGCACCGTCATTCCACCCCCAGCTCCCGCAGGGCGCGGGCGTTGTCGGCCCAGTTGGCGCGCACCTTCACCCACAGGTTGAGGTGGACGCGGCAGCCGAGCAGAGCGTTCAGCGCCAGCCGCGCAGCGCGCCCGACGCGCTTCAGCCGCTCGCCGCCCGCGCCGATCACGATCGGCTTCTGCCCGGGGCGATCGACCCAGATGGCCGCATCGACCTTCAGCTGACCCTCCTCCTCCGTCACCCGCTCCACCTCGACCGCGATGCCGTACGGCACCTCCTGATTGAGCTCGAGCGTCAGTTTCTCACGGATGGTCTCCGCGATCCGGAAACCCTGGCTCCGGTCGGTCAGCTCGCCCTGCGGGTACAGACGCGGCGAGCGCGGCAGGTGTACGGCGATGATGTCACGCAGGGTCTCGATGTTCTCGGTGCGCAGTGCCGAGACCGGTACCACCTCGAGAAAGGCGTGCCGCCCGGCGAGCTCCGCCAGGTACGGCAGCAACCGCGCGCGCGGCCGCACGCGGTCGACCTTGTTCACGGCCGCGATGGCCGGGCGTGCGGCGCGCCGCAGCCGTGTCAGCGCGAGCTCGTCCTCCTGCGTGAAGCGCAGCGCCTCCAGAACGAGCACCACGAGGTCCGCCTCGGCGAGTGCTGCCGCGGCGGTGCGATTCATGGCCCGGTTGAGCGCACGTCCGGCCTTGAGGTGCAGGCCCGGAGTATCGATGAAGGCGATCTGCGCCTGCGGCAGCTCGAGGATGCCGAGAATGCGGTGGCGGGTGGTCTGCGGACGCGGGGTGACGATGCTGAGCTTCTCGCCGACCAGTGCATTCAGCAGGGTCGACTTGCCGACGTTAGGCCGGCCGATGAGAGCCGCGGAGCCGCTGCGAAACTCGCTGGGTGCCGGAGTGCTCACTTAAGGTCGATCCGATGTGCGCCGCTGCGCCGCGATCGCCTCCAGCATGCGCGTGGCCGCCTGCTGCTCCGCGCGCCGACGACTCGAGCCGTCGCCTTCGGCACGTAGCGCGAGCCCCGGCACCTCGCAGCTCACGCGGAAGGTCTGGGCGTGATCCTCACCCTCGATGCCGAGGATGGCGTAGCGCGGCACGGTAAGACTGCGCGACTGCAGGTACTCCTGCAAGCGGGTCTTCGCATCCTTCAGCGCTTCGGGCTCCGGTAGCGCCGCGATGCGCGCGGTGAACAGTTGCGTGATGAGCCGCTCGACCGCGGCGGGCCCGCCGTCGAGAAACACGGCGCCGCACAGCGCCTCGAGCGCATCGGCGAGGATCGACTGGCGGCGAAAGCCCCCGCTGCGCAGCTCACCGGATCCGAGTTGCAGCATCTCGCCGAGGCCGAGCGCGACGGCGATCTCCGCGAGCGGCTCCCGGCTCACGAGCCGCGCGCGCAGCCGGCTCAGATCCCCCTCGGTCGCGCGCGGGTGGGCCTCGTAGAGTCGATGGGCGAGCGCCAGGTTCAGCACCGCATCGCCGAGGAATTCCAGGCGCTCGTTGTTGGGGCCTGCGGCGCTGCGGTGAGTCAATGCGGTACGAAACAGCGTCAGATCCTGCGGCTCGTAGCCGAGCCGTTCCCGCACCCACGCCGCAGGCCATCCGGCATCCGCCATCGCGACCCTAGTCGAAGCCTCCGCCCGCAATCTTCACCTTTTTGTCGAAGGTGATGTGCAGCGACACATTGGCGAAGAGCGGTGCATCGTCGTCGTACTTGGTCTCGATCACCCAACCCCCGCCGTCCTTGGTGATCTTCATGTCCTGGGTGGTTGGATATTCGACCATGTCGATCTCGAAATGCTTGTCGATGACGGTGCGGATGCTCTGCGGATTCGCGCCCCCCTTCAGCTCGGTGCTGACGCCTTCCATTGCCTTCACGACCTTCATGTAGTTCAGGTACAGCGGCGCCACGCGAATGCCGGCATAGACCACGATGGCGAGCGGGGTGAGCAGGAACAGCCAGCCAATGGCGGTGACACCCTTTTGCCTGTCGCGCATCTGTTCAACCCCCCCGACGTGCCTCACTGAATGGTGGTGCCGATGCGGCTCCACATCGGGCCGCCCGAGCGCCCCAAGTCCCAATTGAACCAGATTCGGGTCGCCTTGCCGACCAGATTCTCCTCCGGGACATAGCCCCAGGAGCGACCGTCGTCACTGTTATCGCGATTATCTCCCATCATGAGGTAATGGCCGGGCGGCACGTCGCCGACGAAGGAAGGCATGCGGGCGCCCCCGGGAGCGTCCTCATCGCCGCACACGTAGCCGCGCACGCCGTTGCGCTTGCAGCTCGGCAGCACCGGCTGACGGTCGAGCGCCACCGGGCAGAAGATCGCCTCGTGCTCGCGCTTGCCGAGCCGCTCGTGCGCGATCGACATGTTGACGTAGCAGCCGTCGTTGTAGCGCTGGCGGCCGACATAGAACGGCACCTGCTTGCCGTTGATGCTGATCAGGTTGTCGTGCACCTCGACATGGTCGCCCGGCAGCCCCACCAGGCGCTTGATGAAGTTCGTGGACGGGTCGCGCGGGTAGCGGAACACCACCACATCGCCGCGCTGCGGCTCGCCGACCTCCACGAACTTGCGATTGAGCACCGGCAGGCGCAGGCCGTAGGCGTACTTGTTGACGATGATGAAGTCGCCATCGAGGAGCGTCGGCATCATCGAGTCGGAGGGAATGCGGAAAGGCTCGAACACGAAGGAGCGCAACAGCAGCACGATCAGCGCGACCGGGAAGAAGCTGCGTGCGTAGTCGACCGTCCCGGGCTCGGGTAGCTGCTGCGGATCCTTGCCCGCGGCGCGCGCCGTGCCGGCACGCCAGGGCCGCAGCAGCAGCGTATCCACCGCCCACACCGCGCCGGTGAGCACCGTGATGCCGAGCAGCACGGCGCTGAAGTCCAGCCGCTCCGCCACCAGCAGGCGCAGCACCGCGCATGCGACCAGCACCGGCAGCGAGCTGTAGAGGAAGGTCATGAGCGGCGCATCCTGCGGCGGCGCCGGTGCGGCGATCAGCCGGCGCGGCCGCAGCAGCCAGTCATCGACGATGCATATCAGCGCGACCGGCACGGCCAGCCAGGACAGCAGAACAATGACCGACATCAGGGACTGTGGCATTGGGAGACCTTAGTGTTTGCGACCGACCTGCAGGACGGCCAGGAACGCTTCCTGCGGGATCTCGACGTGACCGAGCTGCTTCATGCGCTTCTTGCCCTCCTTCTGTTTCTCGAGGAGCTTGCGCTTGCGGGTAACGTCGCCGCCGTAGCATTTCGCCAGCACGTTCTTGCGCAGCGCCTTCACGGTGGCCCGCGCGATGACCGCGCTGCCGATCGCCGCCTGCACCGCCACCTCGAACATCTGCCGCGGGATGAGCTCTTGCATCTTGTCGACCAGCTCGCGACCGCGCTGATAGGCGCTCTCGCGGTGCACGATGATCGAGAGCGCATCGACCTTGTCGCCGTTGATGAGGATGTCGAGCTTCACGAGCGGCGCGGCGGCGAAGTGGCTGAATTCGTAGTCGAAGGAGGCATAACCGCGGCTCACCGACTTGAGGCGATCGAAGAAATCCAGCACGACCTCGGCGAGCGGCAGCTCGTACTGCAGCGACACCTGGGTACCGAGGTACTGCATCTTCTTCTGTGTGCCGCGCTTGTCGTTGCACAGCTTCAGCACCGCGCCGACGTGGTCCGGAGGAACCAGGATGTTGGCGACGATGATCGGCTCGCGGATCTCCTCGATCTCGTTCGCGGGCGGCAGTTTGGCCGGATTGTCGACGTAGTCGATCGTGCCGTCGCTGCGCAGCACCTCATACACCACCGTCGGCGCGCTGGTGACGAGCGTCAGCTCGTACTCGCGCTCGAGCCGCTCCTGCACGATGTCCATGTGCAGCAATCCGAGGAAGCCGCAACGGAACCCGAAGCCGAGTGCGCTCGAGACCTCCGGCTCGTAGTGCAGCGCCGAGTCGTTGAGGCGCAGCTTGGCGAGCGCGTCGCGGAACTTCTCGTAGTCCTCCGAGTTCACCGGAAAGAGCCCGGCGAATACCCGGGGCTTGATCTGCTTGAAGCCCGGCAGGGCGGCGGGCGCCGGGCGATGCTCGAGGGTGATGGTGTCGCCGACCGGCGCACCATCGATCTCCTTGATGCCCGCCACCACGAAGCCGACATCGCCGGTGGCGAGCTCGCGCTCCTGCACCGGCTTGGGCGTGAAGCGGCCGAGACGGTCCGCCAGATAGCTGCGGCCGGTGGAGAAGACGCGGATACGCTCGCCGGCTTTCAGCGCGCCATTCATCACGCGCACCAGCGACACCACTCCAACGTAGTTGTCGAACCAGGAGTCGATGATCAACGCCTGCAGCGGCGCCGCGCCGTCACCCCGGGGTGCAGGGATGCGGTGGATGATGGCCTCGAGGAGCTCGGGCACCCCCTCGCCGGTCTTGGCGCTCACCTGCGCCGCATCGCTCGCCTCGATGCCGATGATCTCCTCGATCTCACGTGTGACGCGCTCCGGATCGGCCGACGGCAGGTCGATCTTGTTGATGACCGGCAGCACCTCGAGCCCCTGCTCGATGGCCGTGTAGCAGTTGGCGACGCTCTGTGCCTCGACGCCCTGGGAGGCATCGACCACCAGCAGCGCCCCGTCACAGGCGGCGAGCGAGCGCGAAACCTCGTAGGAGAAATCCACGTGCCCGGGGGTGTCGATCATGTTCAGCTGATAGCGCTCCCCATCGCGCGCGGTGTAGTAGAGAGTGACGCTCTGGGCCTTGATGGTGATCCCGCGCTCGCGCTCGAGCTCCATGGAGTCGAGCACCTGTGCCTGCATCTCCCGGTCGGCGAGCCCGCCGCACAGCTGGATGAAGCGGTCGGCGAGGGTCGATTTGCCGTGGTCGACGTGCGCGATGATGGAGAAATTACGTATGTGCCGCATGAGCTGCGCTGACTACCGCCGCGTGTCGCCGCGCCCGGGAGTCCTGCGGCGGGGCGGATTATAGGAGAGTTTGGCCGTTACGGCGCGTCTGCGCCGCCCGCGCGCGGCGAGGCGCCCAACAGGCGCAACAGCTCGTCCCGGTCCAGGCGGTGACGGCATACGACCGTGCCATCGAGCAGCAACACCGGTACGTGCCAACCGTGACGCCGCTCGAGCTGCGGGTCCGCATCCACATCGACGACCTCGAGCGGCGGCAACGGCAGCCGGCGCGCGAGCGCGGCCAGCTGCGCCAGCATTTCCTCGCAGAGTTGACAGTCGGCGCGCCGTACCAGCGTCAGCCGCCCTTCCGGATGTGGCACGAGTCAGTGACCGCTGGGCGCGGCGCCCTGCGCCTTGAGCTGACTCGCGATGAAGCGCACCGTGGCCGGTGGCACCTCCCCGACCGCGGTGATCTTGTGTCCGTCGACCACCGTGGAGAAGGCGGAGGAGGAGCCGACGGTGGCCGATTCGGGGACCGGCGGCTGACCGGCGGGTGCCGGGTCGCGCTCCACGAACACCGACACCGAGGCAAAGCCATCGGTGAAGACCAGATGATCGACCGGCACCGGCGATCCGGGCAGCAGCTGCGCCGAGCGCACCGTCATGCGGAAGCCCGGCGGCAGGTTCATGGCGCTCCAGGCGGTTGCGGCGGCGCCGTGCTGCAGTTGCGGTGGGGCGTCGTTGCGCAACCAGCGGAAGCCCTCGGTCGAGATCTCGGGACGGAAGGCGGAGTCAGGGATGCGCGCGGAGAGCGTCAGGCTCGCGAACACGATCTGCTCGATCACCTGGCCATGAGCATCGGCAAGCTGCGACTTCAGCGGCATGGCCGTGGAGTCATCGATCCACAGCCGATAGCCGTAGCGATACTCGTCCTTCGGCGACACCGTGATGACATGCGTCTCGCGCCGGTTGAGCCGCGTGTGGCCGACCTCACGGATGTCATAGAAGGTAGCCGTCTGGTCGTTCACGGTCGGAAAGCTCACCAGCGACTCGTCCGGCGGGCGCTCCTCGACCAGCACCGTGCGCCGGTCGGGCAGGTAGCAGGCCAGGCTCGAGCCGGTGCGGATGAACTCGCGCCCGGACCCATCGAGCGAGGCGAGGCGCTCGGCGACGACGCCATCCTGCACACGGTGGATGATGCGCAGCATCTCCACCCGGCCACCCTGCCAGTGCGAGAAGGTGCCGTCGTAGTTGCGCGTGGTGAGCGCATGATCCATGCGCTCGAGCCATTGCGCCGGAGCGAACTCGGGTGAGCTTTTCGGTGCGAGCTCGGCGGGTGCCGCGGTCCCGGCGGCCGCCCAGACGAGCGCGAGACTGAACAGCCGTCCGCTACTGCGCAAAGGCCTTGGCATCGCTCTGCGGTTCCTCCGCGCCGGCAGCGGCCGGTTCGCTCACCATGAAGGCCGACAGCAGATTCCGTCGGGCCACCGGAGGAGAGAACATGCTGTGCGCGACCACATAGTTCGCCAGCTCGGTGCTCGGCACGACGACGCTGGCGGGCTTCGGCAGCGGCACCACGTAGCTCGCGGCGGGTCCGGCCGCCGCGGGCACCGCGCTCATCGAGGCGGCGGGCGTGGTGCGTGCCACGAGCGGCGCATCGGCGTTGAGCGATTGAGTACGCAGCCACATGATCGACAGCGTCGCAACCCCGGCAGCCACCGCGGCACCCGCCAGGGGCTGCCACCAATGCAGACGCGGGCGGCGCAGGTCGCGTGGCGCGGTATGCGCCGCCAGTGCGGGCTCGGCGAGCAGCACCGCATTGACACGCCCGGCAAGGGGGGCGTTCAGCCGCACGCCACGCTCGGCACGGATCACTGCGCCGACGATGGCATAGCGGCCCCAGCGCGCCTTGAGGTTCTCATCGCGGGACAGACGCCGCGCCAGCAGCTCGCACTCGGCCGGTGGCAGCTCGTCATCGAACATTGCGGACAGCTGACTGTCGAGCTCCTCGTTCATCCCAGCTCCTCCGCACGGCCAAGGCCGCCTTCGAACACTTCCCGCAGGCGCCGGTCGATCGCCTCGCGGGCCCGGAAGATGCGCGAGCGCACCGTCCCCACCGGGCAGTCCATGGCGGCGGCGATCTCTTCATAAGAGAGGCCCTCGAGCTCGCGCAACACGATGGCGGTGCGCAGATCCTCGGGCAGGGCATCGATGGCGGCATTGACGGTCGAGCGGATCTCATCCGTCAGCACCAGGCCTTCGGGGGTCTCGGAATCTTTCATCCGGCCTTGCATATCGTAGGACTCGTCGTTGTTGTTACGGTCGAGGTCATATTCGACGGGGCTGCGGTCACGCGACACGACGGCATTCTTCGCGGTGTTGATGGCTATGCGATAGAGCCAGGTGTAGAAAGCGCTGTCACCCCGGAACTGCGGCAGTGCCCGATAGGCCTTGATGAAGGCCTCCTGGGCGATATCCTCTGCCTCAGCCGGGTTGCGTACATAACGCATCACCAGCTTGACGAGTTTGTGCTGGTACTTGAGCACCAGCGCATCGAATGCCCCCTTGTCTCCGCGTTGCACGCGGCGTACCAGGCTCAGATCGCTTGCATCCGCGCTCATGCGCGCCCTCTACACCGGTCCGGAGGGCCGCCGCGCTTCGACGAGAATAGACTGTGAGCTTCTGTGAAAGTTCAGCATCGCGGGTGTCGCCGGGGGGGCTACGGGCAGAATACGCCCGACCGGTCATGCAATCGACATAATGCGCGCACCCGCCCGAGCGCCCGCGCCAGGTGGGGCTCGGCGGGAATGTCATGCCCGAGGAGGTAACCGAGCAGCAGCGGATCGGGGAGCTCCAGAAGCTCGCCGTACACCCGGCAGTCCTCCCCGCTCGCCTCGGGCAGCACCCGTTGGACGAAGCGCTCGAGCAACACATCGAGCTCCTTGAGCCCCCGCCGACAGCGCCAGCGCAATCTGCCGGTGGCGGCCGCCGCGCCGCCCGGCTCCGCCGCGACATCGAGGCTGCGCTGCGTCACGGCTCAACCCTGCCGCTCGAGCAGCATTTTCTTGATTTCCGCGATGGCACGGGCCGGATTGAGGTCCTTGGGACACACATCGGTGCAGTTCATGATGGTGTGGCAGCGATACAGGCGGAAGGGATCTTCCAGCTCATCGAGCCGCTCGCCGCTGGCTTCATCGCGGCTGTCGATGATCCAGCGGTAAGCGGCCAGCAGCGCCGCGGGTCCGAGAAACCGGTCGCTGTTCCACCAGTAGCTCGGGCAGGCCGTCGAGCAGCAGGCGCACAGGATACACGCCGCCGGCCGGTCGATCTTCTCCTGATCCTCTTTCGATTGCAGGCGCTCGCGGTCGGGCGGCGGGGGTGTAGCGGCCTGCAGCCAGGGCTTCACCGCGGCGTACTGCGCATAGAAGTTGGTGAGGTCCGGGACCAGATCCTTCACCACCGGCATGTGCGGCAGCGGATAGATGCGTACGTCGGCACGCAGGTCCTGCATCGAGGTGGTGCAGGCGAGACGGTTCACGCCGTTGATGTTCATGGCACAGGAACCACAGATGCCCTCGCGGCAGGAGCGGCGGAAGGTGAGCGTGGAGTCCAGCGCACTCTTTATCTGGATGAGTGCATCGAGCACCATGGGACCGGTGCTCTTGACCTCGAGCACGAAGGTGTCGATGCGCGGATTCTCCGCCGCGTCCGGATTGAAGCGGTAGATGTGGAAGGTACGTACCTGCCGCGCCCCGGACGGGGCCGGATGCGTGACGCCCTTCACCGGTCGCGAGTTGGCAGGCAGGCGGAATTCGGCCATCGCAGCTCCTTCAGTAGGTGCGCGGCCGCGGGGGAATCGGCTCGACGTCGCGCGTCAGGGTGTTCAGGTGCACCGGCCGGTAATCGAAACGTGCGCGCCGCGGGCCCTCCACCCACACGAGCGTGTGCTTCAGCCAGTTGGCATCGTCGCGCTGCGGAAAATCCTCCCGTGCATGCGCACCGCGGCTCTCGGTGCGGTTCGCGGCCGAATGTATGGTGGCGGTTGCCTGCAGCAGCAGGTTCTCGAGCTCGAGCGTCTCGATCAGGTCGCTGTTCCAGATGAGCGAGCGGTCGCTCACCCGCACGTCGGCAAAGGATTCGAAAGTGGCGCCGATGCGCTCGATCCCCTGGGCCAGCGTGTCACCGGTGCGAAACACTGCGGCATCCATCTGCATGGTCTTCTGCATCTCGAGGCGGATCGCCGCGGTACCGCGGCTGCCGTTGGCCTGACGCAGCCGCTCGAGCCGGGCGCGCGCGAGGTCTCCGGCATCCGCCGCCAGCGGCCGCTGCAGGCTTCCGGGCTCGATCAGCTCGGCGCAGCGTCGCGCCGCCTCACGGCCGAACACCACCAGGTCGAGCAGCGAGTTGGAGCCGAGCCGGTTGGCGCCGTGCACCGATACGCAGGCGGCCTCGCCCACCGCCATGAGCCCGGGCACCACCCGGTCCGGATCGCCGTCCCTGGGGCATACGACCTCGCCATGGTAATTACAGGGAATACCGCCCATGTTGTAGTGCACGGTGGGCAACACCGGGATCGGCTCGCGCGACACGTCGACACCGGCAAAGATGCGCGCGGTCTCGGCGATCCCCGGCAGCCGCTCGTGGATCACCTGCGCGCCGAGATGCTCGAGATGCAGGTCGATGCGATCCTGCTCGGCGCCCACGCCGCGCCCCTCGCGAATCTCCAGGGTCATCGCGCGGCTCACGACGTCGCGCGAGGCGAGATCCTTGGCGTTCGGGGCATAGCGCTCCATGAAGCGCTCGCCGCGCGAGTTGGTGAGGTAGCCGCCCTCACCGCGCGCGCCTTCGGTGATCAGGCATCCTGCACCGTAGATCCCCGTGGGATGGAACTGCACGAACTCCATGTCCTGCAGCGGCAGCCCCGCCCGCAGCACCATGGCATTGCCATCGCCCGTGCAGGAGTGCGCCGAGGTGCAGGAGAAGTACGTGCGGCCGTAGCCCCCGGTGGCGAGCAGGGTCATGTGGGCGCGAAAGCGGTGCAGCCTGCCTTCGTTCAGGTCGAGCGCCACCACTCCGCGGCACACTCCATCCTCCATCATGAGGTCGATGGCGAAATACTCGACGAAGAAGGTGGCGGCGTGGCGTATCGACTGCTGGTAGAGCGTGTGCAGCATCGCGTGCCCGGTGCGGTCCGCGGCGGCGCAGGTGCGCTGAGCGATGCCCTTGCCGAAGTGGGTCGTCATGCCGCCGAAGGGTCGCTGGTAGATGAGTCCCGCCTCGGTGCGCGAGAACGGCACGCCGTAGTGCTCGAGCTCGATGACCGCGGCGGGTGCCTCCCGGCACATGAGCTCGATCGCGTCCTGATCACCGAGCCAGTCAGAGCCTTTCACGGTGTCGTACATGTGCCAGCGCCAGTCATCCTCGCCCATGTTGCCGAGGGCCGCGGAGATGCCGCCCTGTGCCGCCACCGTATGGCTGCGGGTCGGAAAGAGCTTGCTGATGCACGCGGTCGAGAGCCCACTCTCCGCAAGTCCGAGTGTCGCCCGCAGTCCCGCGCCGCCGGCACCCACCACGATCACATCGTAGGTGTGGTCGATGAAGCCCCCGGTGGCACTCATGAGGGCCTTCCCAAGGCCAGCTTCAGTACCGCGAAGGCGCCGGCTGCGACGACCAGCACGTGCGCAAACCCGGTCACCACCAGCGTGAGCGTGCGGGCGCCACGGGCGTGGACGTAATCCTCGACCACCACGCGCACGCCGAGCTGCGAGTGCCAGGCGGAGACGACCATCAGCAGGATGAGCAGCAGCGCAGTTGAGCCCTGGCTCACCCAGGCACTCAGCGTCGCGTAGCCGAGTGAAGGCAGGGCGAGGAGCGACACCACGAACCACGCGGCGAGCGGCACCAGAGCGAGCGCGGTGAGCCGCTGCTGCCACCAATGACGGACACCAGAATGCGCTGCGCCCTGCCCGAGTACCCTGCCGAGGGGGCTGCGCAGGCTCATGGCGCGTGCACGCCGCCCGCGAAGACGCGGTAGAGGATGAGGAGCGCGAGCAGCACGCTCACGGCGCTGACCACCCAGGCACTTCGCTGTGCCTGCGCGCGCTCGAGACCGTGGCCGGTGTCCCACACGAGATGGCGCAGTCCCGCCACGAGGTGGTAGCAAAAGCAGAGGATGAGCGCGGCATAGATGAGCTTCACGGGTGGCGAGGCGAGCACACGCATGGCGTGCGCATAGCTCGGCGGCCCGCCAGCGAGCGCAATCAGCCAGTACACGAGCAGCAGCAGGCCGACGGAGAGCGCCACACCCGTGACGCGGTTGCCGATCGAGGTGGCGAGGGTGTACCGGGACATTCTGTACACCGACAGGTGCGGTGAGAGCGGTCGCGTCGGCATGGACGATGGCTAGAAATCGATGCAGCGGCCGTTTTTTTCCCAGTCACCGAAACGCGTCGGCTCCGGGCCGGCGCGGCCGCCGAGCTCGCGTGGCCTCGCCGGTGTGAGCGCAGACGACGCCGCCGCACGCTCGGGCGCGTTCACTGCCGGGGCGACCGGCACTGACGGGGATGGGATTGAGCTTTCGGGCGCGGGCATCGACATACCCCGCAAGTCTGCCAGAATCTGCCCCATGCGGCCACGGACGCTCTGCGGCTAACAAGCGCCAACTCCATGCGTGACGAGCTCGTTACGGTAGCCCTCGACAGCCTCGGCGTGCTGCGCGCCCGCGGTGAGGACGTCGTGTCATTCCTGCAGGGGCAGCTGTCGAACGATCTCACGCGTCTGGGCCCGGATCGGTCGCTGCTCGCCGGATATCACAACCCGCAGGGGCGCGTGATCGCACTGTTGCGGCTGCTGCAGCCCGCAGCGGCGGATGTGCTCGCGGTCCTGCCACGCGAGCTCGTCGGCCCGGTGAGCGCGCGCTTGTTGAAATACGTCCTGCGCGCGAAAGTGAAGCTCGCGGACGAGTCGGCCCTGTGGCGCATCGAGGGCCTGCTCGTGCAGGGCGGGGAGGCCGCCGGTCGCGGCGATGAGACCTACCAGCACGGCGGCATCACGCTGCCCGTGGCGGTCAACGCGACGGCGCGCATCGCGGCTGCTACCGTGGTGCGCCTCGCGCAGGAGCCCGCACGCTGGTTGCTGGTGAGCCCGGTATCACAAGCGCCGTTGCCCGGCACGCGTGCGGCATCGGAGCCGATCATCTGGCAGCGTCTCGCGGTCGCTGCGGGCGAGCCGCAGGTCTACGCCGCCACCTCCGAAGAGTTCGTCGCCCAGATGCTCAACCTCGATTGCCTGGGCGCTATCGCCTTCGACAAGGGCTGCTACACGGGGCAGGAGGTGATCGCGCGCGCTCACTACCGCGGTCGTGTCAAGCGCCGCATGCAACGCTTCGTGACCGCCGCGGCCGGGCAACTGCGACCGGGTGATGCGGGGGCACTGAAGGATGGCCGCACATTCAAGGTGGTGGACGCGGTGCAGCTCGCGGACCGGCGCTGCGAATTCCTCGCGGTGACCCAAGTGCCCGGTGCGGCCGCGGCCGAGACGACGCCCCCCGCAGGTGCCGACGGCGCGGCGCCGCTCGAGGCACAACAGCTGGGACTGCCCTACGTCCTGCCAGAGTAAGTTTACCGGCCGCCGCCATAGCGCAGGCCCGACCGGTCGACAGATCGCGCGCCCATGCCGCCGCCGCCGCGGGGCTGCTTGCTAAGGCGTGAGCTGGCTTGCGATGATCCGGGGGTTCCTCACAGCTCAGCGCACGGACCAGTGACTGATGCTCAGTCTTGCCGCAAAGGTCACGCGTAGGTTTCGGGCCCTCCGCGAACAGCGCCGCCAGCGGATTCAGCTGAGCCCGCTGTATTCACCCGATGCGGGTGATCTCGACGCCGAACGTCACTTGCAGGCGGCCTTGGAGTGGCTGAAACGGGCTCAGGATTCGGGCAAAGATCGTGGAGTGGCTTACGGCGTGCCATTCGGCGGTGACTTTGACGTCAGCTATCCGGAAACGACCGGCTACATCTGCCGGACCTTCATCGAGCGGGAACGGACCAGCGGTGACGCCGAGCTGTTGCGACGCGCTGTTGAGATGGGCGATTGGGAGATCACCGTCCAGCTCCCGGAAGGAGCGGTCATGGGCGGCAAGCTCAACGCGCATCCGACCCCTGCCGTGTTCAATACCGGAATGGTACTACTCGGGTGGGCCGCGCTGATCGAGCGGACTGGCGCGGTGAGATACCAGCACGCTGCGGCGCGTGCCTGCGAGTGGCTCGTATCGATGCAGGAATCGGACGGCCGATGGTTGCGTGGGAATTCCCGCTTCGCGAACCCCGAGTGGACTCTGTACAACGTCAAGGCAGCTTGGGGCTTGTGTGAAGCGGGAGTCCGGTTAGGCGAACGGCGTTATGTCGACGCCGCTCTGCGCAATGCCGAATACTGCCTGTCGCGTCAACACCCGAATGGATGGCTGCCCGATTGCTGCGTGCTCGACGCTCGCGCCCCGTTACTGCACACGCTGGCTTACGCCATGCAGGGCCTGATGGGCATCGCCAGACTCACGGGACGCGAGGACCTCATTCTCGGTGCACGCCGCCTGGCTGACGCGCAGATGCAGCTCATGCGGCCAGACGGCTTCATACCCGGAAAACAACGCGCTGACTTCTCGGGCGCGGCCGACTGGTGCTGCTTGACCGGTTCGGCACAAACGTCGGTGGTGTGGAGCCAGTTGTACCAGCTGACGCGGGACGACAGGTATCGTGAGGCGGTGCGCCGGATCAATCGTTACCTCATCGCGCGGCATGACATCCGCAATGCGGACCTCCGGTTGCGCGGCGGCGTGCCCGGTTCGTGGCCGGTGTGGGGCGAGTATGGGCGACACTCGATCCTCAACTGGGCGACCAAGTTCCTGGTCGACGCGCTTGCGCTCGAGCAACAGATCTCAGAGTGACCGGCTCACCGTTCATCTGCTCAGCTGCGCTTCCGCAGATCGTCGCGGAGTTGAGCGCACTCTCGCCGACGAACCCGTTTGCGACGGAGGGTTATTTCGCCGCGATGCGTGCGGTGGGCCGGGCCCCGTGGGTACTCGGCCTCGCCAGCAACGGTGCGCTCGAGGTCGGCTGCGGTGCGTTTCTGAAAGCCGGGAGGCTCGGGCATCACCTGGAAATCCCGTCGCTTCCGGCAGTCGCTCAACACAGCCCCTTCTGGAGCGGTCTGCGCGAATTCTGTCGGCAGCACGGGGTTGTTACGCTCGAACTGGGCACTTTCGCATCGCCCGCGGGTGTGGCGATCCCAACCTTCGGTGTGCACTTCACGCGCCGGCCGCGTTGCGAGTATCTCATGGAGCTCGGCGAAAATTTCGCGGCCAGGCTCGTGACGAACCATCGCAGGAACCTGCGGCGCGCGCAGCAGGCGGGGCTCGTCATCAGCCGCACGCGATCGGCGCAAGGATTGCGTGCCCATCAGGAGCTGAGGCAACAGTCACTCGCGCGCCGAAGGTCGCGTGGTGAGGACATAGGTCAGCTCCAGCACTCATCGGAGGAGCAGGCATTCCTCCAGAGCGGAGTCGGAGAGCTGTTCCAGGCACTGCAGGGTACCAGCGTGGTCTCGAGCGTCCTGGTGCTGCAGGCGTCACTCGGCGGCTATTACCAGTCCGCCGGAACCTCGAGTGCCGGAATGGCGCTCGGAGCATCGCACTTTCTCATTCATGGGATCGCGCAGCAGTTGCAGGCGAACGGCGCCCAGATGTTCAATCTGGGGGGAGCGGATTCGGAGTCGACGCTGGGCCGATTCAAGGCAGGCTTCGGCGCCACGCGGGTGGCCTGCGAAGCTGCCAGCTGCTACGTCGGCCCCCGCTGGACTCGCGCGGTCCGGCGGGGTGTGCACCTGCTGCGCAAGAACCCCGCGGAGCTGGTCGGCTTGTTCTCCGCGCGCATGTCCCGCTGGATCGTGTACGCGATCGATACCGAGGGCCTCGCCGCTCCCGTGCCACGAGCCGGCCTGGAGTTCACCGCGCTCCTGTCCGATGACCTGCACGCGTTGCCTGCCGACGATGCCTCCTTCCGTTCGCGCCAGCTCGAGCGTCTCCAGCGCTTCGGCGCAAGTTATGCCTACGCGGTGACGGTTAACGGGCAGCTCGCGCACATTTCCTGGCTGTTACCTGCGCAGGCGATGGGACGCGATCATCCACAGGTCTTCAGGCCACTCGTGGACGAGGCCGAGATCACCGCCTGCGAGACGCTACCCCCATACCGCGGCCGCGGCATTTATCCCTTCGCGGTCCGCAACCTCCTCGAGGTAGCCCGCCGCAACGGCATCCGCCGCATTCTTATGAAGACCCGCGCCGACAATCTGGCCTCCCGGGCGGGGATCGAGAAGGCAGGTTTGCAGCGCCTGGGGTCGGCGCTACTCATCGCGACCCCGATCCTCGATCGACCGGTCATCTGGCGTCGCTTTCGGTAAGCGTGGTCGCTCAAGCAGCAGACCCTCGCGGCTACCGGGGGGCCTCAGGCGGATGTCTCCGGACGCATGTGCGGGAACAGGATGACGTCCCGGATGGATGGGGAGTCGGTGAAGAACATCACCAGTCGATCGATGCCGACGCCGAGCCCTGCCGTCGGCGGCATGCCGTATTCCAGCGCGCGCACGTAGTCGGCATCGAAGAACATCGCCTCTTCATCGCCGCGCTCCTTGCGCGCCACCTGCAAACGGAAACGCGCCGCCTGCTCCTCCGGGTCGTTCAGCTCGGAGAAGCCGTTGGCGATCTCGCGTCCGGCGAGAAAAAACTCGAAGCGGTCGGCGATGAAGGGATCGGCGTCGTTCGGCCTCGACAGCGGCGAGACTTCCACCGGGTACCCATGGACGAAGGTCGGATCGAGCAACGCCGCTTCGGCGGTTTTCTCGAACAGCTCGATCTGCAGCTTGCCGGCACCGTCGCCGGGCTCGAAATGCACGCCGAGCTGCTCGCAGCGTTTGCGCAGAAAGGTCACATCGCGCAGTGACAGCGGATCGATGCCGGGGTTGTGCTCGATGATCGCCTGCTCCACCGTGAGGCGGCGGAATGGCTGGCTGAGGTCGTAAGCGCGGCCCTGATAGGTGATGCGCTGCGTGCCATAAAGGGTGTCGGCGAGCCCGCGTGTCGCCTTCTCGATCCAGTCCATCAGGTCGCGATAATCGGCGTAGGCGAGATAGGCCTCGAGCATGGTGAATTCCGGATTGTGCTGCGTCGAGAGCCCCTCATTGCGGAAGTTGCGGTTGATCTCGTAGACCCGCTCGAGGCCACCGACGATGAGCCGCTTGAGATAGAGCTCCGGCGCGATGCGCAGATACATGTCGATGCCGAGCGCGTTGTGGTGCGTCTTGAACGGCCGCGCCACCGCGCCTCCCGGAATGATCTGCATCATCGGCGTCTCGACCTCGAGAAAGTCGAGCGCATCGAGGAAATCGCGCAGGTAGCGCACGATGCGGGTGCGGGTGCGGAAAACCTGGCGCGTCGGCTCGCTGACGATCAGATCCACGTAGCGCTGGCGGTAACGGGTCTCGGTGTCCGCGAGCCCATGCCACTTGTCCGGCAGTGGACGCAGTGACTTCACGAGCAGCTTCAGGGCATCGACCCGGACGGAGAGCTCCCCGGTCCTGGTGCGAAACAGCAGACCCGCGGCGCCGATGATGTCTCCGATGTCCCACCCCTTGAAGGCCTCGTAGGCGTCACCGAGGTTCTCCTGCTGCAGGTACAGCTGGATCTGCCCGGTGCGATCACCGATCTTGGCGAAGCTCGCCTTGCCCATCACCCGGCGAAACAGCAGCCGACCGCCGACCCGGACGCGTGTCGGGTTGGCTTCGAGCCACTCACCGCTGCGCTCACCGAAGGAGGCGTGCAGCTGTCCGGCGAGCGCGTCACGACGGAAATCGTTGGGGAAAGCCTGGCCCGCCTGGCGCAACGCCGCGAGCTTTGCGCGCCGCTCGGCGATCAGACGGTTCTCATCACCGCCGTCGCCACCCTCGCCCCTGCCGCCCGCGCCGCCTGCCCCGGAGATGTCCTGCTTCATGCCGCTTGCTTCATGCGCTAGAGCCCTGCCTTGAGTGAGGCTTCGAGAAACCCATCGAGATCGCCATCGAGCACCGCGGTGGTATTACCGACCTCGACGCCGGTGCGCAGGTCCTTGATGCGCGACTGGTCGAGGACGTAGGAGCGGATCTGGTTGCCCCAGCTCACGTCCGACTTCGACTCCTCCAGCACGCGGGCGGCCGCGTTGCGCTTGTTGACCTCCAGCTCGTAGAGCTTCGCCCGCAGCATCTTCATGGCGGTGGAGCGGTTCTTGTGCTGGCTGCGCTCGTTCTGGCAGGCGACCACGATACCGCTCGGCAGGTGCGTGATGCGTACCGCCGACTCGGTCTTGTTGACGTGCTGGCCGCCGGCGCCCGAGGAGCGGTATACGTCGACCTTCAAGTCCGCGGGATTGATCTCGATCTCGATGTCATCGTCGATCTCCGGCGAGACGAACACCGAGGCGAAGGAGGTGTGGCGGCGGTTGCCGGAATCGAACGGCGACTTGCGCACCAGACGGTGCACGCCGGTCTCGGTACGCAGCCAGCCGTAGGCATATTCGCCCTGCATCTCGATCGTGGCGCTCTTGATGCCGGCCACCTCGCCCGGACTCGAGTCGATCACCTCGCAGCGAAAGCCGTGCGCGGCACCCCAGCGCAGGTACATGCGCAGCAGCATCTGTGCCCAGTCCTGCGCCTCGGTGCCGCCGGCTCCCGCCTGGATGTCGAGGAAGGCGCTGTGCGCGTCCATCTCGCCGCGGAACATGCGCTTGAGCTCGAGATGGCGCACGTCGAGCTCGAGCCGCTCGGCATCGCGCTCGATGTCGCGCGCGGCGGCCTCGTCGGCCTCGCTGGCGGCCATCTCCAGCAGCTCGCTCGCATCGCCGATGCCCTTGGTCGTGCGGTCGATCTGCGCGACCTCAGCGCTCAGCCGCGCGCGCTCGCGCCCGAGCTCCTGCGCACGCGCCGGCTGTGACCACACCGCCGGATCTTCCAGCTCGCGCGCCACTTCCTCGAGCCGCTCCTGCTTGCGGTCGTACTCAAAGAAACCCCCGAAGCGCAGTCATCCGTTCCGAGAGATCCTTGAGCTGGCGTCTGAGTTGGTTGGCTTCCATACGATGTTCCGCTGGCGCACGGGCGCCTCGCGCCGGCGCTCCGATGAAAGCGCTGGATGCTAGCACCCGGCCGGCGGCTTTAGCGAGGGGCGCTGGCCGGTGAATCTGCGGGCAACAGGTGATCGACCAGCAGCTGCAGCCGCCGCTCGCCCTGGTACTCGTTCACCTCCAGCCGGTATACGAGCTGCCGCGGACCTTCCGGCGGCACGAAGGGCGCGCCGCCCTCGAGATGGTTGAAGGCGATCGCATCGAAGCTGCGGCCGCTGCCGGGGGGCTCCACCCACATCTTCAAGTGCCGCTCACCGATCAGCCGCGCGCTGCGCACACCGAACACTCCATCGAAGCTCGGCTCCGGGAAGGCCTGGCCCCACGGTCCGCCGGCACGCAGCGCCTCGGCCGTAGCGAGCGCAATCTCCGCCACCGCGAGCTCGCCGTCGGTCTCCACTGCGTCGCGCGCGCCCGCCCCGGGCAGGCAGCGCGCCACTTGCGTGTCGAAGGCTCGCGCGAACTCATCGAGGCGCGCGCGCTCGAGTGTGAGGCCGGCGGCCATGGCGTGGCCGCCAAAGCGCTGGATGAGGTCGGGATGCTGCGCGGCGATCGAGTCGAGCACGTCGCGGACGTGGACGCCTTCGATCGAGCGCGCCGAGCCGCGCAGCACCGCGGCGTCCGCCGCCGCGAACGCAATCACCGGGCGGCGCAGGCGCTCCTTTACACGGCTCGCGACGAGCCCGACCACGCCCTGGTGCCAGCTGTCATGAAACAGGCACACGCCGCTGCGCTGCGCGACGCTCGCCACCGTTTCCTCGAGGCCGCGCACGGCGGCGAGCGCCTCCTGCTGCATGCGCGCCTCGATGGCGCGGCGCTCCTCGTTGAGCGCATCGAGCCGCAACGCCAGCTGCTGCGCGCTCTCGGCGTCATCGGCCAGCAGGCAGCGGATACCCACGGTCATGTCATCGATGCGACCGGCCGCGTTCAGTCGCGGCGCGACGCCGAAAGCGAGGTCGGCCGCGGTGAGATCAGCTGCCGGGCGGCCCGCGAGAGCGAGCAGCGCCCGGATCCCCGGCACGCAGCGCCCGGCGCGGATGCGGCGCAAGCCCTGGGTAACCAGTACGCGATTGTTGGCATCGAGCGGCACCACGTCCGCCACCGTGCCGAGAGCGACCAGGTCCAGCAGCTCCGCGACCCCCGGCGCTGCGCTGCTGGTAACACCTGCGGCATCGAGCGCGCGCCGCACGGCCGCCATGACGTAGAAGGCGACTCCCACTCCGGCGAGCGAGCGGCTCGCGAAGCGACTGCCCGGCAGGTTGGGATTGACGATGACGTTGGCGTCCGGGAGCTGCGCACCGGGCAGATGATGATCGGTGATCAGCACATCGATGCCGCGCTCGCGCGCGGCGGCCACGCCGTCGTTGCTGGAGATGCCATTGTCGACCGTGACGATGAGCGAGGGGGCACGCGTCGCGGCGAGAGCGACGATCTCCGGAGTGAGACCGTAGCCGAACTCGAAGCGGTTCGGCACGAGAAAATCGACCGACGCGAAACCGCAGCCGCGCAGCGCGCGCACCACCAGCGCGCAGCTCGTTGCCCCATCCGCATCGAAGTCTCCGACCACGAGCACCCGGCGGCTGCGGTGCGCCAGCAAGAGCTCCGCCGCCGCCTCGATACCCTCGAGCGTCCCAACCGGCAGCAGCCGCAGCAGCGAGTGATCGAGCTCCGATTCAGAGCGTACACCGCGTGCGGCATACACACGCTCGAGCACCGGGTGCAGCCGACCGCGCCAGCCGACGGCGCCCTCCCGGGCCCGCCGTACGATCCGCAGGCTCACGCGAACCCCGTGAGACCGCTCGCCGCGCGCCGCCAGAAGCGGCGCAAGCTGGCACGCTGCAGCTGCAGGTGCGCATCGTTGAGGATGACCGATATCTCATCGAGCGCACCGCTGCGCAGGGCCTGCAGGGCCGGCGCAACGTAGCGCGCGTCGAGCCGGCTCATGGCCTCCGCAACGCCGCCGCGGTTCATCTGCACTTCCCCTCCCACCTCCGCGACCAGCACGCTGGCCTGCGCCGCCGCTCCCAGCGCGACCTCGAGCCGCTCCGGCAACTCGAGACACTCATTCCCCTGCAGCCGCGACAGTCCCTCGAGCCAGGCATCCCGTCCGAAGGCGAGCGCAGCCCGTGAGCTCGCGCGCGGCTCGGGGCGCACTATCCGCCCGATGGCGCCCCAAGGCCAGAGCGCGCTGAGGGGTGGAGCGCCGCGACCGCGGCGCTTCTCGTTGAGCGGCTGCGCATGCAGCCACATCTCGATCTCACTCAGCAGCCGGCGCAGCGGCGCGGCGCCCGCGGCGACCGGCACGAGCTGATCGGGCGCACCGCCGACGCAGCGTTCGGGCTCGGCGGTCGCGATCGGGATGATTCCGGGGGTCTCGAGCAGGAACTCTCCTGCGGGTAACGGGGTGAGCGCACAGCCCGAAACGCCGAAGGTATCGGTGAACTTCGCGGCAAGCTCCGCCTGCTCAGTGGGCGGCAGGCGCAGCAACCCACCGTGCTCGAGGTGCACCGTGGCGATTCCCGCCTGCAGATGCAATGCGGTGGCGATCCAGGCGGTGGAGTCCTGCGGCCGGCCGGTGCCCGGACGCGCAGCGAGCGCGGCGGCGGCGATGCAGGCCGGCGCGATGCCGGCGAGATCCGATCGTCCCGTGAAGCCGAGAAGCCAGTTGCGCCAGCCGCCTTGCAACTGCGCACGCGTGCCGAAGCGCGCCACCTGCTCCAGGCCCGGCACCTGCGCGAACGCCGCTGCCTGCAGCGGAGCACCGCGCAGCCCGCGCGGCAGGTAGAGATCCGGGATCACGATGACGAGCCTGCGCACCCGCGTTATCGTATCGAAGGTGAAGTTCACCCTCGAACCGCCCTCCCACGCGAACCTGGTCCGCAGTTACTCCGAGACCGAGCTGCGCATCGGCGCGCAGCGCGTACAGCGCAGCTGTCTCGTCACGGCCAGCCGTCTGATCACCGACTGGCCGCCCGCGAGCTTCGATGAGCTCGCGCCGGCGCATCTCGAGGCCATCTTCGCGCTCACTCCCGAGCTGGTGCTGCTCGGCACCGGTCCGACGCAGCGGTTCGCCGGCGCAGCCGTGCGTGCGGAATTCCTGCGACGCGGCATCGGCCTCGAGGTGATGCAGCTCGGTGCGGCGTGCCGCACCTTCAACGTGTTGCTGCAGGAGGAGCGGCGCGTGGTGGCGGCGCTGTTCTTACGCTAGCCGCAGGGTGCGGCGCGGAGTGAAGGACGATCGGCAGAAGACACAAGGGGAGGGTCAACCAACCAAACAATCATTCGAAGCTGACAGACTCGAACAATTGCACTGTTCTTGTTCTTGTTGAGGACATTGTTGCTCTTGTTGCGACTTCCCTCCTCCCTGTGTCTTCTGCTGGTCACCCTCCGCTTGTCGTCGATAGGAGACAGGGGGAACATGTTAAACGTGTCGCAGAAGGCGGCGCAACTCATTTGAGAGAAAAGGTTTTATCGCAGCGCCCGTGAACGCCTTCGCACCGATGCAGGCATTTTGCGTCCACCTGTCACACTATTTTGATCAACATGCTTGCGTATTCATGGCCTTGCGCTAGTTTTCTCCAGTTATATCTAAGACTCAGCTCCTGCCGCCGAGTCAGCTCGTGCCGCCCAGGAGCGGGACGAAGGCGACCGGCCCCAGTGTCTCGCGATCGGTGCGCTGCTCGCGCCGCGTGAACCGCACGAGCTGCTGATGTCCTTCGGGACCGATCGGCACGATCAGCCGTCCGCCGACCTTCAGCTGCTTGAGGAGCGGCTCCGGGACGGCGAGCGGTGCGGCCGCGACCAGAATGCCGTCGAAGGGACCCTGGGTCTTCCAGCCGAGCGCGCCATCTCCGTGCCGAAAGCGCACGTTGCGCAGGCCGAGCTCCTTCAATCGCTCGCGCGCACGCATCAGCAGCGGCTCGATGCGCTCGATCGTGCTCACACGCTTCACGAGCGGCGCGAGCACCGCGGTCTGGTAACCACAGCCGGTGCCCACCTCCAGCACGTTGTCCGCAGCGCCACCTTCCAGCAGCGCCTCGGTCATGCGTGCGACGATGTAGGGCTGGGAGATGGTCTGCCCGAAGCCGATCGGCAGGGCCGTGTCCTCGTAGGCGCGACTGCCGAGCGCCTCATCGACGAAGATGTGGCGCGGCACGTTGCGGATGCGCTCGAGCACGGCCTCGTTGGCAATACCCTGCTCGCGCAACCGCTGGACCAGGCGGTCGCGGGTGCGTGCCGAGGTCATGCCGATTCCCTCGAGCCGCAGGTCAGGCATTCATGTCATCCAGCCAGTTGGCGAGCGCAGGCAACGCGGCATGGCGCGTCAGGTCGACCTGGAGCGGCGTCACCGAAACGTAGCCGCTCGCCACGGTATCGAAGTCGGTTCCGGGCCCGGCTTCCTGCTCCGGGCCCGCGGCGCCGACCCAGTACACCGGTCGACCGCGCGGATCCTGGGCGCGCATCACCGGCTCCGAGCGATGCCGGTAGCCGAGACGGCTCGCACGGAAACCGCGCAGCTCGGTGAAGGGTACGTTCGGGACGTTGACGTTGAGGATCATCGAGGGCTCGAGCGGGCTTTGCAGCAGCTGCGCCACGAGCAGCCGGGCGACTTCTGCTCCGGTCGCGAAGTGACCCACGCCGGTGCCGGAGGTGCACAGCGAGATGGCGATCGTCGGCAACCCGAGGAAGCGGCCTTCAACCGCGGCAGCCACCGTACCCGAGTAGAGCACGTCATCGCCGAGATTCGGACCATCGTTCACACCCGACACCACCATGTCGTGCTCGAAGTCGAAGAGACCGCTGATCGCGAGATGCACGCAGTCGGTGGGCGTGCCGGGGACGAAATACACTCCCGGCTCCGCCTCGAATACGCGCAGCGGGACATCGAGCGTCAGGGAGTTGCTCGCGCCGCTCTTGTTGCGGTCGGGAGCGACGACGGTCACCTCGGCTAGCGTTGCCAGCGCATCGCGCAGACGGCGGATGCCCTCGGCCCGATAGCCGTCATCGTTACTGACCAGGATCTTCACTTGTCGGGGACGTGGGTGCGCAGCACGAGAGCGGCTGACTATACTGGAAGCGACAGGGCTAGCGGAGTCGAGCGTGACCGATCCGTCCGAGGATGAGGACCGGAACGAGGACGACGAGGAGCGGCAGCTGTTCCGTGAGGCGGTGCGGGGTGTCAAGCCGCTGCGCGTCCACGGGCAGCCGCCGCGCGCACCCCGTGCGCGGCCGCATGCACGGTTTGCGCGCGCCGACCGGGCCGCCGTGCTCCGCGAAAGCCTCGAGCCTCACGGTGCCGACCCGGAGCAGCTGAGCGGCGAAGCACTGAGCTTTCACCGACCCCACGTCTCCGGCGCCGTACTGCGCCGCCTGCGGCGTGGCGAGTTCCGCGTGCAGCGCGAGATCGATCTGCATGGCATGACCGTCGCCGAGGCAAAAGCGGCGCTGCGCGAGTTCCTCGTCCGGGCCCTCGAGCAGCAGCTCCGTTGTGTGCGCATCGTGCACGGCAAAGGACTGCGCTCCGGGCATCGTGGCCCGGTGCTCAAGGCCGCGGTGAGCGGAATCCTGCGCCGCACCGGTGCGGTGCTCGCGTACGTGTCGGCGCGCCCGGTCGATGGAGGCACGGGCGCGGTCTACGTGCTGCTCTCCTGCGAATGACTCTCGATGAGCTCGGCAAGCACCGCGGTGGCGAAGCCGCCGCGAGCGAGACGGAACTCGACGCGTACCGCTTGCGGCTCGGCATCGCAGCGCAGCTCCCGGACGGCGAGGCGCAGGCTGCGGCGCTCCTGCGCCATGTGCGCCGCGCTGCAGGCGGCGGCAGCGTCCGGATAACGCGCGGCGATGGCGCTCTCGAGCTCGAGCACCGCACCGGCGGTGCCGGGAGCTCCCGCACCCCACAGCGGTCCGGTCGGGTGTATCTCGAGGCGTGCACAGCGCTCGCTGAGCGCGGCATCGACCGTCCCGACCCTGAAAACGCTGCCGCGCCCGTCGATGTTGGCGAGGTCGCCGGGCTCGAGTCTCTCCCACGAGCCATCACTCACCCGCGCGGCCAGGAGCGCGTTGAACAGCACGCTGCGCGCGGCCGAGAGCGCGAAACCGCGCTGCTGGCGCGGCAGGCGCTCCGGCGTGGCGCCCGCGGCGCGCAGGTTGGACCCGGACCGCCCGAAGCGCTGCGGGCCGAAATAGTTGGGCACCCCGCGCCGCGCGATCATCGCCAGCCGCACCGCGAGGCGCGCGGCGAGAGCGGCGCCGTCACCGTCAGGCGCGCGGATGCGCACCGCGAAGCGGTTGCCGGCGAGTGCCCCGCGCGGCAGCTTGCGCGTGTGCGGATGAGCCTCGAGCACCTCGAAGTCGTCCGTGCGCAGCTGCTGCCAGTCGAGCGGTGCGCGCGGTTGCGGCAGCGAATACCACTGCACCGCGACTGCATGGCGGTCCTTGAGTCCCGCGTAGCCGACCTCCGCCGGCCGACAGCGCGCGAGGCGGGCGAGCTCGGACGCCACCCATTGGGTGTTGGCGTTGCGTTTGCGTACTTTGAGCAGCAGGTGCGCGCCGTGACCGGCGGGCGCGAAGCCGAGCTCCTCCTCGACGAGGAAGTCCTCGGGCTCGACGCGCAGCAGCCCGTGCGCCACCGGTGCCCCGTAGGCGCGCGGTGGGGAGAGGGCAGCCTCGAGCGCGCTCAGCACCGGGCCCGCCTCTTGCGCGCTCAGCACCGGGCCCGCCTCTTGCGCGCTCAGCGGGCGGGCCCCGACAGTGCGCTCTCGGCGAGCAGCACGATCGCCTGCGAGGCGATGCCCTCGGCGCGACCGAGGAAGCCGAGGCCTTCGGTCGTGGTCGCCTTGATGTTGACACGCTCGGGCGCGATGCCGAGGAGTGCCGCAATCGCAGTGCGCATCGGCTCGCGATGCGGCCCGACCCGGGGCGCCTGCGCGAGCACGGTGATATCGACGTTGGCAACCTCGAGACCACGCGCGCGCACTCGCGCCAGCACCTCGCTCACGAATCGCCGGCTGTCCGCTCCGCGCCAGCGGGAGTCGGTGTCCGGGAAATGCTGTCCGATGTCGCCGAGCCCGGCGGCACCGAGCAGCGCATCGCAGAGCGCATGCAGCACGACGTCACCGTCGGAATGCGCGACGACCCCGCACGAGTGCGGGATGCGTAATCCGCCCAGCATCACGAACTCGCCGGGACCGAAAGCATGCACGTCGAAACCCGAGCCGATTCTCATCTGCGTGCTCTGCCCTCTGCTGCCGTGCCGTGCCCGTAGTATCGACCCGGCGAGCACCAGGTCAGCGGGTGTCGTGATCTTGAGGTTGCTCGCCGCTCCGGCGATGAGCAGTGGCGCCCCGCCCTGCCACTCGAGCGCTTCGGCCTCATCGGTGGGAAAACGCCCGGCGGCGTGCGCCGCGTCGAGCGCCGCGCACAACCTCCCGTAGCGGAACATCTGCGGAGTGAGCGCGCGCCACAGCGCGCTGCGATCGACCGTCGCGGCGACTGCCGCTGCGGAGGAGCGTTTGAGGGTGTCCGCCGCCGGCGTCGCGAGCAAACCCCCGAGTGGGTGCGACTCCACGCTCGTGAGCAGCCGCGCGAGATCCTCCTCGGCGAGGCAGGGCCGGGCGGCGTCGTGCACCAGCACCCAGTCGCCCGGCGCCGCCCGCCCGGCGAGCCCCTCGAGCGCCGCTCGCACCGAGCGGCTCCGGTAGTCGCCGCCCTCCACGGAGGTCAGGCGCGGCCCGGTGCGTTCGGGACCGCCGCCTGAGGAGCCCTCGAGACGCGCGGCGATCACCGGCCAGCCCGCATCGCCGGGGGCAACGGCGACCACGATGCCCGCACACCGTGAGTCCTCCAGGAACGGTCGCAGCGCCCATTCGATCACCGTGCGCCCCTCGAGGGGAGCGTACTGCTTGGGAGAGGAGGCACCGAAGCGGCGGCCCGCGCCCGCCGCCGGCATGATGAGCCAGTAGCGCATGAGGCGTGTCGGGCGTCAGTGCGCCGCGGCGGTCCGCGTGAGACTGTGCATGGGGTGTGCAGGTGGGGCGGGCACCACCTGATAGAAAGTCTCGTTGCGGGCGATCATGCCGAGATCGCTGCGCGCACGCTCCTCGAGCGCATCGAGCCCCGTCTTCAGGTCGCGGACTTCGGCGGCCAGCTGACGGTTGCGCTCCTCCAGCTGGTCGTTCTCCGCACGCTGCGCCGCGACTGCGTGGCGCAGCCGGGCGACCTGACGTACTCCGTCCTCGGAGAGCCATACCCGGTATTGCAGCAGGAGTATCGCGGCGGCGAGTGCGGCGGCGAGCCACTTCATGGTGCTCACAGCGTAGCAGAGCGGCGCCGCGCGCGCCCGCTCAGCACTCCGGGCGGAGTCAGATCTTCACGGGGAATGCGTCGCGCCCGGCGTAGCGCACCGTGCCGAGCTCGGCCTCGATGCGCAGCAGCTGGTTGTATTTGGCGATGCGGTCGGAGCGCGAGAGCGACCCGGTCTTGATCTGCGTCGCGTGGGTGGCGACCGCGATGTCGGCGATGGTGCTGTCCTCGGTCTCTCCCGAGCGGTGCGAGACCACCGCGGCATAGCGTGCCTTCTCCGCCATGTCGATGCACTCGAGCGTCTCGGTGAGGGTGCCGATCTGGTTCGGCTTGATGAGGATGGCGTTGGCGATGTGCTTGTCGATCGCTTCGCGCAGGATCTTCGTGTTGGTGACGAACACGTCATCACCGACCAGCTGCAGCCTGGCGCCGAGCGCCTGCGTGAGCTGCGCCCAGCCATCCCAGTCCGACTCGCTCATGCCGTCCTCGATGCTGATGATCGGATAGCGCGCCGCGAGGTCCGCGAGATAGGCCACGAACTCCGCGGCCGAGAAGCTGCGCTTCTCGCCACTCAGCTGGTAGCGCCCCTCGCGGAAGAACTCCGAGCTCGCCACGTCGAGTCCGAGGTAGAGGTCCTCCCCGGCGCGGAAGCCGGCGCGCTCGATGGCCTGCAGGATCAGCTTCAAGGCGGCCTCGCTCGACTCGAGGCTCGGGGCGAAGCCACCCTCATCGCCCACTGCCGTCGACACGCCACGCGCCGCGAGCAGCTGGCGCAGCGCGTGGAACACCTCCGCGCCGTAGCGCAGCGCCTCATGGAAGCTCGGGGCGCCGACCGGCAGGATCATGAACTCCTGAATGTCGAGGCCGTTGTTGGCGTGCGCACCGCCGTTGACGATGTTCATCATCGGCACGGGCATGACGGGCTCGCGCGTGCCGCCGGCGAGCTGTCCGAGGTAGCGGTAGAGCGGCAGCCGTGCATCGGTCGCCGCGGCGCGGGCGGTGGCGAGCGAGACGCCGAGAATCGCGTTGGCGCCGAGCCGGCCCTTGTTCTCGCTGCCATCGAGCTCGATCATGCGCCGGTCGATGCTCGCCTGCGCGCGGGGGTCCAGGCCGAGGACCGCGCTCCTCAGCACCGTGTTGACGTGCTCGACTGCGCGCCGCACGCCCTTGCCGCCATAGCGGGCCTTGTCGCCATCGCGCAGCTCGACCGCCTCGCGCGTTCCGGTCGAGGCGCCGGAAGGCACCGCGGCACGCCCGAGCGCGCCGGAGTCGAGCAGGACATCCACCTCTACGGTCGGGTTACCGCGCGAGTCGAGAATCTCGCGTCCGCGGACCTCGGTGATGCGGCTCATGTTCGTGCCTCCTTGGAGTTGCGGAGGCTATAGTAGCGCTTCCTCGAACGGCATCTTCTTCACGGTGCGATCGAGCTCGGCGAGCGTCGTGAGGAGCGGCTCCATACGGGCGAGCGGCCAGGCGTTCGGGCCGTCGGAGAGGGCCTCCTCCGGCCGCGGGTGCGTCTCCATGAACAGCCCCGCAATGCCGGCGGCCACGGCTGCGCGCGCCAGCACCGGAATGAATTCGCGCTGCCCGCCGGATGCGCTTCCCTGGCCGCCCGGCAGCTGCACCGAGTGCGTGGCGTCGAACACCACCGGGCAGCCGGTGCTGCGCATGATCGAGAGCGAGCGCATGTCGGACACCAGGTTGTTGTAGCCGAAGGAGAAGCCGCGCTCGCACACCATGATGCTGCGGTTGCCGGTGGAGCGGGCCTTGTCGACCACGTTCTGCATCTCCCACGGCGACAGGAACTGACCCTTCTTGATGTTCACAGGCTTGCCCTGTGCAGCGGTGTTGACGATGAAGTTCGTCTGTCGGCACAGGAAGGCCGGTGTCTGCAGCACATCGACGACCGCGGCCACCTCCGCGAGGGGAGTGTCCTCGTGCACGTCGGTGAGCACCGGCACCCCGACCGCGCGACGCACCTCATCGAGCACCTTCAGGCCCGCCTCGATACCCGGCCCACGAAAGCTCGCGCGCGAGGAGCGGTTGGCCTTGTCGTAGGAGGCCTTGAAAACGAACGGCATGCGCAGCTTGGCGGTGATCTCGCGCAGGCGGCCGGCGATCTCCTGGGTGAGCGCCGGGCTCTCGATCACGCACGGGCCCGCGATCAGAAAGAGCGGCTGATCCGGACCGACCTCTTGTCCCGCGAGCTGCATGGCAGATGTCCGAGCCAGGGCTCAGGCGCCGGCGGCCTGCGGCAGCTGTGAGGCGCGGTGGGCACGGGCGGCGCGGATGAAGCCCGTGAACAGCGGGTGTCCGTCGCGCGGTGTGGAAGTGAACTCGGGGTGGAACTGTGTGGCCATGAACCAGGGATGCTGGGGGAGCTCCACCACCTCCACGAGCCCATCGCGCGAGAAGCCGGAGAAGCGCATCCCGGCCTGCCGGTAGCGCTCGAGGTAGCGGTTGTTGAACTCGTAGCGATGGCGGTGACGCTCCATGATGAGGTCACGCGCGTAGAGCTCACGCGCGCGGGTGGCTGCACCGAGCAGCACCTCCTGCGCACCGAGGCGCATCGTGCCGCCCTTCCCGGAGGTCTCGTCACGGCTTTGTGCTCCGCGGGCGTGGTCCTGCCACTCGGAGATGAGAGCGATCACCGGATGAGGGGTGGCGCGGTTGAACTCGGTGCTGTTGGCGTCGGCGAGCCCGAGCACGTGACGACCGTACTCGACGATCGCCACCTGCATGCCGAGGCAGATCCCGAGATAGGGCACGCCGTGCTCGCGCGCGAAGCGCACCGCCTGGATCTTGCCCTCGATGCCCCGCTCGCCGAAACCGCCCGGCACCAGAATCGCATCCACGTCCTTGAGCAGATGGGTCCCGTGCTGCTCGATGTCCGTCGATTCGATGTAGTGGATGTTCACCCGCGTACGACTCTTGAGGCCGCCATGCATGAGGGCCTCGTGCAGTGAGAGGTACGAGTCGCGGATCTGCACGTACTTGCCCACCATGGCGATGTCGACCTGGCCGTCGGGATTGCTGCGGCCGCTCACGACCTGACGCCACTCGCTGAGATCCGTCGCCGGTACCTCCAGGCGCAGCTTGTCGACCACGATGTCATCGAGCCCCTGCTCGTGCAGCAGGATCGGAATGCGGTAGATGTCGTCGGCATCGACCGCGGAGATCACCGCACGCTCCTCGACATTGGTGAAGAGCGCGATCTTGCGGCGCTGCTCCTCCGGCAGCGGATGCCTGCAGCGGCACAGCAGCACATCCGGCTGGATGCCGATGCCGCGCAGCTCCTTCACGGAGTGCTGCGTGGGCTTCGTCTTGATCTCCCCCGAACCGCCCACGACCGGCACCAGGGTGAGGTGCATGTACACGCAGTTGTTACGCCCGAGCTCCACGCCGAGCTGGCGGATCGCCTCGAGGAAGGGGAGCGACTCGATATCGCCGACCGTCCCGCCGATCTCGACCATGCACACGTCCGCGCCATCGGCCCCGAGCTTGATGCAGCGCTTGATCTCGTCGGTGATGTGCGGGATCACCTGCACGGTCGCTCCGAGGTAATCACCCCGTCGCTCCTTGGCGATGACGCGCTCGTAGATGCGCCCGGTCGTGAAATTGCTGTTGCGCCCCGTGGTGGTGCGCACGAATCGCTCGTAGTGCCCGAGATCCAGGTCGGTCTCCGTGCCGTCCTGCGTGACGAACACCTCGCCGTGCTGGAAAGGGCTCATGGTGCCCGGGTCCACGTTGATGTAGGGGTCGAGCTTCACCATGCCCATCTTGAGGCCGCGCGCCTCGAGGATGGCCCCGAGCGAGGCAGCGGCGATGCCTTTGCCCAACGAGGACACGACGCCGCCGGTGACGAATACGAAGCGCGTCATATGAAGCCCGAGGAATTCCCGTCGTGTGAGGCCGCGTCCCCGAATTCCGGGCTGCGACGACGGGCCAGCAGGGTAGCACATCTCGGCCGCTGCCGGGTGATGCCGGCGCGTTGCGGCGCTGTCTCAGGGCGCTAGGCGCCGGATGACCGGCGCCAGAGGACCCGTGCCCGGCGGCGGCTGCGCTCGCCGGCCTGTACCGACTCGTCGAGCCACAGGTCGGCAACCCCGATGAGCCGGCCGCGATCGAACAACAACGGCAGCTGTGCGCGCCGCGTGGGAGGCACGCCGGCTTCCTGCAAGAGCTGCTTGAGGGCACGCCGTGGGCCGCCGCGCGTCGGCCGCAATCGCTCCCCTCCCCGGCGTTCACGCAACATCAGCGTGCCTCCGAGCGCATCGAGGTCCAGCGGCCCGCGCGGGTCGCTTTCGAGGCGCAACGTTCCGAACGGGGGCGGCAGTACGCGCGTGCGCTTGCTGCGCCAGTCCCAGCGAATCTCGCCGAGGCGCGGCGTAGCGCCGCGGCGCACCGCAGGAGCCGGGCTGAGCACGAGGCGCTCGGACTCGCGCCGCACCATTGCGCCGTCCCAGGCGACGAGCGGCCGGGCATCCCCGCGCGCATCGAGCAGCGGACCCGCCATCTCTTCCAGGCGCGCCGCGGGTGGAGTGAGGGCCCCCGCTGTCGCGATCCAGAAACGCAGCGCGTTGCGCCGACGCTCCGGCGACAGTCGTCGCAGCAGGGGCGCCGACAGCGCCGCGCCGCTACGGGCCCGATCGACGTCGAAATCGCCGAGCATATCGAGCAGCCGCTGGGCTTCGGCGGCGTGGCGCGCGCTGCGCGAGACCGTCGCCGCCGCCGACGGCCAGCGCTCCTGGAGCACCGGCAGTACGCGGGCCCGCAGAAAGTTCCGGTCGGGCCGCAGCTGCGCATTGCTCGGGTCTTCCACCCAGGTGAGCCCCTGCTCGCGCACCCAGGCGGTGAGCGCGGCGCGGGATGTGCCGAGCAGCGGCCGTGCCAGCACGCCGGCGCTGAAGGGCGCGACCGTTGGCATCGCTGCGAGTCCGGCGACGCCTGCTCCGCGCAGCAGCTGCAACAGCACCGTCTCGAGCTGATCGTCCTGATGGTGCGCGGTGAGCAGCGCCTCGCCCGGTGCGAGCTCCGCTGCCAGCAGCGCGTAGCGCGCCGCGCGTGCGGCAGCCTCGAGCGACTCACCGGGCACGCGCGTGATCCGGGCGGTGCGCACCGCGATCGGTACCTGCAGAAGCCGCGCGACGCGGCGGCAATGCAGGCTCCAGCGGCGCGAGGCGGACTGCAGGCGGTGATCGATGTGCACGGCACGCAGCGCGTCGGGCCGCCGCGGCAGCTGCGCAAGCGCCGCGAGCAGCGCGGTCGAATCGACGCCGCCGCTGAAAGCGACGCACAGCCTGACGTGCGGGAACTGCGGCAGCAGCTCGGCGAGCCGCCGCTGCAACCAGGGCGGGCCGAAGCCCGAGGGGGCGGCGCGCGATGCGCGTGCCATGGCCGCGTTACGCGGCGTTTTCGGCAAACACGCCGAAACCGGCGATCTTCTCCGCGCGCGCCACCCGCAGTTGCTCGCGCGGTACCGCCTCGAGCTCATCGAGATGTCGAATGATCGCCGACTTCAGGCTCGCCGCCATGGCTGCCGGATCGCGGTGCGCGCCACCGAGCGGCTCCTCGATGAGCTCATCGACCAGCCCGAGCTTCTGCAGGCGATCGGCGGTGAGGTTGAGCGCCTCGGCCGCGGCTTCCTTCTTGTCCTGGCTCTTCCACAGGATCGAGGCGCAGCCTTCCGGTGAGATCACCGAATAGGTGCTGTACTGGAGCATCAGCAGGCGATCGCACACGCCGATGCCGAGCGCTCCCCCCGAGCCGCCCTCGCCCGTCACCACGGTGACGATCGGGATGCGCAGCACCGACATCTCGAACAGGTTGCGGGCGATGGCCTCGCTCTGCCCGCGCTCCTCCGCGCCGACCCCGGGGTAGGCGCCCTGCGTATCGATCAGCGTGAGCAGCGGCAGCCCGAAACGCTCCGCGAGCCGCATGAGGCGCAGCGCCTTGCGATAGCCCTCGGGCTTCGGCATGCCGTAGTTGCGGCGCACGCGCTCCTTGGTGTCGCGGCCTTTCTGGTGGCCGATGATCATCAGCGCCCGGTCCTCGATGCGCGCCAGTCCGCCGACGATCGCGCCGTCATCCGCATACATGCGATCGCCGTGCAGCTCGGAGAACTCACTGCAGATCGCGCTGACGTAGTCGAGCGTGTAGGGCCGGTGCGGGTGACGCGCGAGCTGGGTGATCTGCCACGGAGTGAGGCTCGCGAAGATGCTGGAGGTGAGCTGGCGGCTCTTCGCCTGCAGACGTGCGATCTCGTCCTGGATGTTGACCTCGGAGTCCGAGGTGACGTGCCGCAGCTCCTCGATCTTGGCTTCGAGCTCGGCGATCGGTTGTTCGAAGTCGAGGAATGAGACGGCCATGCGTCAGAGTAGCCTAACTCGGAACCCCGCGGAATTGCGCCCGGTGTCGCTCAGTGCAGGTCGGCCGAGAAGGCGGCCGCGCCCGGCGGGGGCGGGGGGGCATAGAGCACCTGCACCGCGTCCGCGCCGAGCAGTCCCTCGAGCTGCTCGAGCAGCTCACGGCTCGCGCGCACCGTCCACTCTCCACCGAGATTGAGCGCGCCGGCGGCGGAGCCGCCCGCATACTCCACCGTGATGGGACACGGGCCGGGTCGCCAGGGCGCGAGGATCGACTCCAGGCGCTCGCACAGCCGCGCGAGATCCCCCGGGCCGCAGCGCATGACGAGGCGGCGCGCTTCCTGCTCACGCAGCCGGTCGAGCTCGTTGACGCGCCGCACCGCGAGCCGCCAGGCGTCGCTGAACTCATCGAACCGCAGCAGCCCTTCCACCAGCACCAGGGCGTCCTTGGCGATCAGGTCGCGGTGCTTCTGCCAGGTCTCCTCGAACAGCATCGCCTCGATGCGCCCGGTACGGTCATCGAGTGTCAGGATCACGCGCGAACCGCGCTTCTTCACCTCATCGATGAGACCGGCGACCGTCACGGGCTTGCCGCCGCCGAAGCGCTCGAGGCCGGCGAGCGGACGGTCGCTCACCAGATCGCCGATGCGGTGCGAGACGAAGCGCGGCAGCGCTGACTCGAACCGGGCCAGCGGATGGCCGGTGAGATAGAGCCCGAGCGTCTCGCGCTCCCCGGCGAGACGCACCGCCTCGCTCCACTCGGGAAGCGGCGCCGCGCGGGCGCTCGGCGCGAGCTCGGTGCGCTCGGGGCTCGCGAGTCCGAACAGGTCGTTCTGCCCCGCCTGGTGCGCGCGGCTGTTCTGGTCCCCGAGCTGCATGGACGCCGGGAGGCGGTCGAGGAGTGTTGCACGGTTGGTGTCGAGACCATCGAGGCTGCCGGAGCGGATGAGCGCCTCCAGCACGCGGCGGTTGAGCTTCTGCAGATCGAGGCGCCGGCACAGATCCTCGAGGCTGCGGTAAGGGCCGTGCGCCTCGCGCTCGGCGATCAGCGCCTCGACGGCGCCGCGGCCGACGCCGCGCACGGCGCCGAGCCCGTAGCGGATGCTGTGCTCGCCGCAGGCGGTGAACTCGTAACGCGAAGCGTTCACGTCGGGTGAGAGCACGGCGAGGCCCATGTCGCTCGCTTCCTTGATGAGAGTCACCACCTTGTCGGTATGGTCCATGTCCGCCGACAGCACGGCAGCCATGAACTGCGCCGGGTAGTGAGCCTTGAGATACGCGGTCTGATAGGACAGCAGCGCATACGCCACGGAATGCGACTTGTTGAAGCCGTAGCCGGCGAACTTCTCCATCAGATCGAAGATGTGAGCGGCCGACTGGGGTGGCACGCCCCGGCTCACTGCGCCGTTCACGAACACCGACCGCTGCTGTGACATCTCCTCGGGCTTCTTCTTGCCCATGGCCTTGCGCAGCAGGTCGGCGCCGCCGAGGGTGTAGCCGGCGAGCACCTGCGCGATCTGCATCACCTGCTCCTGGTAGAGGATCACCCCGTAGGTGGGCTTGAGGATCGGCGCGAGGCTCGGGTGCAGGTAATCGATGCGCGCCTCGCCGCCCGCGTGCTTGCGGTTGATGAAGTCATCGACCATGCCGGACTGCAGCGGGCCGGGGCGGAACAGCGCGACGAGCGCGACGATGTCCTCGAAGCGGTCCGGCTGCAACCGGCGTATGAGGTCCTTCATGCCGCGCGATTCGAGCTGAAACACGGCAGTCGTGCGGCAGGAGCGCAGCAGCGCGTAGGTCTTCACATCGTCCATCGGCAACGTCGCCACCTCGAGCGGTGCGACCCCGGGCGTGCGCTCCCGATTGATGAGCTGGGCTGCCCGATCGATGATCGTGAGCGTGCGCAGTCCAAGGAAGTCGAACTTCACCAGGCCGGCGGCCTCGACGTCGTCCTTGTCGAACTGCGTCACGACGCTGCCGCCGGCCGCATCGCAGTAGAGCGGCGCAAAGTCCGTGAGCACCGATGGAGCGATCACCACCCCGCCGGCGTGCATGCCGGCATTGCGCGTCAGGCCTTCGAGGGACCGGGCGAGATCGATGAGGTTACGCACCTCCTCCTCGTGCTCATACAGGCGCTTGAGCTCCGGCTCCTTCTCGAGCGCGGCATCGAGGGTGATACCGAGCTCGAACGGAATGAGCTTGGCGATGCGGTCGACGTAGCCGTAGGGCATGCCGAGCACGCGGCCGACATCGCGCACCACCGCTTTCGCCGCCATGGTGCCGTAGGTGATGATCTGCGACACGCGCTCGCGGCCGTACTTCTGCGCCACGTAGTCGATCACCCGATCCCGGCCTTCCATGCAGAAATCGATGTCGAAGTCCGGCATCGATACGCGCTCGGGGTTGAGGAAGCGCTCGAACAGCAGGTCGTAGCGCAGCGGATCGAGATCGGTGACCCGCAGACTGTAGGCGACCAGCGAGCCGGCGCCGGAGCCGCGCCCCGGACCGACGGGCACGCCGTGCTCACGTGCCCAGCGGATGAAGTCGGCCACGATGAGGAAGTAGCCCGCGAAGCCCATCTGACAGATGACATCGAGCTCGCGCGCGAGACGCTCATGATAGGCCTGCGGGGCCGTGGCGCCTGCAAAGCGCCGCGCCAGTCCGCGCTCGCTCTCCTCGCGCAGGAACTGCTCGGTCGACACACCGGCGGGCAGCGGGTACTGCGGCAGCCGCGCCTCGCCGAGCCTGAGCACCAGGCTGCAGCGCCGGGCGATCTCGACGCTGTTGGCGAGCGCCTCGGGCACATCCGCGAAAAGCGCGGCCATCTCCTGCGGCGTACGCAGGTACTGCTGGCGCGAGTAGCGCCGGGGCCGGCCGGCATCCGCGAGCAGCGCGCCCTCGTGGATGCACACCCGCGCCTCGTGCGATTCGAACTCCGCAGCCTTGAGAAAGCGCACGTCGTTGGTGGCGACGACCGGCACCTCGTGCCGCGCGGCGAGCGCGACCGCACCGGCGATGTAGGCTTCCTCGAAGGCTCTGCCGAGACGCTGCAACTCGAGATAGAAGCGCTGCGGAAACAGCGCGAGCCATGCGGCGAGGGCCCGCTCGGCATCGTGCTCGCGCGCATTGACGAGCGCGCGGCCGATGTCGCCTTCCTGTGCGCCGGAGAGCGCGATCAGTCCCTCGAGCACCGGCGCGGACAGCCAGCGCCGCTCGATGTGCGGCACGCCGCGCTGCTGGCCCTCGAGGTAAGCGCGCGTGAGCAGCCGCGCAAGGTTGCGGTAGCCTGCCTGCGACTGGCACAGGAGCGTGAGGCGCGACGGCGCCACCCGCTCACCCTCCTCGCGCACGAGCAGATCGACGCCGACGAGCGGCTTGACGCCGCAGCGCAGCGCCTCGCGATAGAACTTCACCATCGCAAACAGGTTGTTCTGATCGGTGACTGCGACCGCCGCCATGCCCGCGGCTCCCACCGCCTGGAGCAGCTCCGGCACGCGCACCACGCTGTCGCTCAGGGAGTACTCCGTATGCAGCCGCAGGTGGACGAAACCCGGCGACACGGCTACGCCTCCTCCTCGATCCCCAGAAGCCGCAGCACCGCCTCATCATCCTCCGCTTCGCTCGCGCAGAGGCGCACCGGACTGAAGGAGCGGCGGTGCAGGGGTGAGGGGGCGCGTCCCTGCAGCGCATGCAGGTGAGCGCGCGTGCAGTAGCCCTTGTGCGTGGCGAGCTCGAACCCGGGATAACAGGAATCGAGCGCCTGCATCATGGCGTCACGACAGGTCTTGGCGAGAATCGAAGCGGCGCTGATGGCGGCGACGCGGGCATCTCCGCCGACGATCGCCTCGAAAGTGCATCCGAAGGGGAGGTCCGCGAGCTGTGGACAGCGATTGCCATCGACACGCACGTGCGTCGGCGCGACCGGCAGCGCGAGCAAAGCACGGCGCATCGCGAGCATCGTCGCCTGGAAGATGTTGAGTGAGTCGATCTCATCCCGATCCGCCCAGCCGATGCCGAAGGCGAGTGCGCGGCGGCGGATGATCGGCGCGAGCCGTGCGCGCTCCGCCGGAGTGAGCACCTTCGAATCGGCGAGCCCACGCACGCGGCGGCGCCGATCGAGAATCACCGCCGCTGCCACCACCGGTCCGGCGAGCGGCCCGCGCCCCGCCTCATCGACCCCGGCGACGCGTGTCAGATTGCGTTGCGCTGTCGCCCGCATCAGGCACCCGCCGGACGATCGGCGGCCACGCACTCGAGAATCGCTTCCGCCGCGCGCACTGCGCCGCCGCGCCGCAAGCTGCGGTGTACGGTCGCGAATTCATCGAGCAGCTCACGCACGTGATCGCAGTCCTCGAGCTCACTCAGCAGCGCATCGCCGAGCGCCGCGCCCTGCACCTGCTCCTGGAAAAATTCCGGAACCAGACGGCGGCCGGCGAGCAGATTCGGCTGGGAAAAGTATGGCACCTTCACGAGCTTCAGGGTCCGCAGCACGAAGGCGGTCACGGCACTCACGCGGTACGCCACGACCATGGGACGCGCGGTGAGAAGCGTCTCGAGAGTGGCGGTGCCCGAGGCGACGATCGCTCCACTGCAGGCCGCCAGGGCCCGCTGTGCGCCCCCGTCGAGCAGCCGAATGGCAGGTGCCGCAGGCACTTGTGCAACTTGTCTCACAAACTCATCACGCGCAGCCGCGGAGGCCATCGGCGCGATGTATAGCCAGTCGGGGTGGCGCGTGGCAATGCGCGAGGCCGCCGCGGCGAAGGGCGCCGCGAGCCGTGCGACCTCCCCGAGCCGGCTGCCGGGCAGCAGTGCGATCACGGAGCGGGCGGGATCCAGACCCAGGGCACGACATGCCGCCTGGCGATCGACGCTGAGGGGAATCTCATCCGCCAGCGGATGGCCGACGAACACGGCGCGCACGCCGTGCCGGGCGTAGAACTCCGTCTCGAAGGGCAGCAGGCACAGGACCAGGTCGCAGGCCGTGCCGATGGTGCGCACCCTGCCCTGGCGCCAGGCCCACACCTGCGGACTGACGTACTGCACGGTGCACATGCCGGCTCGCTTGAGACGTCGTGCGAGCGGCAGGTTGAACTCGGGTGCGTCGATCCCGACGAACACATCGGGGCGCGCGGTGCTGAAGCGCCGCCACAGCTCGGCTCGCAGCCGCAGAAGCCGGGGCAGATGCTGCAGTACCTCGGCGAGCCCCATGACGGAGAGCTCCTCCGAGGGTGCCCACGCTTCGCAGCCCTGCGCGATCATCTTCGGTCCTGCGACCCCGAAGCATTGGAGGCCCGGGCTGCGCTCGCGCAGCGCAGCGATGAGCGCCGCGCCGAGCTGATCTCCGGAATGCTCGCCCGCGACGAACCCGACGCGCAGCGGCGTTGCCGCCGCGGCGAGCCGCTCACCCGCGGCGCTCATCGCACCAGGCTGCGCGTGGAGACGCGGATGAACTCGACGAAGGTGCGGATCTCGGGGCGCTGCTCGGCGAGCGGCGCGAGACGGGCGAGCGCGTCGGCGAGCTTGAGGTCCGAGCGGTACAGGATCCGGTAGGCCTCGCGGATGTGGCGAATCTGCTCTTCGTCGAAGCCGCGCCGGCGCAGCCCCTCCGCGTTGACGCCGTGCGGTACCGCGGGATTGCCGGCCACCATGACGTAGGGCGGCACATCGCGCGAGAGGATCGCTCCGCCGCCGAGAAAAGCATGCGCGCCGATCTTCGTGAACTGATGCACCGCGACCAGCCCGCCGAGAATCGCCCAGTCGCCGACCTCGACATGACCGCCCATGGCCACACTGTTGGCGAACACGGTGTTGTCGCCGATCACGCAGTCGTGCGCGACGTGCGAGAAGGCCATGAACAGATTGTCATTGCCGATGCGCGTCACGCCCTTGTCGTGGGTGGTGCCGCGGTTGACCGTGCAGCTCTCACGGAACACGTTGCGGTCGCCAATCTCGAGCCGGGTCGGCTCGCCGCGGTACTTCTTGTCCTGTGGCGCATCGCCGAGGGAGGCGAACTGGAAGATCCGGTTGTCGGCGCCGATGCGGGTCGGGCCGTTGAGCACCACGTGCGGCCCGATGATGGTGCGCGGGCCGATCTGCACCTGCGGGCCGATGACCGCGAAGGGGCCGACCGTGACATCGGGCGCGAGCTGGGCTTGATCCGAGACGACCGCGCGTGGGTCGATCATGCACCGCTCCCCGGAGCGACCATCATCTCGGCGTGCGCGACCTCCTGGTCGGCGACCAGCGCCACCGTGGAGAAGCGCCATATGCCGCGCAGTGAGCGCTCGAGCTGCGCGGTGAGCAGCAGCTGGTCGCCAGGGACCACGGGGCGCCTGAAGCGCGCCTTGTCGATGGCGACGAAGTAGAAGCGCGTGGTGTGATCGGGAATGACGTTCGCGGTGACGAAGCACAGGATGCCGGCAGCCTGCGCGAGCGCCTCGATGATCATGACCCCGGGCATGACTGGCCGCCCGGGGAAGTGGCCCGGGAAGAACGGCTCGTTGTAGGTCACGTTCTTCAGGGCGCGGATGCTCTCGCCCGGCCGGCACTCGAGCACCCGATCCACCAGCAGGAATGGATATCGATGCGGCAGGCGCTCGAGGATCGCCTGCATGTCGAGCTCGATCCCTTCAGTCATGATCCTCTTCCGGGGTCTCTGCGGAGGCGCTCTTCATTCCCGACGCGCGCTCCAGGCGCCGGAGCCGCTCCTCGAGCTGGCCGCTGCGCTTGAAGCGCGCGACCAGGCGCCGCCAGCTGCGGGCTTCCTCGGTGGGAATGGTGCTGGAGTATACGCCGGGAGTCGTGATCGAGTGACTCACCGCGGACTTGCCGGTGATGACCACATCGTCCGCGATGCTGATGTGACCGGCAATGCCCACCGCGCCCCCGATCATGCAGCGCCGGCCGATGCTGGTGCTGCCGGAGATGCCGGTGCAGGCGGCGATCGCCGTGTGCGCGCCGATGCGCACGTTGTGGCCGATCTGGATGAGATTATCGAGCTTGGCCCCCTCCTCGATGACCGTATCCTCGATCGCACCACGATCGATGGTGGTGTTGGAGCCGATCTCGACGTCCGCACCGATGCGAACGCTGCCCACCTGTGGAACCTTGAGCCAGGTGCCCTTCTCGGGCGCGAAGCCGAAGCCATCGGCGCCGATCACGACGCCCGGCTGCAGCACGCTGCGAGCGCCGACCTGCACTCCCGGCCCGAGGGTCACCCCGCCGACGAGCCGCACGTCGGCGGCGAGCGTCACCTGCTCGGCGAGCCGGCAGTGCGGACCGATGAGGACCCGCGCGCCGATGGTGACGCGAGCGCCGATGCAGCTGTAGGCGCCGACCTCCGCGGTCGGGTCGACGCGGGCGTCCGGAGCGACGATCGCGGTCGGATGCACTCCGGCGGCGGGCGGCCGCGCTGGGTGCAGGAGCGCCGCAATGCGGGCATAGGTCGCGTAGGGATTTCCACAGATCAGCAGCGCCGCCCGACAGTCCGCGGCATCCGCCGCGCTCAGCACGACCGCCGCCGCACGGGTCTCGGCAAGCTGGCCGCGGTAGCGCGGATTGGCGAGGAACGCCAGCGAGCGCTCGTCGGCGTTCGCGAGTGTTGCGACGTACTCGACCCGCGTGTCGGGATCCCCCCGCAGCGCGCAGCCGAAGCGTACCGCGAGCTCCCCGAGCGACAGCGCCATGGTCAGACGGCCGGACCGCGGGCGGCCATCACGGGTCGGAGCCTATTTCGTCGGTGGCTTGGCGGGCGGCGCCGCCGGAGCCGGGGGCTTCGTCGCCGCGGAGGCCCCGCCACGCGCCTGCAGTGCAGTGAGGACTGCCGGGGTGATGTCGGACGCGGAAGCGTTGTAGATCACGCCTTCCTGCGCGAGGATCAGGTCGAAGCCCTGCGCCTTGCCGTAACTGCGCACCTCTTCCACGATGGTGCGCTGCAGGCGCGAGAGCTCCTCGTTGCGCCGCGCAGTCTCATCGTCCTGCAGCTCGCCGCGGGCGCGCTCGAAATCGCGAGCGCCGTCGCGCAGCTCCTTCTCGGCCCGGGCGCGCTGGTCCTCGGTCATGGTGGCGCCGTCCTTCTGCAGCTTCTCCTCCTTGGCCTTCACCGCCTGCCCCTGCGCCTGCAGGGTGCGCTCGCGGGGGGCGAACTCGGCACGCATCGACTCCATCACCGCCTTACCCTGCGGCGACTCGATGGCGAGTCGCTGGAAATCGACCACGCCGATTTTCGGCTCGGCGGCCGCCGCGGTGAATGACACGCAAACACCGCCGGCCACCAGCAGCCATACCCCCACTCTGCTCTTGATCGCAACATTCACGGAAACTACCTACCCTCGTGTGAGAACCTTTGCGGATCCGACGGGATCCGGCCCAAACGCCTAGTATCGCGTAGAACGCGCAGCAGTGCGATGCTCGCTGCTTCGATCTGCGCCGGGGCCGCCTGGCTCAGAAGGCATTGCCCACGGAGAACTGGAAGCCCTCCTTCTCGTCGCCCCAGGTGGTGATGCCGTTGCCGGACTGGGAATTGAGCGGCACCCCGTAGCTGAAGCGGAAGAGCCCCAGGGGCGCGAGCCACTGCACCGCGATACCCACCGAGCGGCGCACGCTGTTCCAGCCGTTGAAGCCATAGTCGATCGGGCTGACGGTGTCGGGTCCATAGAACTTGATCTTGTTGCCCGTGTAGTAGACCCCGCCGAGGTCGAGGAACAGGCTGACGCGCGCGGTCTGGGCGTACTTGGAAGGCATCGGGAACACCAGCTCGTTCTGGCTGGTGATGCGCATGTTGCCGCCGTAGGGGTTGCCGAACTGGTCCTTCGGTCCGAGGCGGCTCTCGCGGAAACCGCGCACGCTGTCCGGACCGCCGCCGAAGAAATTGCGGTACGGCGGGATCGCCGTGGTGTCACCGAGTGGCTGCCCGTAATCGATCCCCTCGAGTAAGGAGAAGAAGAACCCGCGGCCGATCGGCACGTAGCGGATGAACTGATAGTTGGCGATCCAGTACTTCACCGTGCTGAACGGGAAGGTGATCGCTGCCGAGATCGACTGACGGAAGCCGCGGTCGGCGAACAGCGTACGGTTGCGGGTGTCCCAGTCCCAGCCGATCACCGCCTCGGTGGTGGTGAAATCGGTGCCGTAGAAGATGTACTCGTTGTTGGACGTGTCGTCGTGCGCCAGACGGCTGTAGGAATGACCGTTCTCCTGCACCCACTGCTGGGCCTGCTCGGCGCTGCCCAGGGAGTTGGTGAGCAGGTGCGAGCTGTTGAACGCCAGGCCGAGGCGCGCGTACATGAACTCGCTGATGGGGTACGCCCAGGTCGGCCCGACGCTGAGGGTCTGCGAGGAGAAGGTCGAGGATGAGGACACGAACTGCGTGACGTTGCTGTAGGTGAGCGAGACGGTGCGCTGGACGTTGTCGATACTCGTGTACGGGTTGGTGTGGCTGATGCTGTAGACCTTGCTGAAGGCGCCGCCGTTCAGGTTGATGGCGATGCGCTGCCCGGTGCCGAGAAAATCGGCGTCCGCATAGCTGGCGTTCAGCATGAACTTGTAGGTCTCCGACCAGCCGATGCCGCCCGACAGCTGCGACGCCGGGCCCTCTTCGATCTTGAAGTTCACGTCCTCCAGATCCGGCGCGCCGGCCACCGGCGTGGTCTCGAAATCGACCGTCTTGACGTACGGCAGGCGCTGGATGCGCTGCTTGGAGCGCTCGAGCGAGGTGTTGGAAAGCCAGCCGCCCTCGAGCTGGCGCAGCTCGCGGCGCAGCACCTCGTCGTTGATGCGGTTGGTGCCGGAGAAAGTGATGTTGCGCACGTACACGCGGTTGCCCGGATCGACGAAGAAGGTGAGCACCACGGTGTGGTTGACGTTGTCGGCGGCCGGCACCGGCTCGACCTTGGCGAAGGCGTAGCCGTCCCGCCCCATGCGGTTCTGCATGAACTCCTGTGAGGTAGTGATGCGCTTGCGGTTGAAGGTGTCGCCCGGATGGATGACCAGCAAGTGCTCGAGCTCGGCCTTCGGCACGACGAACGTGCCGGCGAGCTTGATCTCCGACACCTTGTAGACCTGCCCCTCCTCGATGTTGACCGTGATGAAGATGTCCTCTTTCTCGGGGGTGATGGCCACCTGAGTCGAGGCGAGATTGAAGTTGGCGTAGCCGCGATCCATGTAGTAGTTGCGGATCTTCTCCAGGTCCCCCTGCAGCGATTCGCGCGAGTAACGGTCATCCTGCCGGTACCAGGAGAGCCAGTTGGGGGTCTTGAGCTCGAGGGTCTCGAGGATCGCCTTCTGCGGAAACTTGGTGGCGCCGACGATGTTGATCTGGCGGATCTTGGCGCGCGAGCCTTCCTTGATGTCGATCTTGATCTTGACGCGGTTGCCGGCTTCCTCCTCGACGGTGGAGTTGATCCTGACGCCGTACTTGCCGCGCGCGAAGTACTGATCGGTGAGGTACTGCGTGACATCCTCGAGCACCGAGCGGTCGAAGGTCTTGCCGGTCGCGAGTCCCACACCGCGCAGTGATTTCTGCAGATCCTCGGTCTTGATGTCCTTGTTGCCGGTGATCTCGAAGCTCTCGATGGAGGGGCGCTCGAGCACCACCACGATCAGGGTGTTGCCCTCGCGGCGCAGCTGCACGTCACGGAAGAAGCCGGTGGCATACAGCGCGCGGATCGCCTCGCGCACCCGCTGCGGGGTGAGGTGGTCGCCGATGTTGACCGGCAGGTAGTTGTAGACCGTGCCCTCGGAGACGCGCTGCAGACCCTCGACCTTGATGTCCCCGACCGTGAAGTCCGCAGCCGCGGCGCTGGTCTGCGCCGACACGAGCCCGCAGTGGGCGATGAGTGCGATGAGCGCAAGCAGCGCCAGTCGCGCGCTGCCGGTGCGCCATGCAGCTGCCAGCGCGCGACCCCGCGCGGCGCTCCTCCCCATCTCCCCCGTGACGCCAGCGCGATCCGGACTCGCCGCTGTGCGCCCCCTCATGTTCTGACCACCATGTACCTTTCAACCGGCGCCGCTGGCGCCACTCGTCATGTGTTGCACGACCGGGAAGCGCAGGCCGGCCGGCCTGCGGGGGCCCCTGCCGAACACGCGCTCAGCCGAACTGGCGCGCAATATCGTTGTACAGCGCGACACCCATCAGGACGATGAGCAGGGCGATGCCCACCTGCTGCCCCAGCGCCTGGGCCCGTTCCGACAGCGGACTGCCCTTCAGCCACTCCACCAGCTGGAACAGGATCTGTCCGCCATCCAGGATGGGGATCGGCAGCAGGTTGAGAAATCCGAGCGAGAGCGAAATGAGGACCAGGAAGCTGAGGAACGAGGCGATCCCCGCATGCGCGGAGTCGCCGGCGAACTCGGCGATCGACAGCGGCCCACTCAGGTTCTTCAGCGACACGCGCCCGAGCACCATGCGCCAGAACAGCCGCGCCTGCAGCACCGTCATGCTCCAGGCTTCGTCCCCGGCGCGCACCAGCGCGGCACCCGCACCGAACTCGGTGTGCAGCAGCATGTCCGGTGGGTAGCTGATGCCGGCAGGTGGCTTGACGAAGATGCGCCCGACACGCTTGCCGCCGGCCTCCTCGCTCCCGACCACCACGGCGACGCTGTGCAGGGCTCCGCCGCGGCGATAATCGATCGTGACCCGCTCGCCAGGTCGCGCACTGATGTAATCGACGATGTCGCGGAAATCGCTCACCTGCCGCCCATCGAGCGCCACCACACGATCGCCGGCGGCGAGTCCAGCGTGCGCCGCGGGCCCATCCGGAGTGACGGGTCCGAGAACCGGCGGCACCGGCGGCGTCCAGAACTCGAAACCGAGCCCGCGGAAGAGCTCGGCCGGCTCGGTGAGCCGGCGGCGCTCCGCGCCGTCGGCGACGGTGAGGTTCACCTGGCGGGTCTCGCCGCTCCTGCCGCGCACGCTGAGCAGGGCCTGGCCGCGACCGCTCATGGCATCGAGCAGATCGAACACCACATCGCGTTGACCGGTAACGGCGGCGCCGTTGATGGCGCGGATCTCATCGCCGGACTGGAGCCCCGCGTGTGCGGCGATCGAGCCGGCAGTGACATCGCCGACTCTCGGTCGCACCTCGGTGATGCCGTTCGCCCACAGCATGCCCCACAGCACCAACACCGCGAACAGGATGTTGCAGGCGGGTCCCGCGAGCAGTACCAGGATGCGCAGCCAGGGTGGACGGTGTGTGAAGGAGCGCGGGAGATCCTCGGGTGCTACGGGACCTTCGCGCTCATCGAGAAGCTTCACGTAGCCGCCGAGGGGTACCGCGGCGAGCACGTACTCGACGCGGTCGGCGCCAGCGATGCGCGTGAGCAGCGGACGCCCGAATCCGATCGAGAAGCGCAGCACCTTGAAGCCGAGGCGCCGGGCGACCCAGAAATGACCGAACTCGTGCACCGTGACCAGCAGGCCCACGGCCACTACGAACCAGATCAGATACCAGATGAAGCTCACGCGTGAGCGCCCCGGGCCCCGGCAGCGACCGTCTGACCACCGATCCGCTCTTGCGCGTGCATTCTGCTGTCCGCATCGGCCGCCAGCACATCCTCCAGCCCGCCGATAGCCCCCCCGGTGGCCCGCTCCATCACCGCTTCAATGACCGCGGCGATAGCGGGAAAGTTCAATCGCCGCTCGAGGAAGGCCTGTACCGCAACCTCGTTGGCGGCGTTCAGCACCACCGGTGACAGCCCACCCGCCAGCGCGGCCGCCTGCGCGAGCGCAAGACAGCGGAATTTCGCCGTGTCGGGTGGGCGGAAATCGAGCCGGCCGGCCTTCAGCAGGTCGAGGAACTCGACGCCGGAGTCGATCCGGTCAGGCCAGCCGAGCGCGTGCGCGATGGGGGTGCGCATGTCGGGGGCGCCGAGCTGTGCGAGCACCGAGCCGTCGGCGTACTCGACCAGCGAGTGCACGATGCTCTGCGGATGAACCAGGATCTGCACCTGCGCCGGGCTCAGCCCGAACAACAGGCACGCCTCGATGAGCTCGAGTCCCTTGTTCATGAGTGTGGCGGAGTCCACCGAGATCTTGCGGCCCATGACCCAGTTGGGATGCGCGCACGCCGCCTCCGGTGTCACCGCCGCGAGCGCCTCGGCAGGTGTGTCGCGGAACGGGCCGCCCGAGGCGGTGAGCAGCACCCGCCGCAGGCCGGGCGGCGCTGTGCCACTCGCCACGCCCGCGGGCAGGCACTGGAAGATGGCGTTGTGCTCGCTGTCGATCGGCAGCAGCGTGGCGCCGGAAGCCTTCACCGCAGCGATCAGCAGCGGACCGGCCATCACCAGCGATTCCTTGTTGGCGAGCAGCAGGCGCTTGCCGGCGCGCGCTGCGGCGAGTGTCGAGCGCAGCCCCGCGGCACCGACGATCGCGGCCATGACGCACTGCACCTCCGGCAGCAGCGCGAGCTCCTCCAGTGCACCCGGTCCCGCCAGTATGCGTGTGCCGTGGGCGGCGCCCCCGAGGAGCGTCTGCAGCTCGCCGGCCGCGTGCGGGTCGGCGAGCGCCGCATAGGCGGGCCGCCAGGTGTGTATCTGCCGCGCGAGCTTGGCGGCGTTGGTGTTGGCCGCAATCGCCACGAGGTGGAAGCGCTGCGGGTGGCGCGCGAGCACATCGAGCGTGCTCTCGCCGACCGACCCCGTGGAGCCGAGTACCGCTACGCCGAGCATGTGACGACGCCGATCATGTGATGACTCCGAGCAGCGACAGACCGAGCAACAATACCGGAGCGGCGCCGGTGAGGCTGTCGATACGATCCATGACTCCGCCATGTCCGGGAAAGATGCTGCCGCTGTCCTTCATGCCCGCAAAGCGCTTGAGCAGACTCTCGGTGAGGTCGCCGACCACCGAGAAGCCGACCGCCGCCAGGCACAGCGGCATGAAAACCGACAGGGAGACGTGGAACCACTGGCTGCCGGCAATCGCCACCAGGGCACTCACGGTGATCCCTCCCAACAGGCCCTCCCAGGTCTTCCCCGGTGACACCGTAGGCGCCAGAAGCACCCGCCCGAACTGTCGACCGCAGAAGAATGCGCCGATGTCCGCAACCCACACCAGCACGAGCGCGAACAGCACCCATTGTGCGCCATGCGGCAAGGTGAGCCGCAGCCGTACCAGTGCCAGCCAGGATGGCACGAGCGCCAGCACGCCGGCCGCTGCCGCCGCCCACGACGACACCCGCCGTGGCGCGAACACGATCCAGGCGAGTGCCGCCAGCCACCACACCACCGCCACCGCGAGAACGAGGTCGCGGCGCTCGGGCGTACTGGAGAAACGCCACACGAGCCACAACAGCATACCGATCAGCCCGACGTAGGCGAGCCGCGGCCCCGGCGCCACGAGCAGCAGGAACGCGGACCATTCCCAGGCGCCGAACAGCACCAGCGCCGTCACGACCGCCACGGTGACCCCGGCGGGCAGCCACAGCAGGATCGCGAGCAGAGCCGCCCCGAGCACGACCGCCGTCAGCACGCGCTTGCGCAGGGTGTCGTTCACTGCGGTCAGGCTTTGGCGGCCGAGCGCGCGGCGACCCGGCCGAAGCGCCGCTCACGCCCGGCGAAGTACGCCAGCGCCTCCTCGAGGTCGGCGAGCCCGAAATCCGGCCACAACCGCGGGCTGAAATAAAGCTCCGCATAGGCGAGGTCCCACAGCAGGAAGTTGCTGAGGCGCTGCTCCGCGCCGGTGCGGATCAGCAGATCCGGCTCCGGCAGCCCGGCGAGCGACAGATGCGCCGCAAAGCTCGCCTCGCTCACCTCCTCGGCGCGCATCCGGCCGCTCGCGCAGTCGCGGGCAACTTTCTGCGCCGCCTGCACGATGTCCCAGCGGCCGCCATAGCTCATCGCCACCTGCAGCTTCAGTCCCGGATTCGCCGCGGTGCGCGCTTCGGCGCCGGCGATACGCGCCTGCAGGCGCACCGCGAGGCTCCGCCGCTCACCGATGAAGCGCACGCGCACGGACTTGCGGTGCAGCTCCTCGATCTCGCGGTCGAGGGCCTCGATGAAAAGGCCCATGAGGCTGCCTACCTCCTCGGCGGGACGTCGCCAGTTCTCGCTCGAGAAGGCGAACAGCGTGAGCGCCTCGATCGCGCGCTGCGAGCACTGCTCGATGCACATGCGCACCGGGGCGAGGCCGGCTTTGTGACCCGCCGAACGCGCGAGGCCGCGCGCCGCCGCCCAGCGCCCGTTGCCATCCATCGTGATGGCGATGTGTCGCGGCAGGGAATCGGGCGCGGCCATCAGACGTGCATGACCTCCTTCTCCTTGGCTGCGAGCAGTGCGTCGATCTCGGCCACGTGCTTGTCGGTGAGCTTCTGCACCTCGACCTCGGCGCGCCGCTCATCGTCCTGGGACACCAGCTTCTCCTTGAGCATCTCCTTGATGTCGTTCATGACATCGCGGCGGACGTTGCGCACGGCGACGCGCGCATTCTCGGCATCGTGGCGCAGCACCTTGGTGATCTCACGGCGGCGCTCCTCGGTGAGCGGTGGCATCGGTATGCGGATCACCGTGCCCGCGGTCATCGGAGTGAGCCCGAGGTCGGACTTGAAGATGGCCTTCTCGATGGCCTGCACGACGCTCTTCTCCCAGGGAGAGATGACGAGCGTCCGTCCTTCCTCCACCGTGATGCTCGCCACCTGCTGCAGTGGCACGTCCGTGCCGTAGTAGTCCACCTTCAGGTGCTCGACCAGGCTCGGATGCGCGCGCCCGGTGCGCAGCTTCTTCAGCTCGGCCTGGAAGTTCTGCACGCACTTCGCCATGCGTGCGACCGCGTCTTTCCTGATGTCATCGAGCATCGTCGTTCTCCTCGCTGCCCGTGGGCGTTCAGTCGAAGGTGACCGCCGTGCCCACGTCCTCGCCGCGCACGATGCGGGTGAGGTCGCCGGGATTGTTGAGATTGAACACGCGCAAAGGCAAGTGATTGTCCCGGCACATGACGATCGCGGTGGCGTCCATGACGTTCAGCCGGTCGGCGAGCACCTTATCGAAGGTGAGGCGCGCGTAGCGCACCGCCTGGGGATTGCGCAGCGGATCGTCGGAGAAAACGCCGTTCACGCGCGTCGCCTTCAGCAGCACATCGGCGCTGATCTCGATGGCGCGCAGCGCGGCGGCAGTGTCGGTGGTGAAGAAGGGATTGCCGGTGCCGGCGGCGAAGATCGTAACCCGGCCCTTCTCGAGGTGGCGCATGGCGCGCCGGCGGATGTAGTCCTCGCACACCTCGTTGATGCGGATGGCGGACATGACGCGCGCATGCATGCCGAGGCTCTCGAGCGCGTCCTGCATGGCGAGCGCGTTCATGACGGTGGCGAGCATACCCATGTGGTCCGCGGCCACGCGGTCCATGCCGGCCCGCGCGAGCCCCGCGCCGCGGAAGATGTTGCCGCCGCCGATGACCACCGCCAGCTGCACCTGCATCTGCACGATCTCGTGGAGCTCGCCCGCGATGCGCTTGATGACCGTCGGATCGATGCCGTAGTCGCCCTCGCCCATCAGCGCTTCGCCCGACAGCTTCACGAGTATCCTCGAGTACGCCGCCTTCGCCTGATTCATCGTCTTTCCTCGCGGTCCTCACCGAAGCTCAAAAAAACCCCGCACGCGGCGGGGTTTCCATGCTGTGCCCGCTGCTGCGTGGTCAGTGCCTGACGGGCCCCGGTCCGGCGCCCTTCACCTGAGCCATCACCTCCGCGACGAAATCGTCCTGTTTCTTCTCGATGCCGGCGCCGACCTCGAAGCGCTCGAAAGCGAGCACGCGCGCTCCGGCGCCCTTCAGCAGCTTCTCGACCGTCACGTCGGGATCCTTGACGAACGGCTGACCGGCGAGGGTGATCTCGGCCAGCACCTTGCGCAGCCGACCCTCCACCATCCGGGCGACGATCTCCGGGGGCTTGCCCTCACCCTGCGCCTGGCTGGTCAGGATCTCGCGCTCCTTGGCGACCACCTCGCCAGGTACCTGCGCGGCGCTCAGGTATTTCGGGTTGCTCGCCGCAACGTGCATGGCAAGGTCGTAAGCGAGACTGGCCGAGCCGCCCTCGAGGGCGACCAGCGCGCCGATGCGCGTGCCGTGCAGATAGGCGCCGAGGCAGCCGGGGGAGCTCAGCACGCTCGAGCGCCGGACGGTGATGTTCTCGCCGATCTTCGCGATGAGGTTGCGTCGGCGCTCCTCGACACTTTCGCCCGAGGCGAGCCGTGTCCCGGCGAGCGCCGCGAGGTCAGCGGGCCGCAGTGCCAGTGCAGCGTCCGCGACCGCCTGGGCGAAGGTGCGGAAATCCTGCTCGCGCGCGACGAAGTCCGTCTCGCAGTTGACCTCGACGAGCGCTGCTGCCTGGGCGTCTGCGGCGCGTGCCAGCGCGACGACACCTTCGGCGGCGACGCGCGTCGCCTTCTTGTCGGCCTTCGCCAGGCCCTGGCGGCGCATCAGCTCGGCGGCCGCATCGAGATCGCCCTTGGTCTCCACGAGTGCCTTCTTGCACTCCATCATCCCGGCGCCGGTGCGCTCGCGCAGCTGCTTCACTGCATCTGCCGTGATATTCATGCGTCCGCTCCGGCGGATCCTGTGCCTCCGCGCTTGCGCCGGCCCGCTCCGCCGGCCGGACGACGCTCCGCCTCGCCCGGAATGCTGTCGGCGGCCGCCGCGGCGACGTCCTCCGCCTCGAGATCGAGATCCTCGGCATCGGGCTCCTCGGTGGTGCCCGGCGCCTTCACCGGCGGGAGCTTGCGACGCGCCGGCGCCTTGCGGCGCACCGCCGGCTGCGGTCGCTGCCGGCCACGCGCCGCCTTCTTGCGCGGCGCCCCGGCCTCATCGAGCTCCACGAACTCGTCCTCACCAACGGTCACCTGCGGCACCGATTCCTTGCCTTCGAGCACCGCGTCGGCTATTCCGGCGGCATAGAGCTGGATCGCCCGCATGGCGTCATCGTTGCCGGGAATCACGTAGTCGATGCCGTCGGGGGAGCAGTTGGTGTCGACGATCGCGACCACGGGGATGCCCAGCTTTCTCGCCTCGTGGATGGCGATGTCCTCGTGCCCCACATCGACCACGAACAATGCGTCGGGGAGCGACTCCATGTTCTTGATGCCCCCGAGGCTCCTCTCGAGCTTGTCCATCTCGCGGCGCAGCTGCGTGGCCTCTTTCTTGCCGCGCTTCTCGAGCGCACCGGAGGCGGCGAGCTCGGTGATCTCGCCGAGCCGCTTGATCGACTGGCGGATGGTCTTGAAGTTGGTGAGCATGCCGCCCAGCCAGCGTTGATTCACATAGGGCTGGCCGGCGCGCTCGGCCTCCTTCTGGATCGACTCGCGTGCGGAGCGCTTGGTGCCGACGAACAGCAGCGTGCCGCCATCGGCGATCACGCCCTTGATGAAGTTCGCCGCCTCCGCATACATCGGCTGCGTCTTCTCGAGATTGATGATGTGGATCTTGTTCCGCTCACCGAAGATGAATGGCGCCATCTTCGGGTTCCAGAAGCGGGTCTGATGTCCGAAATGGACTCCCGCCTCCAGCATCTGTCGCATGGACACGCCGGGCATGAGCACTCCTTGTGGGTTGAGCCTCCGCACATCCCCGTGACCATCCCGCGGAGCGCCGCCACGCGGGCGGATCGATCGCGGAACACCCAGTCGCCGGATTAACGATGCGCGTGTGGGTTGCGTTGCCAAAAAAGGCCGCGCTTTATACCATGAAGACCTCGTCGGAACAATGTCTTACGAGCCGCCCGCGGCCTCTTGGCCGCGGGGGTGGCCGACCCCATTTCGGAGCGTATGCACGTCACCATCAAGACCGCGGAAGAGCAGGAGAAAATGCGGGTCGCCGGGCGGCTCGCCGCCGAGGTGCTCGACATGATCGGGGCTCACGTGGTGCCGGGCGTGACGACCGAGGAGCTCGACCGGATCTGTCACGACTACATCGTCAAGGTGCAGCGCTCGGTGCCCGCCAACCTCAACTACCGGGGCTTTCCGAAGACGATCTGCACCTCCGTCAATCACGTGGTGTGCCACGGCATTCCGAACGACAAGCGCCTCAAGGCCGGCGACATCGTGAACATCGACGTGACCGTGATACGCGATGGCTTCCATGGCGACACGAGCCGCATGTACTTCGTCGGCAAGCCCCCCGCCCACGCGCAGCGGCTCGCCGAGACCTGCTTCGCCGCCATGTGGCGCGGCATCGACGCCGTACGCCCCGGGGCCCGCCTCGGCGACATCGGCCACGCCATCCAGAGCTTCGTGGAGCAGAACGACTACTCGGTCGTGCGCGAGTATTGCGGCCACGGCATAGGCCGCGTGTATCACGAGGATCCGCAGGTGCTGCATTACGGAGAGCCGGGGACCGGGCTCGAGCTGCGGCCCGGCATGACCTTCACCGTCGAGCCGATGGTGAATGCCGGCAAGCGCCACGTACGCCTGCTGCCCGATGGCTGGACCGTGATCACCAAGGACCACTCGCTCTCGGCGCAGTGGGAGCACACGGTGCTGGTCACCGAGAGCGGCGTCGATGTACTCACCCTCGGCGCCAACGGGGGGCGGCCGCCACCCGCTGCCAGCGTGGCGGCGCGCGCTGCGCCCACCGACCGCGGGCACCACTAGAGCTCGCGGGCGCGCCGATGGGAGCCGCAGACAGCGAGCTGCTCGACCGAACGCTGCCACCGCTTTCGCCCTCCTGGCCGCGGCTCGCCCGGCTGCCGCAGCAGCTCGGCGCGGATACGAGTCCGCGCGCGTGGCGCGAGCTGCTGCGGGAGGCCCACGAGGAGCTGAAGCAACGTTTTCTCGCCGAGGAGTCGATCGAGGAGCTGGTGCATGCGCGTGCCGCACTGATCGACATCGTGCTGCGAACCGCCTGGCAGATGCAGTGCGCGACGCAGGCGGCGTGGGCACTCGTCGCCGTAGGCGGTTACGGCCGCGGTGAGCTGCACCCCGCCTCCGACATCGACATACTCCTGCTCGTGCCGCACGCTCCGGATACCGCAGGGAGCGGTGCGGTCGAGCGACTGGTCACCTTCCTGTGGGACATCGGGCTCGAGGTCGGTCACAGCGTGCGCACCTGCGCCGAGTGCCGCGAGGAGTGCGTCGGCGATGTCAGCGTCATGACGACGCTGCTGGAGGCCCGCCTGCTCGCCGGCGATGCGGCGCTGTACGCGGCGATGCGCGCCGGGCTGGCGCCGGAGCACATCTGGCCGGTCAAGCAGTTCTTCGAGGCCAAGGTGCGCGAGCAGACCGAGCGCCATCTGAAGGCGAACGACACTGCGTACAACCTCGAGCCGAACGTGAAGACCGGGCCCGGCGGCCTGCGCGACATCCAGACGATCGCCTGGGTGGCGAAGCGCCACTTCGGTGCCGAGACGCTCGATGGCCTCGTCACCCATGGCTTCGTCACGCCCGCGGAGCTGCGGCGCCTGAAGCAGGCGCAGGCATTCCTGTGGAAGGTGCGCTTCGGCCTGCACATGCTCACCGGGCGGCACGAGGACCGGCTGCTGTTCGATCACCAGATCCGCCTCGCGCAGATCTTCGGCTACGAGGACGCCTCGTACACACTCGCGGTCGAGCAGTTCATGCAGCGCTACTACCGTACCGTCATGGAGGTGAGCCTGCTGAACGAGCTGCTGCTGCAGTTGTTCCGCGAGGCGATCCTGAGTGAGAGCGAGCCGCCGCGGCCGCTCAACGCACGCTTCCAGGTTCGCAACGGCTCGCTCGAGACGGTGAGCGAGGAGGCGTTCGCGCGGCACCCGAGTGCGCTGCTCGAGCTGTTCGTGCTGCTGCAGCAGCATCCGGACATCCGCGGGGTGCGCGCCTCGACCATGCGCGCCGTCGCGCGGCACCTGTGGCTGATCGATGAGGAGTTTCGCCAGAACCCGCGGCACCACCGGCTGTTTCTCGAGGTGCTGCGCTCGCCGGTCGGCGTGACCCACGAGCTGCGGCGCATGAACACCTATGGGGTTCTCGGCCGTTACATTCCGGCTTTCGGGCGCATCGTCGGGCGCATGCAGTACGACCTGTTCCACGCCTACACGGTCGATGCGCACACGCTGTTCGTGGTGAGCAATCTGCGCCGCTTCGCGATCCCGCGCTACGACCAGGAGCTCCCCGAGGCCTCGCGGGTCATGCAGTCGCTGCCGCGCCAGGAGGTCGCCTATCTCGCCGCGCTGTTCCACGACATCGCCAAGGGCCGCGGCGGCGATCATTCCGAGCTCGGCGCGGTGGATGCGGAAGCCTTCTGCCTCGAGCAGGGGCTCTCGCCCTACGATGCGCGGCTCACCGCCTGGCTGGTGCGCAATCACCTGCTGCTCTCGATCACCTCGCAGAAGCAGGACATCGGTGATCCGCAGGTCATCAACGCCTTCGCACGCAAGGTCGGCGATGAGACGCACCTCGACTATCTGTACGTGCTCACCTGCGCGGACGTGCGCGCCACCAACCCCAAGCTGTGGAACTCCTGGAAAGCGACGCTGTTCCACGATTTCTACAAGCGCGTGAAGCAGGCGCTGCGGCGGGGTCTCGAGAGCCCGATCGATGCCGAGCACCTGCTTCGGGAAACCCAGGATGTCGCGCGGCGGCTGCTGTTCGAGCGCGGCGTGGCCGAGACTGCCATACTCTCGGTGTGGACGCGCTTCACGGCCGCGTACTTCCTGCAGCACTCGCCCGAGGAGGTTGCCTGGCACACGCAGTTGCTCTCCGAGCGCGAGGCGGGCTCGGATGAGCCACTGGTCGCGCTCGATCCGCGCAGCGTGCGCGGCACCACCGCCGCGCTGATCTTCGCGCCGCCCCGCCGCCATGGATTTGCGCGTACCACGGCCGCTCTCGACCAGCTGGGACTCAACATCGTCGACGCCCGCATCAGTCCGACCGGCGATGGCTTCAGCCTCGAGCTCTATCATCTGCTCGAGGACGATGGTGCGCCGATCGCCGACAGCGACCGCCTGGCGGAGATCGAGCATGCGCTGTGGCGCTCGCTGCAGGGCCCGGCGGATGCGCCGTTCGCCGTCTCGCGGCGCGCGCCCCGCCAGGTCGGCATGTTTCACACGCCGACCCATATCACGCTGAGCGTCGATGAGCGCAATCGCCGCTCGGTGCTCGAGCTCACCGCCGGCGATCGCCCGGGTCTCCTGTGCGAGATCGGCCAGGTGCTCATGCAGCAGCACGTCGAGCTGCACGCGGCGAAGATCATGACGGTCGGTGAGCGTGCCGAGGACGTGTTCTACGTCACGGACTTCGAGAACTGCCCGCTGAGCGATGTGGCCGCGTTGCAGCTCAGGGAGCAGCTCATGCGCGTGCTCGATGAGCGGCAGGTGGCGTCGCGCAGGCGCGGCGGCAGCTGAGCCTCGCATGGGCGAGCTGCAGCGCCTGCAGGGCATCATCGAGGCGGGGTTCGCAGCGCGTGCCGCGCTCAACCCGCGCCAGCTGCCGCCCGCTCTCGATGCGGCGCTGGAGGAGTGCCTCGAGCGGCTCGATCGCGGCGAGCTGCGGGTCGCGGAGCCGCGCGATGGCGGCTGGATCGTGCACGAGTGGCTGAAGATGGCGGTACTGCTGTGCTTCCGCGTGCGCGAGAACCGTGTTGTCGATGGCGGCTTCACGCGCTTCTACGACAAGGTGCCGCTCAAATACGCCGGGGCGAGCGAGGCGGAGCTGCGCGCGGGGGGCGTCCGCATCGTGCCGCACGCGTTGGTACGGCGGGGCTCCTACATTGCACCGGATGTGGTGCTCATGCCGAGCTACGTCAACATCGGCGCCTGGATCGGGCCGGGCACCATGATCGACACCTGGGCCACCGTGGGCTCGTGCGCCCAGATCGGCCGCAACGTGCACATCTCCGGCGGCGTCGGGATCGGCGGCGTGCTCGAGCCGCTGCAGGCGGTGCCCACCATCATCGAGGACGACTGCTTCATCGGTGCACGCTCGGAGATCGTCGAAGGTGTGATCGTCGGGGCGGGCTCGGTGATCTCCATGGGGGTTTTCCTCGGGCAGAGCACGCGCATCTACGATCGCCAGAGCGGCAGCGTGCTGCGCGGGCGCATACCTCCCGGCTCGGTGGTGGTCTCCGGCACGCTGCCATCCCCGGACGGACGTTACGGCCTCGCTTGCGCCGTCATCGTCAAGCGCGTGGACGCAAAGACGCGGGCCAAGACCTCCATCAACGAGCTGCTGCGCAGCGCCGAGAATCCCGATCAGGGCTGAGCCACCAGCTCACCGGCAACGCGCCCGGGCCTGCTACCGTCCTGTGACCGCCCGACGACTGACCCCATAACCATCGGCCGCCGAGAATCGCCGGGAGGACCTCACATGGAGCTGCGGTCAGATGCGGGACCACTCTCTGCGCTGCACCCGGGTGCTGCTGCTGTGCGCTGCGCTCGCCGCCGCGCGGGCTCTCGCGCAGCAGAAAACCGGACCGGGCATCACCGGGGAGGAAAGCCTCACCTGGAAGGGCATCACGCTCTATGGCGTCATCGACGTCGGCGTCCAGTACGACACGCACATGGCGCCCTTCACCCCGTTCCGGCCCGCGGCGAGCGGCAACATCGTGCGCCCGATGAGCCGCGAGTCGGTCGTGGGCGTGAGCCCGAGCAACATGGGGCAATCGCGCGTCGGCCTGCAGGGCATCGAGCCATTGGCCGGTGACTGGGCAGCGCTGTTCCAGGTCGAGACGTTTTTCAATCCACAGTCCGGCGAGATCGCCGACTCACTGAAGTCCCTGACGGTGAATAACGGCGTGCCGCTCTCGAAGCAGAGTGTCGGCGTCGATGGCAGCTCCGCGGGCCAGGCCTTGCAGACGTCCTGGGTCGGCCTGAAGTCACCGCGGTTCGGCACGCTCACCTTCGGCCGCCAGGTGACGCTGCTGCTCGAGGGCGTCATCGAGTACGACCCGAACTACAACGCTGCGGCGTTCGGCCTGCTCGGCGCCTCGAACAGCTACTCGGGCGGCGGCTCGCAGGAGAGTAACCGGCTCGACTCGACCCTCAAGTACCGGGTGAGCTTCAACGAGCTCTGGCACCTCGGTGCGCTCTACAAGCTCCACGGAGCGAGCGGCTCGGCCAACACCGCCTGGCAGGGCAATATCGGTGCCGACCTCGCGCACGCCTCGGTCGATGGCTACTATTCCAGAGTCAACAGCGCGATCACTGCGACTTCCCTCAGTGCCTCGCAGCTGGCCAGACTGCCGCCGGCGTACAGCGCGGCGGACTCGGTGGCGGCTACCATCTCCGACAACACCGCCTATGCGCTGATGGCGGTATACAAGCTCGAGGCACTCAGGCTGTTCGCGGGCTATGAGCACATCCGCTACGAGAATCCGCGGACGCCCTCGAGCCCCGGCTTCGTCAACATCGGCGGCTATGTTCTGGCGTTCGTGAACAACAGCGCCTACGACAACTCCAGGAGCGTGCAGGTCTACTGGACGGGTGTCCGCTACCGCCCGCTGCCGCGACTCGATCTCACCGCGGCCTGGTACGGGGTCCACCAGGGCGCTTACGGCAGCGGCGCGCTCGCGGGATGCGCGTCCAGGCTCTCGAGCTCCTGCAGCGGCAGTCTCGAGGCTTTCTCCTTCGACGCCGACTATCGGTTCAACCTCCACTTCGACGCCTATGTCGGCGCGATGTACAGCGGGGTGCACGATGGCATGGCGAATGGCTACCCGTACTACACCACCAACATCAACCCCACCATCGGCGTGCGCTACAGGTTCTGAGGCGCCCGCTCGCGGCTGTTCAGGGCTCGACCCCCTCGGCGAGGCCGTAGCCGACCCCCCGCACGGTGCGAATCAGCTTCACCGGGAACGGATCGTCGACCTTGCTGCGCAGGTGGCGCACGTACACATCGACGATATTGGTGAGTCCTTCGAAGCTCTGGTCCCAGACGTGCTCGATGATCATCGTGCGCGAGAACACCCGTCCCGGGTTGGCCGCGAGGTACTCGAGCAGCGCATACTCCTTGGCGGTGAGCTCGATCCGTCGACCGCCGCGCCGCACCTGCTTGGTGAAGCGGTCGACCTCGAGATCGCCGACGCGCAGCACGCTCGAGCGGCTGATCGGCCCACGGCGCAGGAGCGCCTTGACGCGCATGATGAGCTCGGCGAACGCGAACGGCTTGGTGAGGTAGTCGTCCGCACCCGCTTCGAAATTGTGGACCTTGTCCGCGGTGGTGGCCCGTGCGGTGAGCACCAGAATCGGCACCTGCTGGTTGGTGCGGCGTATGCGGCGCAGCAGCTCCTCGCCCGGCAGCTGTGGCAGCATCAGATCGAGGATGATGAGATCGTACTCATAGCTCTGCGCGAGCTCCCAGCCGCGCAGCCCGTCCTCGGCGACGTCCACCGCGTAGCTCTCCGCTCGCAGCGCGCGCGCCACGAGCTCGCAGAGCTTCCTCTCATCCTCGACCAGCAGCAGTCGCATCGGCTTAGCCGAATCGCCCCGTTATGTAGTCCTCGGTGAGGCGATGGCGGGGGTTGGTGAACACGCGGTCGGTGTTGCCCACCTCGATGAGCTCACCCAGGTGGAAATAGGCGGTACGCTGCGAGACACGGGCGGCCTGCTGCATGGAGTGGGTCACGATGACGATCGCGTAGGACTCGCGCAGCTCATCGATGAGATCTTCGATGCGCGCCGTGGCGATCGGGTCGAGCGCCGAGCAGGGCTCATCCATGAGGATCACTTCCGGCTGCACGGCGATGGTGCGCGCGATGCACAGCCGCTGCTGCTGGCCACCGGAGAGCCCGGTACCGGGGCTGCTGAGGCGATCCTTGACCTCCTCCCACAGCCCGGCGCGCGTCAGGCTGCTGCAGACGATCTCATCGAGCTGGGCACGACTGCGGGTGAGATTGTGGATACGCGGCCCATAGGCCACGTTGTCGTAGATCGACTTGGGGAAGGGGTTTGGCTTCTGGAACACCATGCCGATGCGCGCCCGCAGCTGCGCCACATCGACGGACGCATCATGGATGTCGCGCCCATGGAGGTCGATCCGCCCGGTCACGCGTGCCCCGGGGATGGTGTCGTTCATGCGATTGAGGCAGCGCAGGAAGGTCGACTTGCCGCAGCCGGACGGACCGATCATCGCCAGCACCTGACGGGGTCCCACATCGAGTGCCACGTCCTTCAGCGCCTGCTTCGCGCCGTAGAAAACGCTCACCTCCCGACAGGCGAACACCGGGCTCTCGACGCTCGCGCCATCGGGCTGCGTGGCATCGCTGCTTGCCGACACCCTGCCACTCGGCTTGAGATTGAGTCCACCCTCATTCAGGTGCCGCGTCGACGCTCCCGCAAACCCCTCATCGCGCGCCAGGCCATTGCCGCCGCTTGCGGCACTGCCGCGCGCAGCGGGCGGCTGCCCGGAGGCCTGACGCGGTTCGGACATTTCCTCGCTCATCGCTTCAGCCGAACCGCCCGGTGACGTAGTCGTCGGTACGGCGATTCTTCGGCGCGGTGAACACCTGCTCGGTCGGCCCGACTTCCACCAGCTCGCCGAGGTACATGAAGGCGGTGACGTTCGAGACCCGCGCGGCCTGCTGCAGATTGTGCGTGACGATGGCGATGCAATAGCTCTCGCGCAGGCTCTGCAGCGTCTCCTCCACGCGCAGCGTCGAGATGGGATCGAGCGCCGCGGTCGGCTCATCGAACAGTATCACCTCCGGGCGCAGCGCCAGGGTACGGGCGATGCAAAGACGCTGCTGCTGGCCGCCGGAGAGTCCGCGGCCGTCCTCGTGCAGCTTGTCCTTGACCTCTTCCCACATGGCGGCATCGCGCAGCGCTTCCTCCACGCGATCGCCGAGCTCGCTGCGGGAGATGCGCCGCGCCAGGCGCAGCCCGAATGCCACGTTGTCGAAGATCGACATGGGGAAGGGAGTCGCCTTCTGGAACACCATGCCGACACGAAAGCGCAGCGCCGCGACGTCGACACTCGGCGCGAGGATGTCTTCACCGTCCAGCCGCACGTCGCCGCTGGCGCGATGCCCGGGGTAGAGCGCATACATGCGATTGAACACCCGCAGCAGCGTCGACTTGCCGCAGCCGGAGGGACCGATGAAGGCCGTGATCTGCCGGTCCTCCAGGGTGAGGTTGATGTCCTTGAGCGCGTGCACCCGGCCGTAATAGAAGTCGAGATGCCGCACCTCGAACTTGACCGCCCTTGAGGCGGCCGGCGCAGGCGCAACACCGGGACGTGGCTGCGGCGTGCCCATCAGCTGCGTCCGCCGGTGCCGAGCGAGGACACCGCGAAACGCGCGGCGATGCTCAGAATGAGAATGCTGACGGTGATGATGAGCGCACCGGACCAGGCGAGCTGCTGCCAGTTCGGATAGGGACTGAGCGCGAACTGGAAGATGACCACGGGCAGATTGGCGATGGGTGCGAGGAGATTGCTGCTCCAGAATTGATTGTTGAGCGCGGTGAACAGCAGCGGCGCCGTCTCGCCGCTGATGCGCGCCACCGCGAGCAGCAGGCCGGTGAGGATGCCGCTGCGCGCCGCGGGGTAGATCACGCTCGTGATGGTGCGCCAGTGATAGGCGCCCATCGCGGTGGATGCGTCCTTCATGCCCTGCGGCACGAGATTCAGCATGTCCTCGGTGGTGCGCACGGTGACCGGGATCGCGAGGATGGCGAGTGCGACCGCGCCGGCGAGGGCCGAGAAGTGTCCCATGCGCACGACCAGCAGCTCATAGACGAAGAGTCCCACGATGATCGAGGGTGCCGACAGCAGCACGTCGTTCACGAAGCGGATCACGGTGCTGATGCGGGCGCTGCGGCCGTATTCGGCGAGGTAGGTCCCGGCGAGCACACCGATCGGGCCTCCGATCAGGATGCCGATCACGGTCATGGCCACGCTGCCGTAGATGGCATTCAGCAGGCCCCCGGTGCCGCCAGGCGGTGGCGTCATGGCGGTGAACAGCTGCAGTGACATGCCGCCGAGGCCACTGTGCACGAGCGTCCAGAGTATCGCGCCGAGGAAGAACAGCCCGACGGCGGTGGCGATGCCCGAGAGCCCGAGCGCCAGGAGGTTGATGAGCTTGCGGAGTGCGCGGCGGCTCATACGTTCGAGAGCGCCTTGCGGCCGAGCTGCAGGAGCATCAATCGCGCGGCGGCGATCACCGTGAAGGTGATCAGGAACAGCAGCGCGCCGAGCGCCACCAGCGAGGAGGTGTAGAGGTCGCCGACCGCCTCGGCGAACTCGTTGGCGATCGAGGCAGAGATCGTGGTGCCGGGTGCCAGGAGCGAGGAGCCGACGCGGTGCGCGTTACCGATCACGAAGGTGACCGCCATGGTCTCACCGAGCGCGCGGCCGAGCCCGAGCATGATCCCGCCGATGACTCCGGTGCGGGCGTAAGGCACCACGACCTGGGAGATCACTTCCCAGGTCGTGGCCCCGAGTCCGTAGGCAGACTCCTTGAGCACATCGGGCACGGTCTCGAAGACATCGCGCACTACCGCCGAGATGAACGGAATCACCATGATGGCGAGCACGAAGCTCGCCGTCAGCACCCCGATGCCGTAGGGAGGACCCTGGAACAGCCGCCCGATGAGCGGCAGCGGGCCGAGCCCGTCGATGAGCCAGGGTTGCACGTGCCGCTGCAGAATCGGAGCGAGCACGAACAGTCCCCAGATGCCGTAGATGATGCTCGGCACGGCAGCGAGCAGCTCGATCGCGACGCCCACCGGGCGCTTCAGCCACGCGGGCGCGAGCTCCGTGAGGAATATGGCGATACCGAAGCTCACCGGGATGGCGAACAACAGCGCGAGGAAGGAGGTGACCAGCGTGCCGTAGATCGCGGCCAGCGCGCCGAATTTCTCCGTCACCGGATTCCACACCTCGCGGGTGAGGAAGGCGAGCTTGAAGTGCGCCAGTGCGGGATAGGCGCCGATCAGCAGCGAGAGGGCAACGCCCCCCAGCAAGGCGAGTACCAGCAATGCCGCCGCGAAGGTGGCCGTCCGGAACGCGCTCTCCCGCAAGCGCTGTCCCGACGCCCGCGCGGGCTCGATCGCAGCCACCGTGTTCATGCCCGACGGTAACCTGTCACGCCTGCTCTTTCCTGCAACGGGCCCGCTCCGCGGGCGGGTCGCATCCGCCGCTCGTCCAACAGGCGCATGGTCGCACAGCCGCCCGCCGCCCTCTGCCGGGCATGCGCGGCATCGTACCTCTCAGATCGCGGGCACACCCTTGATCTGCGTCTTCCAGGTATCCCGGATCTGCCTCACCAGCCCATCGGGGAGCGGCACATAGTCCAGATCGGCAGCCATCTTCGCACCGTTCTTGAACGCCCAATCGAAGAACTTCAGAGCCGCCCCGGTGGCGGCGGGATCGGGCGGGTTCGCGTAGAGAAGGATGAAGCTCGCGCCGGTAATCGGCCAGCTCTTCTCACCCGGCTGATTGGTCAGGATCAGGTGGTAGCCGGGGGCGTGCGCCCAGTCGGCACTGGCGGCGGCCGCCTGGAAGGATTGCGCGTCCGGCGCAACCTTCTTGCCCGCGGAGTTGATCAGATCCGCATACGCCATCTTGTTCTGCTTCGCGTAGGCATACTCCACGTAGCCGATGGCGCCGTCGGTCTGCGTCGTCATGTTGGCGACGCCCTCGTTACCCTTGGCACCGATGCCCACGGGCCACTGCACGGAGGTGTTGGCGCCGATCGTCTCCTTGAATTTCGGGTACGAATTGGAAAGATAGTTGGAGAACAGGAAGTTGGTACCGGAGCCATCCGAGCGGTAGATGGGGGCGATCGCCGTCGCCGGCAGCGTGAGCGCAGGATTCAGCTTCTTGATGCGCGGATCGTTCCACTTGGTGATGTCGCCGAGGTAGATCTGTGCCACCGTCGCGCCATCGAGCACCATCTGCCCGCCCTGGACGCCCTTGATGTTCACCACCGGCACGACGCCGCCGATGATCATCGGAAACTGCACGAGTCCCGCCTCCTGCAGATCCTTCGCCTCGAGGGGCATGTCGGATGCGCCGAAGGTGACCGTCTTCGCCTTGATCTGCTTGATGCCCCCGCCCGAGCCGATCGACTGGTAATTCAGTCCGATCCCCGTCTGCTGCTTGTACGCATCGGCCCATTTGGAATAGATCGGATAAGGAAAGGTTGCGCCCGCGCCGGAAATGTCCGCGGCGCGCGCACTGGCCGCAGCGATGACCGCCACGGCAGCGGCCGCAGCTACCGACACGCCTTTTGCACTGAATAGACTCATGATCTCACTCCTGCATTTCGAGGAACTCTGCTCGCCCGGACCCGGCGGCCGGAGGATGGCCCGCATTAAATGACGAAATTATGACGTTCTCATGACAGCCCGGCGCTGCCCTGAGCTGGGCAGGGCCACTTCCCTGTGGCGGCGCATAGTGTTGCCGGCGGACTTTGCAGTGGCGTGACGGTCGGGCGTGACGGCTCGATACTGCCGGCTTGCCGCAGGGAGGCCGAGGCCGTATAACGCGCAGCCAATGTCCCAAGCCCTTGAGCTCACTCGGGATCTCATCGCTCGCCGCTCCGTGACCCCGGCCGATGAGGGGTGCCAGACCGTACTCTCGCAGCGGCTCGCGCGCGCCGGCTTTGCCATCGAGCCGCTCCCGTTCGGCGAGGTCTCGAATCTCTGGGCCCGCCGTGGGCGGCGAGCTCCCCTCTTCTGCTTCGCCGGCCATACCGATGTCGTGCCGGCCGGCCCGCGCGAGGCGTGGCACAGCGACCCCTTCGTGCCCGAGATTCGCGATGGACTGCTGTACGGGAGGGGTGCGGCGGACATGAAGAGCGGGCTCGCGGCCATGGTCACCGCGACGGAGGAGTTCATCGCGGCACACCCCGAGCACTCCGGGTCGATCGCTTTCCTCATCACCAGCGACGAGGAAGGACCTTCGATCGATGGCACGCGACGGGTCGCGGAGCTCCTTCGCTCACGCGGTGAAAACATCGACTGGTGCGTGATGGGTGAGCCTTCGAGCGAGCGCGTCATCGGGGACACGATCAAGGTGGGACGACGCGGCTCACTGAGCGGACGGCTCACTGTTCACGGAGTGCAGGGCCACATCGCCTATCCGCAGCTCGCCGAGAATCCGGTGCACGCGCTCGCGCCGGCGCTGGCGGAGCTCGTCGGACGTTCCTGGGACCAGGGTACTGAGCATTTCCAGCCGACCAGCTTCCAGGTTTCCAATCTCAATGCGGGCACCGGTGCACCGAATGTCATACCGGGCGAGCTCAAGGCACGCTTCAATCTGCGCTACTCGCCGGTGCAGACCCTGGAGGGACTGCAGCGCACGGTCGAGGAGATCCTGCGCCGGCACGGCGTGCGCTACACGCTCGAGTGGTTCGTGTCGGGTGAGCCCTTCTATACCCCTCCGGGGGTCCTGTCGCACGCCGTCATGGGAGCGGTCGCCGAGGTCACGGGCGTACAGCCCCGGCTTTCCACCGGCGGCGGGACCTCCGACGGGCGCTTCATCGCACCGCTCGGCGCACAGGTGGTCGAGCTCGGCGCCGTGAGCGCGTCGATTCACAAGGTCAATGAGTGCGTGCGCGTCGCCGACATCGATGCCCTGCACCGCATGTACGGCAACGTGCTGCGACGGCTGCTCTGAGGGAGCCCGCTGCCCTCAGCCCATGCCGCGCCTCAGCGGGCGGGGCGCAGGTTGGCGATCACCCCGGCGCTGCCGAGGAGCAGTGCCGACAGGAGCACCCACCCCGGCATCGCGAGCCCGAGAAAGCTCCAGTTGACGATGCTGCACTCGCCACTGCCCGCGAGCACCTTGCGCACCACCTCCCAGAGCGGAGTGAACTTGAGCAGCACCGCCAACGGCGCGCCGCAGGAAGGCAGCGCCCCCGGCGGCAGGCTCTGCACATAGAGGTGGCGCGCGGCGAGGAGGACCGTGGCGAGTGCGATGAGGCCGATCACGATCGCATACCCGTACCGGCCCCAGGCAGCGGGGTGATGCAGCGCGGCTGCGAGAAAGGCGAGGCCGAGCAGTGCGATGCCGATGCGCTGGAATATGCAGAGCGGACAGGGCTCGAGGCCGAGGTGCGACTGCGAGTAGAGCGCGTAGCCGATGAGTGCGGCACAGAGCGCGAAGCCCGCAAGATTCACGAGCCGGCGGAGCGAGACCCGCTGCGGCGAGACTACGGCGGACAAGGGCTCGGAGCTCAAGCCGAGGCAGGCGGAGCGCTGCTGCTGGCCGGCTCGGTGCCGCCACGCAACTCCCGCTCGACGTCATCGAGTGAGGTGTGCCGGATATCCTTGCCGTGGACCATGTAGATGACGTACTCGCTGATGTTCTTGGCATGGTCGCCGATGCGCTCGAGCGCTCGCACCACCCACATCACATCGAGCGCGCGGCGGATCGTGCGCGGGTCTTCCATCATGAAGGTGATGCTCTGCCGCTGGATGGCCTCATACTCCTCATCCACCAGGCGGTCCTGCCGGGCGACCCGCAGCGCCGACTCGACGTCCATGCGAGCGAACGCATCGAGCGCGGCATGCACCATGTCCGACACCACGCGGCCGAGATGCTTGATCTCACGATACTTGTCCGCCGGACGCTCCATGGTGGCGAGCCGCGAAGCGATGTAGCCGATCTTCTCGCCCTCATCGCCGATGCGCTCGAGGTCGGTGATGGTCTTGATGATCGCCACGATGACGCGCAGGTCCCCTGCCGTGGGGGCACGTGTCGCGAGGATGCGGCAGCACTCATCGTCGATGGCGACCTCCATGTTGTTCACCTGGTAGTCGTCCATCGCGACCTGCTCGCCGAGGGAGCTGTCACCTTCGACCAGCGCGGTGATCGCCTTCTGCAGCTGCTGCTCGACGAAGCCGCCCATGCCGAGCACCTTGCCGCGGACGCGCTCGAGGTCCTCGTTGAAACGGCGCGAGATGTGATGCGTGAGATCGGCGGTTTCCATCAGTTGGCGTCCCCGGCGCCGCTCGTCTGACCGCGCGCGGCGATGCGCGCGATCATAGCGGAACTGCGGCCCACGGCCAGCCTGGCGCGCAGCGGCAGCGGAATCGGCGCGAGGCCGGCCAGAAACTGCCCGGTCGCCGCCTCCCAGCTGAACGCAGCGGCGGCGGCCACGCAGGCGCTGCGGTCGAGTTGCAGTGCGCCGGCTATGGCCCGTCCGAGGTCCTCGTGCAGCACTCCCGTGACTCCCGGCTCGATCACATCGAGCGGCCCCGGCACCGGAAAGGCAGCCACGGGAAGAGCGCAGGCGAGCGCCTCGACCATGACGAGCCCGAAGGTGTCGGTAAGGCTCGGAAACACCAGCACATCCGAGCCGGAGAGCAGCGCAGCGAGCTCCGCGCCGAAGCGATAGCCCGCGAAGCGCACCTGCGGATAGCGCTGCTCGAGCGCAGCGCGCGCGGGGCCATCGCCGATGACGAGCTTCGTGCCCGGCAGCTCGAGCGCGAGGAACGCGTCCAGATTCTTCTCGATGGCGAGCCGGCCGACGCACGCCAGGATCGGCCGGGGCAGCTGCGCGAGCTGCGGATGCGGTGGCCGCGGGTGGAAGGTGCGCAGCTCGACGCCGCGCCGCCAGCGATGCAGGTGCCGGAATCCGCGTGCCCTCAACAGACTCTCGAGACTTCCACTGCTGACGAAAGTGCGCACGGCGCTGCCGTGGAAACGCCGCAGCCACGCGTAGCTCAGCGCGAGCGGTATCGGCCAGCGCGCGCGCAGGTATTCCGGGTAGCGCGTGTGATAGGAGGTGGTGAACGGCACGCGGCGGTCCCGGCAGTAGCGGCGCACGGCGAGTCCGAGCGGACCTTCGGTCGCGACGTGGATGGCGTGCGGACGGAACGCCTTCAGCTCGCGTGCCACGTACGGACCGGGCGAGAGCGCCAGACGAATCTCCGGATAGCTCGGGCAGCGGACGCTCGGGAGTCCGTGGGGCGAGATGATGCGCACCTCGTGCCCGAGCTGGCCGAGCGTGGCGGCGGTGGCTTGCAACGTCGTGACGACGCCGTTGGTTTGTGGGGTCCAGGCGTCGGTTGCGAGCGCGATCCTCACGCCGCGTCAGCCACGGGCGCGGCGCTCGAGCGCTGCCGCGCCGGAGCCGGGCTGTGCCAGCGCAGCAGCTCGAGCTGCCCACGCGGGCTCTCGATCAGCGCAGTACAGGACTCCACCCAATCGCCGGTGTTGCAGTAGAGCGTACCGCCGATCTGCCGCAGGTTGGCGCGATGGATGTGTCCACACACGACGCCATCATAGCCGAACCCCGCGGCGTGGCGGGCTGCGAGCTGCTCGAACTGTTCGATGTAGCGAAGACTCGTGCCGATGCTCAGCTTCAGGCGCTCGGCCAGCGGCCAGTAAGGCCGGCCGAGCGCACGGCGCAGGTTGTTGACCTGATGATTCGCACAGAGCGTCGCACCGTGCAGCAGATCCCCGAGGCGGCTCAACCAGCGCGGGCAGACCATCGCGCTGTCGAACTGATCTCCATGCAGCACCAGCAGCCGCTCGCCGCGGGCCGTGCGGTGCACCCATTCGCGATGCACCTCGAGCTGACCGCGCAGCATCTGTGCGAGCACGCCGAGGCTTTCATCGTGGTTCCCCGGGATGTAGACGAGGCGCGTTCCCGCCCGCTGGCGCGCGAGCAGCGTGCGCACGACCTGGGTGTGCGCCGCGCTCCAGAAGGCGCGCCGCGCGAGGCTCAAGGCATCGATGATGTCCCCGACCAGCACGATGCACTCGGCCTCGATGCCGTGCAGGAACTCGTTCAGCTCCCGCGCTCGCGCGTGCCGGAATCCGAGGTGGATATCGGAAAGAAACAGCGTGCGGGCGCTCATCCTGCCCCCGCGCACGGGCTTGCCGCTTGCCATGCCAAGCTCTTCCTGTGTGGGCCGGGTTGGCGCGCCTAGCGTCGGGCCCCGGTATGTCGGTTCCGTGACAGTAGGGCTAATTATTTCTTACTGATTAGCGACTTGCGACAAACTCTTAAGCCGTTGCGGCATTGGAGGTCCGGCTCACGAGGATGCGCTCGATGGGGAAATGACACACGAAGCTGCTGCCCACGCCGAGCGTGCTTTGGACCTCGAGCGTAGCCCCGTGCCGTTGCAGCACGTGCTTCACGATCGCAAGTCCGAGGCCTGAGCCTCCGGTCGAGCGCGAGCGCCCCGCGTCGACCCGATAGAAGCGCTCGGTGAGCCGCGGGATGTGCTCCGGCGGTATACCCATGCCGGTATCGCTCACGGCGAAGTGTCCGCCATCCTCATCCACCCACCAGCGCATCTCGAGTGAGCCTTCCGGCGGGGTGTACTTGGCCGCGTTGTCGACGAGGTTGGAGAAGGCGGAATGGATTTCCGGCTCATCGCCGTTCAGCTGGGCGGCGGCGTCGATGCGTACCCGCACCTCGCGCGGGTGCACCGCGCGGGCGAGGACGTCCTTGCGCAGCAGCGCCATGAGCGCTGCGATGTCGATGGGCTCGCCGCCCACCACCTCCGCGGTCTCCTCCAGGCGCGAGAGCTCGAGCAGGTCGCGGATGATGGCCGTCATGCGCTCGGCCTGGCGGCGCATCTCTGCGATCGGGCCCTGGAGGTCCGGAGCGACCGCAGTGTCCTGCGCGAGCGTCTCGAGATATCCGGAGATCACCGTGAGCGGCGAGCGCAGCTCGTGCGAAGCGTTGGCGACGAAGTCGCGACGCACCGCCTCGAGGCGCATCTGCCGCGACACATCGCTCACCAGCAGCAGCAACTGCCCATCGCCGTACGGAGCGACCTGCATGGACAGGTAACACTCCTCCCCGGTCGCGGTGCGGATGACGACCGGATTCGAGTAGTCGCCGCCGCTCAGGTAGCGCACGAACTCCGGCTCGCGCATGAGGTGCTCGATGCGCATGCCGAGATCGGCGGTGCGACGCAGGTTCAGCAGACGCGCCGCCATGCGGTTGAACCAGACGATCTCGCGCTGCGCATTGAGGATGACCACGCCGTCGGGCAGCGCCGCGGTCGAGCGCTGCAGCTGGCGCATCAGCTGTACGAAGCGCTGCTTGTGGAAGCGCTTACGCCGGTGGAGGCGCACGATCTGCGCGATGATCTCGCCCCACGGGCCGCCCACATCGGGGGGATCGGCGTAGCTGCGGTGACGCAGCCACCACTCCAGGCGGAAGAGGTTGCTGAGCACCCAACTGAGGTGCAGGGCGAGCGCGCAGGCGAGGCCAGCCCAGAGGTTGCCCAACAGCCAGCCCACGCCAGCCCCGATCACGAGGGTGCCGAGCAGACGCCCCGCCGCGAACCACCACGCCTGTGTCGCGGGTTCCATCGCTCCTGGTGCCTCTGCTAGATCGAGTCGATGCTACGCGCTTCAGAGTGTCCGCGCCGAGAAACGATAACCCGAGCCGCGCACCGTCTGCACGAACCGATCGTAGCCGAAATCCTCGAGCGCCTTGCGCAGCCGGCGGATGTGGACGTCGATGGTGCGCTCCTCGACGTAGACGTTGCCGCCCCAGATGCGATCGAGCAGCTGATCGCGCGTGTACACCCGCTCGGGGTGGGTCATGAAGAACTCGAGCATGCGGTACTCGGTGGGACCGAGGGCCACGGTCCGCTCGCCCACCATCACCCGATGGCTGCCCTGATCGAGTACCAGCCCCTCGAACTCGATACGCTCGTCGACACCGTTGCCGCCGCCGCGGCGCAGGACCGCGTTGATCCGCGCCAGCAGCTCACGGGGCGAGAAAGGCTTGGTGACATAGTCGTCCGCACCCCCCTCGAGCCCAGCGACCTTGTCCCCTTCCTCGGCGCGCGCCGTCAGCATGATCACTGGCAGCTCGCGCGTCTCGCGATCGCGCTTCAGCGCCCGGGTGAGCTCGAGGCCGCTCATGTCCGGCAGCATCCAGTCGACCAGCACCAGGTCTGGCCGCGTATCCGCGAGTGCAGCACGCGCGCTGCGGCAGTCTTCGGCTTCGCGGACCTCGAAGCCCGCGCGTTTCAGCCCGAAAGCGATCATCTCGCGGATCGGCCGCTCGTCTTCGACAATCAAAACCTGTTTGGCGGGCATCAATGTCCAGGCCTGCACGGTCGGGGCGCGGCTATTAGAGAGGCACTGTGTTGCAGTTAAATGACAGGCGATCGAACGGTGTCAGTTTCATGACGGACCGCTGGTACCTTTGACGACATCATCGCGCAAATAGACCGGAAGCGCTTGTTCCGGCAGGAAATATCGGCGTGCGGCGACCTCCGGCACGGCGAGCCGCGCGATCTCTGCGGCCCTCGGAAGGAACCCTTCGAGCACGAGGCCGAGTGACAGCTCAACGCCGAGCTCCGGGTACGCTCCGAAACCGGAGCCGACCCCCGTGAGGCGGTCCGCTCTACCCGGGGAAAGCCACGCGGCGGGCAGGCGCACGGCCTGCGGGGAGCTCACCCGCTCGGCATCGACGAGCGCAGCCAGCCCCTCTCGCGAGCGCTCGAAGCATCCCCAGTAGACTTCCCGCATCCGTGCATCCGCACACGCGACCACCCGCGCGATGGCACGGTCCTCATCGAGCGCGCGCTGCGCAAGGGCCCGCAGATCGGAAACCGGCACGACGGGCAGCGCCGCGCCGAAGGCCAGCCCCTGCGCCACACTCGCCGCGAGGCGCACGCCGGTGAACGCGCCCGGTCCACGTCCGAAGGCTATCGCGTCGATCTCACGCAGCGTGACCCGCGATTCGCGCAGCAGGCCATCCACCATGGGCAGTATGAGCTCAGCGTGGGCGCGCTCGGCGCGCTGCGCCCGCTCGTGCAGCTGCCCATCGAGGAGCAATGCGGCCGAGCAGCCCTCGGTCGCCGTGTCGAGCGCGAGGATTCTCACGGCCCTGCCGCTGCGCGTGCGAGCGCAGCGGGGGGTGCATGACGCGCCAGGAAACGGCGCGCCTCGGCGGCGTCCTGGGTCACGCTCATCGGCGGCAACGCTGCGAGGAACACGCGGCCGTAGGCGCGACCCGTCAGACGCGGGTCACAGATCGCCACCACGCCGAAGTCATCCTCGCTGCGGATCAGCCGGCCGGCGCCCTGCTTGAGCGCCAGCGCCGCCTCGGGCAGCTGATAATCCCGGAAAGCGTTGCCACCGGAGGCCGTGAGATGCTCGATGCGCGCGCGCACCAGCGGATCATCCGGTGGCGCGAACGGTAACTTGTCGATGACGACGAGGCGCAATGCCTCACCCTTCACATCGACACCCTCCCAGAAGCTCGCGGTGCCAAGCAGCACGCCATTGCCGTCGGCGCGGAACTCCTCGAGAAGGCGCTCCCGCGGTGCCTCGCCCTGCACGAACAGGCGATAGGGGGTGGTCGCGCCCCAGCGGCCCCGCAGCAGCGCCGCCGCCTCGGTGAGGGCGCGATGACTGGTGAACAGCACGAACGTGCCGCCGCGGGCCGCCTCGATGAGCGGCATCGCGGTATCGATCACCGCGCGGACGTACGCGGGCGATGAGGGCTCGGGAAGTCCCGCCGGCAGATAAAGAAGTGCCTGCCGCTCGTGATCGAACGGGCTGTCGATGCGAAGCGTCGTCGCGGCGTCGAGGCCCAGCCGTGAAGTGAAGTGTGCGAAGTCCTCCCCGACGGACAATGTCGCGGAGGTGAAGATCCAGGAGCCGCGGCGCGCCGATACAAGGCCATGGAACCGTGTCGAGATGTCGAACGGCATGAGACTGAGCGTGAAGCCCCGCGCGCCGCACTCGACGGTGCGGGCCCCCTCGAGCTCATCGACATCGGCGATGCGCGCAAGAGCCGCTGCGAGCTCTGCGGCGCGCTCCGTGAGCTGCGCGAGCACGGGCTGCGCCTCACCCGGCGCCAACACTCCGCCGATCTCCTCGAGCGCCGCCATGAGCGCGTGAACCGCCCGTGTCACAGGACCTGCTGCGGGAAGTGGCACCCGAGCGGCCGCCAGCGGCAGCGCGGCGCGCAGCTCCTGCAGCGCGTCCTCCACCGCCGCCAGCGCCGCCGCCGTGGCGTACGGCGCGGCACCCGCTCTACGCTCCGCGCCGGCAGCAGCGGCAAGCTCCTGCCGCAGGTCCTTGAGGAGGGTCTCGACCTGGCGGCTGCTCACGTTGGCCCCGAAGAACTGCGTCGCGAGATCGGGAATCTGGTGCGCCTCATCGAGGATCACCGCGTCGGCGCAGCCGAGGAGATCCCCGAAGCCGTCCTCCTTCAGCGCGAGGTCCGCGAGCAGCAGATGATGATTGACGATCACCACGTCCGCCTCGAGCGCCTCACGCCGTGCCGCGATGACGTGGCAGCGCGTCATCTGCGGGCAGCGCATGCCGAGGCAACTCTCGCGCGTGGAGGTTACCTGCGCCCATACCGGGTGAGCATCGGAAAGGCCGCGGACTTCGGCGAGGTCGCCCCGCTGCGTCGTCTGTGCCCAGCGCTCGATACGGGCCAGGAGCCGCTGCGAGCGCGCCGGCGGCGCACCCTCGAGCGGCAGCTGCTCCGCGCCACTCCCGGCACGTGCCAGCCGCTCACGGCACAGGTAGTTGGCCCGTCCCTTGAGCAGGGCGACACGCGCCGGACGGCCAAGGGCCCGGCTGAGGAGCGGGAGGTCCCTGGCGAACAACTGATCCTGGAGCGTGCGCGTGCCGGTGGAGATGAGCACACGCGACCCCGAGAGCAGTGCCGGGACGAGATAAGCGAAGGTCTTGCCCGTGCCGGTACCGGCCTCGACCACGAGCGGCTCCTGCGCTGCCAACGCGGCGCTCACGCTCTGCGCCATGCGCAGCTGCTGGCGACGCACCCGGAAATCGGGCAGCGCGCGCGCCAACGGGCCCTCGTGACCGAAGATATCCTCCAGATCCAACATGTCGCGCACAGCTCGACGCTAAGCCCGACGCCGATACTCGCGTGCTTCCGGCGCGCGTGTCGAGCGGCATATCTCCATGAATTTACTGCAAACTGGTTCCCAGCCGCTTATTGGCACACAATGTCGGCGCGTGGCTACTTTATCAGGGCGAGCGCAGCGCCCCGCATATAATTGGCGGTTTGTCGTCGGGATGACCGAAGGAAAGCGCCATGGCTAGCGCCGCACACACGCTGCGTCCCCTGCCCCAACTGAGTCCCGCGGTGAGCGAGTGGGTGAGCTCGGTGCGTGAGCTCACCCAGCCGCGTGCCGTGTACTGGTGCGAGGGCAGCGATGGTGAGGCGCACGAGATCACCTCGCAACTGCTCGCGCGCGGGGAGCTCAAGGCACTCAACTCCGAGCAGTTCCCGGGATGCTACCTGTACCGCTCGGCGCCCAACGATGTCGCACGGGTCGAGCATCTCACTTACATCTGCACACGTTCCCAGGCGGATGCAGGTCCCAACAATCACTGGATGGATCCGCAGCAGGCACACGCGCGCATGCGCGAGCTGTTTCGCGGCTGCATGCGCGAGCGCACGCTGTACGTCATCCCCTACTGCATGGGACCCATCGACTCGCCGCTGTCCCGCTGTGGGGTGGAGATCACCGACAGCCCCTACGTCGTGCTCAACATGCTGATCATGACGCGCGCCGGACGCGCGGCGCTCGAGCGCATCGCGCGCGAGGGAAGCTTCGTGCGCGGACTCCACTCGATCGGCGAGCTCGACCCCGAGCGGCGCTTCATCATGCATTTCCCCGAGGAGCTGACGATCGAGAGCTACGGCTCCGGATATGGCGGCAACGCATTGCTCGGCAAGAAGTGCCACGCGCTGCGCATCGCCAGCTGGCAGGCCCGCCGCGAGGGTTGGCTCGCGGAACACATGCTGATCGTCGGGCTGCAGAATCCGCACGGCGAGACCCACTATCTGGCTTGCGCATTTCCCTCCGCCTGTGGCAAAACCAACCTCGCCATGCTGATTCCGCCGGCTTCGATGCCGGGCTGGCGCGTATTCACGGTCGGCGATGACATCGCCTGGCTCCATCCCGGTGCCGACGGACGTCTGTGGGCCATCAATCCGGAGTCGGGTTACTTCGGTGTGGTGCCGGGCACCAATCCGCTCACCAACCGCAACGCGTACGAGATGATCCGCCGCGACACCCTGTTCACCAATGTCGCGCTGACCGCGGACAACCAGCCCTGGTGGGAGGGGCTGCCGGGTGGGGTGCCGCTGCTCGACTGGCAGGGCCGGCCGTACGATGCCGCGCGGGGTCCGGCCGCGCATCCGAATTCGCGTTTCACCGTGTCCGCGCGCCGCAATCCGAGTTATTCACCGCATGCCGAGGATGCCCGCGGCGTGCCCATCTCGGCACTGGTGTTCGGCGGCCGCCGGCGCGAGGTCGCGCCGCTCGTGTACGAGGCACGCGATTGGCAGCACGGGGTGCTGGTGGGGGCGTCGTTGGCGTCTGAGACGACGGCCGCGGCCGTCGGCCAGGTCGGCGTCACGCGACGCGATCCGATGGCGATGCAGCCCTTCTGCGGATACAACTTCGGTGATTACTGGCGGCACTGGCTCGAGGTCGGTGCGCGTCTCGCGCGCCCGCCACGCATCTTCCACGTCAACTGGTTCCGGCGCGACCCCGCCGGCAGATTCCTCTGGCCCGGTTATGGCGAGAACCTGCGCGTGCTCGCCTGGATGCTCGAGCGTTGTGCGGGCCGGGCGGGCGCGAGCGAATCGGCGGTCGGCCGCCTGCCGCGGCCGCAGGATCTCGATCTGCGCGGGCTCGAGCTCGGGCCGACGGCGCTCGCGGCGCTGCTGGCGGTCGATCCGGGGCTGTGGCGTAAGGAGCTCGCCGAGCTGCGCGACTACCTCGGCAAGTACGGCGAGCGACTGCCGCCAGCGATGCTCGCCGAGCTGCGCAGGACCGAGGAACAGCTCGGCTAGCGGTTCAACCTTCTTCGCAGGTAAAGCGGATGGTCTGCGGGGAGCCCTGCTCCGGCAGCCGGCCGAGCCCGATCATGCCCTGGCCGCGAATCTGCAGGCTGTCGCGCCGCACGAATGACTCCTCGCCGTCGGCGCTTTGCACGAACGTGCCGTTGGTGCTCTGGTCGATGAGCACGAACCTGTTGCGCGTGATCTCGATGCGCGCGTGCAGACGCGAGATGAGATTGCCTTTCACCACGACGTCGTTGTCCTCGGCGCGGCCGATGGTGATGCTGGAATGACGCTCATCGACCAGCAGCTCGCGGTCATCGCAGCGCAGCCGCAGGCGCAGCGCGCGCGCCGGCCGCGACTCGGTGGCGATGCCGGGCACCATGCTGGTGATGTCCTCGGTCTGCCACAGCACCTCGTACAGTGCGACCTCGCTCCCCTGTCCCTTGAGCGTGGCGATGTCGATCTGCCGGCAAGCCGCACGCCACTCGGGCGAGAGCCGCTCCACCATCGCCGCGGTGGTGACGATCTGGCCCGCCTTCGCCTGGCTCGTCATGCGGTTGGCGGTGTGCACCGCGGCGCCGAATACGTCGCGGTTCTCGAGCATCACCGGGCCGAAATGACAACCGATGCGGATCGCGACCGGCTGACCCTCGACCTTCAGTTGCGCATGACTCGAGATCTGCTGCTGCATCTGCGCGGCAGCGTTGAGCGCGCCATCGGCGGTGGGAAACGTCGCCATGACCTCATCGCCCATGGTCTTGATGACCGTGCCCTGACGCTGCTCGGTAGCGTTGCGCATCACCTCGATGCAGATCGCCACCATGTCGCGCGCCCGCACATCGCCCATGACGTCGTACAGCCTCGTCGAGCCCACGACGTCGGCAAACAGTATGGCGAGTTCGATGTCTTTTCCCATGGGCGCAGCCGATTATACGCACGGATGCCCGGACTGCGAGGACTGCGCCCGACGGTCGGCGAATCGCGACCTTTCAGGCGCGTGCGTCCGCCGCAGCCGGTATCGCCCGACGCAACAAGCCGACATCCGCCTGCGCTGCGCGCGCGCCTTCGCTCAACGTGCGCCGATACTCGCGCGCACCGGGCTCGCCCGCGTAGAGTCCGAGCATATGCCGCACGATCGGTGCGAGGCGCTCGCCACGCGCCAGCTCGCGCGTGGCGTAGCGCTGCATGCGCTCGATCATCTCCGCGCGCGCAGGCAGTGCCGTTCCCCACAGGGCCTGTTGCAGCTCGGCAAGCACGAACGGACGGTGATACGCCTCGCGCCCGAGCATGACACCGTCGCACCATGTCAGCGCCGCGATGACGGAGTCCGCAGTGCGCAGTCCGCCATTCACGATCAAGGGTAACCCCGGAAACGACCCCTTCAGCCGCTGCACCACCTCATAGCGCAGCGGTGGAATCTCACGGTTCTCGCGCGGTGACAGCCCACCGAGCACCGCCTGGCGCGCATGCACGATCGCGACGGCACAGCCGGCGGCACGCACCGCCGCGACGAACTCACGCAGTGCCTCGAAATCGCGCTCGTCGAAGCCGGCTACCGCGCCGCTGACCGCACGCGCCGGCGCACTCACCACGCCGATGCGCATCTTCACCGTCACCGCTACGCGGACCGCCGCGCGCATCGCCGCCACGCACTCGGCGACGCGCCCCGGCTCGAGCATGAGGCAGGCGCCGAAGGCGCCGCTCGCGACGCGCTCGCTCGGGCAACCGCAGTTGAGATTGATCTCATCGTAGCCGGCCTGCTCGCCGGCGCGCGCCGCCGCGGCGAGCTCGCGCGGGTCGTTACCGCCCAGTTGCAGGGCGAGCGGATGCTCCTCGGGGTCGAAAGCGAGCAGCCGTGCGCGCTCGCCGCGCACGATCGCCCGCGCATTGATCATCTCGGTGTAGAGCAGCACCTTGGAGGAGAAGCCGCGCAGGAAGTAGCGGCAGTGGCGGTCGGTCCAGTCCATCATCGGGGCCACGGCAACTCTTCGATCCAACGGTCGATTTCCTCTCGGGGTTAGTTACATGTCGTCAGTACAGCGCAACCGGACGAACCAACACTGACCATGACAACACGCCCGTGCGGCACGACTACTCGCACTCGTCGTCATCCGGACTCGCGCCGGAGTCATGCTCTGACTTGCCCTGTTTCGTTGTGTCACGCTTACGAGTGAGATCGGAAGTCGCAGCTGTTACGCCAGCTTGTCGGCGCTGCTTCAGCCACTCCGCCCTTCCACGTGCCCTGATAGCCTCCAGGTCATCAACCGCGCTGGCCATCTGCTGTTGCTTCACGGCTGCACGGTTGTCGATGCCTCGCTCTGCGTGAAAGTCTCGGGCGATCTGGCCGCGCATTCGTTCCCGCAGCTCTGCGTCGACCGGAGTTCGGTCGAGCAACGATAACAGTCGCTCCTCGGAAATTATTCCGCGACGAGCAAGCTCATGCGTGAATATCAGGTCCTTTTCGCGTGCGGCGGCATACTTCGCAATGGCGAGGTCGTGGGGCTCCAGACACAGTCCTCTCACACCCTCGGTGTCGCCGGGAGGCAAGCTCACCAACCGTCCCTTCCAGCCTCTTGGAAGGGTCGCAGTGCTCACATCAACCGGATCCGCGTAATAGCCAAAAGTCTCGTGAAACGGTGAATCGACGCCAATCACATTCAGCCATTCGGTTCGATCTGCATGTTTCGACGTGATCAAATCCACCTCAAACGAAGTGAGGATCTCGTCAGGAACATCGGGGTATTTACCGTGGAGAGACTGACTACCGATGATGATGAACTGCTTTTCGCCGGTAATCCGGCCCGCAGCCCGCAGGATATGATCAACCTGCTGCTTCTTCATTCAGTTTTCTCACCTCCTCTTTCGGAAGTAAGCCGACGAACGGCGCCGATTGCCGAAGTCTGACCGCGTTCTCGTCGCGTCCGAGCATCACTGCAAAAAGCTCTCCGTCGTCCTCGCCCTCCGCAATGTCTCGCCATTCCTTGTATGCCGGACCCCAAACGCCCTGCCGTTCCCACCGGTGGAGGTTTGCGAGAATCTGAGCACGTATCTCGCGTGGCGTGAACCGTCGGACGATCGCAAGCGAGATGGACCGCCTGAGCTCGTCCAATTCGTGATGCGTGAAACCGCCTCTCGGCGGGGGGCAAAGGCCGCGTTCGGTGAGCTCTAGTGCATCACCTTCGCTCAGCCCCCACGCGTCCAGGGTCGCCTTCGGCAGCAGAACGCCGAGTGAGTTACCGATACGCCGCAGTGGGACTTTCACACGTGAAATTATAACGCGTTATTACAACGGCGACAATATCTGCTAGAGCGCAGTCGCTCGCCCCCGAGCGGGCAATTTCGAGGTCCTATACGGGTGCCACGCTTCTCTCGCTCTCCGCAAGCAACTGCTTCAGAAGCTGGATCGATATCTGCCGGTCCAGTCCATCATCGGCACAACCGGTAGCTTTCTGGATATCGATTTGTTTTCTCTATCGATCATTTCTTGATCAACGCAGCGCTAATGCGGGTATCGGAGGTTGGCATTGGCGCGCCTCGATGTGTATAATTCAGCTTCAGTATACACACTGCCGGCGTCAGAATCATGCGAACGAATATTGTCATCGATCCGAAACTGATGGGCGAGGCGCTGAGACTTTCCGGAGCGCCGACGAAGCGTCAGGTCGTCGAGGACTCTCTGAGGTTGCTCATCCGAATTAAGAAGCAAGAGCGTATCCGTAAAGTGCGAGGCAAGCTCAAATGGACAGGCGACCTTGAATCCATGCGGCTCGATTGAGCCACGCCGCGCATGGTGCTCGTCGACACGTCGGTCTGGGTGGATTACTTTAACGGCCTCGAGACGCCCCGGACGGAGCGTCTCGATCAGCTTCTGGGGTCGGGGCGCCTGCTGACCGGCGACCTGATTCTCGCCGAGCTGCTGCAGGGATTTGCCAAGGACGCCGACTACCGCACGGCGCGCCGATTGCTGTTGGAGTTGCCATGCGCTGAGCTGGTCGGTCGCGACAACGCGCTGCGAGCGGCGGACTACTATCGCCGTCTGCGGAAACGGGGTGTGACGCTCCGCAAGACGATCGATGTCTTAATCGGTACGTATTGCATCCGACACGGTCACGAGCTGTTGCATGCAGATCGGGATTTCGACTCGATGCAGCGACATTTGGACCTGCGTGTTCTGCAGTGAGGCGAACTGCGCGTGCCCTCCGCCAGGTGACCGCTCTCGAGCCAAGAATGGCCTCACGACCGGTATGGAAGGCCGCTATGACATAGCGTGCTTCTGTAGTCGGATCTTCAGACGAACTATCGGAGCAGCGAGAAGGGCGCCTAGTGGAAGGGAGTCGATCGAGCGGCGCCCGCCGGATCTGATGACGGTGGTGAGCGCGCCGCGGCGATCTACACGCTCATCGGGACAGCCAAGCTCGATGAGCTGGATCCGGAGGCCTACTTGAGGTATGTCCTCGAGCGCATCGCTGAGCATCCGATCAACCGCATCGAGGAGTTGCTTCCGTGGAACGCCGTCCTCGCCGCCCAGGCGGCCGCAAGCCTCGCGGCATAGCCTCCTCGACTCTGCCCAATATCGAGTGGTTACTCGCCGAACACGGCGCGATCACTCTCAGTGAAGTATCCCCGGTGGACTGCGTCGCGGCCGCCGCAGACAACGACACGTTGACTATCGGCGAGGACGTTTGCCGATCTTCGGTCCAGTCCATCATGCGCCGCGATGACGCGTCGATCTAACAGCGGCCTCAGCTTAGGTCTTGGTCCAACAACGTAGCCTCATTCGATCAAAAGAGGAGCCAGTATGACTTAAACACCATATCTTACGTTTATGTCTTAAAAAACATATATTGCATTTATGTCTTATAGGTCATATGATGCGGCCATATGAAACCACTGCCTCTTCAGACAACGGCTCAGCTCGCCGACCACTTACGCTCCTTCCGCAAGGCCCGAGGCCTGACCCAGGCCCAATTGGGCCGGTTGATAGGCATCGATCAAACCCGTATGGCCCGGATCGAGAAAGACCCGGATCGCGTCAGCGTTAACGTCCTTATGAAGGTACTTGCTGCCCTTCGCGTGCGAGTTCTGCTACAGCCCCTCGACACTTCCAAGACCACTGTCGACCACAACACTGACTGGTAGATCATGGCAGCGCTCATGATCTGGATGAACGGCGAGCATGTCGGGGAATGGACCACGCTCCGCACAGGCAGGCCCGTCTTTCGCTATGAGTCCGCCTGGGCACAGTCTCCCAGCGTCCGACCCCTCTCACTGTCTCTCCCGATCACCGCGGACCGCGAGGTCCGAGGTGCTGCCGTCGACTACTACTTCGACAATCTCCTCCCTGATAGCACCGAGATTCGCCGCCGAATCCGAACGCGTTTTCAAACGCGCTCTACCGGCGCCTTTGATCTCTTGAGCGCCATCGGACGTGACTGCGTCGGAGCCGTACAGCTACTTCCTCCTGGAGAAAAACCGGACGGCTGGAACCGAATCGACGCAAAGCCTCTGAGTCCCTTGGAAGTCGAAGCGACGCTGCGAGAAGTTACCGTCGCAACGCCGCTGGGTGCGGAAGAACAGAATGAATTCCGAATTTCTCTGGCTGGCGCCCAGGAGAAGACTGCGCTGCTGCGCATGGGTGGCAAGTGGTTTCAACCGCTCGACGCTACTCCCACAACCCACATCCTGAAGCTCCCTCTGGGCACGGTCGGAAACTTCCAGGGGGACTTTTCCGACTCGGTAGAAAATGAATGGCTGTGTGGGAAGCTGTTGCGAGAGCTCGGCTTCCAAACCGCCGCGAGCGAGATCGCGCGATTTGGCAAGCAGCGTGTCCTTGTGGTGACTCGCTTTGACCGCCGCTGGAATGGCGTAACGGACGAGGAAGCACAGCGCCGTTCATTCAAGCCAACTCGGAGTACTTGGATTGCGCGGCTACCCCAGGAGGATTTCTGTCAAGCATTAGGGCTGCCGCCTACGCGGCGCTACGAGTCCGCGGGCGGCCCATCGATCGAGAGTTCGCTCTCCCTGCTCGCAGGCAGTGAGTCTCCCGACCACGACCAGTCCACTTTTTTGCTAGTACAGTTAAGTTTCTGGCTTCTCGCAGCGATCGATGGTCACGGAAAGAACTTTTCGATCTTTCACCGTCGAGGTGGAAGGTACGGACTTACGCCGATCTACGACGTGCTTTCTGCGTGGCCGGTAATCGGGCGCAAACGAAACGAACTCGCCCTGGAGCGGGCCAAGATGGCGATGGCAATCCGCGGCCGCCGCCCTCACTATCGAATCGATGAAATTACAGGGCGTCACTGGCGAGAACTTGCCGATCGTACCGCCATTACAGATCTCTGGAGTCGAATGCAGGCGCTCGTTGATGCGACGCCTGCTGCGTTCGAACGACTAGAGGCTGCACTCCCCGCACATTTCCCGGAACCCGTTTTCACGCGAATACGAACTGGTGTCGTGAATCAGGCGAGACGCTTCAAGGCTGGCGGCGGCGCATAACCTCGCCTCGCGTAGACCTTGCGACGGGACCGCACGCTGCGGACCGGGCGGCGCCGAGCTGGATCAATTCGCTGAGCTTCGGAATGTCGCACCGTGCGGTGCGTGGTTCGCGTGCCCGAGGTCCCGGCAATTGCCAACGCCGAAGCCATCCGCGACGATGCGCCATGAGTGGCGAGACAGCAGAAATGGCCGAGCACAACGACGAGAGGGCGAGCGGTAGTACCGTCGCCTTCATCAGTTATGCCTCGCACGAGGCAGCCGTTGCCCGACGCGGTGCGCGCGCTGAGCCTCGCGGTGCTGGCGGCTGCAGTGACAACGTCCGCCCGGGCGGATCAGAAGCCATTGTGGGAATTTGGATTCGGCGCGGGTATGTTCGTCTTCAACGACTACCGCGGCTCGGATACGACGCACGCGTACCCCATCCCGGTGCCCTATTTCATTTACCGCGGACAGATCTTCAAGTCGGATCAGGAGGGTTTGCGCGGGCGCTTCTTTAGTCTGAATCGCCTCGAGCTCAACCTGAGCGTCAGCGGCACCACCCCGGTGCGCAATGATTCCGCGCGCCACGGCATGCCGGAGCTGAAACCCACGCTGGAAATGGGCGCGTCCCTCAACATACGTCTGTGGCGCAGCAGCGATGAGCGTTTCAAGCTCGACCTGCGGCTGCCGGTGCGGGCGGCGGTGACGGTCGAGTCGTCCCCACGCATCATCGGTGCCTTCGCGGAGCCACACTTCAACCTCGACATCGCCCAGTTTCGCGGCTCTAGCGGCTGGAAACTCGGGTTGCTTGCCGGTCCGTTGTTCGCAAACCGCCGTTACAACGACTATTTCTACACCGTTAGCCCGCAATACGCGACCGCTGACCGCCCTGCGTACGAAGCGCATGGTGGTTACGCAGGCCTGCAGACGCTGGCCTCGTTGACACGTCGCTTCGCAAACCAGTGGTGCGGCTTCTTCGTGCGTCACGACACACTCGGTGGCGCGAGCTTTGCCTCAAGCCCACTGGTGAAGACGAATAGCTACTGGTCGGCCGGATTTGGCGTTGTCTGGGTGATCGGCCGATCCTCCCGGAGCGTGGAGAGCGACCAATGACGCCCTCCAAAAAAAGGAACGCGACCGAGCGGAACCGCTACGGCTACGCAGAAACTCGTTCGCCGGTTCGGGAGCAATCTGTCGGCGTCGGAAACCGCGGGCGCGCCGCCGAGCTGCGTCCTCCATGTTCGCAGCTGCGCCTCACGACTGATTGCTGCGGCGATTCTTATCGATGATGCCGATGAGGATGATAGTGAACGCGATGAACCGCATGATGTTGAGTCGATATTCCTGTACCTCTTGCTGTGGAGCGACGCCCATGTGATTAACCCAATTTGCGGCCATGAGCGCAAAGGCGAGCGCAAAAAAGGCGAACAGTCGGTCGCGTGTAATGGTCCAGTAACGCAGGAAGAACAATGAGACGCCAGCACTCGCCATAGTCAACATGCCCCAAAGGAACGGCCTCATGCTCCTCTCCTCAGCGACCTTCCCAGATCAACCCATACAGCAAGGCGACCATGCCGGCGACCGCCGGAATCGTGCGCCAGAGAAACAGATCGACCTGAGGCAGCAAGATGAGGTCGACGAACAGCAGTACGTTATTCAGCGTGAGCCCGATGAAGCACATGCTTGCCCAGAACAGGAGCCGCCCCCGCTCTTGCCTGTAGCCGCGCAACAGCAGCACCGCACACATCAAGGACGTCAGCGCACAGGCAAGGTAGACCGCTTCACTGATGATCATGGAGGCTACTTACCCTTGCGAAACAGAAATGCATCGGCGAAGGCTCGGAGGGCGCCGGCGCGAATGCGCTCGATCGAACCCTCCGCCAGGATCCGCAGGATGGCGACGGGCTGCTCACGGTAGGCACGCACCAGCTCGTCCACGGCGGCATCTTGCACACCAGCAGCATAGCGGTATTTCGGCTCAGGGCCCGCCTCGGGAGCGGCCGCGACCAAGCCGCGTGCGACGAGCGCGGCAATGGCCAAAGATACCGATGCCGGAGAGAACTTGCCGTGAACGGCGAGCTCGTCTCTCGACCACTCTCTGCGCTCTTTGAACAGCAGCAAGAGGAGGTGCAGCTCCTCGTACGAGCCGATGCATTCGCGCAGCAAGCTCTGCACTTCTATGCGGAGGGAGTCAGGCTGCATGCGCGGTTCCGAGCCAGCCCCGCGATCGTTTACGCCTCCACCGCTCGCGCGCGACGGGCGCCGGCACTGTACTCGATCCTCGACACGAAAGCTGCCGGCTCGGTGGATTCATGTAAGCAAGAACCCCCGCCCCTGGCCCGCCGTAGATTAATCAGGCATGCAACTCGAGTGCCGCGCGTCGCAGGTCCGCGTCCTTCGAGCAGATCGGAGGAAAGGAAACGAATCGGACCTGCAAGCGTCGCCTTTAAGGTCACATGAACCTCGGCCCAGATCCGGGGGGCAAAGCCCTTGAGAAAATAGTCGTGAACGACCGATCTGCCCACGTGGCCTCCGCTAACACCACCAACCAGAATGAAATCATCGGTGGTGTGACGTAGTCAACGTCACCCCAGCGCATCCGGTTCCCCCCTTCAGTTGTCATTTTTCTGCGCCACGAGAGCTGCCGCTATCGACGACAGTCGTAGTGCTTACCGGACAGGATGCGCCTGGATCATCCCCGCGGCAAAGGGTCCCGCGCGTACGTAACTCAGAAGTACCCCGGGTCAGGCGTCCTCCATCCGAGCCTCTTGGTCCTCTGCAGTGCGCGACTGCCGAGCCGCGTGCGGGTGTACGATCCCTCGCATGGGCGGCAGCTCTGACCTCGACGATGACGAGGGTGGTTCCTCCCCTTGCTTCCTGCACGAGCTCGGGCCCGACGGCGCCCCGCTCGATCGGCAGCAGGCCAGGGACGTAGCCCGCTGGCGCAAGGCGGAACGTCAGCGACTGATTGCCTTGCGCTGTGCATTACCGGCCGAGGAGCGGGCACTGCACACCGCAGCGATTGGTCGCGCGCTCGATGCGATGATCCCGGCCGGAACGCAGGAGATCGTCAGTGTCTATTGGCCGATTCGCGCCGAGCCGGACCTGCGTCCGTGGATGCAGGCTGCCTGCCTGCGTGGCCTGCGCATCGCTCTTCCGGTTGCAGAGGAGCTCGGCAAGCCCCTTACATTCCGTGAGTGGCGCCCGGGCGCGAGGATGGCGCGCGGGCTGTGGAGCATTCCCTATCCGGCCGACGGTGCGGAACTCTCGCCGACGACCTGTCTCGCGCCTCTCGTCGGCTTCGATGCAGAGTGCTACCGGCTCGGCTACGGCGGCGGGTTCTTCGACCGGACCCTGGCCGCGCTGGCCCGCAAGCCGCTCGCCATCGGTGTTGGTTATCCGCAATTGCGCATTCCCACCATCTTCCCGCAATGCCACGACGTGCCGATGAGCTGGATCCTCGCCGGCAACGACCCGCCGCAATCGCGGCAGTGACGGGGAGCGCGGCCGCGCCTCGAAACTCTGACCCAGGCAACCGCGAGTAACGGCGCGCAAAGCGTAAACGTAGCTTTGACGTTCGCTCTCCCGGGCATGTTCCGGTCCCGGCGACCTTCTGACATTGGACGTCGCGGTGCGCGGCGCCGTTGCCGTGGCACGGGACGTGACCGAACGTGTCGAGCAGCAGCGTTCGGCGGCGACCCACAAACCGCCAAGCTGAAGACCTCACTCGGCGAATGGCCGGTGCACCCTCCCCGGACATGACATAACAAGACGACATAACATCCGCCAAGCGGCCGGTGCTCACGGGGCGCCGCGGACCCCGCAGCCTGGAACGTCGCCTGAACCGCAGGACGCTCGAACGTCACACAACTGTTGTTGACGCTGGGGTCGTCCCAAGGTCCAATGGTCGGCGGCGGAACTCTGCAAAAAAATAGTGATCACAACCTCCGCCACCTGAGTGCAGCACGCCGCGGTGCGTGCTCGAGGGGATTCATGAACAAACACAACATTCGCGCCATGATCCCTGCCTGCGCAACGGTGCTCTGCGGCGCCGCTTCCGGGCTCGAGGCCGCGACCACCGACGCGGCGGGGTACACCCCGATCATGTACGTGTACCAGAAGAACGAGCTGGTCGACGTCAAGACCTTCAAGGTCGCGGACCTCGGCGACTGTCAGCGGCGGGCCTCGGCCCTGCTGGAGCTCTACCTGAATCACTCGGACATCGAGGACGACATGCGCCTCGTGGTTCGTTGCGTTCCGGTACCGCCGCCCTCGGCGGGTCACCGCAAAGGTGAGCGCTCCTCCGAAGCTGAGCACCACCAGCGCTCGGCCGAAGTCACGCTGTAGAGCGAGGCGTAGCCGCTCCGGATGATCGCTGCCGCGCCGGGCCGCGATGCCGCGTCAGGTTGTGCGCGGTGTTGACCAGAGCGATGTGCGAGAAGGATTGCGGGAAGTTGCCGACCAGCCGGCCGGCGCGCGGATCGTACTCCTCGGAAAGCAGGCCCACGTCGTTGCGGAGCGTGAGCAGCCGCTCGAACAGCCGGCGCGCCTCCTTGCGCCGCTCGAGCAGCACCCAGTTGTCGGCCAGCCAGAAGCTGCAGGGCAGAAAGGCGCCCTCACCGGGCGGCAGGCCGTCGCCCGATTGGCTCGTGTCATAGCGGCGCACGAGCCCGTCCTGCATCAGATGACGTTCGATCGCCTCCACCGTGCCGCGTACGCGCGCATCCCGGGGCTGCAGGAAGCCGACGAGCGGCAGCAGCAGCAGGCTGGCATCGAGCTGCTTCGAGCCGTAGCTGCGCACGAAGCTGCCGAGCTTGCGGTCGAAACCGCGCGCGCATACCTGCGCATGTATGTGCCGGCGCAACCTGCGCCAGCGGGTGAGCGGGGCCTCGAGACCAAACTGCTCGGCACTGCAGATGGCACGGTCGAAGGCTACCCAGGCCATCACCTTCGAGTAGGTGAAGTGCTGCGAGCGGCCCCGCACTTCCCACATTCCGCGGTCCGGCTGGTCCCACACCTGCGCAAGATGCTCGATGAGCGCGAGCTGCAGCTGCCAGCCGGCGTCATCCGGAGCGAGCTTGCCGTGACGCCCCTGATGCAGCACGTCCATGATCTCGCCATAAACGTCCAGCTGCAGCTGCTCGGAAGCGGCATTGCCGATGCGCACCGGCGTCGAGTGCTCGTAGCCGCGCAGCCATGGAATCTCCCACTCCGGCAGCAGACGCTCGCCGGCAACGCCGTACATGATCTGCATGCGAGCCGGATCGCCCGCCACCGCCCGCAACAACCACTCGCGCCAGTCCTGTGCCTCGCAGTACAGGCCACTGTTCATCATCGCCTGGAGCGTGAAAGTCGCATCGCGCAGCCAGCAGTACCGGTAGTCCCAGTTGCGCACGCCGCCGAGCGACTCCGGGAGCGATGTCGTAGCCGCCGCCAGGATGCCGCCGCTCGGCCGATGATTTAACGCCTTGAGTGTGATGAGCGAGCGGCGCACCGCCTCGGTGTACTCGCCCGCATCGGAGGATGCGGAGATCCAGCGGTGCCAGACCCGCTGAGTGGCACGCAGGTGCGCCGCGGCGTCGATGGGCGCCGGCAGCGACGCGTAGGAGAGGCAATAGCTCAGCACGAAGCTGAGCGTCTCCCCCGCACCGACCTCGAATTCGCCTACGGTTTTCAGGCCCTCGCCGCGCAGCGTCACGGGGCTGCTGAGGATCACGCGATCGGGGCCCGCGACGAAGCTGCGTCGGCCGTCCTCGAGGCGAGTCACCCAGGGAACGAGCAGGCCGTAGTCGAAGCGCAGCACCAGCTCCGTGTGCATCCGGACGTGTCCTGCTCGTCCCAGCACCATCCTCACGAGATGCGAGTCGTGCGCGCGCATGGGCATGAAGTCGATGAGCGTCACCGCGCCGTGCTCGGTCTCGAATTCGGTTTCCAGAATCAGGGTATCGCGCCGGTAGCGGCGCCTGCTGCTCGCCGCGCTCGCGGGTGCCACGACCCAGCGCCCGTTCTCCGGGCCGCCCAGCAGGGCGGCGCAACAAGCGCCGCTGTCGAATCTCGGCCAGCACAACCAGTCGACCGAGCCCCCACGTGATACGAGCGCCGCGGTCTCGCAATCGCCGACGAGCGCGTAGTCCTCGATGCGCGCGGGGACTCGGTCCAAGCGACAGTGCCTCATGAATTCCTCGACAGCGGAGCCCGTAGCCGCGCTCCTACGCCGACTCGAGTGGCTGCACCGGCCGACAGCGCAGCCCGGGCGCCGCATATTGGCCACCGGAGAAAGGTGGAGGCCATGCAGATGTCGACAGTTAGAAAACCTCGCGCCGCCGCACTGGCGCGCAGCGCAGCTGCGGGAGTGTTGTTCGCTGTCGGCGTGATCGGGTCGGCGTACGCCACCGAGCGCTCGGCGGGACCGCGATGGGTACCCGACTCATCGATCACGGTAGCGGTAACCGCGCGCCTCGCCGCCCAGCGCTTCAGCGAGATCACGCATCTGCGGGTGCAGACCGAGCACGGCGGGGTCGTCTCGTTGAGCGGCAACACGGGCAGCCGGCGCGAAGCCGCGAAGGCCGTCAGCATCGCGCGCGGGATAGAAGGCGTGCTGCGCGTCGACAACCACATCGTCGTCGGCGAGCGCACGCGCTGACCACCGGCCGGTCCGCGCCAGGCGCCGGCGCTGCAGGTGTCCGCCGCCCGCGAGCGCAGCAGGGGCCGCCGGACCTAATCGCTCGTGATCGAGCGGCTCGCGACCAGCCCGATCAGCAGCATGCCCACCGCCACCATACCGAGCGAGGCCAACGGCCTCCGTCGCACGTAGTGCTGGCCCTGCTCGCCGAGATCACTCAACCGCTCGCGCAGCTGCGTGCCGCCCTGCGCGAGCGCCGACTTGGCGTTCGCCAGGGCAGTCTCGGATTGCTTGCGCAGCCGCTTGAGCTCCGGATCGGCCGCCACGGCGAGGCGCTGGATCAGGTCCTCGACGGTGGCAATCAGGATCCGCACCTCCTCGCTCGCGACCTGCACGGGCTGTTGGTGCAGCACGCGCGCGGCGCGGCGAGCCCGCGATCTTGGACCGGGGAAGCGAGCGAACATGTTGCTCACGCCGGCGGTACGCGACCGCGACCGACGAAGAACGCCACGATGGCGACCACCAGGAAGATCACGAACAGGATTTTCGCGATACCCGCAGCGCTTGCCGCGATTCCGCTGAATCCGAGCACCGCAGCGATGATCGCGATGACGAAGAAGATCACGGCCCACTGAAGCATGTTGCCTCCTTCATGAGGTCGCGCGGGCGCGCGAGCCTCGCCGGACTGTGCACCGGGAGCTGCAGCACTTCGGTCGGCATGATACGGGAAGGGCTGTAGGCAACGGCCTACCTGACGCATGCAAACCTCTGCTGCAGCGCGAGGTCTCACCTGCGTGGTGATACCGCTGCACGCAAGGCGAAGCGAGCTGCTCACGTGGGCGCCGCACTACTGGGCCGACCTGAGGGAGACGGCCAGCAGCTGGCTCGATCACGAGGGCCCGCGCCTTGCCGCCTCACTCTCGCTCTACAGTCTGCTGTCGCTTGCCCCGCTCGTCATCCTGACCATGGCGGTCGCCTCGCTGGCCTTCGGTCGATCGACGGCCCAGGCGGTGCTCATCGACGAGGTGCGCGATGTGATGGGCGGTGACGGCGCGCGCACTGTGCAGACCGTCATCGAGCACGGCAAGGAGCCGCATGCCGGCAGCGTCGCATCGCTGCTCGGCATCATCATCCTCATCGTAGGTGCCTCGAGTGTCTTCGGCGAGCTGCAATCCGCCTTGAACAAGATCTGGGACGTGAAGCCACCCGCCACGGGTGTCATGACACTGCTCAAGTCGCGCCTGGTGTCCTTTGCGCTGGTGCTCGGTTGCGGCTTCCTGCTGCTGGTGTCGCTGGTGTTCAGCGCCGTGCTCGCCGCTTTCGGCCGCTTCGTCAGTGCACACCTCGCCCTGCCGACCGGCCTGCTCGCCACGACCAACGCGGTGGTATCGTTCGCAGGAATCTTCGTGCTGATCGCGCTCATCCTCAAGTACGTTCCCGACGTGTATCTGCGCTGGCGTGACGTGTGGCCCGGAGCGCTCGCGACCGCGTTGCTGTTCACCGTCGGCAAGGCACTACTGGGCCTCTACCTGGGGAAGACTGCCGTGGGCTCACCCTACGGCGCTGCCGGCTCGATCATCGTGGTGATCCTGTGGGTGTATTACTCGGCGATGATCTTCTACTTCGGCGCCGAGTTCACCCGTATCCGGGCGCGCCGCTACGCACAGCACCCGCAGGCGTCGCGAGGTTGAGACGCGCTGGCTGGCGCATCGCCATGGCTTGCGCTGGCGTGCTGCGACAGATCGGTTGCTGCTGACATGGCGCGGCGAGCGGCACTGACGCCATGTTCGCGCCACAGTGCGCACGATGGCAGCTTGATCAGCCGCCGAGAGATCCACGCATGAGACTCAGCGCTCGATCACCTCTGGCAATCGCCGCGATCGCCGTTCTCGGGGTGGTGCTCCTCGTGGTGCTCACTCTGACGTTCTTGGACTGGAACCTGCTCAAAGGTCCGCTGACGCGCACCGCGAGTGCGCGCTTCGGTCGCGAAGTCGGCATCACCGGCCCCCTGCAGGTGCACCTGTGGTCGCGCCATCCCACCGTGATCGTCAATGGACTCATCATCGGCGGCCCACCGTGGGAGCGCGACCGCCCGGTGGCCCGGATCGAGCGTCTGCAGATCGAGCTGGAGCCGCTGCGCTCGCTGATGAAGGCGGCGCTCATCCTGGGACGAGTGGAGCTCGTGCACCCGGAGATCTACCTGCATACCGAGAAATCGGGCCGCGCCAACTGGACGTTCGAGAATCGCGCGCCGAGCAAGCAGCGTGCCTCACCGCCCCTGACGCTGCCGACGATGCACGACCTGGTGATCGATGACGGCAAGCTGGACCTGATCGATGAGCGACGGCGGCTGAAGGTGAAAGGCACGGTGGAGGCAGCCCAACGGGCGGCGCCGCGCGATCAAAAGCCCTTTCGCGTCGAAGGCAAGGGCACCATCAACGACGAGCCGTTCCGGCTCGATGTGGCCGGCGGCCCATTGCAGGTATTGAGCCCTTATCGCCCGTATCCATTCGCGCTGGCCATCCGGGCGGGCGAGAACGAGATCCACGCGGACGGGAAGGTACTCAAGCCCTTCGATCTCGGTGCGCTCGAGCTGCGGGTGAGTGCGAGTGGACCGGACCTGGCGCAGATGTTCTATCTGACTCAGATCACGCTGCCCAACTCTCCGCCCTACAAGGTGCAGGCGAGCATCAAGCGCGAGGGTATGCGGATCGCGGTGCGGCAGATCGAAGGCTCGCTCGGCGGCAGCGACGTGACCGGTACTGTTGACATCGACGCGACCACCAAGCGGCCGACCGTCAAGGCCGACCTCCTGTCTCGACATCTGTTCCTCAAGGACTTCGCGGCCGTCACCGGCAGCCGCGCGAACCCCAACACCTCCCTCGCCAACGGCGCACCGGGCGGCGGCGCGCAAGCTGACGGTAAGACTGCGCGCGCTGACGCAAAGGCCGCGCGCGCCGACCGGGTGCCGCATCTTTTCCCGACCGCACGACTGCAGATCGAGCGCGTGCGCGCCATCGATGCCGATGTGCATTTCCGCGCCACCTCCATCGAGGCAGGCAGGGTGCCCTTCACCCAGCTGGTGCTGCACGCGCGACTCAGGGACGGCGTGCTCAGTCTCGACCCGCTGCGGTTCGACATGGCACAGGGGCGGCTGCGCGCCGATGTGCACATCGATGCCCGCAGCCAGCCGCCCGTGGTACGGGCCGATCTGCGCGCGGCTGACGTTCAGCTCGGCCAGTTCAAGGGCAAAGCGCAGGCCTCGCCGCCTCTCGATGGCGTGCTCGATGCGCGCGCGCTGATCGAGGGCAACGGCGACTCGGTGCATGCGCTCATGTCCGATGCGAGCGGCAGACTCACCGTGATCGTACCCAAGGGCGATGTGCGCGCGGCATTTGCCGAGCTCACCGGAATCGATATAGCGAAGGGAATCGGCTTACTGGTGCAGAAGCCCGACGAGAAGGAGCAGATCCGCTGCGGCGTGGCGGAGTTCAACGTCGAGACGGGTACGGCCCATGCGCAGGACCTGCTGTTCGACACCCAGGACGTGCTCATCAAGGGAGAAGGACAGATCAACCTCGGCAACGAGAAGCTCGACCTGACCATCCGGGGCCAGCCGAAGAAGCTGCGCCTGTTCCGCGTGCGTGCCCCGATCGAGGTCGGGGGTGAGCTTTTGAAGCCATCCTTCAGGCTCAAGCCCGGACCGCTGGTCGCGCAGGGCGCCGCGGGTGCCGTGCTCGGGACGCTGCTGACACCGGTGGGCGCGATTCTTGCGTTCGTCGATCCGGGTCTCGCGAAAAATCAGGATTGCTCGCAGCTGCTCACGCAGGCACGGCAGAGCGAGCCGGGCAGCGCTGCGTCGAGCCGCACCGCCCAGGCTCAGCCGGCGGACCCCCGCAGATGACTGAGCCTGCAGATGGCAGGGCGCGGAGTCCTGAGCCCATCTCCAATTCGAGGAACGCACATGACAGCGCACGATCGCAAAGCTCGGCACGCTACCCGGCGGACTGCAGAGAAAGAGCAGTCGCGAACTCCCGGACGTCCGAAAGAGTCCGGCAGCCGGCAGCAGCATCGCCGCGACCAGGGCTCGCAGTCAGGCGATCCGCGGCTCGATGAGGAGCTTACGCGCGGTGGCGACGCACCCACCACAGAGAAGCCGACACGATCAGCCACAGGATGCCAGCCAGCGTCAGTGTCAGCGCGGGCGGGTATCGTCCCAGTGCCAGCCACACTGCCAGGGCAAAGCACAGCATCCCCCAGCCGCCGAGCAGCGCTCCGGCCGCATCGAGCGCCGCCGCTTTTCGCCCGCGCGCCCGGCAACTGATCCCGGCCTTCTTTTTCTTCTCGGTCTCGCTGCGCTCGATCAGTGTTGCCGTGGCGCCGAAGATCGCGGGGAAGGACAGGAACAGTCCGCCCACGAGCGCTCCCCAGTGCTTCGCGATCAGGCCGGTGCACAGTGTGACCGCGCCGCCGATGAGAAAGCGCGCCGCGAACTGATACCAGTGTGCCTGCCGGAGACCCGAGAAATCGAGGGAGGGAATCATGTCGTCAGGTGCTGCAACAGCAACCCGGCGGCAAGTGCCGCCACAGCCCAGACGGCAAGTCCCGCGAGCGAGACCAGCACCGGTGACCAGCGCGCCGTAGCGAGCAACCGCCTGGCGAAACAGACATACAACACGAAGGCGAGACTGCTGAGCACCATGGAGCGCGCTTCGAGCGCCGCGAACGTGACGCCGGATGTGCCGATAGTCAACGCAAGCGTCGCGAGCGCGACCGAGGGTGCCCCGCCGAAAATGCCCGCCAGCCGGCGCGGGCGCACGACATCGCCGAGCAGTGCGAAAGCGCTGACGACCGCACCGCCGAGGAGAAAGCGCCAGAGCAAATCCATCGCATCGAGCGTAACAGAGCGGCGCGGCTGAGCTTGCGCGAAGCGCGCGATCTGCGGGCTTGACCGACGCCGTGCTTTGCTGGCGTATACTCGCAGCACACACCCAGGGTGGCGCGTGGAAACCAACCGTTCTCTCAAGACGCGGCGGCGCGCATCGCGGGACAAGGTCCGCAACCTTATGGACAAGGTTACGCCCCCAGCAGCCCTGGACCCGCTCCAGGAGGAGCCCAATCATCGCGCATTGCTGGCAGCAATCGTCGACTCATCGGACGACGCGATCGTCAGCAAGACCCTCGAGGGCCGTATCCTCTCGTGGAACCGCGGCGCCACCCGCATTTTCGGCTATCGCCCCGAAGAAGCGATCGGTAAGCCCATCACCCTCATCATCCCGCCCGAGCTGCACGCCGAAGAGCAGCAGATCCTGCAGAAGCTGAGACGTGGCGAGCGCATCGAGCACTTCGACACGGTGCGAGTCACCAAGGACGGGCGGCGCATCGACATATCGCTCACGGTCTCGCCGGTGCGCGCCGCGGATGGAACCGTCATTGCAGCGTCCAAGGTCGCGCGCGATGTCACCGAGCGCAAGGTGGCCGAGCAGAGGCTGCGCGAGAGCGAGGAGGCGCTGCGCCTCGCGGACCGACGCAAGGACGAGTTCCTGGCGCTGCTCGCGCACGAGCTGCGCAATCCGCTCGCGCCGATTCGCTACGCGCTCGCCGCCAACAGGAAGCCCGGGCGAACGCCCGAGCAGTGCCGGCAGGCCGAAGCGATCATCGAGCGCCAGGTGAGCCACATGAGCCGCCTGCTCGATGACCTGCTCGATGTATCGCGCATCACCCGCGGCGCGCTCGAGCTGAAGCGCTCGCGCACCGAGCTGACATCCGTGATCGGAGCCGCCATCGAGACGGCGCGGCCGATGCTCGATGAGAAGCATCACACGCTGGTGCTCGATCTGCCGACCCAGGCGGTGCAGCTTGAGGCCGACGTGGTGCGTCTCGCGCAGGTTTTCTCCAATCTGCTCATCAATGCGGCGAAGTACACCGACCCCGGCGGGCGCATCCAGCTGCGCGCGCGCCAGGAAGGCAACGAGGTCCTCGTAACGGTGCGCGACAACGGCATTGGCATACCTGCGGAGCTGCTGCCGCGCGTGTTCACCATGTTCTTCCAGTCGAGTGCGGCGCTGGCGCGCTCCCAGGGCGGCCTGGGAGTGGGCCTGTCGCTGGTGCGCGGGCTGGTGGCGCTCCATGGGGGCGTCGTCGAGGCGCGCAGCGACGGCCCGGGGGCGGGGAGCGAGTTCACCGTGCGCCTCCCGCTCGGTGCGGCAACGCTCCGGGCCGGCGATGCCGAGGCCGAGGTGGAGCCCATTTTCGGAGACACCGGGCTCAAGATCCTCATCGTCGATGACAACCGCGACGCCGCCGACAGCTGTGCGATGCTGCTCGAGGCTTCAGGTCACCACGTGCAGACGGCCTACACCGCCCGAGCCGGGCTGGAGCTGGCGCGCGCATTCCGTCCGCATGCGCTGTTGTTGGACATCGGACTGCCGGACATGGACGGCTATCAGCTGGCGGCAAAGGTGCGCGCCACCCCCTGGGGTCGTGGCGCCGTACTGGTGGCAGTCACGGGGTGGGGCCAGGAGCAGGATCGCCAGCGTGCCGTCGCGGCGGGCTTCGATCAGCATCTGGTGAAGCCGATATCGGCGGAGACCGTGGAGCAACTGCTGCAGTCGCTCACACCGCGCACGACTTCCTAGCTCGAACCCAAGCCGAGGCAAGCCCTGGCCGTGCCACCCGGCACGCCGCCACGCTCACTCTGCCGAGCGGCAGCGACAGCGCGGGCGCTCTCACTGGAACCGCCGTTGCGGCGTGCGGTCGCAATCTAACGGGAATCCGGCCCCGCGGCGAGCGCGAGCCGCCGCAGTGACCGGCGACTGCAAGCGAGCACGGAGTGCAGCCATGAGCAGTGCCAGACAGCGCGCCGCCGCGCGCCACAACGTCCGCAAGGCCGCGAGCGCGGCGCGCCGCAAGCGCACCATCGCCCGGCTGCCGCAATCGGTGCGCAGCGCACTCGGCAGGCAGGGAGCGAAGGCAGCGAAGACCAGACGGCACTCTGCCCCGCGGAGCCGCGGCTAAGCCCCACCCTTGCTGCAGCGGACGTCCACCGCACCGGCGCGCCTCGCCACGGCGCAGATCGCCGTGCTGTATGCGGGGAGCACGCTCCTCACCCCGCTCTATCACCTCTACCGTGACGCCTTTGGGTTCTCAGTACTGACGCTGACCCTGATCTATTCCGCGTACGTGCTCGGGAACCTCACGGCGCTGCTGCTGCTGGGGCGCCTCTCCGACCAGATCGGCCGCCGTGCCGTCGACCTCGGCGCGGTCCTCATCGCGGCGTGCGCAACGCTGCTGTTCCTGCTCGCCTCCTCCGCGGCGTGGCTGTTCGCCGGACGCATCCTCAGCGGCCTCGCCATCGGTCTCGGCGCCACGGCCACCACCGCCTGGCTGGCGGAGCTGGTTCCCGACAAGCGCGGGGCGACGTTGTACGCCACGCAAGGCAACTTCCTCGGCCTCGCGCTCGGTGCCCTGCCGGCCGGACTGGTCGCGAGCTATCTGCCCTGGCCGCTGCGGCTGAGCTACGTGTTATATCTCGCAGCGCTGTGCGTCGTGGGATACGCGCTGGCGCGCGTGCCCGAGACCGTGCCTCACCCGGTGCGATCCCTGCGACGGCTGTCGCTGCGGCCGCGGCTCGGGGTGCCGCGGAAGCTGCTGCGGAGCTTCGTCGCGCCCGCGGCGATCGCCTTCGCCACCTTCGCCGTGATCGGCTATTACGCAGCGCTCGTGCCGAGCGTCATGGCGCACGCGCTCGGCCGCTCGAAACCGGTCGCGGGCGGGGTAGTGATGGCGCTGCTGTCACTCTCAGGTGTGATCGCCGGCGTGCTGAGTCGCGCGGTGTCGAGCCGCACCGCCATGCTCGCCGGCAGTGCGCTGCTGCTGCCCGGCGTCGCGCTGTTGCCGTGCGCCGAGGGCTGGCACTCGCTGGCGCTGCTCGCGGGGGGCACCCTCATCACCGGGGCCGCCACCGTGCTCGGCTATCGCGGCAGTCTCGAAGTGGTGAACGGGATGGCGCCGCCGGAGCGGCGCGCCGAGGTGATTGCGAGCTACATCCTCTTCATGTACGCCGGCAACTCCGTGCCGATCATCGGCATCGGGCTGCTCGACACCGTGACCCGCTCGCTGGTCGCGGATCTGAGCTTCGCGATCATCATCGCCAGCGTGTCGCTGCTCGCGCTGCTCATCGGAATGCGGCGCATAGCGCCAGCAACCTGACAGCCCGAACCGCTGCGCTCGAGCAGCAGTTTGCCAACTGTCCATGATCACGCTTCGATGTCAGGAACATCGGGCGCTGCTTGTGGTCAGTGTTGAATGACATGAGCATGCGCCGGCGCGACTTGTTGACAGGCACCGCCCTGGTTCTGGTTGGCGACCGCCTCGCCGGGGCCGAAGCTCTCACGGCCAGGATACCCTGGCAGCCCGACGCCGGTACGCCGCCGACACCGGTCAAGCCGGGTCCCTGGGAGTTCTTCACGAACCCGGAAGCCGCGGCCGTCGAGGCGCTCGTCGATCGCATCATCCCGCCGGATCCGCAGACCCCGGGCGGCAAGGGCGCGGGCTGTGCAGTGTTCATCGACCGGCAGCTCGCAGGCGGCTACGGTCACAACGAGGGCCACTACAACCTGCCGCCCTTCGAGCACGGCAAGGAGCAGCAGGGACCGCAATCGGCCGACGGACCGGCCGACACCTATCGCGCCGCGCTCGCGGCCCTCGACCGTTACTGCCGCTCGCAGTCCGGAGCGGATCGGGGCAAGGCTTTCGCCGAGCTGGCAGCCGCTCGCCAGGACGAGATTCTTCACGGCATCGAGTCGGGGTCCATCAAGCTCGAGGGCGTCGACGGCCAGAGTTGGTTCAATCTCCTGATAAAGGACACGCAGCAGGGATTTTTCGCCGATCCGATCTACGGCGGCAATCGCGACATGTGCGCATGGAAGATGATCGGCTTTCCGGGAGCGCGCTACGACTATCGCGACTGGGTTGGCCGGCACAATGAGCGCTATCCGTATCCGCCCGTGAGCATCGCCGGCCGCCCGCAGTGGACCCCGGGAAGATCGTAGCGGCACATGACGCAGCAGCACATGACGTAGCGGCACATGGCAAGGAAGCTTCCGCACAAGGACGTGGTCATCGTCGGTCTCGGCTGGAGCGGCTCGATACTCGCGAACGAGCTCACCGATGCGGGCCTGAACGTCGCGGCGATCGAGCGCGGCCCGTGGCGCGACACGGCGACCCAGTACGCACCCAACTACGCGCAGGATGAGCTGCGTTACCGCCTGCGGCACGAGCTGTTCCTGCGTCCGGCACAGACGACCTTCACCTTCCGCAACAAGCCGGCCGATACCGCGCTGCCGATCCGCACCTGGGGCGCATTCATGCCACCGAACGGTGTCGGCGGCGGCGGCGTGCACTGGAACGCCGAGACCTGGCGGTTTCTGCCGAGCGACTTCGTGCTGCGCTCGCATCTCACGCAGCGCTACGGGGCGCACTTCCTCCCGGCGGATACGACCATCCAGGACTGGGGCGTGACCTTCGAGGACCTCGAGCCTCATTACGACCGCTTCGAGTACCTGTGCGGCACCTCCGGGACCGCCGGCAACCTGCGCGGCCAGATCCAACCGGGTGGCAACCCGTTCGAGGGTCCGCGCTCGCGCCCGTACCCGAACCCGGCGCAACAGCAGCCCTTCGGGGCGACGCTGTTCGCCAAGGCGGCACGCGAGCTCGGCTACAAGCCTTTCCCGCAACCCTCCGGCAACATGTCGCAGGCGTACCGCAATCCGCTCGGGGTACGCCAGGGCCCGTGCACGTACTGCGGGTTCTGCGAGTGGTTCGGCTGTGCGAACTACTCCAAGGCGAGCCCGCAGACCACCATCCTGCCGGTGCTGATGCCGAAGGGTAACTTTCAGCTGCGCGACAACTCCGAGGTGACGCGCATCAACCTCGATCCGTCCGGCAAGCGCGCGACCGGCGTCATCTTCGTCGACACGAGCGGCAGCGAGTGGGAGCAGCCGGCGGATCTGGTGATCCTCGCGGCCTACACCATCTTCAACGTGCAGCTGCTGCTGCTCTCGAAGATCGGCAGGCCGTACGACCCGCAGACGAACCAGGGGGTCATGGGCCGCAACTTCACCCACCAGACGATCTCCGACTGCGTGAGCTTCTTCGACCGCAACAAGTTCATCTTCAACCCGTTCATCGCCTCGGGCGCCATCGGCATGTGCATCGATGAGTTCAACGGCGACAACTTCGATCACGGCCCGCACGGCTTCATCGGCGGCGGCTACATGGGTCAGGTGCAGACCAACGGCCGCCCCATCGAGACGACACCGGTACCACCGGAGACGCCCCGCTGGGGCGCCGCCTGGAAGACGGCGGTACGCGAGAACTACCAGAGCACGCTGCAGCCGGGGACGGGCGTGCACGGCAGCATGTACAGCTATCGCGACGTCTATGTCGACCTGGATCCCACCTATCGCGACCGTCTCGGTCGGCCGCTGGCGCGCATCACCATGGACTTTCACGAGAACGAGCTGAAGCAGAACCGCTTTCTGACCGACCGTTTCGCCGAGATCTTTCAGGCGGCAGGTGCACAGCGCGTCGTGAAGCAATATCGCAAGGCGCCATACGACATCACCAAGTACCAGACGACGCACCTGTGCGGCGGAGCGGTCATGGGGGCCGACCCCAAAACCAGCGCGCTCAACCGCTATCTGCAGAGCTGGGACGTTCCCAACCTCTTCGTCATGGGAGCGAGCGCGTTTCCGCAGAACGCCGGCTACAACCCGACTGGCACCGTCGCCGCACTCGCCTACTGGTCGGCCGCCGCGATCCGCTCCATGTACCTGAAGAATCCGGGGCCACTCGTGCATGCCTGAGACACTGAGTCAGCTCGCTGCGGCCGTCGTCGCAGGCCTGCTCGCAAGCGCCTGCGCGTCGCGCCTCGTGCTGGCCGACAACCTGCCGACGGAACAGGATTTCTCGATGATCGAGCGCGGCCGTTACCTGACGACGGTTGCCGACTGTGTCGCCTGCCACACCCAGCCCGGCAGCCGCGACACGTTCGCCGGTGGCCGGCCGATCGAGACCCCCTTCGGCCTGGTGGTGTCTCCCAACATCACCCCCGACGCCGAGACCGGCATCGGCACCTGGAGCGATACGCAGTTCGACGCCGCAGTGCGTCTGGGCCGCGACCCCGACGGCGCGCGGCTGTATCCCGCGATGCCCTTCCCCTACTACACGCGCATGACGGCCGAGGACGTGCGCGCGATCCGTGCCTACCTGAATACGATCCCGCCGGTACATCACCCGGTGAAGTCGAATCAGCTGCCGTTCCCGTTCAACATCCGTGCCAGCATGGCGGTCTGGGACGCGCTCTACTTCGAGCCAGGACCCTTCAAGCCCGATCCGCACAAATCTGCCGAGTGGAATCGCGGCGCCTACCTCGTTCTCGGTCCCGGACACTGCGGTGCGTGCCACACGCCGAAGAACGTGCTCGGCGGCGATGAGAAGCAGCAGCCGCTGCAGGGCTACAGCGTGCAGGGCTGGTTCGCCCCCAACATCACCGGTGATCTGTCGCTCGGGCTCGGCCGCTGGTCGGTCGAGGATGTGGTGCAGTACCTGCAGACGGGACACAACCGCCTCGCCGGCGCCGCCGGTCCGATGGCCGAAGAGGTCGCGGACTCGAGCTCGGGAATCAGTCCGCCGGACCTGCATGCGATCGCGGTGTATCTGAAGGACCAGGCGGGCGGCAAGGCTTCGGCCCAGCCGCTCGCCGCCAACGATCCGCAGATGGTGGCTGGCGCTGCGATCTACCGCGACCTGTGCTCGGCCTGTCACTCGCCCGATGGGTCCGGAGTCGCCTATCTCATTCCGAACCTCGCCATCTCCTCCGCGGTGAGCTCACGCGAGCCGACGAGCCTGCTGCGCGTGATCCTCCACGGGGCGCAGACGGTCGCCACCCCGCAGGAGCCCACCGCCGCCATGATGCCGGCTTTCGGCTGGCAGCTCACCGATGCCCAGATCGCCGCGGTGACCACCTTCGTGCGTAACAGCTGGGGACACGCCGCCCCGGCGCTGAGCGCGAGCGACGTCGAGAAGATGCGCTCGGTGGGCTCAGGCGACTGAGGGCAGAGCCAGCCCGCGGCAAGGGTTCCCGTCGCTGCCCTCACCACGGCGCCGGCGTCGCGGCGCGCGTCAGCTCATCGAGCAACGTCAGCGCTACCAGCATGCCGAGCCAGATGAAGCCGAGCGCCGATACCAGACGCGTCAGAGCTCGCGCCTCGGTCTCGTGCATGAACACCGCCATGACCAGCAGTGTCTTGGTCACCGAAATGCCGAGGTTGAGCACCGTGTTCCACGGCCCGAGCCTGAGCAGCGCGCTGCCGGCACTGGCGGCGAGCAATGCCAGCAGCGCCGCCAGCACCCACAGCAGGCGGCGCAGCGGCACGACGTGCGGCGCGCGCGCGCTCATGCCGCGCGCCCCACCAGATAGATGAGCGGGTAGACGAAGATCCACACGATATCCACCAGGTGCCAGTAGAGCGCGGCGAGCTCGCAGGTGGTGTAGCGCTGCGGTCCGAAGCTGCCGCCTGCAGTGCGCGCGCTCAGCACCGTCATGATGGCGACGCCGATCAGCACGTGCAGCGAATGGAAGCCGGTGATGAAGTAGTACAGGCAGAAGAACAGCTCCACGGCGTGCGCCTGCGGGCCGTGCTGCAGGAAGTCGACGCCCGGCACGAGATGCTCGGTGTACTCGCTGTAGTACTCGAAGCCGTGCATGATCAGGAAGCTCGCGCCGAGCGCCGCGGTGCCAGCCAACAGCAGCACGGCACTGCGCCGCTCATCGAGCTTGATGGCCCGCAGCGCGAGCGCGACGAGCGCGCTGCTCGTGAGCAGCACCGCGGTCTCGAGCGTGCCGAGCAGCATATCGGTGCGGCGGCTCGCCGCCGCGAAACCCTGCGGGTACAGCACCCGGCACACGGTGTAGCTCGCGAACAGCACGCCGAAGAAAAGGATCTCGGTGGCGAGGAACACCCACATGCCGAGCGTCGCGGCCTCGCGCTGCTGCACCGGATCGTCGAACTGCTCCTCGAGCAGGGCGGGAGCGGCGCTCATGGCGCGGGCTCCGCGTAGTCGTAGACCTCGCGCACGCGCGGCGGCCGCCGGAAATTCTCGGTGGGCGGTGGCGATGTGGTCTGCCACTCGAGGCCGCGCGCCTGCCAGGGATTGTCCCCTGCAGCCCTGCCGTAGCGCAGCGACCACAAAAGATAGGCGATCGGCAGCAGGTAGGAGACGGCGAGTATCGAGGCGCCCCCCGAGGAGAGCACGTTGAGCACCTGGAATTGCGGCGCATACGCGTGATAGCGGCGTGGCATCCCCTCGTAACCGAGGAGGTACTGTGGAAAGAAGGTGAGGTTGAAGCCGAAGAACATGAGAATGGCGGCGAAACGCGCCCAGCTTTCCGGGTAACGCCGCCCGGTGAGCTTCGGCCACCAGTAGTGGATGCCGCCGAGGTACGCCATCACCGACCCGCCGACCATCACGTAGTGGAAGTGCGCGATGACGAAATAGGTGTCGTGCAGCGGCATGTCGAGCGCGGGGGCCGCCAGCATCAGCCCGGTGAGGCCGCCGAGCATGAACAGGCCGACGAAGCCGAGCGCATAGAGCATCGGCGATTCGAAGCTGATCTCCCCCTTGCGCAGCGTCGCGGTCCAGTTGAACACCTTGATGGCCGAGGGCACCGCCACCACGAAGCTCAGCAGCGAGAACACCAGCGTTGCGTACATCGACTGTCCGGCGACGAACATGTGATGTCCCCACACGAGGAAGCCGATCACGGCGATCGCCAGCATCGAGTAGGTCATGAAGCGGTAACCGAACACCCGCCGCCGCGCGAAGCAGCTGATGATCTCGCTCGCCACTCCCATGGCCGGCAGGATCATGATGTAGACCGCCGGATGCGAGTAGAACCAGAACAGGTGCTGGAACAGCAGCGGATCGCCGCCGAGCGCCGGGTCGAAGATGCCGACCCCGAGACCACGCTCGAGCCCGATGAGCGCGAGCGTCATGGCGAGCACCGGGGTCGCGAGCACCATGACGAGGGAGACGGCATACATCGCCCACACGAACAGCGGCAGGCGGAACCAGCTCATGCCCGGCGCACGCAGGCAGTGGATGGTGACGATGAAGTTCAGGCCGGTGAGAATGGTCGAGAAGCCGCTGACGAACACTGCGATCACGACCAGGAACACGTGGCTGTTGGAGAACATGGTCGAGAACGGTGCGTAAAAAGTCCACCCCGTATCGACGCCACCGGCGAGCAGCGCCGCGACCGCGAACACTCCGCCACCGATGTAGAGGTACCAGCTGAGCAGGTTCAGGCGCGGGAAAGCCACATCGCGTGCGCCGATCATCAGGGGCAGCAGAAAGTTGCCGAGCGTGGTCGGAATCGAGGGGATGAGGAAGAACCACACCATCACCACCCCATGGAACGTGAACGCCTTGTTGTAGGTCGCCGCCTGCAGGAGCGCGCCCTCCGGCGTGATGAGGTTCAGCCGGATGAGGGTCGCCGCGGCGCCGCCCAGGAAGAAGAAGAAAGTGATGCCGAGCCCGTAGAGGATGGCGATGCGCTTGTGGTCGCGGGTGATCAGCCACTCGCGCAGGGTATGTCCCCCGGCGAGAAAGCTGCCCGGCAACACGGCGGCTTCAGCGGCGCTCATCGGCACTCTCGTCGGCGACGCCGGCAGGGCCGGACTTCATGTAGGCGATGAGCGCGAGCAACTCTTCCTCGCTCAGCTCACCGCTGAAAGAGGGCATGACCGGCGGATAGCCCGCCACCCGCTGTGCGGAAGGCTCGAGGATGCAGTCGCGCAGGTAGCGGTCGTCCGCGAGCACGCTCCGGCCGTCGGCGAGATGCACCATGCGCCCGTAGAGCCCCGTCAGCTCCGGCGCATGCACCACGGCATGGCTGCCGTGACAGCCGCTGCAGCCGTGAGCGCGGAACAGCTGCGCACCCTGCGCCGCGAGCGTTCCGGCGCCGCCCTGCCCGGCGAGCCAGCGCGCGTATTCGGCACGCGGCATGACGATCACCGTGCCACCCATGCGGGCATGGTCCGTGCCGCAGTACTGCGTGCACAGCAGCGGAAAGGTCCCGGGCTGAGTCGCCGTGAACCACAGCTGCGTGTAACGGCCGGGCAACACGTCCTGCTTCACCCGGAAGGCCGGAACATAGAAGCTGTGGATCACATCCTGCGAGGTCATGGTGAGTCGCACCGGCTCATCGACCGGCACGTGGAGCGTGTTGATCTCGCGCTGCCCGCCCGGATGCTCGATCTTCCACATCCACTGCTTGGCGACGACGTAGATATCGCGCGCGTTCGCGGGCGGCGTGCGTGCCAGCGCGAAGATCGACAGGCTCCAGATGAAGGCCACCACGAACAGCCCGAAGGGCACGAGGATCCAGGTGATCTCGACACCGAGCGCATCGCGGTGCCGGTCGGTGCGTGGGGCGGGGCTGCCGCGGCGGTAGCGCACGCCGAAAAAGACGATCGCGACGATCACGCCGGCCGCGACCAGTGCGCACAAGGCGGTCATCGACCAGAAGAACACATCGATGCGGAAGGCGATGCTCGAGGCCTGCGGCAGCAAGAACCGCGGCGTGCTCATGGGGGCAGCCCGTCGCTGCGCCGGCTCGATTCCGCGCGGCGCAGCCTGAGCAACAGCGCCCCGAGGCCGAGCAGCGTGAGGACACCCATGACCTGCAGCAGGCGGCTGATGAGGAGGCTGTAGCGGCCGGTGCTGCTGTCGTAGTCGCAGCACAGCAGCAGCAGCTGGTCGACCACGGTGCCGATGTGCCCCGCGGAGGCGCTCACCAGTGCGAGCCGCAGCGTGAGCGGCGAGAACTCGACTCCCGGGAGGTACTGTGTGATCGCGCCCCGCGGACTGACGACCACCGCACCCGCCGCGTGGACATACTCGCCGGTGCGCGGATCGAAGAAGTAGCGGAAACCGAGCGCGCGCGCGAGTGCGCCGCTCGCCTGCGCCGTGCCGGTGAGGTAGCGCCACCGTGCGACCTGCGCGAGCGGATGCGCCGCCGCATCGCTGCGCTGCGCTGCGGCCGCCTCGGCTATGGACTCGCGCGGATCGATGCCGATCAGCACGACGTTGAACTGCGTACCCGGGACGAGGCCGCTGTCGCGCACGGCGCGCGCGATGCCGGCCCGCACCACCCCGCACAGCGTGTGGCACCGGTAATAACCGGGTACGAGCAGCGCCGGCCGCCCCTCGAGCGCATCACTCAGCGTGACCGATGCTCCCTGCGCATCGCGGAAGATCAGTCCGCGCGGCAGCCACGCGCCGAGGCGCTGATCGAGTCCCACGCGCGCGCGCAGATCCGGCGGCGGCGGTACGGCGGCGTGCCCTCCGTCATCCGCTGCCGCCGGCTCGTGCCGTGCGACGTAGAGCGCCATGGCCCGCTCGATGGGAATGTGCGCGAGCTGCGCCCGCTCATCGCTCCACCCCCAGCTCTCGAGCTGCGTGCGCTCCCTGAGGCGCAGCGCTGCGAGATCGGTCGCCGGATGCGCCTGCAGCCGCGGCGGCGGCGGAATCGCTCCCACGTGCTCGTGCGAGCGCGAGCGCGCCGGCTCGATCAGCTGGTGCAGAACCAAGACGATGACGAGCGTCATGGCGGTGAGGCTCACCGCGAGAATGGCGCCGATCGCGACAATCCTCTTGACCGCGATGCCGGAGGGCTCGTGACCGAAGGGCGCTTCAGCCATGCGCGGCTCCGAGCGCGGCGCTGCCTGCCCGCACGTCGAGGCTCGCGCCGGGCCCGCGCACATAGACGGCCAGCCACAGCAACCCCATCCCGGCACCCGCGAGCAGATCGGTCCAGCGCAGCGCGAATGCGCCGGTGCGCAAGTCCGGCAGCGTGAGCCACAGCGCCTCCGCGGCGCTCGCGATGAGCAGCAGGCCCGCGATAGCCGTGAGCGGGAGCCGCGCCCGCTTCACGCGCCGGGACAACAGCACGGCGAAGGGCACCGCGAAGTGGAACGCGATCAGGAACCAGGCGAGCGTCCGCCAGCTCGTCGACGTGCGGGGCAGGTACCAGGCGGTCTCGGCCGGCTGATCGGCGATCCAGACGGTGAGGTACTGCATGAAGGCGAGATAGGACCAGGCGAGCACGAACATGAGCAGCAGGTTGCCGAGGTCGTGCAGCACGGCGGCCGGGGGAGGCTCATCGCCCCGTGTCGTCCCGACGGCGCGCAGTACCGCGAGCGCCGCGGCGGCGAGCATCCAGCCGGTTGCCACCATCAGTCCGAAGGACGAGGAGTGCCAGTGCGGCGTCAGCGACATCACCCAGTCGGTGGCCACCACGAGTGTCGAGAGCGCGTAGAGGATCAGCCCCGCTGCAGCGAGCCGGACGGTGCGCGCAGCAGCTGCGCGTCCCGTCAGCCGGCGTCGCAGCGCTGCGCAGAGCGCGAGCCACAGGCCGAAGCACACGAGGGTACGCGCGATGAAGAAGGGCACATCGAGATACCAGCTCTGCGCACGCAGCCGCGCATCGTGCAGCACGGCGGCGGCATCCGCCCACGGATACAGCAGGGGTACGCCGATGAGCAGCGGCACGGCGAGCAGCGCCTGCAACGGCAGCGCGCCGGCTGCGGCCAGGAGCGGTGGCTGCAGATACCTGCCCCAGGAGCCGCCTGTCAGCTCGTGCACCATGAGCAGTGCCAGGCTTCCGACCGACAGACCCGTGAAGAAAATGAAGGCGGACAGATAGGACAGCAGCGCCTGACGCGGCGCTGCGCGCCCGAGCAGCAAACAGCCGAGCAGCAGCAGGAGGCCACCCACTGCCAGGGCCCAGCGTGCAGCGCTCGCTCGCCGGCGCCTCATCGCTGCGGCTCTCGCAGCTGCTGGCGCTCGGCAGCACTCAGCCATGCGGCGGGCACGTGCTGGCTGAGCTGGAGCGCGCGGACGTAAGCGGTGATGGCCCAGCGATCCTGCGGCGCGATACGGTCCGCGTAGGGATACATGGCGCCGTAGCCCGCCGTGATGACATCGAAGAAGTGGCTGTCGGGCGCGCCGCGCAGCCGATCGGTGTGATAGCTCGGTGGTGCCGGGAAGCCGCGCTCCACGATCATGCCCCGACCGTCACCGAGCTCACCATGGCAGGGGCTGCAATAGATGCTGAACCGGTCGCGGCCGCGTGCGAGCAGATCCAGCGTGATCGGCAAGGGGTTGGCGTAGCCGGACGCACCCGCTTCCTGCGGCAGCAGATTCCGGCCGTCCGCGCCGAGCACCAGGCCGGGGCCCGAGGCCGGCGGCGGAGCGACTCTGCCGTTGCGCCCGCTGCTCGCATCCGCCGCGCTGCCGCCCGAGTACGGCACGGTCCCGGCCACCTGGGGGCGCGAGGAGTTGCCGTCCGCGAACAAGGTGCTCGGCGTCAGCGGCAGGTACTTGGCCTGGTCGTACATCTCGTGCATGCCACGCTCGCAGCCGGCGAGCATCGCGCCCGAGCACAGCAGCAGTACGATCGGTCGCTTCAAGCGGGCACCTCGGCGACACTGAGCGGCGCCAAAGACTGAAGAAAGCTGCGCGCGGCGGCGGCATCGAACGAGGCTCCCTCGGGCCGCAGCAGCAGGAAGAAGCGATCGCTGCTCGCGCGCTCGAAGGCCTCGACAGCGAACAGCGGATGATGGAGGCGCGGCAAGCCGTTGCCGAGCAGCATCGCGATCACGCCCGCGAGCGCCGCACCGAGCAAGGTGATCTCGAGCGCCGGCGGCAGGAAGGCGGGCCAGCTCGCGAGCGGTCGGCCACCGACATTGAGTGGATAGTCGTGGACCGCCGAGTACCATTCGAGGGCATAGGTGCCGAGCCCGCCGACGAGCGCACCGAGCAGCATCGCGGGCGCTATGCGGTCCGCGCGCCCGCCGAGCGACTCGGCCAGACCATCGATCGCAAAAGGCGAGTACGCCTCGACGCGGCCGGCGAAGGGCTGGCCGCGCACCCGCGACACGGCATCGATGAGTGCATCCGCGGTGGGGAATTCCGCGAGCAGACCGTACAGCTGTCCGGTCACCGCGGCCTCTCCCGCCCGCGCGCCGCCGCAGCGGCGGGCTCGCGCAGCAGCTTGCGCAGCTCGAACATCGAGATGACCGGCACGCGGCGCAGGAACAGCAGATAGAGCACGAAAAACAGCCCGATCGACCCGACGAGGAAGGCTACGTCCCAGAAGGTCGGATAGAACATTCCCCAGCTCGATGGCACGAAGTCGCGGTATAGCGTGGTGACGATCAGCATGAAACGCTCGAGCCACATGCCGACCAGCACACCGACACCGATCAGAAGCAGCGCGAGCTCGTTCGCCCGCACCCGCGCCGACCACAGCAACTGGATCGACACCACGTTGCAGAGAATCGTGCCCCAGAACACCCAGGCATAGGCGCCGCACATGCGGTTCAGCATCACGGCCACCTCGTAGCGGTCCATGCCGTAGAAGGCGGTGAAGATCTCGGCGAGGTAGCTGTAATCGACGACGAGACCGGCGGCGAGCATCAGCTTCGCCGTGTTGTCGAGATGGCGCGCCGTGATATACGGCTCGAGGCCGAGCCAGTGACGCATGGAGATACCGAGGACCAGCACCATGGCGGCGCCGGAGAAGAGCGCGCCAGCGACGAAGAACGGCGGGAAGATCGTCGAGTGCCAGCCCGGCAGCAACCCCTGCGAGAAGTCGAGCGCCACCATGCTGTGGACCGAGAACACCAGTGGCACCGCGATGCCGGCGAGCAGCAGGCTGAGCTGCTCGAACCGCTGCCACTCGCGCGCCTCGCCGCGCCAGCCGAGCGCGAGCAGCCCGTAGAGGCGCGCCCGCGCGCCGCGGCCGGCACGGTCGCGCAAGGTGGCGAGGTCCGGCAGCAGCGCGACGTACCAGTAGAGGATCGACACGATCAGGTAGGCGAAGATCGCGAAGAAGTCCCACTCGAGCGAGCTGCGCCACTGCGGCCAGGCGCTCATGATGTTGGGATACGGGAACAGCCAGTAGAAGAACCACGGCCGCCCGAGATGCAGAACCGGGAAGAGGCCCGACACTGACACGGCGAACACCGTCATGGCTTCCGCGTAGCGGCTCAGCGAGCTGCGCCAGTCCTGGCGCACCAGGTAGAGCGCGGCCGAGATGAAGGTGCCACCCATGCCGATGGCGATCCACCAGACGTAGTTGGCGATGGCGAATCCCCAGGCGACCGGGACGTCGAGGCCCCAGATGCCGACACCGAGCGCGAGCAGCCAGGGGATGCCGCAAGCCAGCAACAAGGTGAGCAGCAGCGCCAGCGCGAATGCCGCGAGCCAGCCGCGCCCGGCACGTGGTTGCAGCGCGAGCGCACAGCCGCGCTCACTCACTGAGGCATAGCTCTCGGCGGGCGCGGGCAGCGCAGCGTTACTCATGGCGTTGCCGGCTGCACCTGCCACCTCAACCCTCCTCGAGCAAGGGGTTCGGATTGCGCAGCCGCGCCAGGTAGCTGGTGCGCGGGCGGCTGTTGAGCTCGGCGAGCAGCAGGTAGTTGCGCGGCGAGCGCTTGGCCTGCGCCACCGCCGAGGCGGGATCGGCGCAGTCGCCGAAGCGGATGGCCTGCGTCGGACAGACCGCCTGGCAGGCGGTGAGCACCTCGCCCGCACCAATGCGGCGGTTCTCACGGTCGGCGAGGATGTGCGCCTCCTCGATGCGCTGGATGCAGTAGGTGCATTTCTCCATCACTCCGCGCCGGCGCACGCTCACGTCCGGGTTGCGCTGCGCCTTGAGCGTGTCGGCGCTGCGGTCGAGGTACTGGAGGAAATTGAAGCGGCGCACCTTGTAGGGGCAGTTATTGGAGCAGAAGCGCGTGCCGACGCAGCGGTTGTAGACCTGCACGTTGAGGCCCTCGGCATCGTGCACGGTGGCACCGACCGGACACACCAGCTCGCAGGGCGCGTGCTCGCACATCATGCAGGGCACGGGCTGGGAATAGCTGCGTGGATTTTCCGGCGCGCCCTCGTAGTAGCGGTCGACACGGATCCAGTGCATCTCACGGCCGCGCTGGACCTGCTCCTTGCCGACCGTCGGAATGTTGTTCTCCGCCTGACAGGCAATGGTGCAGGCCTTGCAGCCGATGCAGGCATTCAGGTCGATGCTCATTCCCCAGGCGTACTCGCCGGGCGGATATTCCGGATAGAGGCTCGGCGGGGCGCCGGGGAACTCATCGCCGGCGGTTGCGAACGCCGGATCGCGCCGGTAATCGCCGAGCGTCCCGACCCGCACCGGCTCGCGTCCTTCCATGGCGAAGTGGCGCTGCGTGCTCGCGAGCGGATAGGAGCCGCCGGTGCTCACGAGCTCGAGGCCGGCGCTGCTCCAGGGCGCCTGCGAGGAGCGCAGCAGGTACGCGTTGAAGCCCGTGCCGCTGCCGACGCGCCCCGCCAGTCGACGGCCGTAGCCGAGGTGCAGCGTCACGCTGCCCTCGGCCTGTCCGGGCATGATCCACACGGCCGCCCGCAGCGAGCGCCCCTGCAGTCGCAGCTCGACGCGGTCGCCGTTCGCGAGCGACTGCCGGGCGGCGAGCGCCGGACTCACGAGCAGCGGATTGTCCCAGGTGAGCTGCGTCAGCGGCTTCGGCAGCTCCTGCAGCCAGCTGTTATTGGACCAGCGGCCATCGCCCACGGTCGGGTCGGAGCGAAACAGCAGCTCGAGCCCCTTCTGGTCCGCCGCATTCGGCAGCGGCGCCGGGGCGAGCTGTCGCAGCGGCAGCGAGCGCGGCGCAAACGCGCTTCCCGCGATCACTCCTGACTGCAGCGCCGCCTGCCAGGCGCGCTCATCCGGGAGCTCGCGCTGCCACTGCCGGCGCACGAGCGCGCGCCCTTCGGTGACCTCATCCCGCGTGAGCATCGCGAGCAGCTCGTGCGCCGAACGCCCACCGTAGAGCGGTGCGATGAGCGGCTGGGCGAGGCTCGCCGTGCCATCGAACGCGCGCCCATCGGACCAGCTCTCGAGCTGATGAGCCTGCGGCAGGTGCCACTCCGCCAGCACGCCGGTCTCGTCGCGATAGAGGCCGAGGTGCAGCAGGTGCGCCACCCGCCCGAGGCCGCGCGCGAAGTCGAGGTCCGCGGGAGCGTCGTAAGCGGGGTTCGCATCGAGAACCAGCAGCGTGTCGACCTCGCCCGCGTGCATGGCGCTCGCCAGGCTCGCGAGCGTGCCGTCGACCTCCGCGAGCTTCTCGACCGGCTCGGTGCAGGCGAGCGTTGCGCCGTGGCTGGCGAGTGCCAGGTTGAGCGCGTGACCGAGCGCGTGCATCCAGGCCGGTTGCCCGGCACCGGTCACGACCAGCGCGGCGCCGTGGTGCGCCTGCAGGTCGCTCGCGAGTGCCTCGAGCCAGCGGGCTTCATCGGGGGTGAGCTCGGCGCAGCCCGGCGCCGGCACGCCGAGGCGCCGCCCGAGCGCGCACGCGAACTGCGCGATGCGCCGGGACTCCATCGGCAGGCGATGGTCGGCCATCGCACCGGTGATCGATGGCGTCGGCTCGATCACGTACAGACGGCTCATGCCAGCGCTGCCGGTGGCGGAGCGAGCCTCGACAAAATCGCGCGCGTAGCGGACGCCGGCGGCCGGATCGCCGAGGAAATCCGCATCGAGACCCACAATCACCTCGGCGCGCCGCAGCTGCAGCTGCGTGGAGAGTCGCTGGCCGAAGGCGAGCTCGGCGCCCGCGAGCGCGTTGTCATTGCCCGAGGGCTGATGCACGTGCCAGCGTGCGCGCGGGTAGCGCAGCTTCACCCGGTCGAGCTGTGCGGCAAGTGTTGGCGAGGTGACGGTGCCGCTGAGGATGTGCAGGCCCTGTCCGGCGCTGCGCGCGAAGCGCACCGCGAGACTCTCGAGCGCTGCCGCGAAGGCATCCCAGGTCGAGGGCTCGCCGCGGTGCAGGACGCTCTGCGAGCGATCCGGGTCCCACAGCTGCAGCACGCTCGCCTGCGCGTAGATATCGGTGGCGCCCAGACTCGCCGGATGGTGCGGGTTGCCCTCGATCTTCGTCGGGCGGCCCATGGTGCTTTCCACCAGCACGCCATGCGCGTAGCCGTCACGGGTCAGCGTGCTCGCAAAGAAGCGCGGCAGACCATCGGTCTGTCCGAGCGGCGCATGGACGTACGGGACGATCTCCCCCTGCGGCGGGCGGCTGCAGCCGGCGAGTCCCGCCAGCGTCAGCGAGGCGCCGAGCGCCTCGAAAAACTGGCGCCGGTCCATGCCGGCGAGAGGCGCAGCCGGCTGCGCCGTTGGCCGCACGCCGTCCGCGCCGGTGCGCTCCTCCAGACTGCGCCACAATCCCTGCCTCAGCGATGACATACCGAGCAATCCGTGAGTCTGCGGGTGTCGATGTGATACGCCGACAGCAGTCGTGCCCCGAGCGCCGACGGATCGCGCGGCTGCCAGTGGAGGTTGAAGATCTCGGTGGCGGGACGCAGGTGCGCGGCCGGCTCACGGTGGCAGTCGAGACACCAGCGCATGGTGAGCGGCGCGACGCGCCACGTGAGCGGCATCTGATCGACCGCCCCATGGCAGCTCGCGCAGCCGATGCCTTTGGCGATGTGGATGCTGTGATTGAAATAGGCAAAATCCGGGAGCTTGTAGAGGCGCTGCCAGCGCAACACCGCGCGCGCGAGGTACGCGTCCACGAGCGGCGCGAGCGCCGGCTGATCGGTGAACAGCTGCGAGTGGCAGCTCATGCAGGTCGACAGCGGCGGCATGCCCGCAAACGCCGCTGACTCGACCGAGCTGTGGCAGTAGCGGCAGTCGATACCGTCATCGCCGACGTGGTGCTTGTGACTGAAGGGCACCGGCTGCTCGAGCGCATCGAGCGGCGCCGCACGATAGCTCGTCAGTGCGCGCCAGGCACTCACCAGCGTGACCGCAGCCAACACTGCAGCCAGCACGCCGAGACGCAGCAGGAACCCGAAGCTCGGACTGAAGAGCTGTGCCACTGCCAATGCTCAGCAGCGCAAGCGCGGCGCGAAACACCACGCCCGCATCTTCGCCAGCACAGCCGCCGCGAACCCTTCCATGGGTCGATCCAACTTCCGCACCTCCTCGGCCGCTGTGCGGTGAGGCGCAGTCTAACTCCCGCCGCGGCCGTGCGCATGCGGGCGCGATGCACAAGCGCTGCCACGGGCGCAGCGGCCGCGCCTACGTTTGTTCTACGGCCCAACCGCACCGACAGGGTCGTGAGTGCGCGGCCGACAGACTGGCCGCCGGCCGGCTGCACACACTCCGCGGCTGGCGGGCCCGTGCGCCGCGCGCGCACGCCCGATGGTCAAACGTTGCTCGCGGAGAGATGGGTGATGGCACAAGGCAAACTGGCTGGAATGAAAGTGGCGATCCTCGCGACCGACGGCTTCGAGCAATCGGAGCTGCTCGAGCCGCGCAAGGCGTTGCAGGCGGCGGGCGCCACCACCGCGGTGGTCGCTCCCAAGAGCGGCAAGATCCGCGGTTGGAACCACACCGAATGGGGCCAGGAGGTGGCCGTCGATCAGGAGCTGCAGTACGCCGACCCACAGGAATACGACGCACTCGTGCTGCCGGGCGGTGTCATGAACCCTGACAAGCTGCGCGCCATCCCTGCCGCCGTCAGTTTCGCCAAGTCCTTCTTCCAGTCCGACAAGCCGGTTGCGGCGATCTGCCACGGTCCGTGGACGGTGATCGAGAGCGGTGCCGCCAGGGGCCATCGCATGACCTCCTGGCCGTCGCTGCAGACCGATCTGCGCAATGCGGGCGCCGAGTGGGTGGACGAGGAGGTCGTCGTGGACCGCAAGCTGGTGACCAGCCGCAAGCCCGATGACATTCCGGCATTCAACCGCGCGACCATCGAGCTGTTCGCGCAGCACCGCGCCCGCCACTGATCGAGAGTAGTCAGGCAGCGGCCTCCGCTGCTGCCGCCCACCGAGAAAGGAGTCTCTTATGAAATTCGTCGTTCTCGCCAGCCTGGCGGTGGCCGCACCGCTCGCCCTCGCGGCAGGCACCCAGCCGGACCATTCCTTCTACCACAACATTGCCGAAGGCGGCATGGCCGAGGTCGATCTCGGCAAGCTCGCCGAGCAGAAGAGCACCGATCCGAAGGTCAAGAGCTTTGCGGAGATGATGGTAAAGGACCACAGCGCCGCCAACGAGAAACTGGAGGCGCTGGCCTCATCGAAGCAGATCACGCTGCCGAAATCCCTCAGCGCCGCGGACGCGGCGACCAAGACCAAGCTCGAAGCGCTCAGCGGCGAGAGCTTCGACAAGTCCTACATCGAGTCGCAGCTGAAGGATCACGAGAAGACCGTGCACCTGCTCAAGCACGAAATCGCTTCGGGTCAGGACGCCGACGCGAAATCGTTTGCGCAGTCGGTGCTGCCGACCATCGAGCATCACCTGCAGGCCGTGCGCAGCCTCGCGAACGAGGAAGGTGTGAAGAGCGCGAGCCGCTAGGCTTCGCGATCGAATGCCCGGCGCAGCTCGATCTTCGCGCGCTCGAGGATCGCGCGGCGCTCGGGACTGAGTGCGCTCCCGGAGCGGTTGATGTGGAAGCTGAGCATCGACATCGCGGAGCGGAACGGCTCGGCCTTGCGCCGCCTGCTGGCGAGGGCGGATCGTTTCAGGGAGGCGGCGATCGCGCGTGCGGAGCGCTGAGTGAATACGCCGGGCTCGAGATCGAGCGCATCGCTCCTGTTCATCACCTGCGCCGACCAGCGGTGCACGTCGGGCTTGCTGGTGGTGCGGGAGCGGCGCGGGCTGCTGCGTCGCTGACTCCTGCGTTTGACGTAACTCATGGCTGCGCCTGAGGTGCTCGGGGGAGAGCCAAGGTGCCACCGCCGGGGGAGCGCCGCGATCGGCAGCCTGAGCACCTCGCTGTAGGAGCATTGTAAGCACATTCCTACACGACCGTCACAGTACCCGGTGCTGAGGAACTTGAAATACAGGCCCTTGCGGCTGAAGCTCCGCACCTAACACCCGCACCAACACAGGCGGTCGAGCGCATGTCGGATCCCGAGCAATCGCAGGCGGCAGCCGGCCGGTCGATGATGCGAGAGCTGGCGCACGAGCTGCGCGACGCACTCAGCCCTCTCGCCTCTTCGGCCGACCTGGCGCGCTTGCGCAAGTTCGACCCTGAGGTGAGTCGGCTGCTGGCGGAGAAGGTCGACCGGGCTCTGCGGCGCGCGCTGGCGATACTCGATGGGTTCGTGCTCGCGGAGCAAAGCGAGCGCGGCACGCTGACGCTGCAGGCGCGCACGGTGCCGCTGCAGGACATCCTGCAACGCGCGCGCACCGCGGTCGGCGCTCCGGAGCGTTATGCCTTCGCGATTTCGGACGATGAGACCACCGTGCGCGCCGACCCCGAGCGATCCATCGAGGTGCTCGAGGCGGCGATGCAGCATGCGGCAGCGGTCGCGCAAGCGCACAGGCCGGTGGCCGTGCGGACGGCCGGAACACCGACCCGCCCGGAGCTGCGTATTCGCGGAGTGCTCGATCCGGAGAGCACCGCGACGGAGGACTGGTTCGCCGGCTATCGCGGCGTCGAGAGCCGCATGGCGCTGCGAACCGCGCGGTGCATCATGCGGCTGCAGGGCGGAGAGCTCGAGCTCGTCGGCGACGACGAGCAGGCCTTCGAGCTCGTGCTGCGGTTTGCCGGCGCCGCGGCACCCCTCGAGGCCGAGCGCGAGCAGCCGCGGCCAGCGGCCCGAGCACCCGCGCGCAGCGAGCGGATCCTCATCGTCGAGGACAGCCCGGAGGTACGGCGCACTTACCGGGAGGCACTGCTCGCCCTCGGATACGAGGTGATCGAGGCGCCCGATGCCGAGCAGGCGTTGTCCGTTCTCGCAGAGACCAGCCCCGACGTGGCGCTCATCGACATTCACCTGCCTCGCATGAATGGCTACCGGCTCGCCCAGGCCATCCGCGCCCGGGTCGGAGAACGCATGTATCTGGTGATGTTGAGCGGAATGGCCCTGGATAGCGTCACGCGGGCACTGGCGCGCGAGGCCGGCTTCGATGACTGCCTGGACAAGATGGCGGGGCCGGTCGCACTACGCGAGTCACTGCAGGGCGGAACGCACCGTGGTGCGGCGCGATAGAGAGAAAAAAAGAAACAGTCTCGGAAACGAAGAAGAAGGATCCGGCCAAATCGCTACGAAACCTGAGTCCTTGCGCTCTTCCCTGAGGCGCCGCCGCTCTGATTTCCGGGCCATCCTTGGCCCGTCGTCCTCATCCTTGAGGCCACCGCCCGTCCCGGGGAACTCTTTGATCCTGCCGGAGACATCTCCTGCCGCCCCGAGACTGTGAGGATGCGTCGAGCCGAGTAGGGGCAGCTCCCGGCGACGCCTGACGTTTTCTCGCACTCCGAAAAAGACGACGCGACGTTAACTGCGTGCGGGTTTCGCGCCTGACAGTGCGCGACGCGAGCTTGCGTCGGCTGGAGGCGCAGCCTGGCGTCGGCGTCGCCCTACAGCGGGATACCCGCTGCCCCCCCGCTCCGACAGCAGGAGGTGTGCCGCGCTGACGGTGCAGATTGCGGTCCGTGTGGATGATCCTGCCAGGTCTGCCATCGTTGCGAGGCTGCTTGAACGCCGTCCCACACCCCGCCACCTCAGCGGCGCCGGTCGATCCTCCACCTGAGCACGCCCCACTGACCGCGATCCGCGCGGCGGTGCGCGCGCGCCGCGCGCGCACACTGGCCCGTCCGCTATGGATCCTCGCCACATGCGCCAGCGTCGCGGCGCTGCGCCTCGGCCGCGAGCTCCTCGTTCCGATGGTGCTCGCACTGCTGTTATCGCTGGTGCTCTCGGGCATCGTGGAGACGCTGCGCCGCTACCACGTTCCGCGCGGTCTGAGTGCGCTCGTACTCCTGCTCCTCATCGGGTCCGCTGTCGGTGGAGTGCTGCATGCGGTATGGATGCCGGCACGGCAGTGGATCGAGAGCGCGCCGCACGTGCTGCGTACCATCGAGCACAAGACGCGACCTGCACAATCGGTGGTTCGCCGCATCGACGCGATCGCGCGGCGCGCCAGCGCTCTGGCGGGTGCGGCCGAAGCACCGCCGGCTGTACCGGTGAATGCCGCGCCGGCGAGCTCGGTCTCGGCCGTGGATGTCGTCGAGAGCACCAGCGGGGTCATTGCGGCACTGCTGATGGGCGGTGCCCTCACGTTGTTGCTGCTCGCGGCCGGACCGCCGACCCTCGCCCGTATGACTGCGCCGGTGGCCACCGAAGGGCGCGCAGTGCACGTGCTGCGCGTCATCGATGCCATACGCGTCGAGGTCGGCCGCTACTACGGCACGCTCGCGCTGGTCAATCTGCTCTTCGGCACGGCGACGGCGCTGCTGATGTGGTCGCTGCACATGCCGAATCCGATGCTGTGGGGCGCACTCGCCGCCGTACTGAACTTCGTTCCCTACCTCGGCTGCGCGACGACCTTCGCCATCGTGACACTGGTCGCGTTCGTGACTTTCGATGGCATCAGTCAGACCGTCCTGGTCGGGGCGAGCTTCCTGCTGCTGGCGGCCATCGAAGGGCACATCGTCGAGCCCGTGCTCGTCGGGCGACGGCTCGACCTCAATCCCATCGTCGTGCTGGTAGCTCTGTGGGTCGGAGCCTGGATATGGGGCATCGCCGGCATGGTGGTCGCCCTGCCCGCTCTGGTCGCCACCAAGGTAGCGGCCGCGCGCAGCCAGAACGGCGCAGCCGTGGTGCGCTTCCTCAGTCCCCCGCACGCTCGCACGCAGCAGGGCCTGTCCTCGAGATTCACCCGTCGCCGCGGGTGACCTGCGTAGTCATGGCCGGCGGCCTCCGAAGCAAGGCCGCCGGCGACCGCGGGAGTTAAGGGGCGGACGACTCCCAGTAGCGCGGCTCCTTATAGTAGGAGTAGGTGCGCTCGCGGAAGAGCTGGCCATCGTCGCGCGTGAGCTCGTCGATGGAGGCTGCCGGTGCGCCCGCGAGCTGATCGCGGGTGTAGTTCACGATGTAGGCGTCCTCGTCCTCATCGTACTCGAGCGCCGACCATGGGATCGGGTGGTACTTCTCGGCGACCCCGAGAAAGCCACCGAACCCCACCACGGCGAACATGATGTTGTTGGACTCCTTGTCCAGCACCACGTCCTCGACCGCGCCGATCTTATTGCCGGTCGGATCCTTGACGTTGGTGCCGATCACCTTCTTCGCGCGGATCGCTTTGGTATGTCCACTGGATGTTGTCATAGGGTGCTCCTCGCTGATCTCAAGCAATGACCGCGTGATCGTGGCGCAACCGCCGCGCTGCTCCAGTAGTCCCCGACCGCTTGGACCTGTAGGAGAGCGGGAGGTCGCCCGGGCGCGCTCAAAGATGCACGTACACGTGCACTCCGCCGCGCGCGTCGCCCGCGGGCGCGACGATCACCTGCTGCTGTACGCGCTCGAAGTTCAGGTCCATGCACAGCTCACCGATCGCAAGCCCGCGCAGCCGGATCGCCTCGATGCCGATCGGCAGGCGCGGCTTCTCGATGCGGATCTCCCGACGCGCACCGTCGATCTCCAGCCCGAGGCACGCCTGCAGCAGCATGAACACCGAGCCGCACGACCAGGCCTGCGGTACACACGCGACCGGATAGGGTGTCGGTCCCTGACCGGGGGTTCGCGGAAAGCCACAGAACAGCTCCGGCAACCTCATTGCGAACTGGGCGGCCGCCTCGAACATCTGCCCGAGGATCTCGATGGCGGCGCTGCGGCCGCCATAGCGGGCAATGCCCGCCGTACACAGTGCCGTGTCGTGCGGCCACACCGTGCCATTGTGGTAGGACATCGGGTTGTAACGCGCCTCGCCTTCGGCGAGCGTGCGGATCCCCCAGCCGCTCGCGAAGCGCTCGCCGAGCAGTGCGTCGGCGACCAGGGCACCGCGCTCCGGGCTCGGCACTCCGCAATAGAGGAGATGCCCCGCATTGGAGGCCTGCACGCAGCACGGCTGTCCCTCCCCATCGATGGCGAGCGCATAGTAATTGAGCTCCGGTATCCAGAACCGACGCTCGATCTCGACGCGCAGCCGCCGGGCGCGCGCGGCCCAGGCGACGCTGCGCTCCCGCTCGGCGCGTGTCGAAGCCAGCCGGGCCATGGTCCTGAACGCGGCATAGGCGTAGCCCTGCACTTCCACCACCGCGATCGGCGGTGGCGGCAGACGGCCATCGGCGTGAAACACGGAGTCGTGGCTGTCCTTCCAGCCCTGGTTGACGAGCCCGGTGCCGCTCGCGCGCGCGTAATCGATGAAGCCGCTCGCGCTTCGCTCCATGCGCTTCTCCATCCATTCGGTCGCGGCCAGCAGGTTCGGCCACAGCCGGTCGATGAGCGTCGCATCCCCGGTGCAGCTTTCGTAGGCACCCGCGAGCATGATGTAGAGCGGCGTCGTGTCGACTCCGCCGTAATACAGGCCGAACGGCACCTCCTGCAGGGCGGCCATCTCCCCGCGGCGCATCTCGTGCATGATCTTGCCGGGCTCGGAGTCGCGAAATGCATTGGCTTCGGTCGCCTGCGTCGAGCCGAGGAAGCGCAGCACGCCGGCGGCGAGCTGGGGGTTGAGCCAGAGCGTCTGTAGCGCGGTGATGATGGCATCGCGCCCGAACGGCGTCGCAAACCACGGTATGCCCGCGTAGGGATAAGGTCCCGTCGGCAGCTCCGTCGTCAGCAACGCCAGATCCGAGCGCGACTTGTCGAGCCATTGCTCGAAGAGCCGCCCCGAGCAACTGACCGAGGCGCCCACCGCGGCGCGCTCGTGCAAGCCGTTGCAGGCAGCCTGCAGCGCCTGCTCGAAGCGCTGCTGAGTGGGTCGCGCCGCGCTTTCGGCCCCAATCTCCAGATAGAGCTCCGCCGTGCGCCCGCGCTGCACACCGAGACACAGCCGCGCCTCCTCGCCCGTCAGAGAAAGCGGTGCCACCGAGAAGCGGATCTCGACCTCACGCAGCCGGTCGAGGCCACGGTAAGCGAGCCGTACGGCAGCGACGTGGATCTGCGGCGCGAGACGCTCACCGCGCCGTTCGCGCACGTGCCCCTGTACCTCGAAAATATCGGCGAAATCGGCGGCGAAACGCACCGTCAGCGGCAGTTGTGCATCGCGGCCGCTGAAGTTGGTGATCTTCAGCCGCTCATAGAGCTGTCCGGACCACAGGAAGCGGGTGCGCTCGAGGTGGATGACGCCCTTGGGAATCGAATGCTCTCCGGGCGCGGGCAGCGGCCGGTTGGTGAGCTGCGCCGTGAACAGGACATTGTCCTGTGACAGCGCGGCGCCGAGCAGCGACGGCCGGCTGTCCGCGACCTGCAGCTGCAGGCGCGAGAGCATGCGTGTGTCGTCCCAGAACAGCCCGCTGTCCGGGGCTTCGATGTCGCCGAGCGCATCGGCCAGCAGGAAGACGTTGGCATCCTTGAGCGTAAATCGTGGCAGTGCACGCTCACTGGCCGAGTCTTGTGCCATAGGTCGCCCTTCTGCCATGGCGTCCCTGCGCCACCGCACGCGGCGCTTCCAACAGTGCCTGGTACACGTCCAGGTACGCTTCCGCCATGTGACGGGCCGTGAACCGCCGCCCGAAGGCTTCGCGCACCGCGCGCCGGTCGAGGTGCCCGACGCGGTCGATCGCCCGCAGCGCCTCGCGATCGGAGCGCACGACGAAACCGGTGCGGCCCGGCTCGATGATCTCGGGAACCGAGCCTCCGTCCCAGGCGATGACCGGCGTACCGCAGGCCATGGCCTCGATCATGACGAGCCCAAAAGGCTCGGGCCAGCGGATGGGGAACAGCAGCGCCAGTGCATTGGCAAGAAACTCCGGCTTCTGCCGTGCGTCGATCTCCCCGATGAACTCGATCAGCGGATCATCGAGCATCGGCCTGATCACCGTCTCGAAATACACCCGGTCCGCCGGGTCGACCTTGGCAGCGATACGCAGCGGGATGCCGGCCTGGCGCGCCACACGAATTGCGGTATCGGGGCCTTTCTCGGGCGCGATGCGGCCGAGGAATGCCAGGTAGCGGTGCTCGCCGGATGCGCTGCTCCAGTAGCGATCCGGGGATATTCCATGGTGCACGGTACCGAGCCAATTGGCCTCGGGCAGGGGCTTGCGCTGCTGGTGTGAGATCGACACCAGGCCATAGTGCGGCCAGCGCGCATAGGTACCCGGCAGGTCCTTCAGGTCGGTGCGTGAGTGCACCGTCGTCACGCTGCGGTGAGCGACGTGCTCGAACATCGGCAGGTGCAGCAGCTCCACGTGGAAATGCAGGATATCGAAACGCTGGCAGACCGCGCGCACCTCCTCGAGCATGCGCAGGTGCGCGCCGACGTCGGACTTGAGCGCCGCGGCATCGAGCCTGAGGGATTGATCGCGCATCGGCACCAGTCGCGCCCGTGTCGAAGAGTCCGCGGAGGCGAACAGCGTGACATCGTGACCGAGGTCGACCAGTGCGTCACACAAGTGGGCCATCACCATCTCGGTGCCGCCGTAGAGCTTCGGCGGGACCGCCTCGTAAAGCGGAGCGATCTGTGCAATTTTCATCGAGCATCCTGCTGCGGGGCGTGAGCTCCGTTTTACCGCGCACCCCGCGGGTCGCGTAAGGTTCAGCCACGCCTGAAGCTCTGTGGGAATTGGCTGACCGACCGAGCCCAGCGAGGCAGCTATCGAGTCGCGCGGCAAGTGCCGCCTCAGGGCTCGGAGGCGATGGCCTCGTGCATCGGCTCCGAGCATACGAACAGCAGCGAGGTGTGCGCACGTGCCAGCATCTCTGCCGCGAGCTCTCCGAGGAACAGCTGCTCTCCGGGTCGTGGGCTCACCCCCATCACGAGCAGATCGTGCGGTGCGCGTGCGAGCTCCCGCAGCACCGCCTGGCCCACGCCGCCGGAACGGCGGATGGCTCCGCGCACCTCGACGCCATAGTGCTCGCCCATGTCCATGATCTCGCGCAACACCGCATCGGCGTACCCGCGCGGCACGAACACCTCGCCGAAGCGCAGCGGCCAAAGCGCGGCGCGCGGCCGCCCCGCGCCGACGTGCAGCGCCGTGACCGCGCCACGCGAGGCTTCGGCGAGTGCGATCGCCACCTCCGCGCCGTGTCGGGAAGTGCGCGTGCCGCTCACCGTGACCAGCACCTGCAGCGGGCGCGCTGCCACTGCGTGCTCGCCACCACGTGCGATCGCGATGGCGAACGCGCCGGGAAAGCCGCCGACCGTGCGCGCAATCTGCGGCGCGAACTCATCGCCCGCCGCGGCCGGCTCACACCCGATCAACAGCAGGCCATAGCCTTTCACGGCCTCCGCGGCGACGGCGCTCGCTGCGCTCGCGGCCGTACCGGTGCGCATCGTCACCGCCAGCGGCTCCCCGGCAGCCCCCGCCGGCGCGCGGTGCGCGCCGGAGCTTCCGACTGCGTCGGCCGCGGCGGCTCTCACCAGCTCATCGGCCCGCTCGGCGGCAGCCGGCGTGCTCGCAGCGGAGCGCGCGGCGTCGAGCTGCAGCACCGTGGTGGGGGTGCGCCGCAGCGCCGCGAGCAGACCCGCGAGCTGCGACGCAAGGCGCCCGCTCGTGCTGGTATCCACCGCGAGCAGCAGGCGATCGACACGCGGCAACAGCGCGCGCGACTCCAGCTCCTCACGCTCGAGCCGCGCGCGTTCTGCGGCCGTGAGCGGCAGACGGGCGAAGGCGAAGCGCAACATCGGCGGCATCAGGAGCGTGGTCACCACCGCCATCGCGATGATTGCCGTAAACAGCTGCAGAGTGAGCGCGCCGAGCTGCAAGCCGAGCGAGGCGACGATGACCTCGGTGGATCCGCGTGCGTTCATGCCGCAGCCGACCGCGAACGACTCTCGCGTCGTGAGCCCGCCGCAGCGGCCGCCCGCGAAGGCACCGAGGAATTTGCCGGCGCTCGCGAGCGCTATGAGCGCCAGCGTGAGCCACAGGAAGCGCGCCTGGCCGAGCGCCTCGACATCGATGCTCAGGCCCACCAGCGTGAAGAACACCGGCATGAAAAGCCCGATGATCAGGCCGCGCAGCTGGGCGGTCAGCTGCCGGGTGAGCATCGGCGACTGTCCGAGCAGCAGCCCGGCCACGAATGCGCCGAGCACGTAATGCACGCCGAGTGCGTTGGTGAGCAGCGCCAGCGCCGCGGTGAGCAGCACGATGGTGGTGATGTTGGCCATCTCGCTGGTGAGCGTGTCGTTCGACCAGCGCAACAGGTTGAACACCAGCCGGCGGCCGAAGGTGAGGCTGAGGGTGAGAAACAACGCGGCGCCGGCCACACTGCGGGCGACATCGGCGAGGTCGAGCGCGCCGTGCAGCGCCATGCCGAAGATCACCGAGATGACGATCCAGCCGATGGTGTCATCGAGGATGGAGGCCGCGAGCATCACCTGACCCACGGTGCGTCGCAGGAAGCCCAGATCGCGCACCACCAGCGCCATGATCTTCACCGAGGAGATCGAGAGCGCCGTTCCGAGGAACAGCGTGGTGATGAGCCGCCGCTGCGGGTGCGGCAGGAGCGAGTCCGGCAGCAGCGCGCCGAGCAGCAGCCCGCACAGGAACGGCACGATCACGCCGCCCAGGGAGACACTCACCGCGGCGCGACGCGCATCGCCAAACACCGACAGATTGGTCTCCATGCCGGTGATGAGCAGCAACAGCAGTATGCCGAGCTGCGCCACCGCATCCAGCATCGCCTGTTGCTGCACGACCGCCGGAAACAGCGCGTGCCACAGCGGAGGCGCCAGCACTCCCAGCACCGAGGGACCGAGCAGCACCCCGGCGATGATCTGACCGATCACCGGCGGCTGCCCGATGCGCTGCATCAGCTCCGCGAGCAACCGCCCGGCGCCGAGCAACACCAGCAACTGGGCAATGAATACGGCGACGGACGCTCCATGCGCCATACAGCCTCCATGCACCAAAGCGTTACGACTCTAGCATCGAAGCGTCAGCGTCGATTGCGCCGCGCAAACATGTCAGCCGTGGCTGTCAACGGAGGTCCCACCTGCCGGACATGCGTTGCAACCGGGCACCTACAGCCACCGCTCAGGCTGCGAGTTAGTCTCCCGCTGCACGCAGGGCGGAGCAGCTCGCAACCAACAGGACAGCATCATGGCCACGCGCAGGTACAGCCGCGCCAGCGGCAGCAAGGTTCGTCGGGCGATGCACGAGATGAAACGCGGCAAGTTGAAGAGCGGCCGCTCCGGCCGGAAAGTCAAGAGCCGCAAGCAGGCGATCGCCATCGGGCTGTCGGAGGCGCGCCGCGCCGGCGAGAAGGTGCCAGCGCGCAAGCGCAGTCGCAGTCATTAAAGTGCACGGAGGCGCAGCATGCTGACGATTCTGCTGATCGTGCTGGTGTTGATCCTGATTGGTGCGCTGCCCACCTGGCCGTACAGCGCGGGCTGGGGATACTACCCGAGCGGCACGGTGGGGCTCGTCGTGATCGTGCTCGTGGTGCTGCTGCTCATGGGCCGCATCTGAGCATTGGCCGATGCCTCGGGGCGCCTGGCGGCAAGGAGCGTCACTTTGGCACCCGGCGATCCTCATCCACACCGGGTCGCGCTGCGCGCAGCGCTCGCGGCCGTGTTGCTTACGGCACCGGGCCGGTCGCCGCAGCCGTTAGTCGAGTCGCAGCCCGCGCCGCAGCGGCTGGCCGTCACGCAGCGACTGCGCGCCACCGCCACGATGATGCAGTTCTCGGAGCTCAGCGAGCTCACCCCCGCTAATGTCGCCGGGTTGTTGCCGCTGGTCGGGCGCGCGCCGTCGCTGGTGCCGCAGGATCCGCTGCTCGAGGTGCCCGCCGGCGCCGCATCGCGTTCTTTCCTCGCGCCGCCGGCGGATGCGATAGAGCTCATGAGTCAGGAGCACCCGCGGGCACACGCGCAGCCCGCGAGACCAGCGGTCAGCTATCTGCTCGGCTCCCGGGTCGGCGGAGCATTCTCCGGCGTCGGCGCCAGCGCGCCGCGCCAGCTGCGCGCCTGGGACCCGATCGATCGCCACGTGCTCTGGAGCGTGCAGGAGACGCAGCCCATATCGCCGGCAGCGCTGGTGACTGCCGGCGGCCTCGTCTTCTACGGCACCGAGGATGGGTGGCTGAAGGCGCTCGATGCACGCACCGGGCGGCTGCTCTGGAGCTACCGCGTCGCCGGGCGGCGGCTCGATGCGCCGATCAGCTTCCGCGGCGCCGACGGTCATCAGTACATCGCCGTGCACGCCCTGCCGCCTGCCTCGCACGCTGGCGGCGAGACGCTGCTGTTCGCGCTCGCACACTAGCATTTCGATGCATTTCGAGGCGCGGCTGCGGAGCTACTTCCGCGAGTGGACCTGACACTCCCCCCGCCCTGGCGTCGGGCACTGTAGTCCGTTTCCTACCTGCTCTGCCCGCCGGTGCTGACACTGCACGCCCGACGCTCGCGCTAATGTGTTGCGCGCCTGACGCCGGTTGCGCCCGGGTGACGTTCGCGCATCGCTGGTCCACAGGGGGATCCCTCGTGAAGAACGACGAGCTCTTGCTGCCGCCCGCACCCCGGCATGTCCGCGGGGTGGCGAGTCCTGCGGGGTCAGCCCCAGCGTGCGCCTATTGCCGTCCATGCAGGGAATCCGCTGATGCAAACTCCTGAGACCCAACGCGTTGCGCGTCCCTCCAACGGTCGCGCGCTGCGCGGCGCCGCCGCGCTCGATCAGCGCAAACTGCTGCGTGCGCTGCAGTCGGTGCGCGACGGCGATTTCTCCGTACGGCTGCCGAGCGATCACACCGGACTCGCCGGCAAGATCGCCGACACCTTCAACGACATCGTCACCTCCAACGAGCGTCTGGCGCACGAGCTCGAGCGTGCCGGACAGATCGTCGGCAAGGACGGGCAGACACGCCATCGGATGTCGAGCGACCGGCGCTCGGGCGCCTGGGGTGCGATGGAGCGCTCGGTGAACACGCTGATCGATGACCTGCTGTGGCCGACCACCGAGGTGACCCGCACCATTTCCGCGGTTGCCAAGGGCGACCTGCAGCAGACCATGAGCCTGCAGGTGGACGGCCGCCCGCTCAAGGGCGAGTTCCTGCGCTCGGCGACGGTCGTCAACGCGGTCATCGACCAGATGAGCGCCTTCACCTCCGAAGTCACCCGCGTGGCGCGCGAGGTCGGCACCGAGGGCAAGCTCGGCGGCCAGGCGGCCGTGCCCGGCGTCGCCGGCACCTGGAAGGACCTCACCGACAGCGTCAACTCGATGGCGAGCAACCTCACGGCTCAGGTGCGCAATATCTCCGAGGTGACCATCGCGGTCGCCAACGGCGACCTGTCCCGCAAGATCACGGTCGACGTGCGCGGGGAGATCCTGCAGCTCAAGGAAGCCATCAATCGCATGGTCGACCAGCTGCGCTCCTTCGCCTCCGAGGTGACGCGTGTCGCGCGCGAGGTCGGCACCGAAGGCAAGCTCGGTGGCCAGGCGATCGTCTCGGGCGTCGCCGGCACCTGGAAGGACCTCACCGACTCGGTGAACGCCATGGCCACCAACCTCACCGGCCAGGTGCGCAACATCGCCGAGGTCACCACGGCGGTCGCACGCGGCGACCTGTCGCGCAAGATCACCGTGGACGTCAAGGGGGAGATTCTCGAGCTCAAGAACACCATCAACACCATGGTCGATCAGCTGAATGGCTTCGCCGCCGAGGTGACGCGCGTGGCGCGCGAGGTCGGCACCGAAGGCAAGCTGGGCGGCCAGGCGCTGGTGCCCGGAGTCGCCGGCACCTGGAAGGACCTCACCGACAACGTCAATTCCATGGCCGGCAACCTCACCGGGCAGGTGCGCAACATCGCCGAGGTCTCGACCGCCATCGCGAGCGGGGACCTGTCGCGCAAGATCACCGTCGACGTGCGCGGCGAGATACTGCAGCTGAAGGAGACCATCAACACCATGGTCGACCAGCTGCGCTCGTTCGCCTCCGAAGTGACGCGCGTGGCCCGCGAGGTCGGCACCGAAGGCCGGCTCGGCGGGCAGGCGGTGGTGCCCGGAGTCGCCGGCACCTGGAAGGAACTCACCGACAGCGTCAACTCCATGGCCGGTAATCTCACCGGTCAGGTGCGCAACATCGCCGAGGTGGCGACCGCCATCGCCAACGGCGACCTCTCGCGCAAGATCACCGCGGATGTCAAGGGCGAGATCCTGCAGCTGAAGGAATCGATCAACACCATGGTCGATCAGCTCAACGCCTTCGCCGCCGAGGTCACGCGCGTGGCGCGCGAGGTCGGCACCGAGGGCAAGCTCGGCGGGCAGGCCGAGGTCAAGGGCGTGAGCGGGGTGTGGAAGGACCTCACCGACAACGTCAAGTCCATGGCGAGCAATCTCACCGGTCAGGTGCGTAACATCGCCGAGGTGGCGACCGCCATCGCGCGCGGCGACCTGTCGCGCAAGATCACCGTCGACGTGCGCGGCGAGATCCTGCAGCTGAAGGAAACCATCAACACCATGGTGGATCAGCTCAATGCCTTCGCCGCCGAAGTGACCCGCGTCGCCCGCGAGGTCGGCACCGAGGGCCGCCTCGGCGGCCAGGCCGACGTGAAGGATGTGAGCGGCGTGTGGAAGGACCTGACCGACAAGGTCAACTCCATGGCGAGCAACCTCACCGGCCAGGTGCGCAACATCGCCGAGGT
>DATKMV010000038.1:0-4424 GCA_035541695.1 Steroidobacteraceae bacterium
CGTGCTCGCCCGCAACATTCCCTGGCTCCTCGGTGGCTCGGCGGATCTCGGCCCCTCCACCAAGACGCTCCTCACCTTCCAGGAGGCCGGAGATCTCCAGGCCCTCACCCCCGGGGGCAGGAACCTGCACTTCGGCATCCGCGAGCATGCCATGGCGGCCATCGTCAACGGCCTCGCGCTCTCGAAGCTGCGCGCCTACGGCGCGAGCTTCTTCGTCTTCAGTGACTATGCGCGTCCGGCCATCCGGCTCGCCGCGCTCATGGAGCTGCCGACGATCCTCATCTTCACCCATGACGCGATGGGCGACGGCGAAGACGGTCCGACGCACCAGCCGGTCGAGCATCTTGTCTCGCTGCGCGCCATCCCCGGGCTCATCACGCTGCGCCCGGGAGATGCGAACGAGGTGGTCGAGGCCTATCGGTACATCATGCAGCTGCGCCACAAGCCGGTGGTGCTCGCGCTCTCACGACAGGCGCTGCCGACGCTCGATCGCAGCAAGTACGCAGCCGCCGCGGGTGTGGCACGCGGCGCCTACGTGCTCGGCGACGCCGAAGGCGGCGAGCCGGAAGTGATCCTGATCGGCACCGGGAGCGAGCTCAGCCTCGCGGTCGCAGCCCACGAAGCGCTGACGGCGGAGGGCGTGCGCTCGCGTGTCGTGTCGATGCCTTCCTGGGAGATCTTCGAGGAGCAGACCCTGCAATATCGCGAGAGCATCCTGCCGCCCGCCGTCAAAGCGCGCGTCGCCATCGAGCAGGCATCGACGCTCGGCTGGGAGCGGTATGTGGGTCCGGCCGGCACCGTGATCGGCATGGCCACCTTCGGCGCCTCCGCGCCCCTCAAGGAGCTGCAGCGGCGCTTCGGTTTCGAGCCCGACAAGGTCGTTGCGGCCGCGAAGGCGCTGCTCGGCCGAAGCTGAGGGAGTGCCTCGAAGCGAGCGTCAGGCCGCGGTCAGGAGCTCGCGTATGAGCCCGAGCAGCTCCTCGGCAGTCACGGGCTTGCTGGCGATGCGCGTATGGGCATCGGCGGGCAACCGCTGGATCGCCGCGGAGGTGTCACCTGTCACCAGGACTGCCTTGAGCGGGCGGCCGAGCGCCTCGCGCACCGAGGCGATGACCTGCGTGCCGGTCTCGTTGTTGCCGAGGTGGTAATCGCTCAGCAGCAGATTGACCGGCGGGTCCTGGCGCGCATGCTCGATCGCATCGGCGAGCGAGGCGACCGCGGTGATGGCGTAGCCCTCGCTCTGCAGCAACATGCGGGTCGCGTTGCGCACGCCTGCATCGTCTTCGACCAGCAGCACCGCCGCCGGCCGCGCTGCCGCGCCGTTGACGCGCGACTGCACCCCGAGGGGCCGCGCGCGGCGCGCAGGCTTGCGGCCCACCGGCACGCGCAGCGCGAACACCGAGCCGCGTCCGAACTCCGATTGCACCTCGAGCTTCAGATCGAGGAGCGTCACCAGGCGCTGCACGATGCTCAGGCCCAGTCCATACCCCTCGCGCATGGGGTTATGCGGGCCGCAAACCTGGAAAAACTCATCGAAGATGCAGCGCAGATCATCCGCGGCAATGCCGACGCCGGTGTCGAGCACCTCGATGCGCAGGCTGGCGGCGCTCTCACGCATGCAGCGCAAGGCCACTTTGCCCGCACGGGTGTACTTGATCGCGTTGGAGAGGAGATTGCGCAGGATCTGTCCGACGAGCGACACGTCGCTGCAGGCCGACTCCTCGCACGCTGTCACCTCGAGCGTGAGGCCCTTGCTCGCGGCGACACTCGCGAACTCCTGGCGCAGCTCCTCGAAGAGCGCGTTCAGGGTGAAATCGTTGCGCTCTGCCCGCACTGCACCCGATTCGAGCTTGCAGATATCGAGCAGCGAATCCATCAAATGCGACATCGAGGCGATGGCACGATCCTGCTGCCCGAGCGCTTCGGTGGCGGCCGGATGATCCGGCACCACGCGCCGCAGCGCCCCGGTCAGGAGCGCCAGCGTCTGCAGCGGCTGGCGCAGGTCGTGGCTCGCGGTCGCGAGGAAGCGGCTCTTGGCGACGCTGGCGCGCCTTGCCTGCTCGAGCGCCTCCTCGAGCTTGCGCTCGCTCTCGACCCGGCTCGTCATGTCGCGGATCGCCGCGACCGTCAGCCACTGCGCGTGCCAGAGGATGGGCTTGAGGCTGATGGCGACGGGGAACTCGCTGCCGTCGGCGCGCTGCCCGAAGAGGTCGAGGCGGCTGCCGCCCATGGCGCGGGCGGTCCTCCTGGCGTTGAACTTGTGGCGATGAGTACTGTGGCCGGCGCGGAAGCGCGCCGGCATCAGCACCTCGACGCTCTGACCCTGCAGCTCATGCGGCGCTCGTCCGAAGAGCTCTGCGGCGTTCCGGTTCGCGAAACGGATCGTGCCGCGCTCGTCCACGACCAAGAGCGCGTCCGGCAGATCTTCGAGGTCGACCCGTATCTCCTCAGGCGGGACGAGGTGCATGGCCATCACTGCGCCTCATCTAAGACTCCCAGCCTCCGCCCAGATTGCGATAGATCTCGACCAGACTCACCAGCTCGTTCAATTGCGCCTGCGCCAGACCGAGTTCCGCGTTGAACGCGTTGGTCTCATTGGTCAGCACCTCGAGAAAGCCGGTCGAGCCGCCGCGGTAACGCATCTCCGAAAGCTGCGCGGCGCCGCGGGCCGCTTCCACCAGCGCCTGCTGCCGCTCGCGGAATTCGCGTCGCTTCTGATAGCCGATCAGCGAGTCGGAGACACCCCGAAAGGCCTGCTGGATGGTGCGCTGGTAGGTGAGCAGCATCTCCTTTTGGCGCGCCTCGCTCAGGTGCACGTTGGAGCGAATGCGCCCGCCGGCGAAGATCGACTGCGTCAGCGATCCGCCGAGCGACCAGAAGTTGGCCGGACCCTTGAACAGATCCGAGGCGGCCTGGCTCAGATAACCGGCAGAGCCGGTCAGGCTGATCTGTGGGAAATATTCAGCCCGGGCGACGCCGATGAGCGCGTTGGCCGCCATGAGCTGTGCTTCGGCCTCGCGGATGTCGGGTCGGCGCTCGAGGAGCGTGGAGGGTATGCCGGCTGCGACCTGCGGCAGGTGCGGCTGGTCAACGAGCGGCATGCCGCGCGCAATGGGACCCGGATTGCGGCCGAGGAGCGTGCTGATGTAGTTCTCCTGCTGCTCGATCTGCCGCTCGAGGTCGGGAATCGTCTCGGCGGCGGTCTCCACCAGCTGCTCCGCCTGGCGGACGTCGAGCAGCGTCCCGGCACCGCCGTCGGCGAGCGACTGGGTGAGGTGCAACGACTCGCGTCGCGCCGCGAGCGTCCGCAGCGAGATCTCGAGCTGCAGGTCGTAGGCGCGCAGCTGGAAGTAGGCGGCGGCGAGATCGCTCACCAGCGTGTTGATGACTGCGCGCTGCGCCCACTCGCTGCCGAGAAGATTGGCGCGTGCGGCCTCGGTGGCGCGCCGGTACTTGCCCCAGAAGTCGAGATCCCACGCCAGGAAGGCGCCGACCTCGTTCACGTTGGTCTCGAATTCCGGCGACAGCTTGGTCTTCGGGACACGCGCCGTAAAAGCGTTGGCGCCTGCGTCGAGGGTCGGCAGCTGGTCGGCGCGCGTGATGCCCAACACCGCCTGCGCCTGGAGGATGCGGGTCGCTGCGATGCGCACGTCGAAGTTGTTCTCGAGCGCGATGCGCATCAGCTCCTGCAGCTGCGGATCCTGAAACACCTGCCACCACTTCTCCTCACCGAAGGAGGGCGTGGCGGCCGCCGCCTGCGGCTGCGCCGCAGCCTCGGCCGCCGCCTGAGGTTGCGCGGCTTGCGGTGTGACCGTGCCGCGATAGCTCGGGGGCTTCTCCACCGCGGGGCGGTGGTAATCGGGCCCCACGGTGCACCCGCAGGCGAGGAGCGAGAGAAGCAGAGGAGCGGTGCGCTTCATGCTAGTCGACCTTCGGCGCTTGTGGGCTCGCGGCGTAGGCGGCGGCGACGGCCGGCGCTCCGGGAGTACCCGCACCGGGCACACCCTCACCGGGGTGTGCAGCCCCCTGACGGGCGCCGGCCAGACGCTCGACCAGCACATAGAGTGCGGGAATGATGAACACACCGAGGAGGGTTGCCGCCAGCATTCCGCCGATGACGGCGGTGCCCATGATCTGCCGCGCCACCGAGCCGGCGCCGGTCGCGATGAAGAGCGGCACACAGCCGAGCACGAAGGCGAAGGAAGTCATGAGTATGGGACGCAACCGGAGCCTCGCGCCTTCGAGAGCAGCCTCGACGAGGGGTTTGCCATGGTCGTACTGGTCCTTGGCGAACTCGATGATCAGGATCGCGTTCTTCGCCGTCAGGCCGATCAGCATGACGAGTCCGATCTGCGAGTAGACGTCATTCTCGATCTGCACCATGAAGGGCGGGAAGATTGCGCTGAGCACGGTACGCCGCAGCC
>DATKMV010000039.1:0-5729 GCA_035541695.1 Steroidobacteraceae bacterium
CGCGGCCGCAATCGATGAGAGCGGACTGATCGAGCTGCCCGTAGCCGCACGACACGCCGCCGCGGTTGCCGGACTTCCGTTGCACCATACCGATCCATTCGATCGGCTCTTGATTGCGCAGGCCCTGACCGAGCCCCTCCGACTCGTCACCGCCGATCGCACGCTTGCGGCGTACGCCCCGAACATCGCCGTCATCTAGCAGGCTAGTCGTGATAAGCCCGACACGGGGCAATAGCACGCCAACGGCTGCCGGTACCCAAGGGGAACGATCAATGTCATCGATCCAAAACCAATTCCTCGACCTGTCGGCCCATAGTTCCAATTATCATGCGATCGATCCACGATCGGCGCTGAAGAAGAGTGCGCTGGACAAGGTCGTGTTCATATCCGGTGCATCGCGAGGAATCGGCCAGGCTACCGCTATCGCTTTCGCGCAAGCCGGCGCAAAGGCGGTCTATCTCACGGCGCGATCAGAGAAAGCTCTTCAAGAAACGCAGGCACGCATCAAGGAAGCCAATCGAGAGACCCAATGTGCGTATTCGATCTGTGATGTCACGAACGACGAGCAGGTCAAGACTGCGGTCGGAGACTGCGTAGGAAGGTTTGGCGGTATTGATGCAGCGGATGCCAACGCCGGTTATCTCGATCGATGGAGGAAGATCGGTGACTCGGACCCGGCGAGTTGGTGGCGGACCTGGGAAGTGAATATCAAGGGCACCTATCACGTAATCCGCCACACGGTTCCTCATCTCATCGAGTCGGCGAGGAGGCGCGCGACTGAAGGGGCGACCGGTGGTCACCTCATCCTGCTCTCATCGGTCGGCGCCCAATTGCTGACACCGACGGCATCCGACTACCAAACGTCGAAACACGCAATCAATCGCCTCTGCGAGTTCGTTAACGTCGATCATGGCGCGGACGGAATCAAATGCTTTGCCATCCATCCCGGAGGGGTTGCGACCTCGCTCGGCATGAACATGCCGGAAGACCTGCATTCCAATCTTGTTGACAAGCCCGAGCTGGCGGCTGGCTTTATCGTCTGGCTCTGCTCCGGCAAAGCGGACTGGGCCAAGGGACGGTATCTGAGCGCGAATTGGGACGTCGATGAGCTTCTGGCGCTCAAGGACGACATTCTGCGAGACGATCTCCTCGTAAATCGCCTGCGCGCCAAAATATGACGGCTAAGATGGTGAATCTCGGTTGTCCATTGCCGTCCAAAACTCATAGACGTGATCTGCACGTTGTCGCTGCTGATTAGGGGAAATTCAAGTTTCATGTCCATGGCGCCGATCTTTGCGCATGCTGCTGGCGATCCGACAAGTTCCAACCAGCGTGCAAATTCCGGAAAGGCCGAGTACGTATTCAGGCTGATTGACCATTCGTTATCGGCTTTCGACAATGAATCGCAAAGTTACTGCATTCTTCTCGCTGAGCCGACGCGGGAATCGGAGTTTGGACTGTGCGGCAGGGCGGTGAATAGCTTCTGTGAGAATGAGCTGGTTTCGTCTGCTGGTCATTCTCCTCGGCGGTGTGACGCTCGTTGCACTTCTCGGCTGCTACGCCCTGGCGTGCAGCTACGTGTACCTGGTGCCCTCGCTCCCCTCGCTCGAAGTGATGCGCAACGTCGAATTGCAGGTGCCCTTGCGCGTCTACACGCGCAGCGGGCAGCTCATCGCGCAGATAGGTGAGCAGCGGCGCATCCCGGTCACCTACGACCAGGTCCCGGATCTCGTCAAGCACGCTTTCATCGCCGCCGAGGACGAGCGCTTCTTCGAGCACCACGGCATCGACTACTTCGGCGTGGTGCGCGCGGTGCTGGTCGATTTCATCTATGGCGACAAGACCCAGGGCGCCAGCACCATCACGATGCAGGCCGCCCGCAACATGTTCCTCAGCCTCGATAAAACCTACCGCAGGAAGCTGCTGGAGACCTTCGTCACCTACCGTATGGAGCACGAGTTCACGAAGCAGGAGATCTTCGGGCTCTACCTGAACGTCATCTTCTTCGGGCAGCGCGCCTACGGCGTCGCCGCCGCGGCCGAAGCCTTCTTCGGCGAGCCGCTCGACAAGCTCGATGTGGCCGAAGCCGCCACCATCGCCGGGGTGCCCAAGGCCCCCTCACGCTACAACCCGATCGTGAATCCCGAGCTCGCGACGCAACGGCGCAGCTACGTGCTGCGCCGCATGCGCGAGCTCGGTTTCATCGACGCCCCGACCGCCGAGGCCGCCAACAAGGAGCAGATGGCGGCGCGCGCCCATGCGCCGCTTTATGAGGTGGAGGCCCCGTACGTCGCCGAGATGGCCCGTCTCGAGCTGCGGCAGCGCTTTGGTCCGACGGCGGAAAGCATTGGCTACAAGGTCTACACCACCATCGATGGGCGGCTGCAGACTGCCGCCAATCGCGCCGTGCGCATCGGGCTCATCGAGTACGATCACCGCCACGGCTGGCGCGGACCCGCAGGCCACGCCGAGCTGGCCCGACACAGCGAGACCAATTACGACGACCTGGTTGATGGGTATTCCACCACCGGAAACCTGGCACCCGGGGTCGTGACCGATGTGGCGGAGAAGGGCGTGCGCGCCTGGGTGAAGTCTCTCGGCATGGTGCAGATCGACTGGGATGGACTGTCATGGGCGCGCCGCGAGTTGAAAGGCGATGGCCTTGGCCCCGCCCCGAAGGACGCAAAGCAGGTCCTGAGCCGCGGCGATGTGATCTACGTGGTGGCCGACAACGCCGGCCACGCCCAGCTGGCGCAGATCCCGGAAGCGCAGAGCGCGCTCGTGGCGCTCGATCCCAACGATGGCAGCATCGTGGCGCTCGTCGGCGGCTTCGACTACTTCACCAACAAGTACAATCGCGTCACCCAGGCGCAGCGCCTGCCGGGATCGGGGTTCAAGCCGTTCCTGTACTCCGCGGCGCTCGAGAACGGCCTCACCCCGGCGACCGTCCTGATGGATGCGCCCTTCGTGCTGCTCGGCGCGACGCGCGAGAACGATTGGCGCCCGGAGAACTACCAGCATCACTTCAACGGCCCGACGCGCTTGCGCGATGCGCTGGTGCATTCGCGCAATCTCGTCTCGATCCGCGTGCTGCAGGCGATCGGCATCCAGACCGCCGTCGACTACGTTAGCCGCTTCGGCTTCGACCCCCAAACCATGCCGCGCAATCTGACGCTGGCGCTCGGCACACTCGCAGTGACGCCGCTCGACCTTGCCGCCGCCTACGCGGTGTTCGCCAACGGCGGCTATCGCGTCGGGCCGTACTTCATAGACCGCATCGAGGATGCCTCGGGCAAGGTCGTGTGGCGCGCCGAGCCGCTGCGCGTGTGCCGCCAGTGCGATGACGGTCTGCCGCCGCACGAGTGGCACGCACTGCGGATCTCGGAGTCGCCACAGTCGGCAAGCGCTGCCGCCAGCGCGGGCGAGCCGCCGCCGCTGCCGCCCGAGCTGAGCGCCCCACGCATCATCACCGCACAGAACGCCTACGTGATGGTGGACATGATGGCGGACGTCATCAAGCACGGTACCGGCGTGCGCGCGCTTTCCCTGAACCGCAGCGACATCGCCGGCAAGACCGGCACGACCAACGAGTCCCGGGACACCTGGTTCAACGGCTTCACGCAGAACCTGGTCGCGACGGTGTGGGTGGGCTCCGACCAGGACCTACCGCTCGGCGAGTACGAAGAGGGTGCGCATACGGCGCTGCCGATCTGGATTCAGTTCATGCGCGAGGCGCTGAAGGGCGTGCCCCAGCAGCGCCGCGTCATGCCCGACGGCCTCGTGACCTTGCGCGTCTCGGCCGAGACGGGGACGCTCGTGAGCGCCGAGAATCCGGACGGCATTCCGGAGCTCTTTATGATGGATCACCTGCCCTCGGCGGGACAGGTCGGCCACGTCGCGCAGGGCCCGCAGGGACAGGCGAGCAGCGAATCGATCTTCTAGAGTGTGAGGCGACTCCGCCGGCGCGCACAGCGCCGACTGCCAGCCTGACCTTCCTGCTGGCAGGTGCGCAAGCCGGCTACATGCCGAGCGCGCTGCGCAGCGCCTCGATCTCGCTGTCGGACTCGGCGATGAGCTTCTCGTACGCGGCACGGTCCATGCGCAGCCGCGAGCATGCCTTGACGCCTTCCATGTTGAACTCGATCTCCTCCGGCCACTGCCGGAAGACCGCGAGCAGTGCGCTCACCGTGAGGACGTCGGCGAGATCCGGCGGACCGGCGTACTGGCGGTCATGGTCCTCGAACTCGCTCACGGCGGTGACGATCTCCGCCGGCATGCCCCAGTTCTCGAGCAGCGCCTTGGCGATCTGCGCGCTCCAGTCGCGTACGATGTCGTTGAAGCTCGCCTGGTCGGCAAACAGGCCCGGATGGTGGACGCTGCGGGTGAGGATGTAGAGCCGGCCGATGCCGTGCAGCACGCCGGCGAGCAATGCGGTATCGGGATTGAGGTTGCCCTGGCGGCGCGCGATCACGTAGCAGAACGCACCCACCGCGGCGCTGCGCCGCCACAGGTCCTCGAGCGGCTTCTCGAGACCCTTGAGTGCCTCCACCTTCTTCAGCTGCGACATGGCGAAGGTGATGGCGGCGCTGCGCACCATGTTGAAGCCCATGCGCGCGACCGCGGTACGCAGATCCGTGAGCTTCTTGCCGCTGCTGTTGAGTGCGCGTGAGTTCGCGATCCGCAGCAGCTGCGCCGCGAGTGCCGGCTCGGAGTTGAGGACGCGCACCACCTTCTCGGTGGGCACGAGCTCATCGGCGAGCACCTGCCGCACCCGCAGCGCGATGTCGGGGAAGCTCGGCAGGTCGACCTTGCCGCTGTTCAAGGCGCCGGCGAGCTCCTGCACGAAGGCGAAGGCGTCATTGTGGGTGCTCGAAGCGGGGCTAGAGGGCATGGCTGTCAGGGTCCTCTCGTGTAATGGCGCGACGCTGCGCTAACCGGTGGCGGCGGATGGCGTGCCGTGCAGCCGGCAGACGAGCTCGGCTTCACCCTGCGACAACCCGCAGGACTCGACGAGCTCCTGCGCGCGCGCACCACCGCGCGCCAGGCGCACCGCGATCGGGTAGCCGGGGGCTGCGCTGCGACGCGCGGGCTCGGCGCGCAGCGCCCGCTCGAGCGCTTCGCCGAGCTGCTGGATGGCGTTGCGGGAAGCGACCAGGCGCGCATCGACGCTGTCGAGCCGCTTGCGCAGCTCCTCGGTGGCTGCGAGCGTCTGTGCGCGCTCCTGCAGCGCTGCGCGGCGCCAGGCGCGGAAAGTCACCGCGGCGAGCACGAAGGAGAAAACGAGAAACACTGCGCGGCCGATGAGCAGCCAGTCAGCGAATGAGGGTAAAGAGCTCATGAGGGCATACCGTTCCTGCGGGTGGCGTCGGCGCGCCGCGCGGGCCCGCACCACGATCCCGGCGTCGGGATCCTGGCGGTGCCGCGCGGCGCCGCAGCTTCAAGATGCATGGTCCGTGCCATGGACGTCCGGGTTGTGCGGGTCACCGCCGGCGGTGCCGCGGTCGGGCAGGGTGCCGGGGTCGACGGCGCGGCGCGGCATGAGGAGCGGGGAGTCGCTGTTGGTGAGCCCGGTGGAGAGGATCACCACCACCACGCGGCGGTTGGCATTGCGGCCCTGCTCGGTGGCGTTGCTCTGCGCGGGATGCTCCTCTCCCAGCCCTACGACCGCGAGCCTTCCGGGCCCCACTCCATGGGCCGCCAGCATGCGCACGACGCTCCCGGCGCGCGCC
>DATKMV010000040.1:0-43154 GCA_035541695.1 Steroidobacteraceae bacterium
CGGTGCATCGCCGCGCCGCGACAGGCTCTGTGGTGGTCGGACTGCTCGGCGCAGCCGGCCTTTGTCAGGGGCAGGAGCAGGCGCCGGCGGCCGAGACAGGCGCCGTCGCGGGACTCCAGGAGGTGGTGGTTACGGCCACACGGCGCGAGGAGAGCCTCTCCAGGGTACCGATCAGCGTCATGGCGCTCACCGAGGAGGCGCTCGACGCGCGCGGCATCAAGGATTTCTCCGAGGTCGCGCGCTTCACTCCCGGAGTGAGCTTCGATACCTCCGGAACCAACAACATCGCGATCCGCGGCATCTCGGGTACCGGCGGCGCCGGCACGACCGGCATCTACATCGACGACACGCCGATCCAGATGCGCGCGCTCGCCTTCAATCCCGACGAGGCGCTGCCGAAATCCTTCGACATCGACCGCGTCGAGGTGCTGCGCGGTCCGCAGGGCACGCTCTTCGGCGCCGGCTCCGAGGGCGGCACGGTGCGCTACATCACCACGCAGCCGAGCGTGACGCGCACCACCATCTATGCCCGCGCCGAAGTCGCGACCACCGATAACGGCGCACCGAGCTACGAAGGCGGATTCGCCGCCGGTGGCCCGCTCATCGACAACACCTTCGGCGCCCGGGTCACGCTCTGGTATCGCCGTGATGGCGGCTGGGTCGATGATATAAACCCGGTGACGCTCGCCCCGGTGGAGAGCAATGCCAACTTCGTCGACAACTATCTCGCGCGGGTCGCCTTCCTGTGGACGCCGAACGAGAAATGGTCGTTCACGCCCGCGATCTACTACCAGGACTCGAAGCGCAACGACATCAACAATTACTGGCCGCTGTACTCCAATCCGAGCAACGGCAAGTTCGTGAACGCCGATCCGACGCAGCGACACGTGCCGGACAAGTTCTATCTGCCCTCGCTCAAGATCCAGGGGGATCTCGGCGGCGCGCAGTTCATCTCCAATACCTCCTATTACCATCGCACCAACCAGGACGGCTACGAGGGCACGCTCTACAACCTCGGCTTTTATCAGCTCTATGCGTTTTTGCCGCCCTACGTCAGCGGCTCGTATCCGCTGATCGACGGCAACGGCATTCACCTGCCGCCCGGAGCGACCAACTACACTTCGCCTTCGACCGTCGACAACGGCCAGATCAACCTGACGCAGGAGTTCCGCCTGCAGTCGAGCGACCCGAACGCGCGGCTGCTGTGGACCGCGGGACTGTTCTTCAGCGAGAACCGCCAGAGCTATCTCGAGCAGATACACGATCCCAATCTCGATCAGCTGTCCCTGGCTCTCACCGGACTGCATTACACCGACATCTTCGTCGATGCGAATGGCAACCCGGTACCGTATGTGGCGGAGTTCCCGAACGACTCCTACTTCCTGCAGACCCACGCCAAGGACAAGCAGTACGCCGTGTTCGGCGAGGCAACCTTCAGTCTCACCGAGCAGTGGAAATTCACCGCTGGAGCACGCTTTTCGAAGAACAAGTACTCCTTCGATACCTACACCGGCGGGCCGCAGCTGTTCGCAGCGCCGACCCGGGGCTCCGGCAGCAACTCGGAAAACTCCTTCACCCCGAAGCTCAGCGTCCAGTACCAGGCGGACCCGAACAACATGTTCTACGCCACCTACGCCAAGGGCTTCCGGCCGGGCGGCGCGAACAATCCGGTGCCGTATGCGGCCTGCTCGTCGGATTTCCAGGCTTTCGGCATCAACGGTGCCCCGACGACCTACGACTCCGACACCGTCAACAGCTACGAGATCGGCGCCAAGAACAACATCAACAACCGCATCCGCATCGCGAGCAGCGTCTACTACATCAAGTGGAACAACATCCAGCAGGTGGTAGTACCGCCGGTCTGCCAGATCTCCTTCCTCGCCAACCTCGGCCGTGCGGTATCCAAAGGAGTCGACCTGGATCTGCAGGCCGCGCTCACCGATGCGCTGTCACTCGATGTGGCCGCCGGCTACAACTCGGCGCGCTATACGCAGGACTCGAAGCTGAGCAGCAGCGAGACGACCCCGATCGTCGCCGACGGCAATGCCATCGTCGGTCAGACCAGCGAGGCCGGGTACGGTCAGGCGGTTGCGCCGGTTACCGTGGCGGCCGGCCTCGAGTACCGCTTCAGCCTCTTCGCGCACGAGAGCTTCCTGCGCGTGGACTACACGTACGAGGCGCGCGCCAGGTGGCTGACCGCGTCTCAGGACCCGAACACGCTGCAGTACGACCCGAACAACTACGTGCTGCCCGGGACCACGTTCACGACCCTGCGGGGAGGCATGCAGTTCGGGTCGGTATCGCTCGCCGCGTTCTGCGACAACCTGACGAACAGTCATGCGATCACGGCCTACAACTGGAGTATCGACCCCGGCGATGGCAACAGCCGGCTCGAGCGTCAATACACCTTCCGGCCACGCACCATCGGCATCACCGCGATCTACCGGCACTAGCGGCCTGGAACGGGCTCACCCCCGCAGCCCGGGCGCTCAGTACTGCCTGGGCGGTGCGGCGCCGCTCGCCGCCAGCGAGTCGATGACCTCGCGGCGACGCTGCTGCACGTCCGCGAGCGGCTTGCGGCGCACGCTCGTCAGCTCGGCGACCGTGAAGGGGACCGGCGGCGGCTCGCCCTGTGCCCCGTAGCTTGCGGCCAGCCAGTTGAGCACCGCGGTGAGCTGCGCATCGGGAAGGGCGGAGTTCGCGGCCCCGGGGACCCGCAGCACGTAGTTGCGGCCCTCCGGGGTGCGCATGAAAAGCGCGAGCGAGCCGGCGAGCGGGGGGATCTTTCCGGGGACACCCTGCGCCTGCGCGCCGTGACAGCCCATGCAGTAGAGCATGTAGTCCTGCGCGGGGCTCGCACGCACGGCCAGCGACAGGAAGCTGGCAGCCAGCGTGGCAGGGAGCGCCGATGCAGGTCGCAACATCGTCAGGGTCAGGGTCCGGCGATGGCGAGGCTCTTGCGATGGGCCCGCACCGCCGCGCCATCCACCGTGTGGGCACGCTCGGCAGCGATCTCTGCGGCAGTGAGCGGCTTCACATCCGCCGGGGCGTGCGCCAGGTCGAACACCACGAAGTTGAGTATGGCGGCGAGCGTTGCATCATCGAGCCGGCTCAAATCCGGCATCTGCCCGTTGAAGTGGGCGTCGCCCACGGTGATCTCGCCAAACATGCCGTACAGCACCGTCATCGCGAGCTGACGGCGGCCCTCGGAGGTCGCCGCGTAGCGGGCCGGATAGTCCGTGATCGCGGGCGCGAGGGCGGGCACGCCGGCGCCCGCCGGGCCGTGGCAGAGCGCGCAATTGGACTGAAAAGCCGCCGCGCCCTCCGGAGAGCCGGACTTCTCATCGGCATATGCAGCGGGCGTCAGCACGCCACCGAGGCAGGCAAGCCCAGCGACTCCTGCCGCGAGCGTGCACCACGACCACGGCATGCCGGCGCGGCGAACGGCCCGACCGGCAGGAGTGGCTGTCATTTCTCGGCGACTCCGAGAATCACCGACACCGTACAGTGATAGTTGACGTCCGCGTTGGCCATGCACCAGTTCAGGTCGTTGTTGCGCGAGGGGCGGTAGATCGGTTTCTCCCCCTCGTTGCGCACGCAGTCGCAGGTGCCGCAGGTGCTCTTCCCGCAGCAGTCGTTATACGACACGATATAGTCGCGACCATCGGCGGCGTTATGACAGGTGCCGATCCAGGAGATGGGCGAGGGCGTCGTCCCCGGCGGGCAGGAGGAGGAGGTACCGCCACAGCAGGAGCACAGAAAGCCATCGATCGCACAGTACTTCCAGTACTGGCAGTCCTCGGGACCGTTCGCCCGCGGCTTGGTCTGCGCCGCGCGCGCGACGCCGGCGCGATCGATCGGCAGCAAGGGAAGCAGCACCGCACCGGTGAGTAGCTGCCCGACCGAGGCCAGCAGACTGCGGCGCGAGGTGCGCTGCGCGAGTGAGCGCGTCGAGCGTTCGAACAACTGATCGATTGTGCGCATCGTGCACTCCGTGCGGTTACGGATTGAGCAACATCCAGGGCGACTGAGCGACGCGTTTCGTGATGTGCCGGAGTCGACCGGTGAGCGCATCGAAGATCGCCAGATCGGAGGTCTCGGTCGCGGCGAAAAGGATCGGGGCCGGGTCCTGCGACACCTGCACGGCGGTGACGCGCGAGAGCCCGTACCCCTTGAGCGGCCAGCGCGCCAGGCGCCGGTGGCTCGTGAGGTCGTACACCCATATCTCGGTACCGCCGTCCTTGTGAGTGCCCTCACCGCCCTCGTGCATGGGCACGTAGAGACGTCCGAGCTCGCGGTGGACGGCGCCCACCTGATTGGCGCCCGGCCGCCAGTGCCCCTTTTCGGCGGGGCTCACCAGCGACCACGGCGCGGCAAAGGTCGGTTGCGCTCCGCTGAAGTCGATGTCGTGCACCTCGCCGAGAAAGGAGAGGAACACGTTGCCGCGGTTCGTGGGGATGCCCTGCGCGAACACCGGGTCCTGGTCGGCATCGAAGAACGGCTCGGACATCGCACGCGCGGTCTCGTGGCCCTGCGCATCGAGCGTGATGGTGAGCAGCCGGCCGCTCTCGCAGAGCGAAGACACCCGGTAATGACCCGAGGGAATCACCTCGACGCAGCCGGCAGTGTCGATCTCGCCGAGTGTGGTCCCCGCTGCAGGATCGAGCACGCCGAAAGAAGCCGCGGGAGTCATGTAGGCGGCGTAGAGGAAATGCGCATCGTCGCTGTAGGCGAGGTTGAAGAGGCTGGAAACGGATAGGGCCCGCTTAGCGGGCAGCAAAATCTCGTGCGTCACGGCGAGCGTGCTGTTGTCAGTGAACTCGACCACATCGGTACGCGCACCCCGGCTGCCACGCGCGAAGTAGGTGGAGGCGACCGCGGTGGTACCGCCGTCCGGGGAGAGGTTGATGCTGGCGTAGAAACCGGCGCCGATCTGCCCGAGCCGCCGGTAGCTGTCGCCATCGAACAGGTACACGCGCGCGTCGGTCTCGTTGTCAAAGGCGTAGTCGTACACGTACACCCAGTGCGGGCTACGCGGCGGCAGCCGCTCGACCGTCAGGTGCTCCACGGGAAGAGGCGGCGGTACCGCGAGCACACGTGCGGCGAGCAGTGGCCACGACAATGCCGCGCAGAACAGGTGGGCAGATCGCATCCGTCACCCCGAGGGACCGCGAGTTCGTGATTGCCAACAGTTGCTTGCGTGCGGGTCGCGGCCAGTGGCGAGTCTCGCACAACATCGCATACGGCGGAAGCCGCGCGCTCGGGCATAATAGACGCCACCTGGCGCTGGGAGAGAGACCGGGGTCACCGTGCGGGGGGTCCCCGCGAGAACGATAGGCGGCAATCGATAATCGATAAGCATGCCGGTACTCAAGCTGCAATCGCTGTGGTCGGTGACTGCACCGCCCGGGCCCGTCTGCAGCCCGCTTGCGGGGGTGCAGCGCGCGCAGGCTGCCGTCATCGGCGCCGGCTACACCGGGCTCTCGGCAGCACTCCATCTCGCCGAGGCCGGTCGCGACGTGGTGGTGCTGGAGGCGGCCGAGATCGGCGAGCGCGCCTCGGGACTCAACGGCGGCCAGGTCATTCCCGGGCTCAAGCCCGACCCTGACGTTCTCGAGCGACTGCTCGGGCCTTACGCCGGGGGCCGGCTGGTGGCCACCACCGCTGCAGGACCCGACCTGGTGTTCGAGCTCATCGGACGGCTCGGCATCGAATGCGAAGCAAAACGCACCGGCTGGATCCAGCCGGCAACCTCCGAGGCCGCACTCGAGCAGCAGGCGCGGCGCGTCGAGCAGTGGCTGCGGCGCGGCGCGGCGGTGGCGTTGCTCTCACGCAGCGAAGTGTTGCAGCTCACCGGCTCGGCGCTCTACCGCGGCGGGCTGCTCGATCGGCGCGGCGGGACGGTCCAGCCGCTCGCGTACGTGCGCGGACTCGCGCACGCGGCGCTGCGCAGCGGCGCCCGCATCCATACCCAAACTCCCGCGGTACGCCTCGCACGGCGTAACGGCTCCTGGACGGTAGATACGCCACAGGGAAGCGTGAGCGCACCGGTGGTGATCATCGCGACGAACGCCTATACGGATTCGATCAGTGAGGAGCTGCGCCGCACGCTGGTCCCGGTGCCCTCCTTCCAGGTGGCTACCGCGCCGCTGCCCGCGGAGCTGCGCAGCACCATACTGCCGGAGGGGCAGGGGGCGTCGGACACCTGGCACCTGCTGCGTTATTTTCGCCTCGACGCGAGCGGCCGCCTGGTGCTCGGCTCCCGCGGCACGTTCGCCGAGGCCCCGCAGCTGCGCGACGTGCAGTATCACTACCACGCAGTACAGGAGATCTTCCCGCAGCTCAAAGGCATCGGCTTCGAGTACCACTGGGGCGGACTCGTGGCGATGACACAGGATCAGCTCCCCCACCTGCACGAGCCTGCACCGGGGCTGCTGGCCGGCCTCGGCTACAACGGCCGCGGGGTGGCGATGGCCACCGTCATGGGGCGAGTGCTGGCGCGGCGCGCTCTCGGCGCACAGGTGGTCGAGCTCGGCTTCCCGGTCTCACCGGTGATGCCGGTGCCCTTCCATGGGCTGAGCCGCCTCGGGGCTCGGGCGATGATCCAGTACCTGCGCTTCGTCGACGGTATCGCGCGCCTCAGCGGTCGGGTGCGCACGCGCCTGCCGTTCAGGGTCTAGGCATGTCGATGAACACCGCCGCGGCCGCGATCCTGCTCGCGCTCGTGATCGCGAATGTTGCATTCGTCATCGGGTGGATCTGGGCCGTTCGCCGTCACCACCTCAGTGGCCGCCCCGGCCTCGTGGACATCGCCATCGGCTCGCTCACCAGCTTCCTGGATACTCTTGGCATCGGCTCGTTCGCGCCAACGACCGCACTCTTCAAGTTTCGGCGCAAGCCTGCCGATGAGCTCATTCCCGGCACGCTCAACATCGGACTGAATCCGGCCGGCTTCCTCGAGACGGTGCTGTTCCTGACAGCCGTAACGGTGCAGCCGGCGCTGCTCGTCGCCATGGTGGCGACCGCCACCGCCGGGGCCTGGCTCGGCGCGGGCATCGTGAGCCGCATGCCGCGGCGGCGCATCCAGGTCTTCATGGGTGTCGCGCTGCTGATCGCTGCGGTGTTTTTCGCCATGAAAAACCTCGGCGCGTTCCCGCCCGGCGGCACGGCCTTCGCGCTCGAGGGCTGGCGCTTTCTCGTTGCGGTCGTCGTCAGCTTCGTGCTGGGGGCACTGATGTGCATCGGCATCGGCAACTACGCGCCGCTGATGATTCTGCTCGCGCTGCTCGGTATGCACCCCCTCGCGGCTTTTCCCATCATGATGGCGAGCGATGGCATGCTGCAGCCCGTGGCGAGCCTCGGCTTCTTTCGCAGCGGCCGTTTTGCCCACGTGTCGGCCCTGGGGCTGACCGCCGGAAGCTTCGTCGGAGTGCTGGTGGCGTTCTACATCGTGAAGAAGCTCGACGTCACTACCATGCGTTGGCTCGTGACGGGGGTGGTCACCTATGCGGCGATCTCGATGCTGCGCTCGGCGCGCGCGCCGCAAACCGCCGAAAGCATTGCGCTGAACTCCTGAGAGAAGTCAGCTCGCCCAGCCCATGCGCACGGCAACGATGTAGCGGTGCGCTGCAGCCGGACGCGGTGCCGCCGCTGACGGGGCGGGCTTCGCCTGTTGAGTGGAGCAGCGTGTCGCCGCAGCGGCGCTGGCGCGCGGCGCGGCAGTGAAGACTGCCGCGATCGCCAGGCCGAGCACCAGATTGATGGCGAGGGATCCAAAGATCGCCCAGGTCATCGCTCGCATACGCCCCTCCCGCCTGCCACTACGCACATGAGACGCCACCGAGCCTTGCGCTGCGAGTACCGCGGCAGCGGATCCATCCTCTCAGGCAACGGGTTCGTCCCGGCCCGGTGTTACACTAATGCGACAGCGCTCGTCGCCGGAGCGCGACAAGGACAAAGCTGCACGCGGGAGCACATGGAGCGCAGCATGAAAACGATGGTTCTGGCCGGCCTCACTCTCCTCGTCGCCTGCGCCGGCGGCCCACCGGCGGCGTATAACCCATCGGCTCCGGGTGCGATGCGCCCCGACGTCGATGAGCGGCGCGAAGCCCGAGCCCTCGAGCAGGCGGAGAGCGACTGCGCGAAGCAGGGCAAGCACGCCGTGTCCGAGCGTGTCGAGGGCGAGATGGTCTACGACTGCGCAGACTGAGGCAGAGTACCCACGCCGCGCTGTGGGAATACAGCCGCCTGGGCATGGGTGGGGCTGTCGGTCAGTGTTCCTCGCCCGACACCGCGTGCCAATAGACGATGGCCACCCAGGCGAGAAACAGTGCCAGTGCCCCGACGTCGATCAGAAGGACTTCCATGAAGTGTGTTCCTCACCGCTGAGCGCGACTTAGCGGCGCTCAGCATAGGTGGAGGACACACCAGGGGCCCGGCACAGAGCCCGCGTCCGGTGGCGCACTGTGCGGGGTGGCCACCAGAACAGTTTGCGTCAGGTCGACGTTTATCGGTCGCGGTCGTCCTCGTGGTGGTGGTGCTCGCGGTGCGGGTTCTCCTTTCGCCCCGCGTATTCAAAATGGCACCGGTCACCATCGGAGTCGCATACCCACCGGCCCGGACCGCTGTAAATCGTATTCCTGCTGTACTCCGACTCCTGCCAACATCTGTCCCGCTTCGAGGCCGGAGATGCGATCCCGCAGCGGCGCAGTCCGAATCGACTGTAGGAAGGGAAAACATTGGCCTCGAAAGCGCTATTCACGTGCGGCAAAATAGCGCCCGCGTCTCTGATCCACGACAGATGGAGAGGTGGCAGAGCGGTTGAATGCACCGGTCTTGAAAACCGGCAAGCTCGCAAGAGCTTCGGGAGTTCGAATCTCCCCCTCTCCGCCATATAGTCGACTTGCAACGATTCACCGCCATCAGCGCGGCGATTGCGCAGTGCCGCCGGGCGGCGTACGGTGGAGGCGCTCTCTTGCTACAGGGAGATTTGCGATGAGCCGGGTAATCTCTCTCGTAACGCTGTTCCTCAGCGGTCTGGCTAGCGCTCAGGATCCCTTGGTTGCGACCAGCGGCTCCATGGTCGTTCAATTTGGCGATCAGACAGCGCCCTACACCGTTGCCGGTCCTGAGTTCTCAGCGTCCGGGGTCATTCTCGCCTGGGCGTTGGAGGATCTGCTTAATTATCCGGTTGGCAATGGGCCAAATTCATTGGTGATCCAGGGTGATACCGGCAACCCGAATCTCGACAACGTGTCACTGACGCTGCACGGCGTCCCCTGGGTGATACCGCCCGACGGCGGCGCGGTGGCGGCATTCTCGACGGACTTCGTGTTCACGGGTGCGGGAATGTACCGCAATACATTCACTTACTCGGGGTTTTTCCAAGGTGTGCCGCTGAGCGAGCAGTCAGCTCACCCGGGAGAAGGTTGTGGCGGCATCGTGCTCTCGTGCACCAACTTCGTCTTTGAGGGCTTCGGCACCGCCGTAGTCGATGTCGTTCCCTCCTCAACCTTCCCGGGAGCGCTGCAGATCGAGCAGGCAACCTTCACCCTCGAACGGGTTCCGGAGCCTCCCATCGCGCCGCTCCTGGCGCTTGGCTTTGCGGGGCTGGGCATTCTCGGTCATCGTCGCACGACCCGCGTCATTCCACGCGCTTGCTAGACCTGGCATTGGCGCGCCTCGAGCTCGCAAGAGCTTCGACTGCATCGAAGGCGGGGCTGTTGGTGTAATGGCGGCTTGCACCTAGACTGCTGCCTTGCTCCGCCCGGCGTGGACGGGCGGGCTTGGGCGTAGCATTCGCATGGACGGGAAGACGATGTTGTTGGCCCAGAGGGTGATGACATTCTTCTGCAAACCGCCCGAGGAGGTGGGCTATCTCGATCCGGCGGATGTAGCGGCGCTCGCGCGGCGCGAGGTCCCGCAGGATCCATTAAAGGACCTGCGGCGCGAATTTCCGGATCTGGCGAACCTGCTGCGCGAGCGCGAGGTGCTCGATTTCGGGTGCGGTCTCGGCGACCAGGCCGCTGCCATCGCGCGCGAATTCTCCGCTCGCGTCGTCGGGTACGACAAGCACACCGGGCTCATTGCCGCGGCGGCGCGCCGTTACGGCCAGCTCGCTCAGTTCACCGATCGCCTCGACGGGCGCAGGTTCGACGTGGTCATCTCGCAGGATGCGATGGAGCACTTCGATGATCCCGAAAGCGCGCTGGCGGCCATGGCTGCCGCGCTTCGCCCGGGCGGAGTGGTGCTCATGATGTTTGGTCCTCCCTGGTGGGCACCTTACGGTGCGCACATGCGTTTCTTCTGCGCAATCCCATGGCTGCAGCTGTGGTTCTCCGAGAAGACCGTAATGGCCGTAAGGGCGCGGTACCGACACGACGGCGCGCGCCGTTACGAGGAGGTGGAGTCGGGCCTCAACAGGATGTCGCTCGCGAAGTTCGAGCGGCTGCTGCGCAACTCGGAGCTCAAGATCCGCGAGCGGCACTACATCGGCGTGAAGAGAATTCAGTTCCTCACCCGGTTGCCCCTCATCCGCGAGCTCATGACCGTTCTGGTCGCCGTGACATTGACGAAAAGGTAAGCGCTCAGCCCGTCGCCGCTTCGAGACAGCTTGTGCTCGGCGGTGGCGCGCGCTTTACTTCGCACCGCTCCGTTGCGGATAAGTGAGGCTCGCGCTGCGCTCTTGCGTGAGCGACGGACTGCTGCAGCGGAGGAGTGATCCCGCCGCCGAGGCGCGGGCAGACGCCAGGGGTGGTGCTCTCATGACACGAGACTACGGGGTAGCCGCGAGGCTATCCCGCCGGCGGGACTTTGTCTCTGCCAACGCGCGTGCGTCACGCAGGGGAGGCCCAATGAACCGAGCACCGCTTTGCAGTCGCGCCCGGCTGCGTCCGTTTCTCATCGTCTGCGCGACTGCGATGACGCTGCGCGCCGCGGCGACTGCCCAGGCTGGCGAGCGACGGACTCGGCATCACCGGCCTGACGCAGTCTCCGTCACCAACGGTACACACACCTCGACCCTGCCGGCATTCAGCATAACGGTCGAGAATGGCGCTGCCGCGGGCACGGGGAATGCGACTCTGAGCTGGCAGCCGCCCACCGAGAACACCGATGCAGCGCGCTGACCGATCTGGCCGGCACACGGATTTACTACGGCACTTCCGCAGCCGAGCTGAGCCAGGTGGTCGAGGTGCCTGGCGCCGCTGAGACCAGCTTCACCATCGCGGACCTGCCGGTCGGCACGTGGTACTTCGCGCTGGCTGCTTATACCGCCAACGGCACGGAGAGTGTGCAATCCTCCGTGGTGAGCGCGAGCATTCCCTAGAGCGCTGCTACCAGAAATTGATGAGCCGGTGCGTGAAGGCCCGCTGACAGTTTCCCGTTGGCGTCAGGGTGTCGCGAGCGGCCTTCTGCCGCAGCGGCTCACGAGTGGAGCGCTCTCCCGCGCTCTTCGTTCCTGAGAGCAGCGTCCACGGTCGAGCGAGCAGACCCATCGGCACGGCGCGGCGGAGGACCAGCTGCCAGGCGCGGTAACCCACGAGTGCCGCGAAGGTCAGTGTCAGGTCGATGAGCAGGAACTGCATCAGGATCGCTCTGGAGTCTGTCAGTGCCAGCAATTTAGCGCTGCGGCGCTTCCGGCACGCCTTTCGGCCGAGGGAAGCCACCGCGGATATTCAGGGGAAGCGATGCTCTGCATTTCGAGGGAGAGCTGACTGCCTCTTGACGTTGCGGGTGTGCCATCCGAAAGTACCGGCAAACCAACCCGAGGGGGGCACATGTCGCGTATGGCGCACATCGCGGCGCTGGCGTGGCTTGCGGTGGTGCCGGTCTGCGCTACCTGCGCACAGGCCGCGGGCCAGTCTACGAATGACGCGGAGGGGCAGTGGACCATGCCCTCCAAGGATTACGCCGCGACACGCTTCAGCACGCTCGGCCAGATCAACCGGCAGAATGCGCGTGCGCTTCATCCCGTGTGGACCTTCTCCACTGGAGTTCTCGGCGGTCACGAGGGCCAGCCACTGGTCATCGGCGACACCATGTACGTGGTTACCCCGTGGCCAAACGTGCTCTACGCGTTCGACCTCACGCGTGAAGGTTACCCGCTCAGGTGGAAGTATCGTCCGGAGGTGAGCAGCAACGCGATCGGGGTCGCCTGCTGCGATTCGGTGAACCGCGGCGCCTTCTATGCCGACGGCAAGATCGTCTACAACCTGCTCGATGGGCACACGGTCGCGGTCGATGCACACACGGGGCGTGAAGTCTGGAAGGTGCAGATCGCTGATCTCGGCAACGGCGAGACCACCACCATGGCGCCGCTCGTGGTGCACGATCGAGTCATCGTCGGTGCGGCAGGAGGGGAGTTCGGCATCTATGGTTGGGTCAAGGGACTCGATCTGGCGAGCGGGCGTACGCTCTGGAGCGCGCGCAACCTCGGTCCTGACGAGGAGATGGGCATCCGTGCCGATACGTTCCGGCCCCCCTACGATCGCGGCGCTAGCCTCGGTACCGAAAGCTGGGGCAACGAGAGCTGGCGTACCGGCGGGGCGCCGGTATGGGGCTGGATGTCGTACGACCCTGAGTTGGATCTCATCTACTACGGCACCGGCAATCCGTCTCCGTACAACGCGGAGCAACGACCCGGCGACAACAAGTGGAGCGCGAGCGTGCTCGCACGCAAGCCCGGCGATGGCACGCTCGTATGGGCATATCAGTTCACCCCGCACGACAGCTGGGACTACGACGCCACCGGCGCCATGGTGCTCGCCGACCTGACGGTGGCGGGCAAACCGCTCAAGGCGCTGGTGCACTTCGACAAGAACGGATTCGCTTACACACTCGATCGGGCCACCGGCCGCGTGGTGGTTGCACAGCCCTTTGCGCCGCTCAACTGGGCACAGTCCATCGACCTGCAGAGCGGCCGCCCGGTGCTCAACGCCGCCAGGCAGACCGGCGTGTCGCTGGGGAATGTCAAAGGCATCTGCCCGAGTCTCGAGGGCGGGGTGAGTCCCGCCTCGCCGCCGGCATATTCGCCGCGCACACATCTCTTCTATACCTCCACCAGCAACATGTGCATGGACTATCAGGTGAGACATGCGCGCCATCTGAAAGGCACACCCTTCGTCGGTGTGATCAGCCCCTACATCGCGGGCCCCGGAGGCTACCTCGGGAGCTTCCTCGCGTGGGATGCCGCCAGTGGCCGGAAGGTGTGGGAGAACAAGGAGCAGTTCCCGAACTGGAGCGGTGCGCTCGTGACTGCCGGAGACGTGGTCTTCTATGGAACACTCGATGGCTGGTTCAAATCCGCCGACGCCCGTACCGGAGAGGTGCTGTCGAAGTTCAAAGTCGGTTCCGGCATCGTCGGCAATCCGATCACTTACCGCGCGCCCGACGGGCGTCAGTACGTGGCAGTTTACGCAGGCTTAGGTGGTGACTGGGCGCTGCTGGCCGGCGATACGCGCTCGGACGATCCGAGCGATGTCCGCGCCCCGGCGGAGCCGACCACCGAGATCGCCCGCCACACCAGCATGGGTGGCATCGTATGGATTTTCGCCCTGTGAGGGAGTGTCTCGCCGTGCGCCGGCAGTCAGCGCTCCTGATACTCGTGGGACTTTTGCTGTCCTGTGGATCGCCGCACCCGACGCAGCAGCCGAGCGCAAGCGCCGCGCCGCCCGCGGTCGCGTACGAGGCGCACGTGGTCGCGGGAGATGCGCCCATCCCGGGCGGCTCGCTGCGCAACCCGCATGCAGGCGATCCGGCGGTGGCGCGCAGCGGCGCCTTACTCTTTACCGCCATGAACTGCGACGGTTGCCACCAGGACCAGGGTGTCGGTTGGGTCGGCCCCAATCTCGGCGATGGCCGCTGGAGGTACGGCGGTGCGGACGCCGAGGTGTTCAACTCCATCTTTTACGGCCGTCCGCGGGGCATGCCAGCCTTCGGCGCAGCGCTCGGTGCCGAGGGGGTGTGGACGCTCGTCACCTATCTGCGCTCGTTACCGGCACCCCCCGATCTGCCAACTGAGTCTTGGCAGAACTGACCACCCGCGCGATTCGGGCTCACCGGACGCTGCGGAAGTGGCGCATAGTGGCGTGCAGCAGAGAGGTGCTATCCATGAAGCCGCACGTGCCCTTCGAGCTCGCGCTGCCTGTCGGCGCCGTCGACCATGTGATCGGCGCGCCGCGCGCCGTGGCGACGGTGGTCGAGTACGGCGATTTCGAGTGTCCCAACTGCAAGCAGGCGCAGCCGGCCGTCAAGATGCTGCTCGAGCGGTTCGCGGGCCGGGTGCGCTTCGTTTTCCGCCATTTCCCGCTCGAGGAAGTGCACCCGCACGCGCTCGGCGCCGCCGAGGCAGCGGAGTGCGCCGGCGGTCAGGGTAAGTTCTGGGAGATGCATGACCTGCTGTTCGCGAACCAGGAGCACCTGCGTGCCGCGGATCTGCGCCGCTACGCCGAGCAGCTCGGACTCGACATGGCACGCTACCTCGCGGAGATGGATGACCAGATCCATCTGCAGCGCGTGCGCGAGCAGCTGCAGAGCGGACTGGACAGCGGGGTGCGCGCGACCCCGACCTTCTTCGTCAACGGGCGGATCGAGGATGTGTCGTTTGGGCTGCGGACGCTGTTCGACATCGTCGAAGGCGTGTTGCAGCGAAGCGGCAGTCGCTAGCCAGGCTGACTCGAGGGGCAGGGCGCTGCCATGAGCACGCGGACGGCAGCATGGTTGTTGTGGGTTTTACTCAGCGCAATGGGCGGTGCGATGGCCACGGAATCGGTTGGCGCGACCCCGAGCGCTCATGGCGACCCCGAGCTGTCAGATCCTTATCTGTGGCTCGAAGACGTTCATGGCGCGAAGTCGATCGAGTGGGTGAAGGCGCACAATGCGCGGTCGATGGCCGTGCTGCGCGCCGATCCCGAATACCAGCGAGACTACGAGTCCATACTCAAGGTGATGGACGCGGCGGACCGTATTCCTTACGGAGACCTCGACCACCAGTGGGTATTCAACTTCTGGCAGGACGCTCAGCACCCTAAGGGCATCTGGCGCCGTGCGAGCATCGCCGAGTATGCGAAGCCCACGCCCGACTGGCAGCTGCTGCTCGACCTCGACCGCCTCGCCGCGGATGAGCGCGAGAACTGGGTCTGGAAGGGCGCAGAGTACAGCCCCTCGCTCCGGCGCTGCCTGCTGCATCTATCGCGTGGGGGCGGGGATGCCGTGGTAGTGCGGGAGTTCGATCTCGCCTCGCGGAGCTTCGTCGCTATGGGATTCCGGCTCGCGGAGGCCAAGTCCTCGATCACCTGGCTCGATGAGGACACGGTGCTCGTCGGCACCGACTTCGGCCCCGGGTCGATGACCAGCTCCGGCTACCCGCGCATCGCGAAGCTCTGGAAGCGCTCCGAGCCCATTGGGAAGGCGCGCACGCTGTATGAGGGAAGCGCCGCGGATGTGGGCGTGAATGGCATCGTATTTCACGAGCCGGCGGCGACCATCACCCTGGTGCAGCGGGATGTCAGCTTCTTCTCGGCCGAGTACCACTGGCTCAATGCTGCAGGCAAGCTGCAGCGGCTGCCGGTGCCGCTCGGTGCGGATCTGAAAGGGGCGCAGGGCTCGCATCTGATCTTCACCCTGCGCGATGAGTGGACACCGGCCGGACAGGGTCCGATTGCGAAGGGCTCGCTGATTGCCTATCGCCTGCCCGATACCGGACAGGTGAGCGCACCGCCGGTGAGCGTGCTCTACAGTCCTGACCCGCGTAGCTCGATCGATGAGGTCGCCACCGGCCGCGACGCGGTGTACGCCTCGATCTACGAGGATGTAACCGGCCGCATTCACGCGTTTCGCCCGGATGGAGTCGACGGCTGGAAAGACGAGGTGCTCGCGCTACCGGCCGGTGGCTCGACGCACATCGTCTCCACCAACAACTGGGGACCGGAGGCCTATTTCCGTTTCGAGTCGTACGTCACGCCGACTACGCTGTTCGCGGATGCCGGCGACGGTCGCCCGGTCGCCATCAAGTCGTTGCCGGCACGTTTCGATGCGTCGAATCTCGCCACCGAGCAGTTCTTCGCCGTCTCGAGCGATGGCACACGCATTCCGTACTTCATCACCCGCGCGCGCAACCTCGCCGGGCCTGCGCCGACTGTGCTTTACGGCTACGGGGGTTTCGAGGTCTCCGAGACGCCGAGCTATTCCGCCAATTTCGGTATGTTGTGGATGACCCGGGGCGGGGTGTTCGCGGTCGCCAACATCCGCGGTGGCGGTGAATATGGTCCCGCCTGGCATCAGGCGGCGCTCGGAGCCAACCGGCAGAAGGCGTTCGAGGATTTCCAGGCCGTGGCGCAGGATCTGGTGCGGCGGGGAATCACCACCCCGGCGCAGCTCGGAATCATGGGCGGATCCAATGGGGGTCTCCTGGTGAGCGCGAGCATGGTGGAGCGTCCGGAGCTGTTCGGCGCGGTGGTCTGCCAGGTGCCGCTCATCGACATGCTGCGCTTCACCCACATCGGCGCGGGTGCCTCGTGGGAAGCGGAATATGGCGACCCGGCGCGGCCTGCCGACCGCGCCTGGCTGCTGCGATACTCCCCGTACCAGAACGTGAGCCGCGACAAGCGCTATCCGCCGGTCTTGTTCATCACGGCGACGAGCGACGATCGGGTGACGCCGGTGCACGCGCGCAAGATGGCCGCACGCATGGAGGCCCAGGGGCATGAGGTCCTGTTCTACGAGAATACCGACGGCGGCCACGCGGCGGCCGCTGATCATCGGCAGGCTGCGGAGATGTGGGCGCTCAGCTTCGTGTATCTCAAGCAGCAGCTCATGCGGCCGCGCGCCGCCTCTCGTCGGCGGCCGTGATACTGCGCGCCGCCGGACGCAGCGCGGTACCCTGGAAGAATGGTGGCGGGATCACGCGCGAGGTGGCGGTCCATCCGCCGGGCAGCGATCTCGGCAGCTTCGACTGGCGCGTGAGTCTGGCTGAGGTCCGCTCGCCAGGACCCTTCTCCACGTTCCCCGGGATCGACCGGCACCTGGCGCTGATCTCCGGACGGCTGCTGCTGAGGATTGCGGGCGAGGAGGCAGTGCTGCTCACGCCTGCGAGTGAGCCGTGCGACTTTCCCGGCGACCTGGCTGCAGCAGCGGAGCCCCTGGACTCACCGGTAGCGGACCTCAACGTCATGACGCGACGCGGTCGCTTTGCGGCGCGGCTGCGCCGCTGCAGCGCCGTGCGCGACCCGGTGCTGCGCCTGCAGGCGGACACGACGTTGCTGCTCGCGCTCGCGCCGCTCACGGCGCGCAGCGCCTCGGGCGCCACGCAGCTCGGCGCGCTCGATGCCCTGCGCCTTGGCGCACAGCAGCACGCCCCGCTGGTGCTCTACATCGACCCGCCTGCAACGGATTTCTACCTGATCGAGATCGAGCGCCTCGGCCAGCACGCCGTGCCCTTCGGTGGAGTCGGTGCCAGCGGCACAGCGCTCACTTCCTGACCAACGTCTCGATGCGCGTATCCGGCACGAGCCACATGAGCGCGACGCCCACGTAGATCGCAATGGCGATCCAGGGTCGGACGAAAGCGAGCGGAATGGACGCTGCGTACAGCGCCAATGACAACTTACCCTTGAGGTCCTCGCCGAGCGCAACGGCGAGTCGGGAGTCGCGCCCGTTCACCGCGATGATCTGCCGCTGCAGTACGGTGTAGCTCACCGCGGCGCAGGCCAGCACCACTCCGTAGGCGGCGGTGGGCAGGGTCGTGAATCCGGTCTCGTCGATCCAGCGGATGACGAAGGGCACCAGGGACAGCCAGAAGAGCAGCGCGAGATTGGCCCATAGCACCTTGCCGTCGACGCGCTCGGTGAGCTGCAGCATGTGGTGATGGTTGTTCCAGAAGATGCCGACGTTCACGTAGCTCAGCACGTACGCGAGCAGCACCGGCAGGTCCGCGCGGAGCGCCGCCAGATCCGCGCCCCGCGGTACCCGGATGTCGAGCACCATGATGGTGATGATGATGGCGACCACACCATCGGTGAAGGCCTCGAGGCGTGCAGGTTCCATGCGGCCGCCTACCGGGCTGCCAGCAGCTCATCCGCCGCGGCCAGCACCTCGGTGGTGATCTGCGCCACATCGGCATCGCTGGTGCGGTGATTCACGAAGCAGGCGCGCAGCACGAATCGGTCGTTGAGCGTAGCGTTGGACAGGTACACGCGTCCGCGCTCGATCACTCTCTTGAGAATCGCTGCGTTGAGATCATCGCTCCCGGCGCCGTCAGCTTCGGCCCGATAGCGGAAGCACACCGCACTCAAGCTCACCGGAGCCGACAGCTCGAGTCGGCCGCTCGCGGCGATCGCGAGCGCCAGGGCATCCGCGTGGCGCAGATCGGTGCGGATCGCGGCGCGGAACGCGCCGAGGCCGTGATAGCGCAGCGACAGCCACAGTTTCAGCGCACGAAAGCGCCGCGACAGCTCGAGCGACTCCTCGAAGAAGGCGAAGCCTTCGAGCGGGTCGGTGTTGAGCGACCTGGCGTAGTCGCCGGTATAGCTGAAGGCAGTGCGCGCCGCCGCCGGGTCTCTGAACAGCAGCACACCACAGTCGAGCGGTTGATACAGCCACTTGTGCGGATCGAGCGAGAGCGAGTCGGCCATTTCCAGGCCCGCAAACCGCTCTGGCACCGCGAGCGCCGCGAGGGCGCCATACGCGCCATCGACGTGCATCCACAGGCGCTGTTCGGCGCACAAGGTGGCGATCGCCGCGAGCGGGTCGATGCTTCCGGTGTTGACCGTCCCGGCGGTTGCAACGACCGCAAGCGGCGTGAGGCCGGCGGCGCGATCGGTGGCGATGGCCTCACGCAGATCCGGCAGGCTCATGCGCCAGCGCTCGTCCGTGCGAATCAACCGCAGGCGCTCGCGCCCGAGCCCGAGGAGCGCCATCGCCTTCGGAATCGACATGTGCACCTCGCTCGAGGCATACACCGTCCCTGCGGAGCGGACGCCGGAGAGATTGGCCGGCAGGTGCCTCTCCCGAGCCATTGCGAGCGCCATCAGATTCGCCATCGACCCGCCGCCACAGAAGCTGCCGGCATACCCTCGACAGCCGAGTGCCGCGGCAAGATCCGTCAGCAACTCCCGCTCGAGCGCCACCGCCGCCGGTGCCGAACGCCACGCGGTGACGTTCTGGTTGAGGACGCTCGTCAGCAGGTCCGCGAGTGCGGCCACCGGTTCGCCCGAGCCGAGAACGTAGCCAAAGAAGCGCGGGGAGGGCGGGCGGCTGAATTCGAGCACCGCGCGCAGATCTGCGAGCACTGCGGGTCCGAGGCCGTTTTCCGGAAGGCCGTGCTCGAATGCTTGCCGCGACGCTTCGCCGGAGATTCCGGGGAAAGCAGGCCTCGCCTCGAGGCTCTCGAGGTACCCCGCGGCCAGCTCGATGAGCTCCGCCCCCAGGGCGCGAAAGTCGGGCGTCGAAAGTGCCAGTGCCGTCATCGGGCGGACCCCGCGTCAGACCGAGGCGGCGATGGTACACGCCCGGGTGGTTTATCATGTGTGTCTCATGATTGATCCGGCCGTCAGCGCGCTCCTTGCCGGCGCGTTCGCCCTGTTGTTCGGCAGTGCTGCGCTCCACAAATGGCTGGAAGCGCAGCGCTTCGCCGACGCTTTCCGCGCCTATGATCTGGTGCCTGCGTCGCTCGCGTGGATTTCCCGGCTGCTGCCGGCGCTCGAGCTGGCCGTGGCGCTGGCACTGCTTGCGCCGCCGTCACGAGCCGGCGCGGCAGCTGCCGGCGCGGCGCTGCTGCTCGTCTATGCCGCCGCGATCGGCGTCAACCTCGGCCGGGGACGGCGCACCCTCGACTGTGGATGCGGCGGACCGAGGGAGCGGCGCCCCATCGGCATCTGGATGGTGTGGCGCAACCTGTTCCTGTGCGCGCTGCTCGCTGCGCTGCTCCTGCCCGGCGCTCCGCGCGCACTCGCGAGCGTGGACGCGTTGACCATCGGCGCGGGCACGGCGGTGGCCGCGCTCCTCTACATGAGCCTCGATGCATTGTTGGGTCGCGCGCAGCTGCCCGCTGCGGCCGCTGCAGAAGGGCACCGGCCTTGAGCGCGCTCGCCGTCTCCAACGTGGTGCTCTGGATGCTGGTCCTGCTGCTCGCCGGCGTGGTGCTTGCGCTCGCGCGGCAGGTCGGCATCTTGCACGAGCGCATCGCGCCGGCGGGAGCGTTGATGCTCAACCGCGGGCTCACGGTGGGTGAGCCCGCTCCGGTCCTGGAGGTGGCGGATCTCGAGGGACGCGCGCATCGCGTCGGCAGTCCGCGCCAGGACGGGCGCAGCACGCTGCTGCTGTTCGTCTCGCCGACCTGTCCGGTGTGCAAGTCCCTGCTGGCGGCCGTGAAGTCGAGCGCGCGGGACGAGCGGCGCTGGATGGATGTGATCCTGGCGAGCGATGGCGATCGGACCGAGCAGAGCGAGTTCGTGCGCGCTCAGGGGCTCGAGGGCATCCCGTATGTCGTATCGGCGGCGCTCGGGCTCGCCTACCAGGTAAGCCGCCTGCCCTTCGCCGCGCTGCTCGATGAGCAGGGCATTCTGCGGGCGCGCGGGCTGGTCAATTCGCGTGAGCATCTCGAGAGCCTGTTCGAGGCCAAAAGGCTCGGGGTGGCATCGCTGCAGGAATATTTCTCGAGCACGGCCTGAGGCAGCACGGAGCGCGGCGCATGGCAGAACAGCCCGGTATCGATCCGAGCGTGTGGCGGGTGATCGAGGACTACGAGGCACGCGCGCGGCGTGATGATGAGCTGTGGAGCTCCCTCAGCGCGGAGGAGCTCCGGCAGCGGCTCGATGAGTTCCTGCTGCCGGTCGGTCGGGCGGCGGCGACGCTCATGAATCTCCTGATCAAGGAAGGCAAGGCGCGGCGCATTCTCGAAGTGGGCAGCTCCTATGGCTATTCCACCATCTGGCTCGCGGAAGCGGCGCGCGCGGTGGGCGGGCAGGTGATCTCCCTCGAGCTGCGTGCCGCGAAGGTCGAGTATGCCCGTGCGCAGCTCGCCCGCGCGGATCTCGCGAGTCGTGTCGAATTCAGGATCGGCGATGCCTGCGAGTCGCTCGAGGCTCTCCCCGGGCCTTTCGATTTCGTGCTGCTCGACCTGTGGAAGGATCTGTACGTGCCGGTGTTCGAGCGGCTCTACCCGAAGCTCGCGCCAGGCGCCATCATCGTCGCCGATAACATGCTGCAGCCGGAGGCGGCGCGAGTGCATGCTCGCGCCTATCGCGAGCGGGTGCGTGCCGCTCCGGACATCACCTCGGTGCTGTTGAACGTCGGCAACGGGCTCGAGGTCAGCCGTTATCGCTGAGCGCGATCTCCACGCGCTTGTTGCGCTTGCCCTCGCTGCGGATCCTGAGCACCCGTATGGCGCCGATCTCGCCGATGTCCGCCACGTGCGTGCCGCCGCAGGGTTGCAGGTCGATGCCGGGGATCTTCAGCAGCCGCACCCGGCCCGCGCCGCGCGGTGGCTGCACGCTCATGGTCTTCACGAGCTCAGGCTGCGCTTCGAGCTCGGCATCGGTGATCCATACGCTTTCGGTCGCGGCGCCGGCAGCGATCAGCGCGTTGGTGCTGCGCTCGATGTGCCCGGCATCGAGCCGACTCAGGTCGATGTCGAAATCGAGGCGTGCCTTCTCGGGCACGATGTTACCCCCGGTCACCGGAGCCGTAACGACGCACGACAGCAGATGGAGCGCGGTGTGCAGCCGCATCAGCCGGTAGCGTCTCGTCCAGTCGATCTCGAGCGTCACCGTCTCGCCCGGCTCCGGCACCGAAGCGCCGGGCACCGGTAAGTGCAGGACCTGCTCGGGCGTCGCACCCTTGCGCGTGTCGGCAATGGTGATGGCCTCGCCCGATGCGCGCAGCAGCCGGCCGGTATCGCCCGCCTGGCCGCCTCCGAGGGGATAGAACACCGTGCGCTCGAGCTCGATTCCCCGCTCATCGACCCGCACGACCCGCGCCGTCGCAGTACGCAGGTAGGCATCGTCCCGGAACAGCAATTCGGTCGTCATGGCTGTGATCGTCCCCACGGGCGGCTAGAATCGCCGGTGTATGCCCGCTTACGCCTACCGGATCGTCAACGTCTTCACCCAACCACGCGCGCCGCTCAGCGGCAATCCGCTGTGCGTCTTCGAGCGCGCGCAGACGCTCGACACGGCGAGGATGCAGGCGCTCGCGCTGCAGTTCAATCTGTCGGAGACCACATTCATCCTGCCTGCGGAGCGCGCGAGTGCGCGCGTGCGCATCTTCACACCGGACTACGAAATGCCCTTCGCCGGTCATCCGACGCTCGGCACTGCGCACGTGTGCCGCGCGCTCGGCCTCGGCGGGGATCGCATCACGCTCGAGATGACTGCCGGGATCATACCGGTGCGGGCCACTGGGGACCGCTGGACGCTGCAGTCGAAGGAGCCTCGCTGGCGGGAGGTGTCCGAGCCGCGTCTCACCGTCGCAGCCATGCTCGGGCTCGAGGAAGCCGACATCGGCGAGCGTCCGCTGTGGGTTAACGCCGGAACGGAGCAGCTCATCGTGCCGCTCACGAGCGAGGCCGCGGTACGCCGGCTGCGGGTGCGCAGCGATCTGCTCGAGCAGCTTCACAGCGTCGATGGCCACAGCATGGTGTACGTCTTTGCCCCGGCGGGCAGCGGGCTGCTGGCCCGCTTCTTCTTCCCCAAGGGCAGCGCAGTGCTGGAGGACCCCGCCACCGGGTCAGCCACCGCCAACCTCGGCGGCTGGTGCCTCGCGACCGGCCGCACGCTGCCCTGCGAGTTCGATATTTCGCAGGGCGAGTACACCGGCAGGCCCTCCGCCGTGCGGTTGCGCGTCGATGCGGAGCGGCAGGTGCTGGTGAGCGGAGATGTGATCGAGCTCGGGCGCGGAGTCATCAACCTATAAGCCCGCAATCAGCCGGCCGGGGTTGAAGACACCGGTCGGGTCGAAGCGCTCTTTCAACCGCCGGTGGAGTCCGGCAATCGCCGGCGTCAGTGGATGGAAACGGCCCTGCGCCGCAGGTCCCCGCCACGCGAGCGCGCTGCCCCGCGCGGCGCTTGCGCACTCGCGTACGGCCGCCGGGTCCGGCACGTCCGCGTACCAGCGCAGCGCACCACCCCAGTCGATGAGTGGCTCACCGGGGATGTCGAGCGGAGCTGCCGCCGGGGGTAGCGACACTCGCCACAGCCTCTCGGCCGCAAAGAAGGGCAACTGCAGATGACGCAGATCGTCCCAGAAGCGTGCGGCCTCCGCGGTGTCGGCCGGATCCCCGCCGATCTGCGCACGCGCCGCGCGCACCGCGGCCGGCGCGCCGCCGAGCCGCACCCAGGCGATGCCCTGGTGCCAGGCCGCGCCGGATAGCGGCAAGGGCAGTGCGGCCCAGCGGTTGAAAGCGGTCACGGCGGCGGCGGCCGACAGTGACAGACGCACCGTCTGCTCCAGCCGCGGCCGCGGCAGCACCTTCAATGACACTTCCGTCAGGATGCCGAGAATGCCGAGCGAGCCGCACAGCAGCCGCGAGAGGTCGAACCCGGCCACGTTCTTCATCACCTGTCCGCCAAAGCGCAGCAACTCGCCCTGGGCGCTGAGCAGACGGGTGCCGAGCACGAAGTCCCGCGCCGCCCCGGCGAACATGCGTCGCGGCCCGGAGAGCCCTGCCGCGATGACCCCGCCGATCGTCGGATCCGCACCGAAGGCCGGCGGCTCGAAGGCGAGAAACTGGTCGTGCGCGGCGAGGGTAGCTTCGATTTCCGAAAGCGGCGTGCCGCAACGTGCGCTGATCACGAGCTCGGAGGGCTCGTAATCGATGATGCCGCGCCAGGCGCGCAGATCCATGATCTCACCGGCGGTGTGCTCGCCATAGAAATCCTTGGTCCCCGAACCCCGCAGCCGCAGCGGCGTGCCTCGATTGACCGCGGTGGTGACGCGCTCGCGCCAGTCCTGCAGCACCGATGGGTCCACCTCGCCCATGCGCTCAGAAGCGCGGCAGTTCAGGGTGGGGCAAGGCGCCGCCGTGCACGTGCATGCGCCCGTACTCGGCACAGCGAACCAGCGTCGGGATGAGCTTGCCCGGGTTGAGCAGCCCCTGCGGGTCGAACGCTTCCTTCACCGCGAAGAAGGCGGCGCGCTCCGCGGGGGAGAACTGCACGCACATGGAGTTGAGCTTCTCGAGTCCCACCCCGTGCTCGCCCGTGATGGTGCCGCCCAGTGCGACGCACAGCTCGAGGATCTCGGCGCCGAAGCGATCGGCGCGCTCCCAGGAGCCGGGCTCGTTGGCATCGAACAGGATCACCGGGTGCAGGTTGCCATCCCCCGCATGGAAGACGTTCATGCAGCGCAGTCCGTAGCGGCTTCCCATCTGCTCGATCGCCTCGAGCACGCGACCGACGTGCTTGCGTGGAATCGTGCCGTCCATGCAGTAGTAGTCCGGCGACAGGCGTCCGGCGGCGGGAAAGGCATTCTTGCGGCCCGACCACAGGAGCAGCCGCTCGGCCTCCGATCCCGACACGTGCAGCGCGCTGGCGCCGGTGGCGCGCAGTACCTGCTCGATCTCCTGCACCTGCTCGCCGACTTCCTCCCGCGTTCCATCGGACTCGACCAGCAGGATCGCCGCAGCCTCGAGGTCGTAACCGGCGTGCACGAACGGCTCGACCGCAGCGGTGGCCTTGCGATCCATCATCTCGAGCGCTGCGGGAACGATGCCGGCGGCAATGATGGCGGCCACTGCGTTGCCGGCGCTTTGCACGTCCGGAAAGGACGCCATCACGAGCTGGGCGCACGGCGCACGCGGAATGAGCCTGACGGTGACTTCGGTGACGATGAGCAGCAGCCCCTCCGAGCCGATCGTAAGGGCGAGCAGGTCGAGGCCGGGACCGTCGGGAGCCGCGCCGCCCACGCCGCCGAGCTCGATCGGCTCACCCTCCACGGTGTAGCCGCGCAACCCGAGCACGTTGTGGACCGTGAGACCGTACTTCAGGCAATGCACACCGCCAGAGTTCTCAGCGACGTTGCCGCCGATCGAGCAGGCCACCTGCGATGAGGGATCCGGGGCGTAATAGAGGCCGTGAGGCGCGGCGGCCTCCGACACTCTCAGGTTGGGCACCCCGGGCTCGACGCGCGCGAGGCGGTTCACCGGATCCACTTCCAGCACCCGGCTCATACGCGAGCATGACAACAACACGCCGGAGGGGTGAGGAGTTGCACCACCGGAGAGCCCGGTGCCGGAGCCGCGCGCGACGAGCGGTACCTCGAGCCGCCGGCAGGTGAGGAGCGTCTGGCGCACCTCCTCGGCAGTCCGCGGCAGCACTACGACGGCGGGCAGGTCCCGAAAGGCGGTGAGTCCGTCACACTCGTACGGGCGGCGCTCCTCGGCGCCCTCGAGCACGCATTCGGCGGGCAGGACGGCACGCAGCGCTGCGGCGATGTCAGGGGGTCTCCGGTGCGCCATGGCGGTCATCCTAATGGCGCTGCCGGAGAAGTCCATGCCGCAAACCGATCAGTTCGGGCGGGGGGTGCTGACGATAATGGGCGGTACGGCCAGGACATCCCATGCAACAGCAGTCATCGAGCCAACCGGCGCGCGCGCGGCGTCCCAGCGGACGGGACGCGAAGATTGCGGCGCGTACTGCCCGCAGCCACGCTTTCGTTCCGTATATCACGCGCCGCATCCCTTACTACGAGGTGCTCGGCGCCGACGGACTCGAGCTCCTCGAGCACAACGCCGATACCATCCTCGAGGAGGTGGGCATCGACTTTCGTGACGATGCGGAGTCGCTGCAGCTCTGGAAAGACGCCGGCGCCGATGTCAGGGGCGAGCGGGTGCGTTTCCCACGTGGCATGTGCCGCAGCATCGTGCGCCGCTCGGCGCCGCAGGAATTCACTCAGTACGCCCGCAACCCCGCCCACAATGTGGTCATCGGCGGCAATCGCACCGTGTTCGCGCCCGCGTACGGTCCACCGTTCGTGCGCAATCTCGATGAGGGCCGGCGCTATGCCCGCATCGAGGACTTCCGCAACTTCGTCAAGCTCGCCTACATGGCGACCTCGCTCCATCACTCCGGCGGCACCATCTGCGAGCCGGTCGATCTGCCGGTCAACAAGCGGCACTTTGACATGGTGTACAGCCACATGAAGTACAGCGACAAGCCGTACATGGGCTCGGTCACCCATCCGGAGCGCGCGCGCGATACGGTCGAGATGACGCGCATCCTGTTCGGTGACGAGTACCTCGACCCCGCCACCGGCAAGCCGCGTACCTGCATCATCAGCCTGATCAACGCCAACTCGCCGCTCACCTGGGACGCCACCATGCTCGGCGCCCTCAAGACCTATGCGCGCGCCAACCAGGCGCTCATCGTGACGCCCTTCATTCTCGCAGGCGCGATGTCCCCGGTGACGGTCGCGGGAACCGCGGCGCAGACGCTCGCCGAGGCGCTCGCCGGCATGGCGCTCGCGCAGCTCGTCAATCCGGGCGCCCCCGTCGTTCTCGGCAGCTTCGCTTCCTCACTCTCCATGCAATCGGGCGCCCCGACCTTCGGTACCCCGGAGCCGGCGCTCGTCCTCTACGTGATGGCGGCACTCGCGCGGCGGCTCGGGGTACCGTTTCGCTCGGGCGGCGCGCTGTGTGCCTCCAAGATCGCGGACGCGCAGGCCGCCTACGAGTCGGCCAACACGCTCCTCCCCACCTGTCTGGGCGGTGTGAATTTCGTGCTGCACACGGCCGGCTGGCTCGAGGGCGGCCTCGCCATGGGTTACGAGAAATTCGTGATGGACGCGGACCAGGCCGGCATGATGCACACGCTGCTCGCCGGCGTGGACCTCAGTGAGAATGGGCAGGCACTCGACGCCATCCGCGAGGTCGGGCCCGGCAAGCACTTCCTCGGCTGCGCGCACACCCAGGCCAATTTCCAGACCGCCTTCTACCGCTCGCCGCTCGCCGACAACAACAGCGTCGAGCAATGGGAGGCGGAGGGCTCGCGGGACATGATGCAGCGTGCCAACGCGCTGTGGAAAAAGCAGCTCGCCGAATACGAGCCCCCGCCGCTCGATGTGGCGGTGGATGAGGCGCTGCTCGATTACATGAACCGACGCAAGGCCTCCTTTCCCGATTCCAACGTCTAGCTGGATTCCAACCTCCAGCTCAGATCTCGAACTCGACCCCGATCTGCCGCTCAATGTGTGGGGCAGAGGTAGGAATAGCCGATTCCGACAAAGCTCGTGGGCGCCGCGTGGGTCAGCCCCACACCGACGTGGAGATCGATCTGCTGGTGTGGTGAGGGCTTGTAGGTGGTTCCCAGGTGCAGCAGCTCGCTCGCGCCACCGTGTTGGGGCACGTCGGCGGCATATTCGACGAAGATGTTCCATCGAGCATGCAGTTGCCGCTCGAGCAGCAAGGTCAGCTCGCTCGTCTGGTTGCGCGCGCCATCCACGGTCCGCCAGAAGGAGGCCAGCTGTCCAGCGACCGTCCAGCGGGGCGACAGCTCACGCGACCAGGGCAGCTCCAGCGCCGGATCATAACCGCCGCTCGAGATGCGGCGCGCTCCGGTGGGCAGGCCGAGGAGTGGAATCACCGCCAGATCGAAACCGCCGGACGACACGAGGCTGTACGAGACCCCCAGGCCCAGATCGCCGAAGCCGCGAATGCTCGACCCCTCGAGCGGCAACTCGAGAAAATAGTCCGGGACGACGAGTCGCAGCTCGGTGCTCTCGAGCAGACCGAAGCGCAACAGCAGCTGAGGAAGATCGAGCGTCCATTGTCCGGCGCTGTCGGTGGCCTGAAGGCCGCCCTCGATCTGCAGCGCCCGCCGGGGCACGATCGTGCTCGATGCAGTGACGGAGGGGCGATCGGTAGCGATGACGTCACCGTCGGCGCCAACCGGGGCGACATAACAGGCGCAGAGCAGCCAGGCCATGCAGCGGTGCATGACCCGGAGAATAGCGTGCCGCGCACTCAGCTGCCGGCGCGTCGGCGGCCGCGAGGTCCTGCGCCGGCACGGGCGGCCGGTGCCTTCACCGCGGGCAAGCTGACCACCTTGCGCAGTTGCGTGTACGGCTCGCTCGAATGCGGGATACCCATGGCTGCGACGAAGTGGGCCTGGAACTTCGGCTCGATCGCCGTCTCGATCTTCTCGACGCGCCGCACCAGCTCCTCGATGGTCTTGCGCGAGTCGCTGTCGAGAAGTGCGATGCGCGCTCCGGTGCCCGCGGCATTGCCCGCCGAGGCGACGTTGAAGAGATCGCAGTCGGGAATCATACCGAGGACCATCGCGTACTTGACGTCGATGTGGCTGCCGAACGCGCCGGCGAGCCGGATGCGATCGACACGATCGGTGCCGAGCTGCTCCATGAGGAGCGCAACCCCGGCGCGCAGCGCCGCCTTGGCGAGCTGGATGGCCCGCACGTCGTTCTGGGTGACGGTCACATCCCGGGCGCCACGGTGCACGACGTAGGCGTAGGTGCGTCCGGTCTGCACGATGCGGTCGCTGCGTGCCGCGAGCGTGCCATCGATCACACCGTCCTGCGTGATGATACCGGCGAGATACATCTCGGCGATCACCTCGATGATTCCGGAGCCGCAGATGCCGGTCACTCCGGTCGCAGCGGTCGCCGCCTCGAATCCCGGCTGATTCGACCAGAGGTTCGAGCCGATCACCTTGAACCTCGCTTCGAGCGTGTCGCGATCGATGCGCACGCGCTCGATGGCGCCCGGAGCAGCGCGCTGACCGCTGCTGATCTGCGCGCCCTCGAACGCCGGGCCGGTGGGGCTCGAGCAGGCGAGCAGGCGCTCGCGATTACCGAACACGATCTCAGCGTTGGTGCCGACATCGACCAGCAGGGTGAGCTTCTCCGACAGGTCGGGACGCTCCGCGAGCAGCATGCCGGCCGTGTCGGCGCCCACATGGCCGGCGATGCACGGCAGCGTATAGACGCGCGCCCCGGGGTGTACCGTCAGCCCGAGCTCGCTCGCATGCACGCCGAGCGAGGAGTCGGTGGCGAGCGCGAAGGGAGCCCCACCCAGCTCGGTCGGATCGATGCCGAGCACCAGGTGATGCATGATGGGGTTGCCCACGATGGTGAGCTCGAGAATATCCGTGACGTCGATATTGGCTTCGCGAGCCACCTCGGCAGCCAGGCTGTTCAGAGCACCGCGCACTGCCTCGGTCATCTGTTGTGCGCCGCCAGCGTGCATCATCGCGTAGGAGACGCGGCTCATGAGATCCTCACCGAAGCGGATCTGGGGGTTCATGACACCGCTCGAGGCTGCCACCTCACCGCTCTCGAGGTTGCACAGGTGGGCGGCGATGGTGGTGGACCCCACGTCGACCGCGAGTCCATACACCCGATCATGGAATCCCGGCCACACTCCGATCAGCTGGGTGCCCGCATGGACGGCGACCGTCACACGCCACTCACCCTTGCGGAGCGCCGCCTGGAGCTTCTGCAGCACCGCAAGGTCCGCGCGTAGCGGCCCGAATTTCCATTCCCGGTTGAGCGCCTCGAGCAAGCGCTGCAGATCCCCCGCGGGGTCGTGCATGTCGGGCTGGCGCACCTCGACGAAGTGCAGGTGCACGAGCGGGTTGAGCGTGATCGGCCTCGCGTCGGCGGCCTTGCGCACGACCTGGCGATGCACCTGGCTGCTTGCCGGCACATCGATCACCAGGTCGCCGCGGATCTGCGTCGAGCAGGCGAGCCGATGACCCGGCGGCAGCGGCCGGGTCTGCCCGTAGCTGCGTTCCGCCTCGCTGAGCGGCGAGAGGTGGTCGCTGTGCGAAGCGACCCCATGCTTCGGGAAGTCGCCCTCCATCACCAGCACCTGGCAACGGCCACAGAGCGCGCGTCCGCCACACACCGAGTCGAGATCCACGCCGAGCGTGCGCGCCGCCTGCAATAGCGGCGTACCCCGCTCGAATCGACCGCGCTTGCCGGATGGCGTGAAGACGACGAGTGCGTCCGACTCGCTCATGCGGGGCTCTGACTGCGCCTCCGGTGGCCGCCTTCGCGCCGTCCACGCACCGCGCCCTGCGGTGCCTCGGCGGGGGCCCCCGAGGCCTGGAGCGGTGGCGCCTCGCGGAAGCGCCTGATCCAGCGCTCGCAGTGCGGGTCGTGCCCCATCATCACATCGGCGGCCATGCACGCTTTGACGATCTCGAGGTGCATGGGGTTCATGATGGCGGAGGTGAGCCCCGCACCGATCGCCATCGTGAGGTAGGTGGCGTTGATCGCCTCGCGCGCCGGCAACCCGAAGCTGATGTTGGAAGCGCCGCAGGTCGTGTTGACCTTGAGCTCGTTCTTCAGCCGCTGCAGGAGGTGCATGACCTGCCGGCCCGCCTGGTTGATGGCACCGATCGGCATGACGAGCGGGTCGACCACCACATCGCTCGCGGGGATGCCATGGTCGGCGGCGCGCTGCACGATCTTCCTCGCGACCTCGAAGCGCACGTCGGGGTCCTCGGAGATGCCGGTCTCATCGTTGGAGATCGCCACCACCGCCGCTCCGTACTTCTTCACGAGCGGCAGCACCGATTCCAGACGCTCCTCCTCGCCGGTTACTGAGTTGACGAGCGGCTTGCCCTTGTAGACGGCCAGTCCCGCCTCGAGCGCCTTGACGATCGAGGAGTCGATCGAGAGCGGCACGTCGGTGATCGACTGCACGAGCTGCACCGCGCGAGCGAGGATCGCCGGCTCGTCGGCGAGGGGGATACCGGCATTCACATCGAGCATGTGGGCGCCGGCGGCAACCTGGGCGAGCGCATCCGACTCGACGCGGCTGAAGTTGCCGGCCGCCATCTCGGCCGCGAGGATCTTGCGCCCGGTGGGATTGATGCGCTCGCCGATCATGACGAACGGGCGCTCGAGGCCGATGACGACCTCGCGTGTCTGAGAACTGATGACGGTATCGGTCATGAAGCCATCCTGTCGGTATTCGCGGGTGGATCGCGCCCCGGGCACCACGGTTTGCGGCCGTCGAGCACGCCGGAGCGATCGATGATTTCGGCGACGGTATGTTCCTGGCGGAAAGCCATGACGTGCACGCCGTGCACGCCTTTGAGGGTACGGATCTCCTGGATCAGCTCGATGCAGAGCCGGCGGCCCTCGGCGGCCTGGTCGGCCGCGCCGGCGATGCGCTCGATCACCGCATCGGGTATGTGTACGCCGGGCACGTGCTTGCGGATCCACTCGGCGGATTTCGCCGAGCGCAGCGGTCCGACACCGACCAGGATGAAGACCTTGTCGAGTAAGCCCAGATCTTCGACCCGCTGCATGAACTGCCGCAGCAGCGGCACGTCGTAGCACCACTGGGTCTGGATGAACTGCGCCCCGGCGGCGACTTTCTTCGCCAGCCGCTGGGCGCGCCACTCGATCGGCAGAGCAAAGGGATTCTCGGCGGCGCCGAGCAGCACGCGCGGCGCGTAGGTGATCTTGCGGCCGGAGAGGAAGTGATGCTCATCCCGCAACGTGCGGGCGGTCTCGAGCAGGGTCATTGCATCGAGGTCGAACACCGGCAGCGCCTGCGGATGATCCCCCGCCTGCACGCCATCGCCGGTGAGGCACAGAAGGTTGCATACGCCCATGGCCGCACCGCCGAGGATGTCGCCCTGAATGGCGATACGGTTCTTGTCGCGGCAGGAGATCTGCATGACCGGTGCATAGCCGACGCGGGTGAGGAGCGCACACACCGCGAGGCTCGACATGTGACAGTTGGCGCCGCTCCCGTCGGTGGCATTGATGGCGTCCACGTAGCCATCGAAAACCCGTGCGCGGCGGTACACCTCCTCGGGGTCGGCCGAGTCCGGTGGATCGAGCTCGGTCGTTACCACAAAGTGGCCCGCGCGCAGCACACGCTCGAAGCGCCCGGGGGAGGTGTGGCCGGGCCGGATCGGCAGCGGATAACCGGGTACCGGCTCGTCCTCGAACATCATGTCAGGTCCCCGACGCGCTGGCGCACGGCGCGCAGCCAGGCGGACCTTCCCTGCAGGCGGCGGTCCACGGCGATCTGCACCTGTTGGAGTGCCTGCATGCCGCCCGGAATTCGTCCCGCTCCGGCCACCGCCTGCACCCATACGCACTTCATTTCCGGCCGTACCTCGCAGTGACCATTGGCGCGTACGCCGCCGCACGGGCCGTTGCGCAGGTTCTTGGGGCAATTCATCGGGCAGGACATGCCGGTCGAGCTCAGGATGCACTGTCCACACATGCGGCAATCGAACAGCAGGCCTTTCACCGGACGCTCGAGAGCGGCCATGGGCCCGTCGAGCCGGTCGTACCCTATCCAGCGGATGAGCGGATGCAGCGCGACGAGCACGGCTTCCACCGCCCGATAGAACGCATTGAGACCACGGGCGTGGCGCACCGACCATTGCCTGACTGCGTACACCTAAGTGCCTGCTGCAAGTCCTTTGGAACGGATCAGTGTCTCGAGCGCCTCATCGGTGTAAGCAGCCTCGATCCGCGCCGCCTCGGCGGCAGCCTCCGCCTGGAGGTCATCACCGCACGGCCGCGCATCGCCGCGCTTCCAGTCAGCGAGATACGCTTCGGAGCTGCCGCGGCCCGCGCGCATGGCCGCCCGATCGACGGCCTCCTGGAACCGCGCCGAGAGCTGCACTTTGGCCGTGGTCCGCCCGTGCCGGACGACGACCTGCGCGGGGATGTCACGCCAGTAGATGATGCTCAGACTGGCCATGCCAGGGTGTCCTGGCTCTCGACCAGGGCGGCAAGCCTCGTGCCGAGCTCTCCGTATCCGGTGAAGCGATGCTCGAACTGGAAGCCGAAGCGCTCGGCGATGCGCCGTGCCTGCTCGATGGCTTCCGGTTGCGGCGCCTGCGACAGGTAGACCAGCTTGCGGTAGTTACGGAAGTATTCCTGCGCCAGCTCCGGATGTCGGTCGAGCCCAAGCGATCGCACCACCAGCCGTTCGAAGTGCCGCAGCAGGAAGTCAGTCAGGTAGAAGGTGCCCGGCTCACTGTCGGCGAGCTGCGCGAACACGCGTGCGGTGGCGAAGAACTCGTAGCAGTGTGCACCGGGCAGCCGCTCGAGGCCTTCCTCTTTCAGCACCCGATCGAGCTCGCCGCCGGTCCCGCAATCGCCGTACGCCACGAAGACCTGGGCATACCGGCCGCGGCTCGCGCCGATCGCCTCACGGACGGCAGGCGCGATGCGCTCGGGACGATTGTGCAGCTCGGGCGGCAGGCATTGAACCTCCAGAGCGTCCCAGCCGTTCGCGCGCCGCAGCGCCGCGATCTCGCGTGCCAGCGCCCCGCAGGCGATGACGAGGATGCGCGGCGGGTTGTGGGTGCGCGCGTTCACGGTGGAACCGGTAACGAGGCTGCCCTTCAGGCAACACTGGCGGCGCGTGCGCCGCCCTTCGCCGCCCGCCGGGCGGCGAGCAGGCTCTTGGCAGTCTCGACCGCGATGGCGGCGTCGCGGCAGTACGCATCCGCGCCGACCGCCTTGCCAAACTCCTCGTTGAGCGGTGCCCCGCCGACCAGCACGATGTAATCCTGGCGGATGCCGGTCTCCTTCATCTTGTCGATGACGACCTTCATGTAGGGCATGGTGGTGGTGAGGAGCGCCGACATTCCGAGGATGTCCGGCTTGTGCTGCTCGAGCGCCGCCAGGTATTTCTCGACGGGGTTGTTGATGCCGAGGTCGATCACTTCGAACCCGGCGCCCTCGAGCATCATCGACACCAGATTCTTGCCGATGTCGTGGATGTCGCCCTTGACGGTGCCAATCACGATCTTGCCGATGGGCGGGACGCCGGTCTCCGCGAGCAGCGGGCGCAGGATCTCCATCCCGCCCTTCATGGCATTGGCCGCCAGCAACACCTCAGGCACGAAGAGGATGCCGTCGCGGAAGTCGATGCCGACGATGCGCATTCCCTCGACCAGGGCGTCGTTCAGAGTCTTCTCGGCATTCCAGCCACGCTCGAGGAATATGTGGGTGGCTTCCTCGACCTCTGCCTTGAGCCCGTTATAGAGGTCGTCGTGGACCTGCTCGAGGAGCTCCTGCTCGTTGAGATCGCGTAAATTGAATTCGGCGTCGGCGTCAGCCATTGTCGAAATCTCCATGCGCGACCTGGGTTTAGCGGTTCGCGCGGCCGCTGCTAGGCGGATGTTAAGGTCAAAGGTACCGCCCGGCCTGATTGCTTAGCGACAGCGGCATGTCCGCTTGCGACACCCTGCGAAAGGCCCTGCCGCTCACGCGACCGAGGTCACGGTCTGCGCCTGGCGCTCGGCGCTCGGTGGACAGCCGAACTGCGCGCGGTAGCAACGCGAGAAATGCGGAGGCGACTGGAAGCCGCAGGCAGCGGTGATGTCGATGATCGGCATGGACGTCTGCAGGAGCAGCTCCCGGGCACGACGCAGCCGCAGCTGCAGATAGTAGCGCTTGGGCACGCAAGCGAGATGCCGCTTGAACAGTCGCTCGATCTGGCGCCGCGAAAGGCCGGTGGCCGCGGCGATCTCATCGAGCGACAGCGGCTTCTCGATATTTTCCTCCATGAGTTGCGCGACCTTGATGAGGCTGTCATGGCTCACGCCGATCTGCGCGCGCAGCGGCACGTACTGACGGTCGCGGTGACTGCGCACACGCTCGACGATGAATTGCTCCGAGATCAGCTGCGACACGCGCGCGCCGAGCTTCGCCTCCACGAGGTGCAGCATGAGGTCGAGCGGCGCGACGCCGCCCGAGCAGGTGAAGCGGTCGCGGTCGATGCTGAAGAGCTGATCGCTCAGCTGAATGCGCGGGAATTCCTCACGCAGCGCCGAGAGATTCTCCCAGTGGATGGTGGCGCGGTACTTGTCGAGAAGACCTGCCTTCGCGAGTGCATAGCCGCCCGTGCAGAGGGCGCCGAGGGGGATGCGCCGCTCCGCCACCCGGCGCAGCGCGGAAAGCATCTTGGGCGACACCGCCTCCTGGACATTGACACCCCCACACACGAACAGGATATCGATCGCGCCGAGCTGCTCGAGCGCAACCGTGGGCGAGAGCTGCAGGCCGTTACTGGCCGGCGTCGGCTGGCCGTCGAGACTCACGATCGACCACTGGTACACGCTCTTGCCGGTGATGATGTTCGCCATCCGCAGCGGCTCGACCGCATTCGACAGCGCGATCATCGAGTAGCGCGGCAGCGTGAGAAATCCGTACTGGGTGCGGGTCAGGGCCACATGCCGAATTTTACACCCTTCTTGCCTGAATGCGACATGAGGCGCCATGGAGGGCTGAAACTGGTCGATGAGGAGGCAAATGAGAGGTTCCCTCGACCGCCATGCGCATGGAGCATGCGCATTGGGGTTGGCAGAAGGTTCTCGCGAGGGGCATGCGCATGGAGCATGCGCATGGGGGTTGGCGGGAGGTTCTCGCGAGGGGCATGCGCATGGAGCATGCGCATGGGGTCCGGCGGTGCGTTTCACTCGAGGGGTATGTGCATGGATGATGAGTCTTTACGGCGACCGAAGCGCCCCGTAAACGTCGCGATCCGTCCCGAGCTTCTGGCGGCCGCCCGCGAAGCGGGCTTCAACCTGTCGGCGCTCCTCGAGAGAGCGCTGGAAGAGGAGCTGGTCCGACTGAAATGGCGGCGATGGCGGCGGGAGAACGCCCGCGCAATCGAGGCCTATAACCGCCATGTGAAGGAGGATCGGCCTTTCTCGAAAATCCTCCTCAGGTGGTGATGCGCCGTGCCTCAGTTCGCGGTCTACCGCAACAAGTACCTGCAGGGGAGTGGCTTCTATCCGCTGCTGGTGGATGTACAGAGCGAGCTGCTGGCCGAGCTCGGGACGACTGTCGTCATACCGCTTGCGAAAGCCGGATCGCGCTGCACCCAGTTCCCACTGCTGCAGCTCATGCCGACGATCGAGATCGAGGGCGAGCGCTATACGGCGGTGACGACGCGGCTCGCGGGGATATCACGAAGCGATCTGGGCCCGCACATCAGCAGTGCCGCAGCCCAGCAGCACGTGCTGCTCAGCGCGCTGGACCTCATGCTCAGGGGTTTCTGAAACCTCTACGCCCGCAGCTGAAGGTTCTCCGGGTCGTAGGGCGACTCGGGGAGCACCGTTGCGCGCTTGCGCTCCCCGAGTATCTCGATCGAGAGCTCCGTCCCCGGCGTCGCGAACTCGCTGCGCGCGTAGCCGATCGCGAGACTCTTCCGCAGGCAGTGCCCGTAATAGCCCGAGGTTGCCCGTCCGACCATGCTGCCCGCCTGGTCGAACAGCGGCTCGTTGCCGAGGGGATCGGCGTCCTTCACGCCATGGACCTCGAGCGTGACGAAGCGGTTCGGGACGCCTGCCGCGAGCTGGCGCTCGAGCGCGTCACGCCCGATGAAGGGACCTTTCTTCAGCCGCACGAAGCGATCGAGACTCGCTTCGAAGGGCGTGTAATCGGGGGTGATGTCGCTCCCCCACATGCGGTAGGACTTCTCGAGGCGGAGCGATTCCATCGCGCGCATGCCCACCATGCCGATGCCGTGCGGCGCGCCCGCCTCGAACAGTGCATCGAACAGGTGATGCGCGTACTCGATCGGAAAGTGCAGCTCCCAGCCGAGCGCGCCGACGAAGTTCACCCGCAGCGCATAAACATCCACAGCCAGCCCCGCTTCGATGACCTGCGCGGTGAGCCAGGGAAAGGCGGAATTGTCGAGCGGGGTGTCGGTGAGCTGCGCGAGCACCTCGCGCGATTTGGGTCCCGCGAGCACGAAGCAGCCGCGTGAGCCCGTGATGTTGCGCAGCCCGACCGAGCCATCCGCCGGCAGCGACTTGCAGAGATAGTCGTTGTCGTAGCGCTCGGCTGCGCCGGCGCTCACCACGTAGTAATGCTGCTCGGCGATCTTCGTGATGGTGAATTCCGAGCGGATGCCGCCGCGGCGGGTGAGGGCATGCGAGAGCGCCATGCGGCCGACTTTCGCCGGTACCTTGTTGGCGACCAGACCATCGAGCCAACTTTCTGCGCCCGGGCCCGTCACCTCGTGCTTGGTGAAGGGCGTCAGGTCGATCACGCCGACGCGCTCTCGCATCAGGCGTGCCTCGTTGCCGACGTGCTCGAAGTAGTTGCTGCGCCGGAAGCTCCACTCATCGCGCGGCGCGACACCCGGTGGGGCGAACCAGTTGGGCCGCTCCCAGCCATAGCGCTGGCCGAACACCGCGCCACGTGCCCGCAGCTTGTCGTACACCGGACTCGTCTTGGCGGGCCGGGCATCCGCGCGCTCCTCGTCCGGAAAATGAATGGTGAAGACGTTGCGATAGGTCTCCTCGTTCTTCTGCACCACGTAGCGTTTGCCGGTATAGCCACCGAAACGGCGCGGATCGACCGCCAGCATGTCGATACCGGGCTCGCCCTCGACGATCCACTCGGCGAGCTGCCAGCCTGCACCGCCCGCGGCGGTGATACCGAAGCTGTGGCCCTCGTTCAGCCAGACGTTGCGCACGCCCCACGCAGGCCCGATGAGCGGGCTTCCGTCCGGTGTGTAGGAGATCGGCCCGTTGACGATGTCCTTGATGCCGCAGTGCTCGAGCGCCGGCACCCGGCGCGTCGCTGCTTCCACGTGCGGGACGAGCCGCTCGAGGTCACCGGGGAAGAGGCTGCGGCCGAACCATTCCGGCACACCGTCGGCGAAGCGTGCCGGCGCGCCTTTCTCGTACGGACCGAGGATCCAGCCCATGCGCTCCTCGCGCAGGTAATAGGACTTGTCGGACTCGCGCAGTACGGCGAGCTCGCGACCGCCGCGCTGGCGATAGGTCTTCAGCTCCGGGGACTCGTCATAGACGATGTACTGGTGCTCGACCGGAATTGCGGGCACGTTGAGGCCCAGGAGGCGACCCGTCTGGCGCGCGTAGTTGCCGGTCGCGAGCACGAGATGCTCAGCGAGGATGTCCGCACCGCGCGCGGTGTGCACGCGCCATTCGCCCGATGCGGTGCGCTCGATGCCGACCGCCTCGGTGTGCTCGTAGATCTCGGCTCCGGCTGCGCGCGCGCCCTTGCGCAACGCCATGGTGAGGTCTGCCGGCGCGATGTGGCCGTCATCCGGATGATACAGAGCCCCGACGATGGCCGGAGTGTCGGCGCTCCCACCCAGCTCGAGCAACGGCCACAGCTCCTTCACCTGCTGCGGCGTGATCACCTCGAAGGGCACGCCGATGGTATTGGCGGTGCCGCAGTACTTGTAGTACTCGTCCATGCGGTCGCGACAGGTCGCGAGCCGCAGGTTGCCGCTCACGTGGAAGCTCACATCCTGGCCGGTCTCCGCCGGCAACCGCTTGTACAGGTCCACCGAGTACTTGTGCAGCTGCCCGACGGTGTAGCTCATATTGAAGAGCGGCAGGAGACCGGCTGCGTGCCAGGTCGAGCCGGCCGTGAGCTCGGTGCGCTCGATGAGCGCCACATCCGTCCAGCCCTTTTTCGTCAGGTGGTAGAGCGTGCTCACCCCAACGACACCACCACCGATCACCAGCACCCGAACCTGCGTCTTCACGAGCGTGACTCCATTTGCCGGCTTCGCTGCGGCTCAGTCCAGGCCGCTGGCGCGCGCGGCCTCGTCAAGAAACTGCGACACGTACGCGACGAACGAGCGCGCCACCTCCAGACGGAACGCGCCCGCGGAAGTGCGCCACAACACCACTTCCGCCTTCGCCAGCACGGTACGCGTACACATGCCGATGGGGAAGGCGCGCTCATCGAGGTCGAGCGGGCAACCCGCGGCCAGCAGCACCAGCGCCTCGGGGCAGCGCAGCTCACAGGCCACCTGTCTGTGGCTCACATCGACCAGCGAGTGGGGAATGCCGGCGAGCGCCTTTTCGAGGGACCCCGCAAGTGCCGCCGCGTCCTGCTCCGCACCGATGAGCAGCCATTCATCGGGGCCGAGCCACAAGGCCGCGCGCCCGCCGCGGGAAATCGCACGGCAAGGCTGCGCCGGCAGTTCCATGCCCGCCGCCGCCATCGCCCCCCGCACCGCAGTGGCACCCCGCAGGGTATACCGCACCGCCGGTGGCAGGGGCTCGAGGCCGCTCGTCGCGTCGAACCGGGCCGGGAGTCGCGCTGCGATCTGCTCACGCATTGAGCCGCGCTCCCTTCGGGTCATAAAAGACCGGCGATGCGACCTGGACGGCAACGACCTCGCCGCCGCTGCGCGGTACGTAAACCGTCTCACCCATGCGCGCACGGCCCCCCGCGATGAGCCCCATGGCGAGCGAGCGCCCGAGTGTCACGCTGTGGTAGGAGGAGGTGACGTGCCCGAATGGCCGCGTCGGAAGCGGCGCGCGCGCGGCGCTCAGCACCTGTGCCCCTTCCTCGAGAACGCATTGGGGATCTGCGGTGAGAAGTCCCACGAACTGCCGCCGCTCCGGCGACTGCAGCGCCGGGCGCTGCAGCGAGCGCTTGCCGACGAAGTCGGGCTTGTTGCGGCCGATCGCCCAGGCGAGCCCGGCATCATCGGGAGTCACGGTGCCGTCGGTGTCCTGGCCGACGATGATGTAGCCCTTCTCCGCGCGCAGCACGTGCATCGTCTCGGTGCCGTACGGGGTGATGCCGTGCTGCTGTCCCGATGCCCAGATGGCTTCCCAAACCGCACTGCCGTAGTCCGCGGGGACATTGATCTCGAAACCGAGCTCACCAGTGAAGCTCACCCGGAAGAGCCGCATGGCCACCCCGCAGATCCGGCCGCTGACCACCCCCATATGTGGCAACGCCGCAGCGGCAAGATCGACATCCACGAGATCGGCGAGCACGCGACGCGCGTGAGGTCCCTGCAGCGCGATCACTGCCCACTGCTCGGTGGTGGAGGTGAGCCACACGCCGAGCTCCGACCACTCGGTCTGGAGGTAGTCCTCCATCATTGCAAGCACGCGGCCGGCGCCGCCGGTGGTCGTGGTGACATGGAAGCGGTCGGTCGCGAGACGCGCGACCACGCCATCGTCATACACGAAGCCATCATCGCGCAGCAGCACGCCATAGCGGGCGCGGCCGACTGCGAGCGAGTCCCAGGCGTTGACGTACAGGCGGTTCATGAAAGTCACGGCATCGGGGCCCACCACCTCGATCTTGCCGAGCGTCGAGGCATCGAACAGTCCGCAAGCCTCGCGCACGGCACGGCATTCGCGTGCGACCGCCGCGTGCATGTCCTCGTCGCGCCGCGGGAAATAGCGTGCGCGCTTCCACAACCCGACGTCCTCGAACACCGCCCCCTGTGCGCGTGCCCAGCCGTGCATCGGCGTCGTGCGCACCGGGTCGAACAACTCACCGCGCGCGGGGCCCGCAAAGCTGCCGAAGCTGACGGGTGTGTACGGCATGCGGAAGGTGGTGAGACCGACCTGCGGTACCGCCCTGCCGAGCGCCTGCGAGACGATGCCGAGCGCGTTCGCATTAGAGGTCTTGCCCTGATCGGTTGCCATTCCGGTCGTGGTGTAGCGCTTGAGGTGCTCGATCGACTGGAAGCCTTCGCGCGTCGCAAGCGCCAGGTCGCGCGTGGTGACATCGTTCTGCCAGTCGACGAACGACGGCCCGCGTGCATCGCGCGGACGGGGCAGGGCATCGATCACGCCGGCCCAGCGCCTCTCCGAGGGTGCGCTGCCGCGGACCGTCTGAGGTGTCGCGCGTGCCGCTACGCCTGCCGGTTGCACCCCGCGCCGCGCCGGATCGAGCGCCTCGAGCGCTGCGGCCGATCCTGCAGCCGTTCCGTCGGCGAGCGCGGCAGCGAGCTCATAAACACCGCGACACGCGCCCGCGCTGCGCACGCGCTCGGCGGCGACGCCGGGAATGAAGGCCTGCAGAGTCTCGTCCCAGGCGAGCTTGCCGCGCGACTGCGAAAAAAGATGCACGCTGGGGGTGTAGCCACCGGAGAGCAGGACGAGATCGCACGGCTGCACCTGGGTGAAGACGGGCTCGCCGCCTTCGAGCTGCGCGAGGCGAATGGCGCTCACGCGCCATCGTCCGCTGGTGCCGAGCACGGTAGCGCCCGTGAGGACCGGAATGCCGGCAGCGCGGGCGCGCTCGGCAGCGGCGCTGTCACCCGCGCGCACATCCGCTATCGCGGCCATGAAGATGCCCGCCTGCTGCAGCTCGAGGGCCGCTGCATAGGCCTCATCGGTCGCCGTCACGAGCACCCCGCGCGTGCCCGCGCGCACGCCGAAGCGGTTGAGGAAGGTGCGCGCAGCGCCCGCCAGCATGATTCCCGGACGATCGTTGCCGGGGAATATCAGCGGGCGCTCGATCGCGCCGGTCGCGAGCACCACTTCGCGCGCTCGCACCAGCCAATGCCGCTCACGCGGCGATCGTGGGGGAGGCACGGCGAGATGATCGGTGAGGCGCTCGTTGAGGCCGACGAGGTTGTGTGGAAAGTAGCCGAAAGCGGTCGTCCGCGGCAGCAGGGTCACACGGGTGTTGGCGCCAAGAGCGGCAAGGGTGGCGTCGAGCCACTCGAGGGCCGGTCGGCCATCGATGGCGCTCGCACTCTCCGTGCCACCGGAGAGGAGTCCTCCGCCGAGCTCGGGCTGCTCATCGCACAGCATTACGCGCGCGCCCTGCGCTGCTGCCGCGGCCGCGGCGGCAAGTCCGGTCGGACCGGCGCCGACCACGAGGACGTCGCAGTGGGCGTAGCGCGCGGCATAGCGGTCAGGATCGGCGAGGCGGGGCGCGCAACCGAGCCCGGCGGCGGCGCGGATACGCGGCTCGTAAATCGATTTCCAGGCCGCGCGCGGCCACATGAAGGTCTTGTAGTAGAACCCGGCCGGAATGAACGGGGAGAGCAGGTCGTTGAGCGCGCCGACATCGAACCTGAGGCTCGGCCAGCGATTCTGGCTTTCCGCATCGAGCCCGTCGTACAACTCGACCTGGGTCGCGCGCAGGTTAGGCGTGTAGCGAGCCGCATCGCGGCGCACGCCGACGAGCGCGTTCGGCTCCTCCGTTCCGGCCGCGAGTACACCGCGTGGCCGGTGATACTTGAAAGAGCGACCCATGAGATGCACACCCTCGGCAAGCAGCGCCGAGGCAAGCGTGTCGCCGGCGAAGCCGTGGTAGGACACGCCATCGAACCTGAAAGACAGAGGCCGCGAGCGGTCGATGCGCCCACCGCCCGCTGTGCGCAGGCCCTCGCTCACGGTGCGGCCTTCCGGGGCGCGGGCGGTGCCTCACCGACCTCGTAGGTGGCGAGGAAGTGATCCGTGGTGGTGTCGCGCAGCGCATTGAAGAAGCGACCGCAGCCGTGTGCATGTCGCCAGCGCTCGGCGTGGACTCCACGGAGGTTCGCGCGCAGATAGAGAAAACGGTTCCAATCGAGCGCACTCGCCGCGGCCGGATCGCGCGGGCGGGCGACGTGGGCCTGCCCGCCGTAGACGAATTCGGGCTCGGGGCGCTCGCCGCAGTAAGGGCACTCGATGAGCAGCATGCCGGGCTCTCAATGGGCGACCGCCGCAGCGGCCGCCTCGTCGATCAGGTTGCCGTCGCGGAAGCGCTCGAGCGTGAAAGGCGCGTTGAGCGGATGCGGCTCATCGTGCGCGAGGGTCCACGCGAACACGTGTGCCGAGCCCGGCGTGGCCTTGAAGCCGCCGGTGCCCCAGCCGCAATTCACATACAGCCCGGGTACCCCCGTCTTGCCGATGATGGGGGAGCGGTCCGGAGTGACATCCACGATGCCGCCCCAGCAGCGGAGCATGCGCATGCGGCGGAACATGGGGAAGAGCTCGCATATCGCCTCGAGCGCGTGGCTCGTGATGTGCGGGCCGCCGCGCTGGGTGTAGGAGGTATAGGCATCGGTGCCGGCGCCGATCACCAGCTCGCCCTTGTCCGACTGGCTCATGTACGCGTGGATGGTGTTCGACATCACGACGCAGGGCATCATGGGCTTCACCGGCTCCGACACCAGCGCTTGAAGCGGATAGCTGTCGAGCGGCATTTTCACCCCCGCCATCGCCATGACGACCGAAGTGTGCCCCGCTGCGACGACGCCGACCGTCTTCACCGCGATGGCCCCGCGCGTCGTTTCGACCCCTGCGACGGCGCCCGACGCATCGCGGCGGATGGCGGTCACCTCGCAATTCTCGACGATGTCGACGCCCCGCTCCGACGCGGCGCGCGCGTACCCCCAGGCCACCGCGTCGTGCCGGGCGGTCCCGCCGCGCCGCTGCACCGCCGCGCCGACGACGGGAAACCGGATGTCAGGCGATATG